>CAVUHP010000001.1:0-25674 GCA_963741425.1 uncultured delta proteobacterium
CGAATAATCCGGGATCCGTCGTCGCCTTGAAAATATTGCGATGAGCCTCCCGATAGTAATCATCCGGAGACGGCACTGCCGGCACTTTGGGAAAAGCTTCGGGGGCCCGCGGATAAAACGTTATATCCGAGGGGAGAGCAGGGAATTCCAGCACGAAAATGCGAACTGATCGCCCGGTGCGCCAGAAAATATTGCTTAGTCGTTTAGCAGGTTAGTCGGTTTTGATTACTACACGGTTTCGACCGAGTCGCTTTGCTTCGTACAAAGCCTCGTCCGCGTGATGTATAAAAATTTAGGGGACATTCCCAGGAACAAATTGAGCCACCCCACGCTGAAGGTAATCTTGTGCCTCCCATCATTCTTGAAAACGGTTTGCTCCAACCGAACCCGGACTCGATCAAGGCTTTGAGCAGCTCCTTCCAAGGGAGTGTTGGGAAAAATCATTAGGAATTCATCTCCGCCATAGCGTCCGGCAATGTCAGCACCGCGCAATTCTTTATGGATCACTTTTCCAAAAAACCTGACATATCGTCGCCGGCATTATGTCCATGTTCATCATTGATTTTCTTGAAATAGTCGACATCGCAAATAGCCAAACTTAACGGCCGCTGGCCACCGGCCGTTTCGCATGCTGCATCCAACAAGGTCAAGGTCTGTCGCCTGTTAAATAGGTTTGTCAGCTCGTCACGAGTGGCATAACGATGAAGTTCGCCTTCCAATTTCTTCTGCTGCGTCACATCTTGAATTACTATTACACAGCCTCTTAACGTACCGTGTTTTCCTTTGATCGGAGATATATACTCCTTGAGAAAGGCTCCCAAATTATCATCGAAGTAATCGATATGACGCTCCTCCCTGTCGTTCACCACGTGGGAGAAGGGACAAAAATAAGGCGGACGTTCTCTCCCGTGAACGATTTTATAGCAGGGTTCTTTAATGGCGCTTTGAACTGTACAACCTGCTCGATCGGCCATAGCCCTATTCATTCTAATAATCCGGTGATCGGAATCGACCAGCGCAATGCTCTCAGGCACAATATCAACAGTTTATTCCCACTCTGTTTTTAGCCCTCTTGATCGCATCCATCAAAAGGAGCTGTCTCTTTTCGTAGGTCAGGTCTTCTGCAAGGCAAAGCACTAATCTTTCTCCGACAACTCTTACCGATCTCAAGTAAATTCGAGCCCAAACCTGATTGGAGCTTATCAGCAGCTTTTCTACTGACACTCTCGGCTTTCTATCATCGAAAACCTGTTTCACCAAAAAATTGATATTTCGGGCAGAGTTCACATTCATAAACAGTGAGGAAAAAGACCGGTCCCCTAATTTCTGAAGACCACCGGAGAAACGGACCCATGATTCATTGGCGAATCTGATTGTGGAGGATTTGTCAATCAGTAGAGCAGAGATCGGCAGCGCTTCAAGCAATTTACCAAAAAAAGTCTCTTGTAATCCTGCAATTAAAAAACTGCCTGAAGAAGTCAAATCCTTGGTCAGCACCTCAGTGAGGTCGATCGACTCCGTCTCGGCTGCCAATGCCAGGAAAGGTCTTTCAGGAGGACTGTCTTCCGAGGCGAAATCTATAGTGGAAGGCTTGTTAATATTCATGTTCCATCCCCGCGCAATTCGCATATCTAATTTTTTTTTAAGATCTTTTCAGACATACAAAAGAGGTGTCAAAAAATTTATGTAACTCTTACAAATTGACTTTTATGACACTGTATACGCGAAGGGTTCCGCGATAAGTGTCCATGCATATGTTCATTGGTCTGAAAAATGCTGTTGCTCAAAAGTGAGGAGAAGAGGGAGTCACAATGCGGTTCTCTCAACTGGTAGCGGGGGGAGGATTTGAACCTCCAACCTTTGGGTTATGAGCCCTAGAAATAGACTTTTTACCCACTATCACCCATAGATACCAAGACAGCTCTTTGTTAATCATTTCAAGGGGCTGTCTAGTTTTTGTCTGCTACTGATTGATAATGAATGACACCGCTTTTAGACACCAATATGGACACCTGTAGACACCAATATGGACACCAAGTTAGGGGGGCAAGAGGTCTTTCTACTATGATCGCTGAGAAGATTTTTGCGCCTAATAAAGCACTCTAAAAGAGCAGCGACGACGACCTGATCCGAGCCATTGAAATGATGAAGTTCGATACAGACGGTGATGTGGCAACAGTGGGTGAAGACCACGTCATGGCCCGTGAATTCAGCAATGTGTCCCCAGAAATCCCCACTGCTCCCCCGGTCGCCTGGCAAGCAAAGCTAGTCTTATTTCAAACGAAACATCGAGATTTCCATGGACATCTTTTGGAGCAACGCGAATGCATGCTTAGTCATCTCGGTCGCCAAGCTATATGCGGTCCTCCACGGCGTTGATGTCTTCTATGCAAAGCAGTTTGTTGCGGCCTTTTTTTATGGTGGGTTGGAGTAAATACTCGAACTCAGTCCATTCCTGCTGCACAATCTTTGCAGACTCACGAACGAAACTCTCTTCAAACACACACCCGATTTGAACGAGGGCACCTTCCGGCGTCAGTTGGTAGTATGTGTTCCAGCACTGTCCTCCTTTTGTGTAAGATTCTCTATTTTTTGCGAGTTTCTCTCTTCAGGGGGTTTGCACTCCTCCATTAGACGCCGGAGCCGAAAAATATGCCAGGCTTGGAGGGCGTTGCCGGATTGGTGGTAGGCCAGCACAAAATTGTTTATGAGGCCCAGCTTGTGTCCCAGAAGAGCCCGACGGTGCTCGATCTCCATTTCATTGCGCTTCTGGTAAGAAGCAACAATCAATTGGCCCGTAGTGAAAGCGCCTGCGATGATAATTCCCACGAGGCCCAGCAACGGTACCGCCTGCTTCTTCCAGAAGCTTTTTTCCATCGCCAAACGATCCCGTTCAATGGTGACCCGCTGCTCCTCCAGTCGTAGCTTTTTCCCTTCAATAGCCAGGCGCTGTTCGTCTCCTTGTTCAGCAACCTTGCGAAACCACTTAACCGCTTCTGCGGGATCCTTCGCAACCCCAAGTCCATAATCATACATCCTACCCACATGAAATTGACCATAACTGTTACATTGTTCCTCAGCCGAACGTAACCACTTTGCTGCGTCATCGTTCTCGTACAGAATCTCTAATACCTTTTTGGCAGCCTCAGTGTCTCGGCCATAGGACTCGGAAAGTCTTCTAAAAGTGGTTGCGTAATCCTCTGCGGACCCAGGAGCAGTCGCCTGAGCGAGCATAACACGGTCCCGAGTATCGACCCCATCACCGGCCGCAGCGCAAAGACCATGATCGGAATAGGAATGAACCGAATTGATTAGTATAGCCAGAAAAAGCGACAGGACTAAAGCGGAAACGGTTTTCATTCTCACGGCGCACCCCCTTCACTTTAAGAAAAGTTTTTGCCACTCAAATGAAACTCAATTCAGCCTGGAATTTATAGTAACTGATTCTCATGAGGCGAGGAAGAAAAAACCAAACTTGCCCTCTTTTGTCAAACATCAGATGGGCCGACACAGACATCTCTCCAGGCTTCGCCATTCGCGTTCTGCGCGAAGCCCGGGTTAAATTAATACCCCTTCCTGGTCGCGTAGAACAAAAATGCGTTATAAGCGTTCTCAGAACTTTACAAGCGATATGCTTTGCTTGACAAAATCCCGGTCCAATTTGAAAATTTTCCCCCGTGTAGAAAATGGCATGGGACTCCACATTTTGGCTTTTTCCATTTGTATTTCCTTGAATAACCCTGCCCCCCAAATTCCTCTAGGTTGTGTACGGCTCCTCAGAGAATCCGTGCGATCAGTTCACTTCCCCCACCAAAATAAACGGAGCCCAGAAGAACGGATGGTCGTATCCGGCTTGCCGGATTTCGGTCCTTGCCGCTCTCAAAGCCTCAAGCTTGTTTTTGCCTTCCTTCATGTGCTTGAAAAAACTCTCTACTAGCTTAACGGAGGACTTCTCAGCGACGGACCAAAGGCTCATAAGGACGCTGCGGGCTCCGGCATACTGAAATGCACGTCCCATTCCCATAGTCCCTTCGCCTAAAATCGTCTTTCCCAGTCCCGTCTGGCAGGCAGTGAGGGCTACGACATCCGCATTGAGCTTACAGCCCATCACTTCGCTCATCCTGAGAAATCCGTCAGTCCCGTACGGGACAGTGGTAAGCACCAGCACGGGCTCTAAGATGCCTGGTATCTTGGCTCCGAAATAACCGTGGCAAGCCAATACCACCGAACCGTACCCGCTCAATTCAGGGGCAAGTCTTACCAAGAAGTTTTCCTTGCTTGCATCAAATCCTCGATAAGTAGTCGTTCGATCAGAGAAAATGGCGCTGAGACTTTCAGCCAGATCTCCAGTGAGCGGCAAGCGACCGAATCTGAGCTCTTTGCCCTCGGCATCTTCCATTGCCACCATTAAATCGGCGTAGAATTTATTTTCAGCGGATGCCGCCTTGGTCTGCGGCGCTTCTTGAGCCCTGTCGTCCTTCATCTGATAGACGGGGTCGGCCATTGCCAGAAGCTTCTCAGAGGGCTTCCCGCTCTGTCTTAGCGTGCGGGCCAGTGTGAGGGCTGTTACGGACTGGTAATAGGAGATGGAATTGCGGTCGCCGAAGAACTCAGCTCCTGCAACATAAGGGATTGTTTTGTCGGTGCTTACTGTTCCACCATCATTCAAGACGAGCATCTCAAAAGGCACGACGCCGAGCGGACCATCAGGGATGATGATCAACGGCGCATCCTTGGGTAGATCAGGCAGAATATCGGACAGGAGGAGGTCAGCTAGCTTTTTGCCCGAAGCAAAGTCAAACGACTTCACCTTGTCCGGTATGGATTCTTGAGGCCCTATTTCCACTGCTTGTCTGAATTTTTGCACAAGACCTTCCAGTTCTTTTCCGGATACTGGTTTGAACAGGCCCTTAACCAACTGCTTGCCTATGCTGAGATAGACCAGAATCCCGGAATCGGTCACGTCATAGGTCAGCACCCATTCGTTGTCATTCAAGGCCGCTTGTCCCAAATCCATGGGTTCAGGATACTTAGTGGCTGCGAACAGGGCATATTTTTCCCTGAGCGCCTTTACGTGAGAGCTAAATTTGCCTTCTAAGTCCCTAATCTGGGGGTCGAGAACGTCGATGATTTGTTTGTTATACTCTTCGTATGCTTTCTGTCTGCTCTTTTTCAGAGCACCGAGTTGATCATTGATCTCGGCGTCCTTTTTTAAGACCTCGGGTGGAACATCGAAACTCCCGCGCTCGGACCACTGTGACAAAGTCTCGGCAAATACTCTAGCCTTTGTGTACTCAGAGCGCTGAAAAGCCTCTAGAGGCTTCTTCGTTCTCATCAATACCCTGGCAAGTCCTTTGTACGGCGCGGTCCTATAAAAACTCCCAACACGTACATCGAAGAACTGTTCCCTCTCAGACCTGCTGAGCCCGGCTCTGAGCTCCTCGATGAGCTGCACCGCCTTTGAATAGTACTCGCCTGCCTTCGAGTCTTCTCCCATTCCCTCAAAAACGGCTCCTAAACCCGTACAAGCTGTGAACAAATCGTTGACGTTGAAGCTGTCTTGCGCGGACTTAAGGAGCTTCGCGTAGTAATCCCTCGCAGGCTCGTAGTCTAACTTGAAAAGATGAAGCCTGGCCAACGATGAGCTTTCTCCAGCCTCTTTGAGAAAACGTTCGGCACTCGCGAAATCATTCATGTCGAGGTAAAGCTCACCCATAAGCCTCTTGGGTCCGTCAAGCGGTACTCCGATTTCCTTGTATATGGCCAGAGCCTTCTGGAAATTTGCTAGAGCCTTGCTATATTCCCGCCTGTGGACATAGAATCCTCCCAGGTTCATAAGGATGAGCCCTTCACTCTTAATGTTTCCGATCTTTCTGGCAATCTCCAGGTCCCGGCTGTAATACTCCTCAGCCTTCGAATACTGGCCCCAGTTTGCATAGACAAACCCCAGGTTACCTAGGGCATCCGCTTCGCCCCTTCTGTCCCCGATACTTCTTCTGATATCCAGACACTTCTCCTGATACTCTACTGCCTTCGAATACTGGCCCCAGTCTTGATATGCAAGCGCTAGGTTGCCGAGAGCATCAGCTTCCCCTCTTACATCTCCTACCCTTCTCTTCATTTGCAGGGATTTTTCGTAATATTCAACTGCCTTGGAATACTGACCGGAATTCTTATAGACAATACCCATGCCGATTAGACAGTCCGCCTCGCCACTTACATCCCCGATCTTTCTCTTGATCTGTAGAGACTTCCCGAAATACTCCTCTGCCTTTAAATACTGACCCCAGATTTCATAGATAACACCTATGTTGTGAAGAGCGTCAGCCTCCCCCCTCACATCTCCGATTTTTCTCTTGATCTGCAGGGAATTCTCGTAGTACTCGGCTGCCTTGGGATACTGAGCCCAGAAATAATACAGGCTGCCCAAGTTGTTAAGGATGTCTCCTTCACCTTTTACGTCTCCCAGCCTTTTTTTGATCTCGAGCGACTTTTCGTAATATTCGGCTGCCTCGGGATATTGCGCCCGGTCTTTGTACACGTTGCCGAGTCCCATGAGCGGGTAACTTTCACCCCTCACATCCCCATGCTTTCTGTATAGCGCCGCAGACTTTTCGTAATAATCTATTGCCTTAGGATACTGACCCAAACGTCTGTGAACGGTCCCAAGGTTGTTCAGGCTATCCGCTTCCGCCTTTGCGTCCCCGATCCTTCTACGAATCTGCCGGGACATTTCATAATATTCCCCTGCCTTGACGTACCGGCCCCAGACTTCATAGACCAGACCCAAGTTGTTCAGAGCTCCGGCTTCACCTTTTGCATCCTTCACCCTTCGCCTGATCTCCAGCGATCTCTCGAAGTATTCCACGGCTCTTGGATACTGACCCCACCCTCGGTAGATGTCACCCAGATTATTGGAGACCCATCCTATTCCTTCTTGGAATCCTGCACGCTGGAACACCGTGAGAGCCGCTTCATACTTCTCGACAGACTTTCTTAGGTCTTCCGTAGATCGGGCTTTTTCCTGAATAGAAAGGGCCTGATTATATAGCTTTATTCCCTGTTCTTTGGATTGGCCCATAACCGGCGAGCAAACGTGGACAAAAAACAAAATGACGATTGCTGTGACAGTTCCGACTCGCTTGGGCATTACAGCCTCCTGGAAGCCTCGGGTTCAAATCCGCTGCATTCGCATTCTCAAGCCTAAGAATGATAGCGGCAAATAATCGCTTGCAATGGTCAATCGCTGATTGTAAGCGTAGCGAAACAGCCCCTTTTTGCTTGGTGTGTCGGCGATCAATCCACTTCCCCCACCAGGATGAACGGAGCCCAGAAGAACGGATGGTCATATCCATTTTTGCGGATCTCATCCCTTGCGAGTTCCAGCGCTTCTAGCTTGTTTTTCCCTTCCCGCAAATGCTTGAAGAAGCTTGTCACGAGATCCACAGAAGACGATTCGGCGACACTCCAGAGGCTCATGAGCACAGACTTTTTGCGCCAGCGTATTGGAATGCGCGGCCCATACCCATAGTGCCTTCACCGGAAATGGTGCGGCCTAGCCCCGACTGACACGCAGTAAGCGCCGCAACTTCACAATTGAGGTTTAAGCCCATCACTTCCGTCATTCTCAGGAAACCATCCTGTCCCGGGGGTTGATCCAGGAGGGTTAAAATGAGCACAGGTTCCTTTATCCCCGGCAGCTCTGCGCCGAAATATCCATGCGTCCCAAATACGCAGGATCGGTAAGCAGTCAGATCGTTGTTCAATAGGACTGATTTTTGAGCTGTTAAACCTTGGTACAAGTCGGTCCTGGCGGAATCCGCTTTTTTCAGCGATTCGCCGAGTCGGCCGGTGAGAGGAAGTCGCCGAAGCTCCAGACCTATACCAGGTTGGAAAGACATGAGCTCAATGTGCGTCACTTTCTCCCGTGCGGCTTGTCTTTTTTCCGAGTCTGCTTTTGAATAGCGGGCGTCATCTACTCTGAAAATGGGATCAACAATGGCGAGCGTCTTCTCGGCAGGTTTGAGTTTCTTGCCCAAGGTACGGGCCAGTGTGAGCGCAGTCATCGACTGATAGTAGGAAATGTGGTTCCGAGCGCCAAAAAATTCCGCTCCGGACGTATACGGTATTTCTTTGTCCTGTTTCACCTCACCGCCTGCATTCAGGACGAGCATCTCAAATGAGAGCGCTCCTAGACTGCCGTCCGGAACAATTATCAGAGGCGAGTCCTTGGGAACATCTGAGAGAATGTCGCCAATCAGGATATCAGCTAGTGTTTTTCCTGTCGCAAAATCAAACTGCGCAAGGTTCTCGGGATTGACTTCACTCATATTCAATTGCCTGAGGAACGACTCGACTAACGTGTCCAGATCTTTCCGATCAATACTCTTGAACAGAGCCTTTTTGAGTTCTTTGCCCTGCGCCAGATAGATGGCTATTCCCGTGTCGGTCACGTCTGTACTCCAGGACCCACTCATCAGAATTAAGAGCCGTTTTGGATAGCTCCATCGGCTGCGGGTACTTGGCCGCGGCGAACAGCGGATACGGTGACCTCAAGTTGTAGATATGATTTTGAAGCTCGCTTCTGGCCTTGTCGATTTCCGGTTGCAATGAGGTTAAGACGCCTGTTTGATTACGTTCATAGGCCGATTGCACCTGTCTAAGAAGAGCGGAAAGGTGTTCATTCACCGCGAGGTCCTGCTCCATCAAATCCTGAGGAATATCCTGAAATTGGCCTTCCGCCCGCCGGGACAGGCCTTCGGAGAATAATCTGGCTTTGGTGAATTCCGACATTCTGAGGGAATCGACAGGCTTGTTCATCTTGATCAGTGCTCTGGCCAGCCCTTCATAAGGAGCGCTTCTCAGGAAGCCATCTATCCTCACGTTATAGAATTCGCTTCTATCATGCAGGCTGAGTTTCGCCCGCAACTCTTCCACGGTGTCTATCGCCTTCTGAAAGTAATCGGCGGAAACGGCAAAATCCCCGGAGCCCTCCAGACACAGTCCGATTCCCGTGTACGCCGTGAACCGGCGATCCACTTCACCGGTTTTTTCCGCGGCTCGAAGCAATTCCTGGTACTGGCGTTTCGCGCCTTGAAAATCCTTTTTTGTCAGCAGCAGCCTGCCTTTTGAAGCAAGGCGTCCCGACGAGGCGATGAACTTTTCCGCTTTTTGCGTTTCGCCCATATCGAGATAAACATTCGCCTCAAGCTCATTTATTCTGGCATGTTCTTTGGGAGGCCCGATCTTCCTGGCTCGGCGGATCATTTCCAGGCTTTGGTCGTACTGACCGCTGGAGTAGTAAGCGAGAGCAAGTTGAGACAGGGCGTCAAGCTGCATTTTTCTATCCCGAGTCTTTTCCGCGATCTTCAATCCTTTTTCCACAAATTCGCTCGCCTCGCGGTATTTCCCCCATTTTATGAACAGGTGACCCAAAGAGATGGATGATTCAGCCTGCTGCTTGCCCAAGTGCTCTTTCTCGGCCATTTCTATTGCTTGTTGAAAGCAGTCCAGCGCCGCCGGATAGTTACCTATAATGGTGTAGCCCCGGCCTAAGTTGTCTAGGGCGCCTGTTTCAAGTTTGCGGTCATTCGCTTGTCTCGCGAGAGCCAGAGACTCCAGGAGCGCCTGAACAGATTTCTGGTACTGCCCCCGGTCAAGATAAACGAAAGCCAGATCTCGGGAATTTTCAGCTGCGGCGCCCAAATTCCCGAGCTTTACATTGAGCGCTTGTGCTTCATTCAAATGCTTGATCGCTTCGCTATTGTTGCCGCTATTCTTCAAAGATTCTCCAAGCAAAACGTGCGCTAGAGCCTCGGTCCTCGCGATTCCGGAGGACTTTGATGCTTCGATGGCCTCATTGAGTAACTTGGCAGCTTTTTCGTGATTCCCCAGACTCGCGTTCATTTTTCCTGCCGCGGTCAGGATTTGCCCGGCAGCCTCGTGGTCGTTTATATCATTGGTGTCTCGTATCAGGTCGGCCGCCTTCTCGTACTTTTCCAGCGCCGCAGCTGTATTGCCCTTGAGTCTGTCAAAGTCAGCCATATATCTCAGAGCGCGAGCTTTCCGAACTATATCACCAGCTTGGGAGGCAACTTCGAGGCCTTGAGAGTAGTGCTCACCGGCTTCAGTTACCTTTCCCAGTTTTTGCAGGGCATAGCCAATGCCGGTCTGAGCGCGACTTTCCTGTTCCACATCTTTGGCGCGGCGGGCGTACTCGAGCGATTTCTGGAAAAGCGCCAGGGCCTCTTGGTACTGTCCAAGCTGGAGTTTAATTGCTCCGAGCCTGTTTGCCGCACGGCCTTGCATGAGGACATCGCCCAAGCCATCCGCTACGAGCGCCGATTCCTCGTATTTCTTCGCCGCCTCCTGCAATTCTTCGGCAGTCCGAGCTTTGTCATAGATTTCCGTGCCCTGACGCATGATTTGCAGGCTTTTGATTCGGTCAGCCCTATTGAAACCATCACCAGTCCGGTCCTTTACCCCCCATCTTTGCCATCCTTGAGATTGAGATTCCGAAGAGGCCGGCAAAAGCAGAGTGAAAGAGACAAGACACACAAAAACCGTTATAAATTTAGACATGGCGCCCTATTCCCCCGATTCCCTTGATTTACGACTTAAAAGTCTTCCATCCATCTA
This sequence comes from uncultured delta proteobacterium, assembly GCA_963741425.1. Lineage (GTDB taxonomy): Bacteria > Desulfobacterota > Desulfomonilia > Desulfomonilales > Desulfomonilaceae > DATJPW01. Next base: position 10,639 of record CAVUHP010000001.1, read on the forward strand.
CCCCATATTGCCGGGACCAAAAATATGTGCACGCAAGATTTCCGTCCAATCTTGCGACACGGTTAACTTGAAACCCGGCCGGATTGCGACAACCCTAGACTCCTTGGTATTCAGTCCAGTCGGCAAAGGAAAAATGACAGCTTGTCTGGGCAATATTCCCAAATCTCTTGAGTGCAGCGCCAGTGTTTGAGCCACCATCATTAATCTGAAATAGTGCCTTAGTCCGATCATGAGGACCCCTTTTAAAAGGGAATCGGACTGATTGATGTCTTTGAAATGCGGTATAGCGCAAGTATGAGTTTTGCTGCGGGGATTGTAAAGGATTTATTGGTAGGGCGATACTTAGTTTTTGGCTCCCATAACCATCACATATAGCCTCAATGCCCTTTCCAGGTGATACGTGTTTGAGCCTTTGAATTTATGAATTTCGTTCAGGAGATCTACTGTGAACGGTCTGCAAAGACCACATCTCTCCAGGCTTCGCCATTCGCGCTCTGCGCGAAGCTCGTTTCAAATTAATACTGTGGTCGCGTAGAACAAAAAGGCGTTAGAAGCGTTCTCAAAACTTTACAAGCGATATGCTTTGCTTGACAAAATCCAGGCCCAATTTGAAAATTCTCCCCGTGCATAAAAACAGGTGGGACTCCACATGTTGGCGCTTTCCCTGTGGACTTCTGCCAAAAACCCTGCCCCCCTCGAAGGAGCGTCATTATCATTATCATGGGAGATTGTAAGATTAGGAGAGAACTCTTGGGCTAGTCTGTCAAAAGGCTACTTTGCAGGGTTCTGGCTCTGTGAAAGAAAGGGGGCGTTTTTGCAAGCGCCTTCTTAGATCGGTTCGTCGAGACTATCCGGTGAAATTGTTACATCCTTTGAGCAGAGGACGAAACTCTCATCAGCTTCACACATCTTTACCACTGTTTCAAACATGTGAGCCAGTTCCGTTGCACCCGCAGCTTCCAGTTCCCGTCTTCTCTTTTCTGCCCAGGCCTTCACGTTTCGTTCCTCCGCCTCACCCCGGATAAGCCCCCGGACAATTCCCTACTCTTTTGCTCGGAATCTTATTTGGATATAGTTGAGAAGTCAAGTCAAAAAACGAAGAAGACCGACCGAAGGCAAAGGAGAGAATTCTTGGGCTCTTCTCTCAAAAGACCGTTTGGTAGGATTCTTCAAACCGTTTCCTTCATTACCTTAACATACAGTCTCACAGCTCTTTCCAGGTGAAAAGTCTTACTTCCTTTGAACTGATTTATCTGATTAATCAAGTCCACAGGCAGACCGCCTGCAATGACTCTTGTTTTGAATGTGGAATACTTGCGGTTTCTACCCCCCGTCCATTCCCTGTGATGCACTTCTATCGCGTCCAGGATCTTTCTTGCCTCTTGCAAGACCGCTCTTTCACCAAAGCAAAAAAGGATTCAGGGATTGTCCTGAATCCTTAATGATTTCTGGTGCGCCCTAAGAGATTCGAACTCCCGACCTTCTGATCCGTAGTCAGACGCTCTATCCATCTGAGCTAAGGGCGCTCAAAGAGATGTGAAGTGATAATATCTTTAGACACTTTGACCGATCTTGTCAACTTCCTGAAGAACAGGATTTCACCGCAGAGGGCGCAGAGAACGCAGAGAAAACCTTAGAATCTGGGCGTGGCGCCAGTGGAAGTTGTCGGGAAAACCTTTTTTGCAAAATGGATTATTTCTTTTGCTCCGCAATGCGTCCGGGGGCTGGATGGAAGAGGGAAAATTTCGGGAACCCGCTTTTTATGTAAAAAGCCGGTTCCCGAACCCTCCGGCAAAAACTCTAATATTTTCACAGTTAACTGGAAACGTACCGATTTGTCGTGTGCGGGCGCCCCAATGAGTCATTTCTCCTCCTTGTGCCGCAACAGAATGGGAGTTTGCGGAATGAGGGTCCAGGTCCACTGGGCGTGGGGCCAACAATGCAGCTCAATGTCCCGTGCCTTCGATTAACTTGATGCCTGAACAAAGGGCATCGCTCGCCGTGCGCGGAGCACCTTTTGCAAAACGTGTTTACCCTACCGCCAGACATATATGAATTTTTTGCCGGAAGGGGGCGGGGGAATCCGGCTTTTTTGCAAAAAAGCGGGTTCCCCCGCATTCTTTTCTTCCCCTCTTTCTGGCGGGTTCCCGCTTGCCTTAGTCGTCCAGCCTAAAACATGCCCGCCCGCTCCAGCCCGAATGCGTTTTGGATGAGTTCCACATGCGGCGGGGTGCCGAGTTTCACGATTGCCACGTCGAATCTGGCTGGGACCGGCAGACGCACATGCTTTGTCAAATAGACTTCCGCTGCCCGTATGACTCTCTCCTGTTTGCGCCGGCTAATCGTGTCGATCGGATTCACAGTAGCAGAAGAATGCCAGGACCTGACTTCCACAAACACGAGGTCTTCCCCGTTTTGCGCGATAATATCGATCTCCCCTACCCTACAATTGAAATTGCGTGTGATAATGCGATAGCCATTCTTGGTGAGGTGGTCGCAGGCTATCTGTTCAGCCTCATTTCCCTTTTCTCGCTTGCCGGTTAGTTTGAACATCGGTAAAGACCAGGAAATTCACGAGATCGGAGAGAAAAACAATTTTCTTTCATGGCAAGGAACCAAGCTGGAATAGACCGGCAAGATGAGACTGTCTCAGAATTCTCCACTAACCCGAAATCGTTCCGCGATATCAATGCAGAGACGGAACCCATCTGAAGGTGCATGCCGTGAAACTGGCGTCCGGTAGCAAACAGCCACTGTAGGGCGCGTCGCTTGCTGCGCCCTTTCTGGGCAGGGCAAGCCCTGCCCCTACTGCAGCACCGTGCTACGATTTCGGCAGATACGATAATTCTGAAACAGTTTCAGATGCCGGTCCTACCCAATCCAGTGCTCTATGCGTGCTCTGCGAACTCTACGGTTTAGTGGTTGAGCATCTTTTCGTGCAACCGTCGAGCTTGCAGAGAAAAGGCTTCCAGCCTTGCTTCGATTATCTGCGGGAAAGCGTTCCCATCCGTTTCAATGGCCAGGAAAGGCAATTTTCTATCTTTTCCCGAAAGAACAGCGGAATGGCTAATCGGGCTTGTCTCCATTGGAGCGTTGCAGAAGCTCCAATTTCTCGGTTGTTGTGAACTTCTCTGAGAGCACCGCTTCCGCGATCCTGCTGGGCATGCAACCGAACGGGCCGATGGAAATGATCCCGCACGCGGGATGCAGAATCTCATGTAGAGCGGCTCCCACCGTAAGAATGGCCTCGCCGGTGAGTTTCGGAGAGATGAACTTGTCGCCGGCCCGTATCAGGTCTTCGACTTTGATCACTTCGTTGAAAAAGAGACCGGATGGAGCGAAGAGATTCCTGATCTTTTTGTCGAAATACTTTTTCACGTAATAGCGAATCCAGAACGGGATATCGGTATTGTCCCCTTCGATACCGGACTTTATCAGCCAGTCCACGTATTTGACCCATTCGCTGGTCTGGGAAGTGCGGACAATAAACCCGCGATCCGCCATCTTTTCGACCAATTTTTGCAGTGCAATAGGATCGTTACGAACGTAAATCTCGCCTATGAGAGATATCTTGGGGATTTCATCATAAGGCATCTTCAGCGGGATCCGGGATAAGCGCTGGGCAGCGGATTCTATTTGAGTCCGGATCCGTTTCCAGGAGAGATGGATTACTGAAACCAATCCGTCCCATTCTTGGGTGAATTGTTGCACGGCCGATTCTCGATCCTCCGCGGCAGCCAGAAGCGTTGACCAGATCTCATACATCACATCGCTGATTATGATCGCGCGCCAGGCAGGCAGCGTAAACCGATCGCCCAATCCCATATAACCGTTGGATGCATTGAGAGTCAGCACCGCAGCATCCGGAATGCGGTGGCGCTCGATCAAGCGCCGGGAGAACACGTTATATTGGCCGAAACGGCACGGGCCTCCAGCTCCCGGCATAAAATAGGCCGATACTTCGCCTTCCGGTCGATCTTTCCAGAAATAATTCAGCATCGAGCCTACTGTCGTCTGAAGCGGCAGGCATTCTTTGCAAGTAGAATTGCCTCGACCTATCTTCAGCACTTCTTCGTCCGTGGGCGGTACCGCATAGGCATTTATTCCTACCTTTTTGAATGTGTTCACAAGGGCCTCATGCCCGAAACGGCCCATAGCCGGCACGATGATCCGCACATTCGGGTCCGTTAATGCGAGCTTACGACCATCTGCCGTCACCACAACGGGCTTTCCGTCAGCAATAGCGCATGTCGCTGCATGGAAATCCTTAACAACGGCTTTAATGCGTTTCTTGCTCTCAAGCTCGCGGTAGTGCTGCACTATATCCAGGAAAGCCTCGATGCGTGTCTCAAGGCCCGCGTCTGCCGTATGGCTATCCAGCTCCAAAGTAAGTGATGGTTTGCGCCCCATCTCATCCCGGAAATATCCCACGATAAAAGAGTCCGGTCCGCACGAGAAGTTGCTTATATATGTACCGAAAAGTTGCGGGTGATTTTTCACCAGACGTGCGCCCTTAAGAATCATCCGGCCCATGGACCAGTACATAGTCGCTGCATCGTCCAGCGTCTGATTTTCGTACGGCAACATATCAAAGGGGATTATGCGATGACCTCGTGACGCAAATTTTCCAGGGATACCCTTGTGCGCCTCTGCTACAAAAGAGTTATACGGCCTGCCGAAGAGCACCACAGCCATGGCTGAGGGATCCTGCTCAATTTCTTTCAGTACCTCGGCGCCCCTCGCTCGCAGCTCTTCCTTGAATGCCTTCTGCGCTGCCATACCGGCATTGAAGGCCCGCTTCCCATCAGCACGACCAAGGCCGAGCTCCTCTGCTACTTGCAGAAATTCTTCGATTTTTGGTTCAAATCCACGGCTCAAATCCAGGTATGGAGTAATCGTCCTCTTGGCCTTTACGGCTTCGAAGGTGGTGGCCAGATAAAAGGCCTCGCCCTGTACAAAAACGCAGGTGCAAGTATTCTGGTTTTCCTCGTCCGTGGGAACACCCCTGATGTGCGGGAGGAATAAAATATTCGGGTCTTTTGTAACAAGATTTGCGATGAAGCCATGGGCTATCTCAGCAGGAAAACAAAATGCCGCAGCCTGCTGATCTTTCCCGGCGGAATCAACGCTGTCCGGCAGGACCACCCGATATCCCAGTTCGTTGAAAAACGCGTTGAAGAACGGGAAATACGTGTTCACCAAAAAAGAGCGATTCATGCCTATTGTGGGTCGCTTGTCCTCGGGATCATCCGGCGCGAGATCGCGGAATACGAGTCGTTCTCGATAATCCACCATATCCAAGGCTCGTTTGTCGAATTCCACGTGCCGAATCAAATTCACGTACCTGTTGCATGCCCCACCAAAAGGATAGGTTTCGCCCTCTATTTCTATTCTCGCGATTTCGCAACGCCTGTCGCATTTCTCTTTTCCGCCACCGCACACGAAGCTCTTCTTGTATGTGACTTCTCGGCCGGCCAGCCGATTGAGATCGAAAGAAGCCTCTTTCATGAGGCCGCGTTCAATCCGGCGCTCCACTTCCAACGCTACTCCGAACGCTCCCATGAGACCCGGTTCCGGAGGTACCACGATTTCCTTCCCCGTCAAAGCCGCCATAGCTGCCGGAATAGCTTCGTTATAGCAGACGCCTCCTTGCATGAAGACCTTCTTCCCGACAGGCCGATTGCCTTTCACACGGTTCGAATAATTCATGCAAATCGAATAGACCAGACCGCCTACTATGTCGGTTATCGGAATGCCTTCTTGCGCAGCGTTTTTGATATCGGATCCAATGAATGCCGCGCATTGATCGTTGAAATTCGGAGGATTCGTCCCCATGTAAGCCGATTTGCCGATATCCGTTACCTTGAGCCCAAGACTCTCCTTTGCGGACTCCTCGAGGAATGACCCGGTACCTGCGCTGCACGCCTCGTTCATGGCATAATCACTGGGGACCCCGTTGGTTATATAAGTATACTTCGCATCCTGCCCACCTATCTCGAAGATCGTGTCCACTTCGGCATCGAAATGCACGGCAGCAGCCGCGTGAGCTATGATTTCATTGATCACGCCATCAGTCAGGGCGTGCAACCCGGCTATTTGCCTGCCCGAACCGGTCACTCCCAAACCGATAATTTCGATCGGCACTTTGATCTGTTCTGCAAGGCTTTGGTAAACGTTTCGGGAGGCGCCCACCGGATCGCCATCGGTGCGGAGATAATCTGCCGCCAAAATGGCTTTGTCCCGGAGCCGCATTATTACACCCTTGGTGGTAGTGGACCCGACGTCCAGCCCGAGAATCGTGCGATCACCTGCCTCCGCTGTCCCTCTCGGCTGCTCGTTGAAATGTACCATGTGCCGGAAGTCCTCAAGCGGTTTAAGGAATTTGAACGCGGAGCTTTTCTTCTTAAACACATGTTCAGGTCCGGTATACTGCGCTGTCGGATTGTCCAAAGCCCACAGAGCTGCTCCCAATGCCTCAAAATACGGGGCCTCTTTGGGGATATAGAGGTCTTCGATCTCTTTGGAGAGATAATGAATCATGGTCTTGTTGCGGGATGATCCACCGACCAGAACGACGGATTTCTTGGGGAGCTTCTTCAACAGTTCCACGACCTTGCTGGCCATCATCTTGGCCAAACCCGCTACAACGTGGCCCTTGGGAATCCCCTTATTCAAAGCATGTGTGCAATCGCTCTTGCAAAAGACCGAGCATCTTCCTGAAACCTTGTGCGGTTCCTCAGAAATCGCCAGTCTGGCTACATCGTCCAGGGTCAATTTCATCCTGCCGATCTGTTGCAGGAAGAATTCCCCGGTCCCTGAAGCGCATTTGTTGCCCGTCTGAATCCCCTGAATCTGAGCATCTTCATCCATATGATAAACAAGAAACGTTTCTCCGCCGGCGCTGACTACCACGCGATAGCGGTCGTTTTCCGGCAATATATGAGCGAATGCCCGCTCAACTGCCTCCGGCTCGGAGATGGTTGTAAGATCGATGAAATTAATGAACTTGCGGCCCGTGACGGCCAAGGGGATAGCTGCGATATCCGGAATGCCTGCTAAGGCTTCGAGAAGAGTCTTTCTAGGACTGCCTTCATGAGTTATGTTCGAGGTCTCCACTACCTCGATTCCCTGCTCGTCTTTACGTAAACGAACCCAACTGAGCGTGGACGCTCCCAAACACATACCCAGCGATTCCATAAACTACTCTCCTTCTCAAATTTGGACCAAGAACCCACATTGTTCGCAATATAACTCCTAATGGTCCGCGATGGAAGACCTGAGCGTCTCGACTATCCGGTCCCGCTGGGATTACAGTGAAACCAGTGATTACCTATCATTGAAGAGGTCCCTTCATAAGCTTGATGTCGTCAATCCAAACGGTTCCTGTTCCGTCCACGACAACGTTCAATTTCACGTTGTCCGGTTTTTCGCCTTTTTTTAAGAAGAAAGGCGTTTCCACCGACGTCCACCCATTCGTACCGCTCATGGGATTCTGCAATCCTCGTGAAAAGAACTCACCTTTGCCCGGAAAGCTGCACCACATTTCCAGAAATGTTTGACCCTTAACGTTGTCCGTACGCACCTTGGCTTTATAAATTAAGCGCGCGTTGTCGACGTCAATAGGCCCGGTTTCAAAAAGTTTAAATGTAGTCGGGCTATTCGCGATCATTTTCACAGAGCTTTTCCCGTTGGACGAAATTTCCTTGTCGATCGACACATCGGAGCGGGTGATTATCGCGTCCATATTGTCCGTGGGAAAGCTTTTAATTTCTGCCACTTGCACTTCGTCTTTTGCACAGGCAGACAGCGTCAGTAACAGCACCAGAGTCATGGCCTTGAGAGCAGTATTCATTTCCATTGTCCTCATTTCCCTGAATTTGAAACCGAGGTGGCAAGTTGCTTTAGGGCTCAACCTTGCACGCGATTTTTCGAGCGCTTAAGAAAGCAAAGCCTGAAATCGTTTTGCAACAGAAACAGCTTGAATCCCGTCTGGTTAGAATATTCCTTCATCACCTTGTGGTCAATCAAAACCTCGCAGGAGTGGTTATCCTTCAGTTAGGAGATGAATAGATTTCACATTATTGCAAAGAGTGTGACCCGCGTCTGCGAGAAAACAATCCACGATGGGAGATTATTCCATGGTTCCTAGGCAGAGGCTTATAATGCGCTAGCTTATGCTCCAAGTTCGTTATTTCCAATAGTTGTCACCCTCGCCCTGCCCCCTCCCGTCGAGCGGAGGGGGATTCAATCATCCCTCTCCCTGGCGGGAGAGGGAAGGGAGCGGGAGAATCTGAACCAAGATTGAAGTTAGCGCATGTGAGGCGAAGCCTGGGAGCAGAAGTGCGGCACGCGATATGAGCAACTCAGCTTTGCCTTGTCAACCGTTTGATGCTCTGATATTTCTCTCGGGCGCACTCGGTTAATTATCCCGCTGATAGTCAAAATAGAGTCGAGATATGATTCCGCACACAAAGTATCAACAAACATGAGTGATCTCTCCAACTTAGTAGATGTGGCCATTCCGGTTCCGGTCTCCGGGCCTTTCACTTACAGTGTTCCGGAAGAATTCGCGGCCGCTATTGAGATCGGACGGCGCATTCTGGTTCCTTTCAGGAACAAAATAGTCTCAGGTTTTGTTGTGGGTTCTCCCGAATCGGCTACGGCGCTAACAAATATTAAACAAATCATTGATATACCTGATGAACCGCCTTACCTCACCCAAAATATGTGGCGATTCATATGCTGGATTGCGGAATACTACCTGCTCCCAACCGGACTTGTACTGAGAACCGCTCTCCCTCCAGGTTCGAACAGGCGATCCCGACCATGGGCTATCTTAACACCCGATGGAAGAAAGCGGATTTGGGACCGCGAATCTGAAGTACCTGTGCTTCCAGGGAAAATCCTGCGAACCGGTTATATGCCTCTCTCCGAGCTTGGCCAGGCCTTGGATCAAAAACAGTTAGATGAGATAACCAAAACCGGATGGATACGTGTTGAGGAACGCATAGCGCGACCCAAGATAAGTTTGAAGAGGAGAAGGCTACCCGAACTTCTCGACCCCGCGGGTGCGATCAGCCCGGAACCGCTCAAGAGCTTTGAACCTACTCCGGCACAACATGAAGCGATCAGCAAAATCAATCAGGCATCATCCGAAGGAGGATTTCACTCTTTTCTTCTCTTCGGCGTTACCGGTTCAGGTAAGACAGAGGTTTATTTGCGCGCAATCGAAAACAGCCTTCAACGAGGCGAACGTGCGCTTGTCCTGGTTCCCGAAATTGCGCTCACGCCCCAATTGGCGCGGCGGTTCCTAACTCGATTTGGCGCTGGTATCGGACTGTTCCACAGCGGGCTCACCCGAGCCCAGAGGCTGGACGAGTGGCGGAGAATGCGTTCGGGAAAGATAAACGTGGTAATAGGAGCTCGTTCCGCTATTTTTGCACCTCTCGAAAATTTGGGACTTATAATCGTTGATGAAGAGCACGATCCTTCTTATAAGCAGGAAGACGGCTGTCCTTACAATGCTCGCGATATGGCGCTGGCGCGAGGAAAGCTTGAAGGGGCCAGAGTCATACTGGGCAGTGCGACACCGTCATTTGAGACATATGTAAACGCGGAATCCGGCAAAATCACTCGTCTGGATCTGCCTTACCGCCCTCATGGGGGCGGTCTGCCCAGTGTCGAGTTGGTTGATCTAAAGGTCTCCAAGAGCAAGAAATACGCAGGCGCTTTTCTGACACCGGTTCTGACGGAAGCTATCGCGAAAACCCTCGCTGCCAATGAGCAAGTGGTTCTTTTTCTCAACCGCCGAGGTTTTGACACGGTCACTCAATGCCGTTCATGCGGCCACGTATTCAAGTGTCCCAATTGTGATATCACTTTAACGCATCACAAGAAAGACAGAGCGCTCAGATGCCATCTTTGCGGATTTTCACAAGTCGCTCCGCCGCTATGTCCGTGCTGTTCGAGCGAAAAGCTCCTATTTGGAGGGGTTGGTACTGAAAAAGTTGTGGAGGACGTGTCGGCGTTGTTTCCGGAAGCACGCGTAGAGCGTCTCGATCGCGATTCGACTAAGCAAGCGCATGAGTTGGAATCTATCCTCGAGCGGTTCAGAAAAAAGGAAACTGATATACTTATTGGTACTCAAATGATCGTCAAAGGTCACGATTTCCCGGGAATCACACTGGTCGGCGTCCTTTGTGGAGATTTGTCGCTGCACTTTCCTGATTTTCGAGCGGCCGAGCGGACCTTTCAGATGCTCACTCAGGTCGCAGGACGTACAGGACGAGAAACCGGTTGCGGCCGTGTCATCCTCCAGACCTACGATCCCAATCACCAGGCAGTCCAATGTGCGGCTTCTCACGCATTCGAAGATTTTTTTCAAAGTGATTCCGTACTTCGCCGAGAGTTGCTGTACCCCCCTTTCGGCCACCTAATTCTAATCAGAATTGAGGGTAACAGTGAGAAACGCGTAGAGAACAAAGCTATCGAAATCGGCAGAGCTGCACGCATGCTGAAAAACCAGCACAGGGACGTAGTGATCCTGGGACCGGCCCCAGCCCCTCGGAAGAAGATTGTGGGGCGATTCCGCTGGCAAGTATTGTTTAAGTCAGGCACAAGAGCCGCGGTGAGGAATTTCGTGAAAGAACTCATGGCAGCAGAGAAGATGAAGGCTCACGGTTTGAGAATCGTTATCGACGTCGATCCTATTGAATTAATGTAAATCCAAGTCACATCAGATGATTAAAATGTATGTTAAGATTATTGCATCGGCCGAGGTTCCCATTATTCAGAAAGTGGGCTAAACTTGCTATAGTGGGAGGGAATATACGGAGGTAGTATGAAGAAACACGGACTTGTCATTATTACGACCGTGGCCTTAGTTCTGCTGGGTGTAATTATTATTTGGTGGTCTATTCATCAGAAAACAGCCCAAGAGCCTCAAAATGCTAATGTTAAGGTTTTCACGGATGACAATTTTCAAGCCGAAGTCGTGGAAGCATCCAAGAAATGGCCAATATTAGTGGATTTCTATGCTGAATGGTGCTTTCCGTGCCGAATGTTGGATCCGGTACTTGAAGAAGTCGCCACCGATTTGAAGGGCCGAGCGATAATAGGCAAAATTGATACAGATAATAATCTGATTTCGCGACGTTTTGGGATCAACAAGATACCCGCTATTTTCATCATACGTGATGAAGAGATAAAGAATACCTTTTACGGAGTAGTTCCTAAAGAAACCATCTTGAAAGCACTCAAAGAAAACGGATCCTGAATTGGCGACTATCATAAGTTCTGACGCACTACAAGATCTCAAGATCATCATACGAGGCGCCGGCGAAATGGCCACCGGAACGGCGGTCCGGCTATACAGGTCCGGGTTCCGGAAGATACTAATGACGGAGATCGAGCGTCCTCTTGCGGTGAGGCGACTCGTAAGCTTCTGTGAGGCTATTTATGAAGGCCAATGCCAGGTTGAGAACGTCACCGCCGTTCGATTAGATGACCTCTCCAATCTTTCCCGTACATGGGGAAATGGCCACATAGCTGTAATTCTCAGATCCGCAAACAGCTTCTAAGGATGTTGTTAAACCTAATATTGTCATAGATGCCACGCTTGCCAAGAAAAATCTTGGAACTTCAATTCGGGATGCTTCACTCGTTATTGCTCTAGGACCCGGCTTCTCTTGCAGGCAAGGATGTTCATTGGGTCATTGAAACAAACAGGGGACATAATCTAGGTCGCTTAATCCTTGAAGGCGCTGCTGACCCGGATACCGGAATCCCGGGAACGATAGGGGGTGAAACTGTCCGCAGAGTCATAAGGGCCCCTGAGAATGGGATATTTGAACCTGTAGTCGATATAGGCACTATGGTGGAAGCAGAACAAACAGTGGGGCATATAGGCGCTTCACAGGTGAAAGTGGAATTGCGCGGCGTGCTTAGAGGGCTTATCAGGCCCCATACTTCAGTCACTCGAGGTCTGAAAATCGGTGATGTGGATCCGCGAGGGGATCCGGGTTATTGCAACACGATCTCGGAAAAGGCCCGCGCAATTGGCGGAACAGTTCTCGAAGCAATCCTCATGAGATTTAACACGTGACACGGCCATCCCTTGTGGTGCATGCAATGATTAGCCTTGCAAGAATTCTTCTATATATCCTCATGCTGCTTCTGCCTTGTTTTGCGCTTGCGTGGGAAGGAAAGGTCATTGCCATCGATCGCGGAGATCAGATTCAAGTCATGAAAGATATAGGCAAAATTGAGACGGTTCGGCTATACGGGATCGGCAGCCCGGGAGAACCGCAACCTTTCGGGCAAATCGCGAAGTTATATACGCACAAAAGGATCTTGGGCAAAACTGTCCGGGTAGACCCAATAATTACCGACCCGTTCCATCGAGTCATTGCGTGGGTTTATATAGACGGCGAATCGCTCAATAAGGAACTTTGAGAAAAGGAATGGCTTGGTGGTACCGCAAGTATCTACCATTCGAGACTGAACTGGCTGGGTTGGAAGAACAGGCGCGCAAAGAAAAAGTAGGGTTGTGGGCACATCCTTCTCCAATCCCGCCATGGGAATTTCACCAGCCGACTACACCTTCAGTAGGCCAAAAAGAAGAAAACATCAGGCTTGGAAGACCGGGCATGATAAGACAGAGGCTCAAGGACATGCTTTCCGGTCCGGAAGACGATCAAAACGAGAAACCTCGACAAGAACAGAATTGAGATAAGTCCTGCACGTTTTATGTTACGGAAGTATGCTCCTACTGAATGGCAACAGAGTTAATTTTACCAGGTCCTCCGGGTCTTAACACAATGGTATAGTAATATCTCTAGATTGGTACACATGACCGGCAGATCCGGATCAAATTAATAGGAGCGGCTCAAGTACAGGGATCAATAGCCTCCAATTTCGATTCTTGTTGAAATTTGCTGGGTTTTAGAGTATAACTGATCGAATCCAGAATGAATTCTGCTTGGAGTTCTTTTTTGTATTTTAGTTGAGGGTGATTGAGGTGCAAAAAAATATTAGGTGGGCCGCAACCACAGCCCTAATATACTCTTCTATAATTTTGACAGGCGATATCAATGTTGGGGCGGAGGGCATTGATTTCGGCCGCGATGTTCCTGCTTCGGGCCTCATCGGCGACAACTAATGAGAATCTACAACAGTTGGCCAAGGGACCTAAAGCCGATTCGCGAGTAATCGTAAACCGGTCGGAAACCACATTGGTTGATCCTAAGGGACAAGCGGAAACGGGAGCAGTCACTCAATTACCAACTGTGATGCTTCCCGATACCGGTGAGTTCAACTTGTTGACACGTGACCCGCTCGATCAGCTGCAATTGGATAATATTAAACCGCTTTACACTTCTCCGGGTATTCCGGGTGAAGGAGTGTGGGAGACTTCGGGTTCTCCCAAGGATTCGCTGGGTAAGCCAATTGTATATAAGACTTTCTACCGGCCCAGTGTGGATTTTCCGAATGCGATCGTTTTCATGATGGTCTTGGATATGTCTAAGGCTTTCATGCAGGTACTATGTCGGGAAACATGAACCCGGGGCGCCACTGGCCCACTCGGAAGTCGAATCAGAACTTCGACCTCGTATTCTTGCCATTACGAACGCTCTATGGATGCAGAGGCATTCACGAGGGGCAGGAGCCATTTTCCGTGGTAAAGTGATCTACCCTATGGTGGATGGCATGGCTACTCTGCTTGTTTACAAGGACGGATCTGTGGATATCAGAGAATGGAGTCCGGAAATACCGCTCCAGGCTGTCCGCGATGCTCGGCAGCTTAAGCATCTCATTGTAAAAGATGGAATGGTTGTTCAATCAATTGCAAGAGGCACCCGTAAGGAAGATGCAGAAATTGGCCTGGGATTTTTGCTGGGCGGCGGCGGCAAGAATCAGGATGGTCAGCATTTCTGGTTCGTAGCTCACAGAAGCGCATTCGGAATAAGGAAAGACGGGAATCTAGTCTTTGCAATCGGTCATCATATTGGGAGTAAAGATTTGGCTAAAGCTTTGGTGCTAGCTGGATGTGAACGCGGGATGCACGGCGACGCCAATCCGGACAATATAGTTGGCAACCTGTATATTCGCGATTCTTTCGGTAACTTGGTCACGAAATTGAAACTTTCCCCGGAGCAATCCAAGTACACGCTTAACCGCTATGAAGACGGTTACACTAAGGACTTTTTTGCATTTTTTACTAAAGGGGCGGCTCCTTCCAAAGGACAGGCGACCCGCACAGATACTCTCGGTAGGCGACATCCATAATCTCATGAGAAAATTGCACATCAAAATAATGATGCAGTTGGTTTTGTGCCTTTGTCCACTCATGGTTGGAGTGGGTTGGACCAAAGAATCGCCTCAAAACGCCGAAGCTCATGGTTCCGATTTAATAATGCAGGCCGTCGCAAAGGCCAATAAAGGAGAGTTTGAGCCGGCTATGGCTCTCTTTGAAAAAAGCATTAAATTATCCGGCCAGAATGCGCCGGCTTTATTTAATCGAGGTAAGGTGTTTTTGTTGCAAGGCCGACTGGATCGCGCAGTCCAAGATTTGGACCAGACTATCAAATTGGAGCCTGGACTGGCAGGGGCCTATCTCGCCAGAGCGTTGGTTTATCGCATGCATGGTGATTTTTCCAAGGCGCACAAAGATTTGAACAAGGCGATAAATCTTGACTCCACTGATACAACTGCTCTTATCAACCGCGCGGCCCTTTTCTTTGATATCGGCGAGCACGATCACGCATTGCAAGATCTCGACCGCATTATCCAAATCAATCCCCGGATGATCAAAGCATTAGGCAATCGAGCCTACATTGCCGAGCAGTTGGGTCGTTATGATGACGCTATTAAGGATTTGACCGACATTCTTGCCCAAGATCCGGATAATTTAATGGCCGTAAAGCATCTTGGATATATTCACAGACAAAAAGGCGAGCCGACCAAAGCACTGCGATGGTTTCGTATGGCCTTGAAATTGGAGCCTAGTAATGCCGGTCGCAAGCGCCTCGACGAAGA
>CAVUHP010000002.1:0-81088 GCA_963741425.1 uncultured delta proteobacterium
TCATTGCAATCAGGACGTTAATATCGCGAATGTGAGCAGGATCTCGGGTGAAGAGAGGCTCGATGTAGCAAGGTTTTCCGGTCGGAATAACGAAATCTACCCAGTCCCCCGGAATATCTACCCGAGGAAGCTTTTCAACGACCTTTTCCACCTG
Source organism: uncultured delta proteobacterium (assembly GCA_963741425.1). Lineage (GTDB taxonomy): Bacteria > Desulfobacterota > Desulfomonilia > Desulfomonilales > Desulfomonilaceae > DATJPW01. The sequence goes on from CAVUHP010000002.1 coordinate 155, forward strand.
AGCAACAACGATGCCCTGTTTGAAGTGCGTTGCCTCAACAATCGCAGGCGTGTCCTCGGTATTGGGGCCGGTGTAAAGGCTGCCGTCTCGATCAGCCTGAGTACCGACAACCAGCGCGACATGAGGCGTAAGATCGAGGAAGTAGCGTCCAAAAAGCTCAAGGTAAGTGTGGATCTCGCCGATCCGCATCTTCGACTCATCGACCAACTGTTTCACTTGTGCGGACTGTGGCCCAGAGAAAGCAAAATCAACTTTCGCGGCGATCCCACGGTTGAAGATCTCGCAGTGTGAGGCCAGAGCAATTACCGACTGGACCATATGAAGTTGATTGACCTTTGACAAGTCCACCTTGCACAGACAATCGGCCAAAAATTGGGCTTGTTTCTGATTATTTCCTTCTAAAGCCACGCGATCTCCCGGGTGAATGATGGTCTCCAGGAGGGCCACGGCGTGGGAGGAATCGACAATCTTGCTGTCGCCTCCATCCGTCAATGGTTTTGCCGCTGCAACGCGGTTATAGTACTCCTTTTTACGGCGCCCCCAGTCTTCTCTTGCATGCACAACCTTACTCATCGCGGAACCCCCGTAGCGCCTTTGAGATTCTCAAAGGAAAACCTCAAAGGCGTAATCAATTTAGGAAACGGTTCGAATCCATTTTAGGTGAGGGGCGAAGAGAGGTCAGATCGCGGCTACCAAATGAATGTCACTCGAATGGACAGTAGATTCGCGCCGACCTTTAAAAGACCTTTTCTCGTCCAACCCCTCCAACCGCAAGTTTGAACTGGCAATCAGCTCAGTGCGAAACTGGCCGTAAAACGGCATCCATTTCCCTCTAGGGTATTCCCAATACAGTGAACAAGAACCAGCACACCACCGCGCCAACGACCGACATAGCCAAGCCCCAGATGACCATGTCTCTGAACAACTTTTTCTTGTCCTGAGTTTCCGCGGCGTTAGCTACGAAGATGGCACCGAGGGTGGACAGAGGGCTCACGTCGGTTATGTGTCCACACAGGACGGCACTGGAAATCAGCGCCAGGAGATCCCCGCCGCCGATTTTTGCCAAGAGGTCCGGGGCCATTGGCACGAAAGCCGGCAGAATGATACCGATCGTGCTGGCGTATGCGGAGATCAGACCAGCCCAAAAACCTACGACCAACGTGGCCGTATACGGCGTAGACTGTTTCGCCATTATCTGCGCAAACAGATCCATGCCGCCGATCTTGCTCATGAGTTGGATGAGGACCGTTACGCCTGTAACCATAAGGATGGCGCCCCAGGGCATAGCCTTGAAAGCCTTGTCCTCGTCAGCCGCTCCCAAGAGAATCAAGACCGTTCCGATGAGGAATCCTCCCAGTCCTATGTCGAGCTTGAAGAAGAATACTCCGATGACCAGGATAGCGATTCCCGCAAGGGTCATGTACTGTTGCCTATTAAAAGGCTCTACCTCGACCTTCACGGTAGCCGAGGCCTCTCCTGCGGCCCTTTGTTTCCACAACTTCAATCCGCCAAAGAGAAGATAAGCCCCCAATCCGATGGCGAAGAAGAAAACAAGACTGTTCATCCACAGGGTGAACGCGAAGTCGGTAATGCCCATGGGCTCCATAAGCCCCTGGACGATTACCCCTGCGACGGCTATAGGCGACATGTTACCGGCCTGGGTGCCGTTGGCTACCATCACAACCATCAGGAAAGCCGGTATTCCCACTTCCGAGGCTAACAGCATGCATGGGGCCGCCAGCAAAGCGCAGATCGTGATGGCGCCGGGTCCGAGAGACGATAATGCGAAGGCCAAGAGGAACAAGACGATAGGGAGGAGAGCGACATTACCGCGGACCCCTTTCACTGCAAACTTCGTTATCTTCTCCAACGTGCCGTTTATGTTTGCAATGGCGAACAAATACGTGATGCCGGCCAACATGATAAATACGTTCACAGGATATCCGGCTATGATATCCTTGATTTTCACTCCTCCAATGTAGTAGCCCACAACCAGCGCTATCGCCAGGCTCAGTGGCCCGACGTTTATGTTTCTGACAATTCCGATGACAACCGCAATTGCCAGAGCAATAAGAGATATTTCCGCTAAGTAGCTTCCCATGGTCTCCTCCTCCTTATATCAAAGGTTTTTACCAAAGATCATGAATTTTATTCATGATTAAGACCTGCAAAGCATCGACAAGATCCGGCGCATCCGGAAAGACATCCTAGTGTGAACGTCTCTCCTCAATGCGGATTACACCCCTTGCTTTTTGTCCCCGCCTGGTTTCTCACATTTCTGTTGATGGCACGCATTAGGCCGTTCGCGGCCAGTTGAGGAATTCCAACAGCAATATCGTGCTGTCAATATGATCTTTCTTATCTTGAAGCGGACAGCTATTTGGGAACAGCTTCTTGCACAACGGGAACATCTGACGCATGCGAGTAACCGCTCTCCAAGGCCTCGCATTGCCTGATTAGATGCTCTTTCATCAGCCTTTCTGCCGCTCTGGAATCCTTTCTTCTAAATGCTTCGTGGAGTTCGCGATGTTCCTGCATGGAAATTTCGAGTCGCTTGGGCTGATAGATCTGGCGGTACCGATAAAGCAGGACTTTTTGTCTCAATCCGTTTATCACTTCAGTTAGGACCTTGCTCCCCGCCAGCTCTTGAACCAAAGTATGATATTTGTGATTTACGGCCATGTACTTTTCATGATTCTTTTCCTCACAGTGTCTTTCCAGCTTTTGATGAAGATCATCTAGTTTCTTCAGGCCGTCTTCATTCATCTTTTCCGCGCATTGTTTGGCGCAGGTGCCTTCCAAAATGCTCATTACCCAGAAACATCTCTCGGATGTCTTGCATGGATGGCTCGGCCACTTGCGCGCCCTTATTCGGAATCAGTTCAATGAGTCCCTCGGAACTCAGAAGCCTAAGGGCCTCCCGGAGAGGGGTCCGGCTGATTCCCATGGCCTGGCACATTGGTTTTTCAACGATCTTGTCTCCCTTCTTCAGAGTTCCCTTTCGGATCATTTCTCGAATGCGCTTGACCACTTCTTGAGCCAGCGATTGTACAGGAATTGCAGTCATTTAGAGTTCAGGAAGATTAAGATTGTATATTGTATACATGTATAATCTATGAAGTATTCGTGTCAAGAAAAAAAACTTTTGCCTTCTTCCTGGATTATTCGGCCTGTAAACAAAAGCATGTACTCTCGGTCAACCATCTGATATGCTGAAGTAAATCGACCGATATCGAGGGTAATCAGATGGTCGGAAGTGGTGAAAAGAACGAAGAGACGATTCAACCTCAATTTAATTGTACAGCGGACGCAAAATGGACCCGGATCCCAAGATCGGCATCAACGAGTCGATGATGAAAGGCCTCGGCTTAAATTTTCCCGATGCGATTCTTAAGAAGGCTGAGCTTGTACGGTAGCCCAGGGGTGGATACGGCACCACATTAAGTAAAACCAGCGGGGGAAAAAAAAGCATTCCACTCGCCGGATCGCTTACAGAATCGAAGATTAAACAGATTCTTCAGGCTTGACGCACGAATCGCCGTCACTATCGTATTTGTACAACAAGTTAGGAGCGTGGCTGACGCCTTAAGTTAAGGGGGCCTAGCCAAAAAGGAAGGAAAAGAAAATGACACAGTTAGAAATGTCAGACGAAGAGATCAGAACCCTTAGAGAGATCCTGAATGGTCTTCTTGCAGGGTTTCCTTCGGAACTTTACGGCTCAGATTATTTTTCCTTTGAGAGCACCGGTCGAACGTGTGCACAGAAAAGAGGTCATTGAAGATCTAGTGGAACGTATTGAGAAGGCAGCATAAGGGTAAGGGGATCAAATGAAATGATCCGGAATTATGCTACGACTCAAAAGAGAACAGCCTAATGAGCTCTTGAAGTTCCCTCATATTAAGAGGAGAAATACTTGCTATTTTCAATCTCGCCCTGATTCCGTCAGTCCAACGACACTCCGCAAGGAAAGAAATTGTCTGAACATCTTCCAGATGAGATGGTTTGATCAAAAATTCTCGAATGTCATTCTTGACCATTTTAATAGGAGCTATCATAAGTCCAAATTGAGAAATGTCCTTTATCTCTACTCCATACGAACAAACTCGATTAGTCATATCACATATTTCGATACTTCCGAACAGCTTGTTCCTGGGTGCAACTCTAGCATCAAAATTTGTGGCCTCGCCTTGTGTAACAAGGTGCAGATCCGAGTCTTTTCGATTCGACTTTAAGTTTCTGTTTAGGACGCCTACTCTTTATTTCGTCCTTCTTTACAGCACCTTTTTTAATTAATTTTTTGAAAACCTTGTAGAGGTCGGAAGCCCAGACTATTTCATACTTTGTCATCAATTCGATATTGTCATCCCAATAAAAATGTCATTTACAATACCATTGAGGGGAACTCGTCTTTTTTGGTTAGACGTTTCTCTATCACTTAGATCGTTTTTGACGGACATGATGCGGTCCTTTTGACATTTGGCGCTTAGAGTGCCACTGGAGCACTCATACCTCGCTATACTGAAAATAGGTTTGTTCGAAGATGGGTTTTCCCTTCATCAGCTGCTAAAGCAGGTGACGCATTTCTCCCTGACATCTCCCACAAGGGTATTCTCCCTTGGATCTAGGAACGTAATAGGCTTTTCAAGCGAAAAATCTACCCCATTCACCGGGAAAAGGGGACATTCTTCTTTTGTATTACTGTTTACCGGCTTCCTGACAGGCTTTTATGGCAACATGGTGCTATGCCAAGAACCGCACGAGCTTCCATCGGCAGGATGTGTTTCAGGAGGATGACGACCGCGCGCCGTATGGGCCTGGAATTCAGGCTGCGACCCCGCGGACGCCCACGAACCGAGGAAAAAAGTAGGATGTTCCCTTTTCCACTTGTGGGAAAAACCCTGTCGGTAAGAAAAAAGATTGGTTGCTCGTGGACCGTTCCCGATGATATGATGTTGTCTAATTCGTGACACATTGGAGACCCTGCAAGCGAGGCCTGGTCGTTCGATCAACACCTTTCTCTCTCAAGATCTGTCCAGCCCCCCTTGAAACATTATGCAGGTCAAGTGGTCTTAGGTACCCTAAAAGGATATTAATAAGGAGTGACCTATATGCTCAAAATGGATGGTTCCAGAGTTAGACTTGTGCCGGAAAACGTTGACAATATGCTCAAAAAGGGCTTGTCCTTCAAGGAAATAGCAGCCCAATGTGACGTTTTTGAGGATGCCATAGACGCCTCGCTAGTAAGATGGTTAAATCAGGGACGCTGGCCCGTGGAAGGGGATGCGACCAGGGTTTCAAGGAATGGAACGGGCCGGATGTGGTCGTGAACGATAAGCGCATAAAGCTTCCCACCTACAAAACCTGATGCCAAAGAATGAACAGAGTTTGGGGATGCACCCAGGATCACCTGGGCTTGCGTCCCTACTATTGGCTTTATCGTTCTTATCCTCCTGCTATCTTGCAGAATCGGGACCTAATGAGTACGCGAGGAGCTTGGTATCAATAATATTATGTATATCGATATACTTATCTCTATCCGCCTCCGTGTGTAAACCACGGTCATCGAGAAATTCCCATATGCGTTTGAGCCCATGAAATATACGTGGCGTGTTTACCTGAGAATAGAGAGACCGACTTAGAGAACTGAACTTATTGAGCGATAGATTCGCACAGTAAGCCTCTTCTGGACTTACCGCATAACCGATAAGTAATTTTTGAATCGGCACACGGGAAACTGTGGTTTCCCCCGCCCCGACACACACAAATAAGCGACTCGCAATGGTAAGATACCATTACGCCACACAATGATATCGGCCCGGTTGTGAGTGCGTAGATCCTATCCTTGAGGTCCCGGCGCTCTGGATTTCATTTTGGGCATCTTATGGTTGGAACGACGGGGTGCATTAAGCAAATGACTTCCGCAAAGGAAGGACCCTTCTCCTGACCTAGTGCTGTTGCAGTGTAGGTGTAAGTGGCTGGATCAGCAGATGCTGAAAGGGGTCAAGGATCTCTTTGATGAGGGCGTCACATGAAGGACGGCATTTGACCGGGTGATCATTGATCCAGGAAGTGATTCAGAATTGCCACACGGAAGGCTTCTGTCCGACAGTGATCCGTAATTACGTGTCTTTCGGGCATGGGAGACAAGCCAAGATAATTGGCGATGGCATTCACCAATCGATATGGTTTATCCATTACATTGTTTCTTACGAAATCGCCATTTCAGCTTCTTCTGCTTCAACAAACCCCACATCATTAATTTATGGTAAACGATAACGTACCAAGGCGAGCGGGCCACATAGAAGTAAGTCTTTCTATCATCCTTTCCTTCTTCGGGTACAATACGTACATAGCCCTGACAAGGCAAAGCATGGTAACCCAATGTTTTCCAATCAAACAAGATCCAAACCAGTATAACGGAAGGCAGCTCGTCGTAGGGTTCGATTTCTTTACTGACAACTTGCCAGCCACGTTTCTTAAGCTCGGGAACTATTTCATCGCGAGAAATTTCATGGTCAGCAAGTATAGCTGCGTAATTCATTAATCGTTGGCTCCTTTACTATGCGGCGTGCTTGTCAGTTTAAGTTCTCCAGGATCGTGAATGGCCATCTAATAGGCCCCCAGACCTCTCATGCCTTGGCAGAAAAAAGCGTTTTTCTATTAGACTTGAGCATACGTTACCCCACGGCCCCCAGTCAACCCATGCCCTTTGCCTTCGCTCGGGAAGGGGTAGAGGCTGGCCGGCAGCGATGATGCACACATGCAGAGCCTCGTTTGAAGTAATTAAGTCTCAAGAGATTTCTTAGCAAGTAAAAGGATTCGGGATATCGGTGAACTGATGGGCGCAGAGCGGCGCAGGAAATCGGTCTAGCGAGCGAAGAGCGGCTTAGGATAGCAAATTTGTCTGTAGGGGTTGTGACCAGTATTGAGGCGGATCTCTCAATAAAAACCACCGTAAGCATGGGATCAAAATAGATATATAAATGTATTTCATTGTACCCATGCGTCCTTCATGCCGTAAACGCACGCCTGTTCGGAAGGTACGATGTGGACTACACGCCGGAATTATGGCCCGAGGTAACAAAACTCGCTTCTGAACCGGATCGTTGATCATTGGCAGGATTTCGGCAGGTCAATCGGCATGTATGTGTGAAGGCTGCTTAAAATCCGGAATTGAACTTTTCCCTCTGTCATTAAAGGTCGGCGTGACCCACCCCCACAAAACTGGTCCAGGTTCAGGGTTTGCGTAGCGTAAGACCTGGACCAAACAGAGAAGCCCTCTTCCGGGAGGTGCGTATAGGAACATTTTCTCCAAAAGAGTGTCCTGTACGGTGCAAAAGGGATGTGGGAAAATCAAATTACTTAACTCATCGGAATCGAACCGTCCGACTTAGGATCAGTCGGAGGGAGGAGGCAGCCATGGCATCCGACCAAAAGTTGTGGCTGGATGAATATGCAGTGACGTGCAGGGTATTCAAAGGCAGGTGGAGCATTCGTCATTGCTTAAGAGTGTCCAATGGTATGAAAGATTTGAAGATTCACATGTCAACCAGAGCTCGAGGAAAGGTAACGCGATACGAGTCCTGTTATAATCCCTGTCAACGTTGTAAGGTCCTAACCCGTTATATTGCTAGTCTCCCTACAGATGAGAATCAATATAATGAAGAAGAAGCTTACAAACATGCTATTGCGGTCTAAAAAGTGGTTTGCACATTAACTCTGGTTTAACTGGTCGTGTTCATGCCGTCACGAAATGCTTTTTGAATTTCCGAAACATTTCCTGTGGGCATGTTCTCATGATGCTAGCGATTCAGGTTTTGTTCGACATCCTCTCAAATTCATCAATTACTACAACGATGCTGCCCGAACCTGCCGAATCAACTATCTCTACGTAGTTCCGGGTACGCCATACTTAATTGCCTTCGATTGTCCTCTTTGGCCCAGGCCTTTTTCTCCTCAGCCCTCGGCCAATCGTCTTCTCCAGGTGACCGATGAACTCGTCGCTACCGAGTGGTCTGCCGGTTCTCCCGAGTAACCGCATCAGCTCAATGTCACCGAGCTTTAACAATTTCTTTGAAACACTTTGATGCAGAAACATTTCATGGTTTATGAAGCATCCGAAGGACTTAATGCACAGTGAATCCAATCTGGTTCCGTGGCATCATTAATAGCACGAGGCTATTCATGATGGGCGACTCTGAAGGGATGAACTCCAGAATGATTGCCCGAACAGAATGAAGAGTAATGGAGGGAGACGATGAGCAACTCAAATTCCAGATATGTTTTGATTCAGTGGGCGCTGCCATTTTTACTCGGTGTTTTCTGGGTGGCCCATGCAGGTGGAATTGCCCAGGCTAGTGCAGTAAATGCTGCAAATACGGCGTTTGTGTACCAACAGGGTCAGTCTTTCCATCCAAATTTATTGCTTGCCAAGAACTCTTTTCCGAGCACACACGGAAACGCCGCAGTTGGGGACATCTCGGTGGGCGGCGGTGGAAATAAACCGGTGCAGCCTAAGAGTCCACCACCCAAGCAACCGTCCAACCCCAAGAGCACGAATTATAATGAAGTTTTACCGGATTTTGTGCAGCTTCCCAACTTACTACCGAAATGACATCGCCAAGGTTGGGAGCGAAAGAAGCAGACAGACAGCATAAACTTGAGAGGTGAGCTGAGAGAAAGCAGGTTACGTGACGGAATGTCGGAAAGGAGTAAGGCCAAAATCCTTTTGGCACTTTCTTCGTTTCTTTTGGTGTCGCCATGGTGGCTAACGGTCCCGATGGCGTGCAATGTGCTTGATGTTTCAGGGGAATCTGGACAATAAGGCTCAGTTAGTGGTGCCCATCAACTTCCACGTGGCAAAATTGGGTCTTAGGCAGGCGAAAATCGGTGTCTAATTGGTGTCCATCGGAAGCGAAACCTGAAAGATGGAGGGAGTCTGGGGAAGGAATGATGTCGGTTGGCAAGGTGTCCCCACTTCGTCCCCACTTTCTGAAAACGAGGGGGCTCAAGCGGGTCTCACGTGGTCTGAAAGGGATTGAAAAGACTAAGGTTCGTGGGCAACTGGTTGATAAGATTAGTAAGACTCTTGGCTCTCACGGCGGAGACAGGGTAGGGCGGCGTCTCGATTGAGAAAAATGGGCGTGCGGGACTTTTGCGTGATTCGGCTATGGATCGTTATGGACAGTGCTGAGTTTTTTGCAACGGGCTTCGCCGACAACTGTTTGATTTTATGTTGATTAGCCGTGAACAACCCGCCTACGGATCAGAAGGTCGGGAGTTCGAATCTCTTAGGGCGCACCAAGTTAAATCAGGCACTGAGGATTTTCTGAGTGCCTTTTTTGTGCTTTAAACTCATTTTGAGACCGAAAAACACCCCCAATATAATTGCATAGTTATACATGGAGTGGAATGGAAAGCCAAAGTACCATACTATACCTCTAACTTAACAAGTGGTACATAAACAGGGGCAGGTCGGCTGTCGTCAGCCATGTCCCCCAGGCCGGCCGCAGGAAATCTTTGAATTGAGTCTCAGAAAATGGATTTAGAATTTGTGCGAGATGAACTACCCCGATGACTGATCTCCACTCGGCAGGCCATTACCAAGCACGGGGGATGCCACGGTGGGAAAAAATGACCCGGAATATAAGACAGCGTGGGAACAATCTGCGCTGGGGAATGTTGTAGTTGAGTAATTCTTCTCTCGCTGGAGCGTTGTGGCTTCTTGAATTTGGGTGTCAGTAATTTTTGACCCGCCACATCGTGGTGCACTCAAGAACTCCCAGGGCTCGCCTTCAAGGCAATCTATTCGATATTATTAACTGAAGCGCCTGCATGTGAATGACTTTAGGAAACGGCTATTGAGGTGGATTTAGACCCTTACGACCGTAGTCATACCGCTGCATCTCATTTGCATGGCTTACCATACGGGAAACAAGGCATTTGTCCAGGCCGCTCCCGGCCGCTTCAAATCTTTGGTTTTTCGGCGAGCAACTTTCGGAACTCGTCTTTTTTCTCCTCCAAAAAATCCCAAGCGTGAGCCACCGTGTTGATGCTTGTAACGACGTCCCGAAGGTCTGGGGGGTCGCCTAGAACGTGTGTTATGCCATTGAGTATAGTTTTCTGAAGCTTCGAAAGCGGTTTCGTCCTGGCGGCAAGCAAATTCAGATCCGCTTCTGCTTCCTTCAGGATACTTGGGTGGGGCTCAGGGATTGGTGGAAAGTCGGTGCGAGGGTCGGATAGTGTAATGGCTTTGCTGACGTCCGGAGCATTCGCTTGGCGCTGGCCAAGTTTTTGTCTTTGGGCTGCGGGAAGGTCAAAAGTGTTGGCAATTGTGCTCAGAACCGACGTGTGATCGAAGCAGTCATTCAGAATGGCTTGTTGAGGCGTGAACGGCGAAACTATGATGGCGGGCACGCGCAGTCCCAGCCGATTAAATTCAAAGCCGCTGTATCCCCTGGCACCTGGTTGGACTAGGATGCCATCGGGCGGGACGGCACTTGGCGGCGGAACGTGGTCGTAACATCCTCCGTGCTCGTCAAATATGATGATCAGCAAAGTACCTGTTCCAGTCGGGACTATTGCGGATGGCTTGGTAGACCTTGCAGAGCAGCACTTCGCCCTTCTGGAGGTTTGAAGGACCGGCGATCACGAGGGGTGAGGCCCAAGCTTCCGGATGCATGTCATTCTCAGCGCCCCAGGGGGAATCCATGTAAATTGGCTCGATGAAAGAACAACTTGGCAAGCCATTGGGTTTTTGAGAGTCACTGAAAAACTCGTCGAGATGGGCGAAATGGGACGTGGCCAAGAAACGCCACATATCCCGGGCCTGCGTCAACAAGGCAAGGCTTGTGATTTTCCAGCTGGCACAATAGATCTTCCAGCTTATGCCTATATCTTCCAGCAAACCGAAGATGGTCGGCGTTTCTCTGTTCACGAAAAATAGACCGTTCCCGCCTTCGTTGTTGACGTACCCGGAGGAGGTCCCCGAATATAGAAAGGACCGGTTGCATAAGGTTTCGGAGGGAATCGAGGCGAACCAATGGTCACAAACTCCGTAGTAATATGCGAGGGAAGAGAGAACGGGGACTGATACGGGCCGGAAGCCGTTCATGATAATTTTGGGATCGGTGACGGAAGGTTGCACGCTGTAATTAGTCACGAATCCCTGCATTTGCGGCGGCTGTGGCGGGTCGGGAGGAACCTGAGCCAACGCGGGAATTTTCGCTTCATTGTACAGTTGGCAATACACGTTTTCATAGGTTTCGCCCGGGTCCGGGCGTGGATAAGTCAGGTCGACCTCTTCACCGACTGTGATTGGCCCGTCGGGTCCGGGATTCCACAAATCCTTCCCATAGAGGCCCTCGAAATTTGAAGGTGGTTCTTGCTTGAACACTCCTTCGTTGTTGTCTGGGTCGTATAACCAGCCCAGCAGACTATCGAAGGAGCGGTTCTCCATCATGAGAACAACGATGTGTTTGATCCGGCCCAGTGAATTGCTAGAATTCGCCATTTGTCTCTCCTTGTGATTCATTAGAGGCCCAGTGATGCATACGCAGCGGGCCACGGGTTTGCACGACGCCAGAAACTGTCAGGCGGCTTGACGTTTGAGGGAGCCCCGCTCGATCCCTGTCACCGGATCGCTGCTCGAAATTCAGGAGTTAGGTTATTGTTTGGCAGAACGTCCCGCGAGACATCATCATCACAATCTTGCAAGACCTGCGTTATCCTGGTTGAGCTGGTAACTTAAAGCCAATGTACGTCCCGCCGCTAATGCCCATCAATCCCAAGACGGTGGCATCAAAATCCGGCATGCCCAGATCGTTGTACACTTTTGTAATAAAGATCACCGTCAACACAATCGTCCAGGCAAACATCTGAAAGCGGTGAAAACTAATCCCATTTTCATCGCTGAGTATGTCTCTTATAAAACCTTTCGATGCCACGGGCTGCTGCTTTTCTTGGACCTCACTAATTTTCTGCTCCGCCTGGTCTATTTCCTTTTCCTTTGCTGCCAACTCTCCTCGTTTGGCTGTGATCGCTTCTGTTTGTTTTTCCAAATTCGTCGTGATGAGCTTTGCGTCCTGCGTGGCAGTGAGCGTCGTTATCTGGCTGCGGAGTTTCTCTACTTCAGCTTCATTTTTCTTCTTCTGTTCTTCAACAGTACGAAGTAGATTCTCCTGATCGCTCCGTTTACTAGAAAATTCGCTACGTAGCAAAATGTTGAGCGAAGTCATCAACTTGTCGGCAATTTAAACTTCGCACTGCTCTGAAGGAAGTAAGAAGCACCCCCGTCCCCCCTGGATTGGTTGCAATGGAATGCGTCGGCCTTTGACAAGGCAACAAGGTCATGAATGCCAACGCCGATAGCAGAGAACATTTTTAGGATAATCGAGTCAAGTCACTCCAGCAAGACAAAAATTCATGAGGGCGAACAATCGGTGTTCTACATAGAACTATTATGATTGGTTATCATTTAATGAAAGTCAGAAACTCTTTTACATTTAGAGGAGCCAATCATTCTGTCTGCTTTTGATTTAAAACCGTGTTCAGAAAATGTTCAGGTTCTTGTGGACTGAAACGGATTGAAACGTACTGATTTGGATCGATTATGTTTGAAATTGTTGGGGCTTCTAGCTAAAGCACTGATTTGCTTATGGCCTTCATTGGCCTGTCAGACGTCAGTTCTCTGAGCACGTAGCTGCCGCACTGCGCTTAGGACCAAGAATCAGTATTTTTCCATGCGTGACTTTTGCGGGACTTAGTATCGCAAATCTTATTCGCCGCAACAATTAAGTTGCCCAGTTCCGCTTGTGAGTAATGGGTAGTGATTCTTCCGGACTTATGCCCAAAAAGATCCTGTCTATCTTCGAATGATACTCCTGCGGCCCTGAGTCGCCGACCAAATGTGTGCTTTAAATCGTGAACACGAATTTGCGGTAACCCAGCCCTTTCACGAGCTTTACGCCAAGCGGTGCTCCTAAGCAGGAGATGACCATTTTCATAAATGCATAGGTATTCTTGTGTCCATGCCAATATCACGTCAAATCGAGGGAATGTTTGTGAGGCGTCCGCACGTTCATTGGCCCGAGATACTACCAAGCTGCGTTCGGGTGAGGGTCACCGAGGTTTTGAGTGACGAAGGGCGTTCGATGCGGTACGCTCAGACAGTATAAAAGGCGTTTTTTCAGCAAGATGGCGGAGGTTTTGTGGCTGTCAAGCCTTCTGGCGGACCATCCGAGGGCTTATTCGGCGTCAAGGGGACCTATCTGGGACCGGAGTCCTGGTAAAACACCTCGGAATTGGCAAGATCGCCGCAAAATTCCGGCTGATATAGTCGTACGATAAAAATGTCAACGAACAGCCCACGGGTGACGTTGACGGCCAAACTCGGGTAAGGCATACTGGAGCGACAACGGGAAAGTCCTTGTTGATTATCGCTGGAGCGGGCCTCATGAATCGTGGCATGGCCGACGCACCTGAAAATGGGAACGGAAAGCAGGGGCTCATCAAGTGGATAGAAGGGAGTCGCTTTGACAAATCACGTGGTCAATGATCCCCGGGAAGCTCCATTCCCGGAATCGGCTGCTCGATCCGCACATGGGACCCTTGAAGAGGCCTTCCCAAAGCATTCCTCATCCGGCTTCGATTGGAAAACTCGGGCCGGGTTGTTTCATATCCCCTTGATATGCATTTCTTGCGGCCGAGATCTTCAGGGAAAAATAAGGGTTGCCAGGGGATTCCTGGCTGTCGGACAAATAGCGGTTGGTGGAATTGCCATTGGCCCGTTCGCTGTGGGAATAATGTCCATCGGGCTATTCTCGATCGGCGTGCTTGCCCTCGGTGTGGGGGCTTTTGGCCTTCTAGTGGGGGTCGGGCAATTAGCGTGCGGGGTCCTTGCAATTGGACAGGTTGTCGTGGGCATCTACGGGCTGGGTCAAACCGGTTGGGCCAAGTACCTCTGGTCCCAGACCAGGACTGACATGGAAGCGGTTGCAATGTTCTACACCATCAAGATGATGATCCTGCACGAGGGGGGATTCAGCATTCCCGAGGTAATTGTGGGAGGCCTTGGGTGGGGTAAAGCGTGGCTGCTGTCCATCTTCGAATGATTGGCCTCACGTTTCGGCATTAACAAAGTCACCGGCAACCCGTAACAGAGAAGAATTGTGACAGTTAAACGACCCCCGGCAAAGCCGGGAGCATATTCCTGTTAGCCGCTCAACGGGGTCGTTGAAGACTTCCCTGAAGGGAGCACAGGGAGTTGTGATTCCGGGCTGTGTGCTCATTCCTGTGAGATGCTGCTTCGTGGAAAGCTTGTGACAGCTATCGTGGTCCAAGGAAGGCATTCCCAAATCTTTTTGGCTGGACGTTCGTCCAGCCCTGCAACCGATGAGGGCTTCGGGGCTGGTCATTTCCGGCGCCGCCGGTCGCTACCGCAGCACACGGTCAAACCTTGGCTAGTTACCCCAGCAAAGCCGAGGGCCAAGCTGGAAATGGCACATGCGTCTAAATAGGAAATTTCTGCTGAGGGGACGACAACGTGAAGGATTTGAACAAGAAGGTGGCGGTGGTAACCGGCGCGGGCTCGGGCATCGGTCGAGCGCTTTCCGTATGCTTGACGGAGGAAGGCTGCTCGCTCGTTCTGGCCGACGTTTCGGAGTCCGGGCTCGAACAGACACGTAGCATGCTCGGGAACACCGGTGGGCGTGTTTCGACCCACGTGTTGGACGTCGCTGACCGTGAGGCGGTTTTCTCCTTCGCTTCCGAGGCCGAGGCTCATCACGGACAGATCGATCTCCTGATCAACAACGCGGGAGTGCTCCTGTGTGATCACCTTGAAAACGTTTCGTTCCAGGACTTCGAGTGGGTCATGGGGGTCAACTTCTGGGGCGCAGTCAATTGCTCCAAGGCGTTCTTGCCGAGCCTCAAGAAGCGTCCTGAGGCGCATATAGTAACGGTCTCGAGCATCGCTGGGCTGATCACCACACCTACCAACGGGCCGTACGCGGCGTCCAAGAGCGCAGTCCAGGCCTTCACCGAGACGCTCTGCCAGGAACTCGAACCCACCAACGTGGGAGTCTCACTCGTGCTGTGTGGCGGAGTACGGACCCGCATCTTCAGGAACGCTCCGAGGTTCACGTCGGCCACAGCGGAGATGAGCGCCGAAGAGGCGATCTGCTGGTACGAGAACGCGGCCAAGAGCACGCCGGAACTGGCCGCGCAGGCAATCGTGAACGGCGTCAAGAAGAATAAGCGCCGCATCCTGGTGGGCAAAGACGCTTACGTCACGGATCTCTTCGCACGGATCGCTCCGAGCACGTCCAATCAGTTTGCCGGGCGCCTTATGAGAAATCTCAACATGACCGATCCACGATACTGGGGACGACTCATCATAAGCATGCTCAGGCGGAAGAAGAAAGCCTGACGCGATAGTTGCAGGCCAAAAAAGTCACGCGTGCACGTGTTGGTATCGGCGGGTTTGCCTTTTATGGTGAAAGTGTTCCCAGAGTCCCCGGAACCCCCTCAAGATACCGTTTCCTATTCATAAAGACCTGACGCTGCAGGATTCGGCGACAGAACCGGACCCGCATGAACCGGTTGCAGGGTCCAACACCTTTGGCTGGTAAAGGTGATTCTCGTAGGTCGTCCCCCGCCATTGGAGAGCGTCCTTCATCAAGATTTTCTTGATCATGACCGCAAAGGTCCATATCAAAAAGAAGTTTCCCAGACACATCAGCACGCAATATTTCTTGGGGATGCCCAACTGGGAGCAAAACCAGGGAGGGACTACCAGTAATTCCATAACAAAAATTAGAGGCAATACGAACCAGGTGGCTGGGAAAGAGTTCGTTGCGCAGCGGGCACAAACATATACAGAGCAAGAAACCCGGCAAGAGGACTCATGAGCACGTGTATAACCAGATGCCGGACAACTGTGGCTACTTCGTAATTCATCGAGGCGCTGAGTATTCTCGTCCACCCATCCAGGGTCGCTCGGAATCCCGTGTACATGTGCGTTCGCAATAAATATCGACCGTTGGCAAAAAGGAGTCCCAGACCTGACGCCTTGACCCGCTTTCCGATTCCGATGTCTTCCACGGCCAAGCCCTTCACATCATTATGGCCACCGATTTTGTCGTAAGCGTACCTGCTTATCAGGTAAAACATCCCGTTGGCTGAGGCTACAGGGCTGGCGGGATCGTTTACTTTAGGCAATGGAAACAAGATAGAGGACGCAACCGCAAATGCCGGCTGGAGGGCTTTCTCCCAAAAAGTCTTAAGTATGAATTTGGGGGTGAGGGTTACCATGCTCACCTTATATTTCAACGCGGCCTCATAACATTGCCGAAGCGCAGTCCTGTCGAGGCTACTGTCCGCGTCGAGAAAAGCCAGCCATTCGCCTGAAGCATGTCTGACTCCTACATCCAGAGCATGGCACTTGCCGGTCCATCCCGCAGGCAGTTCACGTATGGTGATCATTTTGAAATTAGGATCTGTCTCGGGCCAAGTCAGAAGCTATCGAGGCGGTGAGGTCTTCGGACCTGTCGTCGACCAGAATAAGTTCATGGCACGGATAATCTTGTTCCAAGACGGACCGCAGGCATTCTTCTATCGTTGCCTGTTCATTATGTGCAGGAACTATAACTGAAATAAGTGGAAAATCTTCCGACGGATTTCTGTTGCCTGCCAGGCCGGATACCCGGAACCCATAGCCAGCTCTGCAGCAAGTCTCGCAACCCAACTGTCCAGAAATAAATTTGAAAAAGCAACACGGCAAATGCAACTACCACAAGAGCATGATGCATCGACTCACCTGACTTTTCAAATTGGTTCAATCTCTCAGAAATTGAACAGGAATCAATTATATCCGAAATTATGAGGCGTCTTGCAAGTTTGGGCCGGTGACCCACTGTCCGAGACGTCCTTTTAGTCCGAATAAGGTTTTCCCAAATTAATTTATATTACTAGGCAGGGTCCTGGTCAAGTGGAATCATTGCTGTCCCGGAAAGGATGGTCATATGGCTGGAAATGGACATGCGGACAAAAAGACATGAAAGGAAGATTTACGCAGTAAGCCTCTTCTGGACTTACCGCATAACCGATAAGTACATTTTGAATCGGCACAAGGAAACTTGCGGTTTTGCCCGCCCACATGAGCACAAACAGGCCATTCGCAACAGTAAGATGCGATTACGCCAGAGAATAATATCGCATAGTTGCGGGAGCGTTCATCCTATCCTTGCGTTCCGGGAAGCCAGGATTTGATTTTGGGCATCTTATGAGGAAAAGAAATCACAAAAGATGCGTGAAAAATTCCTCTTGTTTAAAGAATGTAACTCTGGCGGTACATGAACTGGGGGCAAGCTAATAATATTCCTATACCTTATCTCCTCAGCCGACAGCCACACGTGACACCGGTACGTCATGCGCATAATTCATAATATTCTTCATCATGATGTCCATGAACTCGCTCGATTCTCTCCTTGTGAACAGAGTACCCTTAGCGTGAAGCACCAGATTCAATCTGCCGCGAAATGAATACACGATCAACAGAAGCGGTGTGCTGGAGAGCAACTTATAGCCCACACCGTGAACTTCGCTGATCCTAAGACCACCGGTACTCGTTAGACAGGTGTTACTAGAGGGATTTTCATAATTCCCTTGAGGCCATATGGTTCCGAGAAGCGTTACCGTAGCTGAGAACTGGTGACGGTTCATCAAGAAATTGACAATCCTTCGCCTCACAGCGAACGGGAAGATCCGTAACGCGGAAGTCATCCTGGAGACATTCTGAAAGAACTTTAAATCCATATGCTTGTTGAAATACTTTCTTCGTTTCAAAGCCGTGTGCCAATACAAATGCGTTCGGATCTCTTCTTTCGTCCGGTCCGGACTTGAAGACCATGAGTGCGCTGTTGTTGGCCTTTTCAAACCCCCGAAATCTCCCCTTCATGTTGACCGAAATAGACGTGGTCAAAATTCCCGGGGTCACATCGCGGCCTCATTCCATTCGTCTATTGCCAGATTGATTCCCGCCACCGAGATGTCTACAAGTGAAATTCTCTTCTCTGTGCAGAGTCTTAAAATGCTTTCAGTCTCCTGCACGGACATTACTTGCTTTAGATGATGTTCTTGTCGGTCCGAGGCGGACCCACTGCCCAAAGGGAGCGTAGGTCTTTCAAAGAAATGTTTCATGGCCTCACGGGACCCCGACAGAAAATTCTTCAAATTCGAACCCCGAGGGTGAACCATTTTTTTCTTACTGCTGGACAAGGCTCGCTGTTGGCAAGGCCAGTCGGGTTTTTGCCCTGTGACGTTCTCGTGATAACGAGCGAGGACTTCTCTGCCGAACTCTGTGGCAACTCCGGCGTCCGCTACCGCATGATGAATAACCGGTGCGATAATGTGGCTATCTTCAGATAACCTCAGGATATGAATTTCAGCCGGTGGCTCGTTGAAGAGGTCCCAGTCTCGGTCAAGCGCGGGGATTATGCGCTGAATAAAGTTGTCGGGGACCAATTCGGAGCGATCCGTACAGGGCACGTCCAGCGTTCTCAAGGGTACGACCATATTGGGATCGTGATCCCACACAAGATAATGCCTGGTTCCCTCTCTTACTTCCCTGATGCGGCTGACAAACTGGGGAAAATTCCTCGTTGCTTGTTGGACGGCCAAGTTCAAGGCCTCTTTGTCAAGAGGTCCGTTCACCTCAATTGCAGTTATAAGGAGATTCTTGGTGTTCCCATAACTCGACAGGGCCATCATCTCGGAGAGAGCGTCGAGTTTGATCGCAGTTTCTTGCATTCTTGGCCTCCTCATTTAACGGGCGCCGATACGACAGTCGGTTTCTATATAAAATTTGTAAGGTATCGTTGTTTGATCGAGTTCCGACTCCTAATTCTCCAATATTTGGTTACCTGTTAAGGCAATTAGAGCTGTAGGTAGCGCCATAATGTAGCATTCGCCCAAATACCGGTCTCCACCTCCTTCACTTGTCTCGAATATAATTCTCATGTTCACGCGTGCAATAGTGCTTTCCGGAGTCGCCTGAAGTTAGCTGTCCCGGCTTCGGCATTATCGGAGCCCGGCACAATCCAGCTCTAATCAGGGCAATCAGCGTCAAAAAATATAGTCCCTGCGCAGAACCTTGTCGCAGCAATTCTACCGTCCGGTACCGCCTGAAACATCAGACAAAAAATTGGGCTTTTTGTGGCAGCGAACTGGTTGGGTTATGCGTTGGGTCTGTTCGGCTCACCTGTAATGCATTAATACTATTACTTTGTTGAGGTTTTTAAATTGGGAATGTGTTTGTCAGTCATTTTTACTCGCTCGCGTGCATCCTTCTCGATTCCAAACAAATAATCGCTCGGTCCCATAACTGCTGAATATTGCGGCTGCTTCCAATCATTTTTATGCCCGTCTATACTCGCTGGCACTGATAATGCATGTCGGTCTTGCATGCTTCGAAGATGAGGTCGCCAGATGAGCAAGACGAGAATCTGCTTGGTGTTATTACTAGTTGCCAGCGGCCCAAAGACCATCGAAGTGACAAGACCGGTGCATAATTCAGGGTTGGTTGATGCGAGGAGAAACTATGGGAGATAAGTTTCGACCAATAGGCCCCTCTTTGGATGACGAGCCCACGCAAACTATCGAGCTCACAGACCTGTTCACGCGAGATTTGACTACTACAGGCAGCTTCGATGTCAGGGGCGAGATCTGGAAAACCACCTTCGGGAAGGTCATACAGGCTCTGCCGATTCCTACGTTATTAATAGACCAGTCCTTTCACATAGTAGTGGCTAATCAGGCGTGGGGAAAGATCAGCCTCAAATACGAGGAGATGCAACATCTTCCCTTTGCACGTCTTTTCCCCGAAGCGTCTGTTGCCCGGAGGGTTCAATCGCTTTTGGAAGATGTATTTTCCACAAGAAAACCTGTCGTTGCCCAGGGAACATTAGATACTGGAGATTCCAGGATTTGGGCACGTATGACCTTTCGATCCATAAGGGTTCTGGAAGAGAGATTCATACTTATCCTTGTGGAGGATTTGACAGCGGACAAGCAAATTTTAAAGCAGAACAAGCAGCACAGGGAAGAACTTGAAAAACGCGTCGAGGAACGCACATCGGAACTCATGGCTGCCAATACTCAACTTAAGGAGGAAGTCGCTGAGCGGAAACGTATGGAGGTGGCGCTGCGAGAGAGTGAAGAACGTTACCGAATTTTAGCCGAGAATTCTTTGACCTGCATCTATGTCCATCAGGACGGGGAGTTCATATATGTCAATAGGCGCACCGCCGAGATTCTGGGCTATTCGGAGAACGAATTAGTCGGAAAATCGGTCTGGGAAGTAGTGGCTCCGGAAGATCGGGAAATGACCAAAGGTATAGTGGCCGCCAGACTTCAAGGGAAACAAGCCTCTTCTCACTATCACTTCAGGGCCTTAACGAAGAATGGAGAGGTCAGATGGGTAGATGTCCTTGCCACCGACATTGAGCATAATAGTCGTCCGGCCACTCTCGCCAATGCCCTGGACATCACTGATCGGAAGCATGCAGAGGAGGCGCTGCGGCAGAGTGAGGCACGCTACAGAGAGCTTTTTGAGAATTCCTCCGATATCATCTATACCCATGACCTCGAAGGCAACTACACATCAGTCAATGAAGCTGCGAGGAGAATTCTGGGCTGTACTTCAGAGGAGTTTCTGACTCTCGGTTTCGGAGACATCGTTGATCCCGACTATATTCCTGTGACTGCTGAAGAACTCCGCAAGAAGATTCACAACGGTGTTGAAAGAACAGATCCATACGAACTCCGTGTGCGATCCAAGGATGGCACTCCTCTCTGGGTTGAAATAACCTCCCGGATTATAAGAGATAAAGGAAAGCCCGTCGGCGTTCACGGGACTGCCAGGGATATCACCGACCGCAAAAAGGCGGAAGAAGCTCTCAGGGAATCGGAAGAAAAATACCGGCTTGTGGTCGAAAATGCCAGCGAGGCCATTTTTGTGGCGCAAGATGGGATGATTAAATTCGTTAATCCCAAGACCTTGGAACTGATAGCAGATTCCGAGCAGGAACTCGCGTCCAGACCGTTCTCAGAGTTCATTCATCCTGATGACCGACCGATGGTGGCCGACCGTCACGAGCAAAGAATTAGGGGCCAGCACCCTCCCAGTGTATATGCCTTCAGGGTTATTGATAAGTTTGGAAATATAAGGTGGGTACAGATCAACGTGGTTTCCATCGTTTGGGAGGGGAGAGCCGCCACGCTGAATTTCCTCGGCGACATAACCACCAAGCGGAAAATGGAAGAGGAACTTGTCAAGGTCCAAAAACTTGAATCTTTAGGCGTCTTGGCAGGAGGCATCGCTCACGATTTCAACAATATCTTAACTGCTGTTCTGGGCAATATTTCTCTCGCTCGGATGCACTGCCAATCTCCGGACAAGGTCAATGATAGACTCGTCGAAGCAGAAAAGGCATGCATCCAGGCACGGGGATTAACGCAGCAGTTGCTCACTTTTTCCAAGGGTGGGGCTCCGATAAAGAGGACAGCCCACATATCACAATTAATAGAGAATTCCTGCAATTTCGCGGTGAGGGGGTCCAACGTTCGTTGCGAGCTTTCCTTTCACAATGACCTCTTCACGGTTGACGTCGATGAAGGGCAGATCGGTCAAGTGTTCAACAACCTTATCATCAATTCAGTTCATGCCATGCCTCAGGGAGGAGTCATTCATGTTCATGCGGAAAATGTTTTGGTGAACGCTCAGCAAGGTCTGCCCTTAATGGGCGGAGATTATGTGAAGATAGTAGTCCATGATAAGGGAGTTGGCATACCCAAGAACATCTTACCCAGAATATTTGATCCGTATTTCACCACTAAGCAACAAGGAAGCGGCTTGGGGTTGGCGACCGCTTATTCGATAATGCAGAATCATGACGGCTGGATCACGGCAGAATCAGAGGCAGGAATCGGCACTACCTTCTACGTGTATCTTCCTGCCTCTCAAAGGCAGTTACAGAAATCGTTGGGTTTGGAAGAAACAATAGCTACCGGCAGCGGCCGGATACTCCTTATGGATGATGAGGATTCAATAAGAGAGGTCGCGAGAGAAATGTTGTCTAATCTAGGTTATGAGGTTGAACTCGCCAGAGATGGGACCGAGGCTATCAGCCTTTACCGGACAGCGAGAGATTCCTCGTATCCCTTTGATGTAGTTGTCTTGGATTTGACCGTTCCGGGTGGCATGGGAGGTGCGGAAGCGATTGGGAGATTGCGTGAAATAGATCCAGAGATAAAGGCGGTTGTGTCGAGCGGTTATTCAAATGATCCGATAATGGCCGACTACACCAAATACGGTTTCAGGGGAGTTGTTGCCAAACCGTACTCTCCAAAGGAACTTAGCCAGACCTTAATAAGTGTAATTAAAGGTTAAGATTCTTATGACCACTCCGAAACGAAAAATTAAAGCCACACCTTTTATAAAACAGCGAGCCTGGTAGGCTCACTTATAAGATATTGATACTTAATAATTTGCTCAGATATGTCAAATTAAGAGCGTGTTTGTGAGTCATTTTGACTCGTTACTGCTAGCATTTCCCGATTCCAGCAAGTAATTCCCGCAGGTTCTTAATGCTCGATATTGTTATTCCTTCCAATCATTTTCCAACCAACCGAACGCGATGGCACTGAGAATGCAAACCATTGTCCCAAAAACCCTGATGAGGCTATGAAGTGATACAAGGGGGACAGTGGAGCAAAGTACGCAAGAAGCCAAGCAACCACTGAAGTTTGTGGCTGTAGATTTGCGAAAGTGACTCTTCATGTCACTTGGACGGGGACAGGTATGAAGAAGCCGAGCAAGAAAATAGACGCAAAAACCATACTTGCTGACATAGAGGCAGGAATGTCCGATTCCGCCCTTATGGAGAAGTACAAGTTGTCAGCGGCTGGACTTGAGAGCCTTTTGAAAAAGCTCCGTGAATCAGAGATAATTCAGCATGTTAGCGCCATGGATATTGTCCAAGATCTTAAGGCAGGCATGCTGGATAGCCAGCTAATGGAGAAATATAATCTCTCTGAGGAAGCCCTCCGGAGAGTCTTGAAACAGGTGGAACACGTGACATTTTTCAACGAAGCTCGGGGCGCAAGAGTCAAGCCAAGCGAAGGTGTAATTTCCGGCAGGGAGATTATACACGACATGCGCACAGGCATGACGCGTTGGGAACTGATGCTGAAATACGGACTTTCAGGCGAACAACTCAAGAAAGCTTTTGAGATTATCCTGCTAGAGAAACGGAAGATTGCAGAAAAGATTGCTGGAGATGTGCGATCAGGAATGAAAGGTTCAGAGTTGATGGAGAAGTATCAGCTTTCGAACTCTGCACTGCAGAGGATTTGCCAGACACTTTTGACAGAGGGCTCATTGGGATCTGCTGACGTCAAGGGTCTCACATCACCTGTGGATAATGGTGCGTCCGTCCAGCATGAGAGGCGTAAAGTTTCCAGGCGGTCTCCGTCGTTGCGAATCGCGGTGTCAGACAGGAATAGTGACGGCTTGAGCGGCACCGTCAAAGACATAACGGAGAAGGGACTGGCAGTAAGGGGGATTGAAGCCAACATTGGTGAACTTAAGACTCTTGCGATTTTGGGAGATGATATCGGCCTTGTGGACCCATTCGAACTGATGGCGGAATGCCGTTGGGTAGGGAGTGAAGGATCCGAGGGACAATCGGTGGCAGGATTCCAGGTAATCGCAATCTCTGATGAAGATCTGCAAAGTCTCCAAGGGTTTGTTGACTTAATAGATCTCGGGTGGAAGGCACCTTGTGACCAGTCCGAAACGGAAAATTAAAGCCAAACCATTTGTGAGAGACCTCCGAGATGGAATGAGCGACGGGAAACTTATGGAAAGGTATTCTTTGTCACCGGATCAGCTTCAGAAAGTATTCCGAAGAATAGTTGATGCCGGAGCAATAGACGAAATGGAACTGTTCATGAGGACCTCGCTGGACGACAGCATCATAATCAAGGCTTTCGCGGATATTCAACGCCCTGTTGGGGAATTGGACAATCTTGAAGAAGTCACATCACGCCACGACCTGGAGACCCAGTCTGAGATAACTATTACGGAAAGGGTCAAGACTTTTAGCAAAGTCGTTGGCGGCATCGTTTCCAAACTTGCACGCACCGGCTCGTGAGTTTGGGGCGATCCAATCGCTTAACCAATGCCGCCTTAAATGCTTATGAGTTTCTCGAAGAGAGAAGGGTGCGGGTGTCGAAGCGCAAGATTAAGGCAAAGGAATTCCTCTCCGACATTAGAGCTGGAATGGATGATACCGGCCTAATGTACAAGTACGGACTTTCCGCCAGCGAAGTCCTCAAGGTCATGTCCAAACTTATCTGGGAGGGACTCATGTCCCCGACCGAGCTGGAGCAACGCAGGTCTTTGGCCAAAACCGTTTATATGCCCGTGTTCAAATGTTCGTCCTGTAAGGAAATAACCTATATGAAGCTCGAAAAGTGCCCTCATTGCAGTGCACCTATGAAGAATTTGAACGAGAAAAAGTCGGACTTCAGTCTATAGCAATCTTTTGCAACTTCGCGCAGTCCCCTTGTCATTGGCGGGCTGCTCGCTGAAAATTTTGGGGGTGGGGAGTGTTGAAACGCAGAATTAGTGCAAGGTCCGTGCGTGAAGATATCCGTTCGGGCCTGAGTGAGGCCGAGTTGATTGCAAAACACGGTCTTTCGCCCAAAGGACTCTCAAAGGCTTTTCAAAGAGCTAGTCCACGCCAAGATAGTTACGCACCAAGACCTTTACAGAAGATTTCCGTCGTACCGAGAAAGAACGGATCAACTAAAACAGCGACGGGCTCAGAGAGTGGGCCTGTCCGTGCATCTGCCCGTTTGTGACGTAGGTTCAACGAGTTTCGGGATAGTAAGGGATATCTCTAGACGGGGCTCCGAGTGGCAGGGATCAAATATCAGGTCGGCGATGTTACAACATTTCAGTTGCCTGTAGATGTGTTCATGAACGCGGACCCTCTATTGGTTATTGCCAAGTGCCGATGGGTTTCGGAAAAAGGTAAGGAAAGGAAATACTTCGTTGCTGGTTTCGAGTTGGTGGATCTATCGGCTGCAGATCTTAAGGTACTCAAGCAATTTATCAATCTTTTGTTACTCAGCAAATCAGGAGAATGGAAAACTGTTTCCTGATCCTAGCTGCACTCCGAGATAAGAAAAACTCGCCTCTGAGTGGTTCTAAATTTAGCATTGAGGCTTGCACACGCTTTTTCTATCTTGGATCTTGCAGGCAGTTCCCGTGCGCTCTCTGATAATCTTGGCTGGAGCACCCTTCTTTGGATAGGCAGAGTGGGAGCCCCAGCATCCCTCCAGGCAGACCGGCAGATACCTTGAAGATCGCAGCCGGAGCAATCCTCCCCACGGCGAGCAAGATGAGGGTTGTCAATCAGGTTAAAGGCTCTGTCTTAGAAATCTACGTTCAGGACGCCCGTGAAGGCCCAGATCGGGTCAATGCTCTTGCTAGGATTTACGGCCAGAGGCGTACCGTTTAAGGAAAACATCACCGGGTTCACTGCGCCAAGCGGGCTGATTCTCCCCTGAGCAGTGACAGCCGTAGCCTTGGTCCTGTCGACGCAAGCGAACTTGAACCATTCGCCCGGCTGCCAGTAGGCTCCCCTCAGGTTCACGACGAACCCTTCGAGCAGTTTCCAGTCCACACCCGTGGTGACTTCCCAACCAAGGTTGTTGTCCGGGATGTTCGGGACACCAACTGCTGGCGCCGCCGGATAGCCTTCGGTGTTGCTATAGCCAAAGAGGTCCACGGAGTTGGCGCCTCCATGACTCAGAGTCCCTACAGCAGCACCATTAGGAACGGTTGTCAGGCCCGGGTTAATGGTCAAGCAACCTACAGGCCAACCGCCGGAATTCCTCCATGCCCAGAAGAATGTTCCGTACCAGTTCAAATTGGCCGCCATCGCGTAATCAAGTCTCGTGGCCGCAACAGTGGCGTCCGTCATACCGCCACCGCCCATGCCGTCGCGGAAGTTCAGGCCGCCCGCGTACGTGTAGGAGAGCAGGTAGCTGTACTCCATCATCAAGGGGCCGTTGCAGCTCACAATACCAAAGCCAACGTTGTTCCAATTGCTTTTGCTGATCCAGAAGCCGTCCCGCCTGTCAGGACCGCCCATCCACGCATAGAGGAAGCTGAGTTTGGAAGGGCCGCACAAAAAACCAAACTCGCTTGCCCACTGCCAAACCTCTGTGTTCACCGGCTGATAAACGCTACCGGCCCCGAATCCAAAGAAATCGACGGGACTGTTGCCGGTGCCGTTGGTCAGGAGAACTCGTCCCGGCTGGAAGCGAGTCTGAAAGTCGTCCCAATCCACCTCAGCGTTGAAGAAGAACCGGCCGTTGTTGTACTTCACATACATTATCCCGTCATAAATGGAGTGATCAATCGTGGGCATGAGGTCATACGCACCGGTATTGCTAGCGATGGTACTTGTTTTGGTGCCCACATGTTCCGGTCCCTGATGATTCTGATAATATTCGGCAAGGATGCCTGCCTCAAGAGGGCCGTTAGAATAAACCACAAACATACCGGAATGCGGGAGTTGCTCTCGGATGCCGCTCAGGTCCCAAAGCTTCTGGTACCTGGTGCCGATCGTGGCGTTGGCGAACTGACCAAGCGCTGCCACGGGCGCGCTGAGACTGGAAGCGCCAAAATTGATATTTCTGAAGCAATCCAGCAAGGTGCCCTGTCGCCAGGGATACATGTATGCACCGATGCGCAGCGGCCCGTACGGCGCGATAAGGGCCAAGCTTTCCGAAGCGAATGTGCGCTCGCCTTCCCCGTTGCCCAAGCCCATGCCAAATGGGCCCGGTCTCTTGCCGAAAACCAACGTGCCCCAGGGGAGCTGAATAGTCGCCCAGAACAGGTTCCACTGGCCGGTCGCAATCGGTCTGCTGCCGGCAGAAGCGGTCTGTTGGTTCAAATAGTACCCAGAGCCCATGTCGGAATTGGTCCCCGGAGAGGGGTTCCACATCAGAGCGGCCTGATCAAACACGGTGCCGGCGGCGCCGCTGCTGAAGCTCCAGTTGTTGAACGATCCTATCCAGTACTGGGCTCTGAGCCTGATCGCGGGGTTAACGCGGATTTCAGGGTTCATCACGATCCTCATGTACTGCCAGGACGCGTCCTTTCCGCTCACAAGACCGAAATTGGTCCCACTGAGCAACCGTGCACCAACCCAGGTGTTCAACGCAGCCCAGTTGAAAACAGCCGCATTGGGGCCAATAGCAAGGGTGTCTAAGGGGCCCACCTGGTTCAACGGGCCGAAGAACCCATTCTGTCCTCCCTGAGCAACCATCAAGTAGGTCCACTCAAAATTGCCCGTCATGGAGAATTCCCATGCCGGTGCGGGACCGCTAACAGCGACGATCAGCAGCCCTGCCATTAATAACGTTGAAAGTTTTTTCATTCCTTTCCCCCAATCCACATGGAATCATAAAGGTCGCTCGAAGGCAGTCCAAACTTCAGTCAACACCCCTGCGCCACATATATGCCGCCACCTCCGCCACCGCCTCTTTACGCTGCACTAGGTATGTATCACTTATTTATCAGAAAAATGTTCGGATAAGGTCACTGTGAATGTATCACCAATGTATCACAAATGGGTCCGAATCATGTCTCGTAGAATTCAATAATTTGACCGATAGCGATAAGTGAGGCAGGAAGATATCGGAATCATTGCAAGATAAACTAGCGTCCTGGGGCGCCAATTAACTAACACGGATGTTATGAGTCGTGGTACACGTGTAACGATGTGACGAACCGGCGCTGGTTCTTAGGTTTCCGGATGTAGTTGCGGTAAGAACGAGGCATAATCAGAGCGAGATAGAATGTAATTATTTCCACGAAAAGATAATCCCAGCCCCTTAATCAATAGCTCAATCAATATACCGGTACGTAGGGTGTACCCGGGATTACGGAATTACGCAGATTTTTTTCGAATACACAACAAGGCAGAAAGCATGTCCTTTTTCACTTTTCAATCGAGATACGCACTTACGCGAAAATCCAAAAAATCAGACTCGGACGATAATGCCATTGACGACATAGGTGGCAGTGAGGTAATATACTGTACGAAAACTGATCTTAGATGCCTGATCATAAGTGACTTAAACACAGTCTATCACTCTTCTACACTCTACGCGATACGGGGGGCGGGCATCAGCAATAATTGAAGATTGACGGGGCTAGAAATTCTGGGGGCGGAAAAAAATGATTAGCGTCGGTTGCAAAACCTCAAAATCCACATTTGCGATCTCGTAATACCAGATGGTTACGCTCTGAAACCCAAGTTTTGCAACGACTTTTAACCTAATCATCAACCGATTGCTAACCGAAAAAGCGTGGTTATCTCTTTAGCCTATGGATCGCCGAGCGAGTGACCAAATCGCGGCGGTGGGATAGAGGACTCAAGTGATCACGATGCGATTCGGGTTGCCCATAAGGTTCAGCCAACGGGTTTCAAACAGTGGGTTTGCCGACTCTACTGATCATGTAATATCAATACTATACTAAACTGCTACACAAGGGGAAAAACGTGGAGGAACCTTCGGCTACGCAACCTTCATTATAGAGCGAAGAAGTTTCTGTCTGGAAGAGATTGTTGGGGGACGACTTTGCTCTTAGAAAGGAGGATTTATTCTCTAGAAGAAATAGAAGTTTCGATCCATGCTCACATTACAGCTTCTGAAAGATCGTATTACAAATTGCCAAGGAGGCGCACATGAAAACGGAATCGCGGTCTCGTTTTGTGGACGACCTTTTCAGGATCCATCGTCGAGGTCTGCAGCACTCCATCAGTCGGTGCTGCATGGTAGCTCCCAGTCCCGAGTTACGAGAAGCCATCAAAAAGGAACTTGAGCAATTGCGTAGTACAGCGACAGAAGGAGTTGCGAAGCTACTGCAGATCAAAGATCTCAGGGTCCCCGGCCTGAATGACGGGCTGATCTATCCCGGAGAATTGTTCCCCCTAGGAACCGCACTCAAAACCGTGCGTTCAGCAGCGGCCGATCGCGCACCACTCCGAGGAACGGTGCGGGTAGTCGTGGTACTGGTGCAGTTCAGCGACAAGGCTATGACACAGACCAAACAACATTTCCAGGACCTCTTTTTCTCAACTGGCGTACTGCCGCATGGAAGTGTTCGCGAGTATTATCGGGAGGTCACCAACAACTTAGTGGATATCATGGGAGAAGTCGTCGGACCCTATGTGCTGCCAAAGAAATTGACGGAATATGCCAACAAGGCGTCCGGGACGGGTCCCACCGAACCGAACGCGCGGACGATGGCCAGGGACGCTGCAATGGCGGCCAATCCGGACATTAATTTCAAGCCGTACGACAACGACGGTGATGGCTACGTGGATGCGTTTATCGTTGTCCATGCCGGCCCGGGAGCCGAAACCACGGGCAAGGTCACTGACATTTGGTCACACAAATGGGTTTTATCTGGTGGGGCGTACGATGCCGACGGTACGCACATTTATGCGTACTTGACGGTTCCCGAGGACTCAAGAATAGGCGTGTGTTGCCACGAACTCGGTCATCTGCTGTTCGGCTTCCCAGACTTGTATGATACGGACTACTCCAGCGAGGGTGTCGGCAACTGGTGTCTGATGGGTGGAGGAAGCTGGAATGGCGGAGGAGACATCCCTGCACACCCCTCGGCGTGGTGCAAAGTCGAGCAGGGATGGGCATCTGTGAGCGCCCTGACCACGAACGCAACTGTGAACATCAGCGACGTGAAGACCAACCAGGTGGTTTACCGATTGTGGAAAAACGGCATGGCTGGGAGCGAGTACTTCCTCGTCGAGAATCGTCAGAGGACGCAGTACGACCAGAAGTTGCCCGGTGACGGATTGCTGATTTGGCACGTGGACGAAGCTATCGAATCTAATTCGGATGAGAATCACCCGAAGGTAGCGCTCGCGCAGGCTGACGCCCATCAAGACCTTGAGCACGGAAGCAATCGTGGCGATGCGGGAGACCCTTACCCGGGGAGCGCACACAACACCGCTTTCACGGACGCATCCGTTCCCAATTCTAAGTCGTATGCGGGTGTCAATACTTGTGTAGCCTTAACGAACATCGGTAACTCGGGTCCAGTCATGTCGGCCCAGATCTCGGTTAAATGTGACTAGACCTCACAGAGAAGTGAACTCTCTCAAAGATGTCAGAGACCAAGCCCTGATCGAATTGCAGGGATATAAAAGATATGGATATTTAACACAGCAAGGAAAGCGAGGAAAAGATCAAAGAACTGAACGAAAACAAGGATGGTGGTTAGAACCCGGATTAAGTGGGAGCGGGTCTGGAACAATTGCTCCTGAGAAGTGGGCATTCGAGGCAAGTGGTCCTAAACGCCGGGGCCATGCAAAGCAGCCTTGGTGATAGTGAGAGGTCGCTTCACCGGCACCAGCTTTCTCTCAGATCACATTGAAAATGAGCGGAACGCAGAAGAAGACTTAGAAGCTGTCCATAGCTGATTAGACGAGCAGCGAATGACGCCACTGCATGAATGAGACCCTGAAAGAACTACCAGTATTTGTTCACAGGTGGTACGAAGAGAAAGACTTTCGCAGTTTGTTCAAGACTCTCCGTATCCAACTGCGTCAGCAGCGCCTCTCTTTTCGGCAGTGGCTGTAATCGCGAACGCGTCCGGACTCAGAATGACGCGCGGATTCTAGTATTGCCATATCTCTGTCACGAAACGAGTCTGTGGTCTTACTCCTCGCCCAAATGGCGTTACACGGCAAGACCGTTGAAGACTTTACCTGTAAAGGAGTTGATATTAGCCTCGTGCCGGGGACACCGTTTACAGCCCTGTCTGAGGCTCCGTAGAGCGTTTCATCAGCAGATGCAACGTGATGAAATCAGAGGTAAGGGGGACCACTAATATGTGGGTGTTGAAACGGATTCCTCGCCACAGCGCATGTGCGAGGGGAGAATACCGATCAGGGTCTTGTGAGTGCCATTCCAAACTATTTAGGATGGCGAAGGCCGACAGTTGTGCAGAGACGAGGAACTCGTGATCTGCGGAGGTGGCACGATGTCTGTGCAGATCATCGAGAATTGGTCTGATATCGAGGGAGTTGTCGGTTTCTTGCCGGCCAGTGTCCGATGTCCCAGGGTTTGTGGCAGTGGAGCTAGATGTAAGAAGCGTCACGGCTGTGGAAGGCTTTGCGAATCTCCTGGAACACATGGAGGGAAAGTCTTTGGTCGTGCTCATGTCCGAAGAACTCGTCAGATCCTCAAAGATGAATCCCGGTGATGTGATCGCATGCCGGGTTCGCCGTGCTGGTCTGGATCGAACATTTGTCCACCGAAACCATATGTCGATCCAACATCCTAGGTGAACGGTGTGAGTAACTCCCTGCCATAGTGTTGTAAGAGGTTCATCGTCCAACTCTTACGATTCCGGAGATGGTGTGCATCTTCTGGATAATTATCTCTTCTTAGATGATTTGAAAGTATCGGAGCCAGGACAACTTACGAAACAGTATCTTGAAGGCAGAAATGAGAGGCATCAGAAGCGACGGAATGCCCATTTGGGCTAACGGAAATCAGCTCCATGAATCGGCCTGGCTCACCTTCTTGGAAGGTGTGAAGACACAAACGTTGCGCTCGTCCGCTCTCGGTGGTGCGCCCGCAAAAGAAGTTCAGATCGAAGCGAACGGAATTGACCGTGTGGACGTGTTGATTAATAGCGGGCCCGTGTTGTCGCAGGATGTGAAGCCAGGAATTATTGAAGTCTCCCTGCTAACTGCGATCGTGGCAGGGAGTACTGCCACCGGAGGACGGGTATAGCTCAAGGATTTAGTCGTCAGCACTCGATTGCGGGTGTGACGTTCCATAAGTGTGCAGCGCAATCGCTCTTTGAAGGGAGTTCACATGGATAGGAACCGAACCGACCCGATGGCCAGTGAAACGGACTCCGTTGCCGTAGCAGATCAGCCGGACAGCCAGGATAAAGCTGAAATCGAAACCTCGATTAGCGAGGCGGGGGAAGCTACCCCTTCTCACCAACCAGCCAAAGCCGACGAGGTGTCGATCAAACCGGAGAAAGACGAGGAGGAGTATATCTTGAATCGCGAGCCGGACGGACGGTACCGCATCGTCGGTCGGCGGCCATGCAAAGAAGATTAGCTCGCGCTCGATCTAACATCTAACGACGAAAAGGAGCACGCTATGCCCGGCAAGAATGATTACGACGTTGTTGTCTCTGCCCAGACCCAATACCCCGGCCCCCTTGGTCAAGTGGAAACCCGGGTCACCACGAAAAACGGCATAGGGGCGAGTACTGGAGCCCACCGGCCGGAGCAGGA
Organism: uncultured delta proteobacterium; assembly: GCA_963741425.1. Lineage (GTDB taxonomy): Bacteria > Desulfobacterota > Desulfomonilia > Desulfomonilales > Desulfomonilaceae > DATJPW01. The sequence continues at coordinate 32,584 of CAVUHP010000002.1, forward strand.
GGGTGAAGCTGTTCCGAGACCTGTTCCCTCCACCTATGTTGACCCGACCGAGGAATACATTCTGGTCGAGGAACCGGACAAGAGATTCCGCCTTGTCGATACGGCGGCGGTGGGAAGAGTGACATTCCTATCACTTGTTGAGGCTCCGGACCGGGCGGATAACCGAGTTCGGATCACCAACACGACTTCCTGGCCCAATTCGGTCCACGGTCATGTGATTATCACTTTCCCGGACAAGAATCAGTACATCGGCAGTGGGACGATGGTCAACAAGCACCACGTCCTGACTGCAGGACATGTCGTCTTCTCGAAGGGTAACGGCGGCTGGGCAACCTCCATCCAGTTTAACGCTGCCCAGAACGACAGTACGTTACCTTTTGGGTCGGCTTTTGCCACTCATTTGTTCTCCTTCAAGGGCTGGACAGATAGCCAGCTCCGGGACTACGACACGGGGATGTTGATCCTCGATAGGGACCTCGGTAATCAGACCGGATGGATGGGGCTCATCACTACCGGCGACGCGAACCTCTCGAACCACCAGATTACCGTGGCCGGCTATCCCGGCGACAAGGGAGGCCGGCAGCTCTGGTCTGCTACGGCTCCGATTGTCAACGTCACCGATCGCCAGGTCGGCTACAATGCGTATACAAAGGGGGGTGACAGCGGAGCGGGGGTCTATGGTCTTTGGCAGGGGTTCAACCTGGAGCATGTCTGCGCCGACCACGTGGCGGGGCCAAACGGTATTCCCAACACAGGCAGTCGACTCGCCCGAGACAAGTTCGACCGAATCTGTAACGAGTGGTTTCCCAAATAACCGGGATCGGATGCAGGTCAGTGAACGCACACGACGAACGAGTAACAAAGTATATTCTACATTCCGAGCCTGACCGAGGCATACAGTTGAGCAGGAGATTTCAGTCCCATCCCGAAATATGCCGTCCCGGTAACTTGTACTGGTCCTTATTCCAAGAATGGGAGGTGCAGGGACGCCATGGCAGATCTCAGTTGGCCCGACGCCATTAAGTCATCATTGGTATCGCAGACTGCAACTTGGCTTGTTGCATTGATTATCGCAGTCCTGACGTTGTTCTCCTCTCGACTGACCGAATCAATCAAGTTTGCTTTGAACCGCGCTGATGCGAGAACCAGTCAGTATGAAGAGCTTGCAACCGAGGTCAGCCAATACATTTTTGCTGCTGAACTCACTGTAGAGTTTATTGAAAAGGACTGGACAACGAAGCAGTCGCTGACAAGTCTGATCAAAGAATACAATGAGTCGATCACCACGCTGAGGAAAAAAGAATTTGTCTACTTGGCGTGGATTCGAAAATATTGGGGCAAAGAACAAGTAGTTCAATATGAAAACTTTATACAATCGGTACGGGCCCTCGATTCGGCGATTCACTCTCTTAACGATGAGTTTGAGGCGGTAAATATAACTGGCTCAAAGCCGAAGGTAGACAGGCTACGTGCAGAAGAAGCATTGAAAGTTATGAAGCCGGCAGTTGAGGACGTTCGGCGGAATGGCAAGTTGTTCCTGACTTCACTTGGATGATCATGCGGCCCAACTGAGCAGTCAATGCGGCCTGACATTTCGAAGGCGCACATTGCCAGACTGGTCTGACCCCAAAAGAGTGGTCCAGGTCTTAAGTTGATGTAGAGTAAGGCCTGGGCTAAATAGGGAGGTCAGGATGAAACGGAATCGTTTTACGGTGGAGTAGATCATTAGGATGCTTTCGCCCCGGCAAAGGTATCTCGGCGGCATTTTTCACGGTTGCTTTCACGAGGGGATATCTATTAATTGGTTACATACTATGGCTATTACAAGCTTTAGAAAAAATCGTAAGTGAAGTCTCGAACCAGTGATAGAAAAAGCAGAAGAATGGTCAGAAATGGTCACTGTGTATGTATCACCAGTGTATCAGGGATGGATCATGATCATGTCTCGGAGTATTCAATAACTTAACCGATCTCCATGATCGAAGCGGGAAGGTGGCTTTATTGTTCGCGACATTAACAAAAAGAAGGGACACCCTAATACCATTCTTCCGAATCATCTACCTTGCGTCGGGCGGTTTGGAGCAATCCGCGGCAGCCTGATGCCCTCTGTAGGAAGCGACATTAATCTTGCTCGGTCAGAGCTGGGCAGCTAGAACTGGAACCGGCACTGGTGCTTAGGTTTCCGGATGTAGTTGCGGTTAGAACGAGGCATAATCAGAGCGAGATAGAATGTAATTATTTCCACGAAAAGATAATCCCAGCCCCTTAATTGGCATTCCGGCTGTTCATTTGGCTCCATGTGCTTTGAGCAGGTTCACCACTTCCTGATGCCCTTTGGAGGAAGCCGACACCAACGCTGTCTTTCCGTCTTTATCCTTCGCATCAATATCAGCGCCTTTTTCCACGAGCAACTTTACGACATCGACGTTGCCTCCCAAGGAAGCCCACATCAATGCTGTCCCGCCATCTTTATGCTTTGCATTGATATCAGCGCCTTTGGCCAGGAGCAGATCTACGACATCTACGTGTCCACAGCAAGAAGCCGCCGCCAATGCTGTGTCGCCGTTTTCATTCTTTGCATTAATATCCGCGCCTTTGGCCAGGAGCAGATCTACGACATCCACCTGTCCTCCGAAAGAAGCCATCATCAATGCTGTCACGCCGCCTTCAGTTTTTGCGTTGATATCAGCGCCTTTCGCCAGGAGGAGATCTACGACATCCACCTGGCCTTCGATAGAAGCCATCATCAATGCTGTCACGCCGTCTTTATTCTTTGCATTGATATCCGCGCCTTTGGTCAGGAGCAGATCTACGACATCCACCTGGTCTTCGAAAGAAGCCACCATCAACGCTGTCGCGCCGTCCTTATGCTTTGCATTGATATCAGCGCCTTTGGCCAGGAGCAGCTCTACGACATCTACGTGTCCACAGCAAGAAGCCGCAGCCAATGCTGTGTCGCCGTTTTCATTCTTTGCATTAATATCAGCGCCTTTGGCCAGGAGTAGTCTTACGACATCCACGTGGCCTCCGCGGGAAGCCGCCACCAATTCTGCCACGCCGTCTTTATGCTTTGCATTGATATCAGCGCCTTTGGCCAGGAGCAGATCTATGACATCCACGTGGTCTCCGACGTAAGCGAACATCAATGCTGTCTCACCGCCTTCAGTTTTTGCATTGATATCAGCGCCTTTGGCCAGGAGCAGATCTACGACATCCACCTTTCCTTCCAAAGAAGCCAGCATCAATGGTGTCTGGCCGCCTTCAGTTTTTGCGTTGATATCAGCGCCTTTCGCCAGGAGGAGATTTATAACATCGACGTGGCCTTGGAAAGAAGCTAGCGTCAATGGCGTCTCTCCATTTTCAGCCTTTGCATTGATATCAGCGCCTTTGCTGAGCAAATGCTTTACAGACTGTTCATTCATGTTAAGACAGGCGTTCAACAGTTCCTTGCTTAGTTTGGGATCAAATCTCGGGTGAGGCGCTCCACAATGCGGACAGGTTTCGGCTAGATCGGAGACTTTGCCACTGCATTCATAACACTTGGTTAGCGCCATCTTTGTGACCTCCACAATGAATGATTCTCAGCGCTGCCCTGTCCGAAACCTCGCGCAGATTTCGTGCTACAAATCCTGGGCACTAATTGTGGTCGAGAAAAAGGATTAAGACTGAGCCTCATCATAGAGCATTTGTGTCAACGAAGAAAGAAAATCCCGCCTCTTCTCGTCTCATCGCTGTCTTTGTGACGATTTTGACAGATTATCCTCTAAGGTTCCATTGAGTGAAGGTCTCCATTCTCAAAATCCATGTCGCCTCCCCACAGGATGTTCTCCAGAAGGGAAGGCATACTAAGGACGTGATCAAGCTGAGTGGGATCAGGTCAGTCTCGCCGGTAGTCCTCTCAATGGACTGAAACATTTGCATTGACCTTCGATGGCTTTTCCGACAGAAGATGATATGAACTAAGCGGAGTAACTGGAATGCCAACAATATTCAAAGGCGTTGTCTGTAAAACATGTCATTCCGCCGTGGAGCGCACCCTGAAATCTTTTTGCTTTCTATGGCAATGTAAGAACCCTACCTGTGTTCATCATATGAATCCAGAGGAACGAAACGACAATGATTTGCCCGACTGGTTGCTGGAACCGGACGAACGCGGCTGTATGTTCGCGGTATCCGATGACGGGAGAGTGCTTCATTATCGGGGTCAAGTTTGAGATGTTGGCGCGGTTGCGTACCTAGAAATAATGAATCGTGCAACGCTGCGCTTGGTCTGTTGTCAACATTTCGAACTCGACAGATGTGGTTCCGTTGGTCACCGCATCCTACGGGACTTGGGATTGCGAAGGGCCTGATAAGGAATTCCCCAATGTAGGATGCTGGTGAGCGAAGCGAACCGCATCGTTCGCTGTGTTTCCACCAACGCGGTTCCTATGCTTGCGGTAGTCTCGGGGTTCACGCCGGGTTTTTCTTCTACCCCATCTGTGACGCGTCATTGCCATCCTGTCCTTAGATCTCAAGACCGGCTGGAATTTTTCTGGGGTGCTTCGATTGAACTTCTTGTGATATCACCGGTTAGCGTGTCAAGAACCTTGATGCTACAGTATGCGACAGGGTTTGGGAAAAAGATTCATTAAATCCGACGTTGAAGAATTCTATGAATCGTGGCCAAGGCCCTTACAGATGTGGTAACGTAGATCCTGGTACGAGGGATCTGAAATATCGAGAAATCCGTTTGTTATTGATGATTTGATGACTCGAAGCTATGGCCGCTATCCAAAGACGCATCGTTAAGAAGCGAGACTTGGAAAGGGGTGCTTCGGAGTTCTGGCACGGTAACACCGGGATGTCAGCCGGTGACATCAAACAAGGATGGGACTAAACGTATGGAAGAGACACACATTGCGCCGGAATGTGACAATTTGACACAGACTGAGATAGCGGATCAAATAGCGATTGTCACAATGAACAACCCTAGCATGGTCAACTGCCTCAGCACTGAATTGGTCAGGGGGCTTTTGAAAGCGTTTGACGAATTTGAATCAGCCGCAGTTCGTGTCATAATCCTGAGAGCTAATCCCGGTGCCAAAGTCTGGTCCTCGGGCCACAACATGAAGGAACTCTCTTTTGAAGGTGAGGATCCGCTCCCTTGGAACAGACCTTTCGAGCAACTCTTGCATCGAATCCGGAAGTGTTCGGTTCCAGTTATTGGGATGATCGAGGGGAGTGTTTGGGGTGGCGCTTGCGATCTAGCCATGACTTGCGATCTTCTGGTGGGGACTCCTTCGGCCTCGTTCGCTATTACACCGGCAAAAGTCGGCTTATCCTACAATGCGGCCGGTTTGACCCACTTTCTGGGTGTGTTGCCGCTTCACATAATTAAAGAAATGCTTTTCACCGCGCAGCCGCTTTCGGCACGGGATGCTCACCGGCTAGGTCTATTAAACCGACTTGTTGAACCGGACCAACTAGAGCAAACCACATTGCAAATGGCACGAGACGTGGCCAGTCGGGCACCGATGGTTGTTAGACTCCTCAAAGCTCAACTGAGGAAATTGACCTCGGGACCGGCGATGAATCCGGATGATTTTGAGGAAATACAGACTCTCCGGATTAGGGTTGACCAAAGTCATGACCTCAAGGAAGGGGTAAGCGCCTTCTTTGAAAAACGCATTCCGGTGTTTCAGGATAAATGACAAAGAACACTCTACTCCGGTTTGTTGTAACAGCGCAGGGGCATCCTGTTGGCAATGGCCGCGAGGCACTTGTTACAGGAAACGCACGACGCACGATCGGTTTTCCCCGCTTGAATTCTCTTCACAAGAAAGGGTTCCCGGACAAAGGGCCGACTCATGGAGATGAAATCCGCGTATCCCTTTTCGAGAATCTCCTCCATATGTTTGACTCTTCGCATGCCGCCAACAAGTAACAAAGGAATGTCCCCAAGCACGGGCTTGACGACCTTGGCGGCTTCAAGATGATATCCTTCTACGAGGTCGTATTTCCCAGCCATCCTACTCAATTTGATCTTGGCGATCGGTTTCTTCCATAACGGCATTGCGTCGACCAATTCTTGCACTGGGACCCGGCCGCGGCACATGTCCATAAAGGAATAGAACGTCGAGCCACTGCTGATCTCAACAGCGTCAATGCCCATTTCGGCAAGCCTGCGAGCATAATGAGCTGCCAACTCAGGTGTCACTCCCTCACCAGGCGTATGATCGTGCGTGTTTAGCTTGATCATAATTGGCGTCTCATTTGGTATCGCTCTCTTTTATTTCACTGAACACTTGCTCCAAGAACCGGAAACGGCCTTCCTCCGTCCGCCCCAGGCATCGCTCCGTGAGTTGTAGAAAGGCGAGAGGAATTGATTGATCAGATAACCGTGAGCCCCGTGGAGCTGAATTCCATCCGCTCCTGCTTCCACTGCCCGTTTAGCCGCTCTACCGAAGGATTGAATAGTTTCCTGCATGTCCTCCTCGTTCGATTTCTCTGGGTTTCACAAAGAAGATGGGGTCACGGCCCTTGCCGGAAGGGCCTATAGGGCGGTGGCCGGTGACCTTTTTCGTTGTCTGTCTCCCTGCATGTGAAAGTTGGAAGACTATCTTGCCATCGTGCTCATGAACCTCTTGCACAAGCCTTTTCAGGCCCGGTATCATCTCATTCGAGTGAATTCCGATCTTATTAGCAGAGGCTTTGCCCACCTGATTAACATAGAGGTGACCGGTAATAATGAGACCTATTCTTCCTTTTGCAAGATTGCGGTACAGTTTGATCAGGTCGTCAGTCACTTGTCCGTTTTCTCTCGCCATGCCTTCGAATGTAGCGGAGCGGACAAAACGGTTCGGTAGTTCGAGACGTCCTATTTTCATAGGTGAAAAAAGTTGCGACATGGTCGGTATCCTCCGTTGTTTGTGCAGGGCTTCCGGAAATCAATTTCAGTCACACGCTTGGTTCCCCATTTCATGAAAGCACTTTCCGGATGATGTCTGATGAAAAGGGCTTCCCATGGGCAGGATATATGGTTCTTGCTCCCTGATTCAGCAGCATTCGCCAGCTCTCTTTCAGTTGGGCAAAATCCTCGGCGAAGACAGGCATGTTAGCGCCGTGGCGTAGCGGGAATTTGCTCATAGCCATATCGCCCACAAAGGCTTCCCCACTGTCCAACAAGATGCTTACCGATCCAGGAGAATGACCCGGTGTGTGGATCACTCTCCCGGGAATACCATATTCGGACAGGGATAATCCCTCGTCGCCGATAACAAGATCGACGGTAGCTCTGGGAATATGAATGAAGGGAAGAACGAGGCTTGTTGCTTTCTCAAGCAACACTCCCCAAGCATTAACCCCTGGGGGCATAACTTTCAGCGGTTTCTCCAAGCGCTCCTTGTCAAGCCGGTGCATCGCGATCTTTGCCCTGGTAAGCTCTTTTATATCGGATGCGCATCCTATGTGATCCCAGTGACCGTGGGTAATGGCGATGAGTTGAATGTCTTCCGGAGCCATCGAGATCTCGTGCAAAGCCCTTTTGAATTTGTTGATCTTTCCCGGACTGCCTCCGTCAATCATAATGGTTCCGTTGTCCCGGACAATGTAGCATTGGTCCAAACCAAGATGAATTACATGGATCTTGACGGTCATTCTTATCCCCCTAAAATTTCCTCATTTCACGCTCATCGTACTCCACTGCGGTACCGTTAACAGCCATACCGGGCTCTCGCCGCGCTAACCGATTTGCTCGCTATGGTCATTCCTGTCAGGGCAACAGATCCAAGTCTTCCCTAGCCTCAGTCACCCATGCATCCGCACCGGATTCCGCGCAAAAATTCATGCCCGCTGAGTTCCGGAATCGGCATTTCCGGCATTTCATGGCTGCTCCGCCGGGTCGTTGAGAAAGGGCGCTCTCGAGACTCCTCATCCGGTGAGGATAAGCAATTTGATACAGTTAATGATGATTGTCCGGACGCTCTGAAGGTAATAACGCAGTTTAGGCAGCCGCAGGATGATTGTCAACCAGTTCTTTGGTTTTTCTAAGGTACTTGGCGTTCCTTGATTCAAGTTCGGGTCAGTCCGAAAAAAAATTACTTTATGCAAGAAAGATCAATAGTGCGGCCTGGTGAATGTGGGTCTATTTCTTGTCCTTCAATAGCTCCTGAAGATTGGCGAACGGCCGGTAAGAGGACGAAGAATCTCGCTCATCTGCATTGCTCTCGTCCCCATAATTCTCTTCATCAACGTAGCGCTGGTGTTCCATGTCGTGGCAGTAGATACACAGTAGCTCCCAATTGCTACCGTCCGGCGGATTATTGTCGTGGTTATGGTCTTTGTGGTGAACGGTCAGCTCGCGAAGTCTTACGCCGGAGAATTCACGTCCGCATCGACCACAGATCGGCGGGTAGATCTTGAGAGCGCGGTCACGATAGCCCGCGGCACGCTTCTCACGTTCCCGCTGAGCCTGGCCCAGGATCTGGTCCAATTTCCCGCCTGCTGATTTCGGTTTTTTGGGTCCTCGCATAAGTGAATTTTGTCACTGTCAATACAGAGTGTCAACTCTGTCGGAATAGGAATTTTGCCTGACAAACGGGTAACCCTCAAGTTAGGAGGGGGCGCGGATTTGTCATTGTGATGCGTGAAATCCCGCGTTCCGGGGGAAAGCAATCCCCAAAGCGAGATTACTTCGCTCCGCTCGCAATGACACCCCTAACCCCTCAGTTATGCCAGGTGTGGATTTGTCATTGCGAGGAGCAAAGCGACGTGGCAATCTCGGATTTGGTACGGCCCTGCATGAAAGTAGAGATTGCTTCGCGCCACTCGCAATGACAGGTCTCGGATTACGCGGTCGTAATGGCAGGCCCCAACTTGTCATTGTCCCGCGTTCCGCGCGGGACTGCGCTCCGCACACAATTACATTCTTTGACCGCCTGTAACTGAAGGATTAGAAAAATGAGATAAAAATATTTGACAGTGATCCACCAAATGGTATACCAAATAAAATACCAAATTCACCGAAAGGGGGAGACGCCCGTGAAACGCTTCTTAATCTTCCTTCTCGCAGGGTTATTCGTGGTGAGCATTGCGGCTCTGGCTTTTGCTGCCGAGGACAAAGTGGTCGGCGATGCTCGTTCCGTTGATACCAAATACCCGATGCCCTTTAACGTGAATCTTAGAGAAGTGGTTCGCCGAGCATCCTGTGGAAGCAGGGAAAATGATCAGGATGGACCCGGTATTTCAGACTCCGCGGGTCATAGTGTTGGCGGCCACCAACAAAGGGGGGCTCATCGATCTTCATTACCACAGGGCTGCCGATGAAATCGTGGTGGCGGTCAAGGGCCAATGTGAACAGTATATTGACGGCAAGTGGGTTGTGATGAAAGCAGGTGACATCCACTACAATCCTAAGGGCGTGATTCATGGTACACGGCTTGTGGGTAACGAGCCTTTTTATGCGCTTTCCATTTTCACCGCGCCTCCACCCGGCGGCAATGATCGGGTATTCCTCAACAGCGATATAACTACCGCCAAGCCCGGCGCTGTTGTAGGGGACTGGTCACTGCTGGACACCCAGTTCAAGAAAGGCGCCCTTTTCAATATGGATGATTGGTATGCCAAGAATCCGCCCGAAGCAGGGAAAAACCATGCGCAGCGATCCGGTAATGGGGACCATGCGCGGCCAATTGATGATCGCTCAGTCGCCTGCACTTGGGGTTCATTATCACGGGTCCGCAGACGAAATCATCTACTGCTATAAAGGCGCGGGCGAAATGTATATCAATGGGGAATGGGGAAAAATAAATCCGGGAGAAATTCACTTCTGCACGCGTGGCCAGGTCCACGGTATTCGTCCGGCAGGTAACGAGTTTAAGATATTTGCCGTATTTGCGCCTCCGCAAGCAGGAGGCAGCGACCGGATTTTCAAGGAAGATTTGAAGTAAAAAGTGTTGGCTCGAACAACCCGGGGTGGCCGCCCATGGGGCCACCCGAACCCGGGATGTGTGCCAGGGCGACCTCGGATACTCCTGGCGGAGTCTGGCGTTGGCTTTTAACATGAGCAGGGACCTTGAGAAGAATGTGTGCTTCGAAGAAAGGAGGCGGATTATGCGCAAAACTGATGGCGCCGACACGACGTGACTTCATTAAATCTGTGGGCGTAATTGGTGGCGCAGTCGCCTTAGGCGCTCTAAATACGGAGGCGTTCGCTGCCGCCGGCAAAGAGACAAAGGCTTTGGCCAAATACGGCGATGCGTGCGTCGATCGCTCGTTGCTCGACACCAAGTTTGACGGTATGGTCGTCAGTCTGGATAAATGGTTTGCCGATCACTCAGCGGCTGCGGGAAGCCTTCTGCGGAGTGACTTGATATTCGAATCTCCGCGTTGTCGAATTACCGGTGTGAGCAACAAAGGCCAGGATAGTGGGTTGTATTACCGTTCCGCTACGGACGAGGCTGTTTATGTATTTAGAGGTAAAGCGGAACAGTACATTAACGGTGAATGGAAGAAGATCCAACCCGGAGATGTCTATGTGGTTCCGCGCGGTGTGATTCAAGCAACCAAGGTCGCCAAGGGTGATGAATTACTGGTGCTTTCGTTCACCGCTCCGCCAAAGACTCGAGAGAGTGACGTAATGTCACTTAAAGACGCTGCGCCCGGCACTGCAATTGGTGACAAGTCTTTAATCGATACCAAGTATGATAAGACCTTGCTTTTTAGCCTTACCTCATTCTTTGACACTCATCCTGTGGAGCCCGGCAAACAACTGCGGGTCGATGCCGTATATCAGTCACCTCGCAGTCTGGCAGCGCTGATAACAAACCCAACTCTTCCGCCTCACTATCATACGTCAGCAGAAGAGATTGTGATCGCGCACAAAGGCTCTGCCACAATGTACATCAATGGGAAATGGACTGAAGTCAAACAAGGGGAGGTCCACATAAATCCGCGGGGAGTGATTCACGGAACTAAAGTCCTGGGACCTGAGGGCATGCAAGTGGCGACATTGTTCGCTCCCGCGCCGCCCAGCGAAGGTGACAGGGTGTTTGTCGAGTTGGCGCAATAAGCTACAGCGAATTTTGTCGTAAGTTGATCAAGCGGAGGGCAATTGATAACGATGGGAACAAATACTAATAGGGTTGAGGTCTCGGCAACCAGCGTGAGTTCAGCGCTGGTGCTTAGGAAATTAGAAAATGCAATTCTCTCAGGCTATTTTAAGCCTCGGGAACGCCTTGTTGAGCGAGACTTGCTGGCACATTTTGATGTGAGCCGTACGGTAATAAGAGAAGTACTTAAAATGCTGGAGGGAAAAGGTCTAGTCAAGATCACTCCTTACCGAGGTGCCATTGTGGTGGATCTTACGGCAGAGGAGGTGGAACAAATCTTTTTCCTCAGGATGAAACTCGAGGCTGTCGCTGCGAGACTTGTGGCCGAGAATGTCACGCGAATAGAGGTCCAGCGGTTGAAAAGACTGTGTAAGGAATTGGAAAGGCACATGACTGACAGGACAGACCAGATGATAGAGAAGGACAATGAATTTCACCGAGCTTTGTTCCGGGCTTCCGGCAATAACTATCTGAACGAGATGGTGGATTATCTCAGTATGAAAGTTCATATGGTGAAATTTAATTCCTGGTCCTTGCCGAATCGGATAGAGCAATCGATTCTTGAGCACAATGGCATGATCGCAGCTCTGGAGAGTAGGGATGGTGAAGCATTCGAAAGACTTGTGACCGATCATCTACTTTTTTCCAAAAACAACTACCTGGAGCAATTAAACGGTATGCCGCGGACGGGAATATCAAAGGTGGAAAAACCGTCCTAGAGAGAGCATGCATAGACGCGAAAATCACCACAAATTCTTGTACGAATGGAATGAGAGCCGGAGTTGAGTAAAGAAGCGCCAATTAGAACGATGGTCAAAGGAGGGAAGCAGGGATGAGAGTTGATTCCAAGACTGGATTAGCCTTGGTCATTCTAGTCGCAGGCCTGCTAATTGTCCCTGCGGTTGCTTGGTCCGCTGACTTCCCCAAAGGTCCAATTACCCTCGTTATACCGTGGGGTGCGGGAGGTGCTACTGATGTTGCCTTTAGAGCTTTGTGTGAGGCTACCAAGGAGGCCCTCGGACAGCCGGTAATCGTGGAGAATCGGCCTGGTGGGGGAAGCGCGATAGGAGTGGGCAGCATCCTCGGGAAAAAACCCGATGGGTACACGCTAGTGGAGGCGACGAACAGCCTTCACCGCAGTTCTTTCATTAATAAATTGCCTTTTGATACGGTCAAGGATTTAACGCCAATCGCTATGGTCGGAGGGCTCCTGTATGGAATTCTGGTCCGAGCGGATTCCCCTTTCAAAAGCCTGAATGACCTCATCGAGCATGCTCGGGGGAATCCGGGTAAGCTGACTTACATGGCATCCGGTGTCGGTAGCGGTGGTCATATCGCATGGGAAGAAACAGCACACGCCGCAGGTGGCATCCAGCTTCAGCATATTCCATCGAAAGGAGACCAGGAATCATCTGCCGCTTTGCTGGGAGGACACGTGGACATGATTGCCACCAGTGGCGGCTGGGTCCCACTTGTTGAAGCAGGAAAGCTTAGACTTTTGGCCACATTTGGAGAAGAGAGGCCGGAAATATTTCCTGACGTCCCTACTGTAAAGGAACTTGGATACAAGGTTATTCACAATACTCCCATGGTGATCTTCGGACCGAAGGGCATGGATCCCAAAGTGGTCAAAATTCTTCAGGACGCGTTCCATAAGGCCCAGAGCGATCCTCGTTTCGTTTCGGCTATGGCGAAGTACGGCGCTCCGATAATGTACATGGGCTCCGAGGACTGCGCCAAGTACTGGACCGATGCCTATGTTGAGGCACGCGATCAGGTGAAGAAATTTATAGTCGGTCAATAACCAGAAGAGGCTTCGGATTGGCGCTCTGGTTAAGCATAATCGCTGAGACGACGATACGTCGAATCAGTATTTAGGTTAGGGATAGACGGGAAGATTATATGATGACGCAAACTGGAACCGAGAAGGTGCGAATCTATAAGGAATTATGCAAGGGCGTTGAAGGGTGCGGTATATGCCTCAGCGTTTGCCGTCAAGAGCTTTTCAAGCCTTCATCCGAATTGAATCGCAAGGGCTATCGTCCTCCGGATATAGCCGATTCGGAATCGTGCACTTCATGTGAGAATTGTATGATTTCTTGTCCGGATCTAGCCATTGTTGTTGCAAAAAAACCGGAAAAGATCTGAAAAATGAGCGCAGAAAAAATACAAACCCGACGACACTTTATCATGGGAAACGAAGCGTGTGCAGAAGGTGCGCTGGCCGCGGGCTGCGAATTCGCGGCCGGTTATCCCATAACACCCGCTACCGAGATCGCCAATAGGCTAGCCCTGAAGCTCCCTGAGGTTGGTGGAGTTTTCCTTCAGATGGAAGACGAGATAAGCTCGATTGCGGCTATAATCGGGGCCTCTTGGACAGGGAAAAAAGTGATGACTGTCACTTCCGGGCCCGGTATTAGCCTCATGCTGGAAAATATCGGTTTTGCCGTGGGCGTTGAGACACCTTGTGTTATCGTGAATGTTCAACGCGGGGCGCCTACTACCGGTATGCCCACTGTAGGGATGCAGGGTGATATGGTGCAGGCAAAGCACGGCTCGCACGGTGATTATGAGATCATCGCCCTTTGTCCTTCCTCTCCTCAGGAGATGTTCAATTATACGATAACTGCGTTTAACTATGCCGAAAAGTATAGGACTCCGGTTTTCATCCTTTCAGATGCCTTTCTGGGGCATATGCGGGAAGAAGTTTTGATACCGGAGCCTCAAAAGATTGAAAGACTGTATCGAAAGACACCGCCGGAGGGCACAGACCCGCAGGCCATCAAAGGCTTTCTTGATGAGGACATTGCCCCCATGCCCATTTTCGGGAAAGGCTTTAAGGCGCACGTGACCAGTTCCTGTCATGACGAAGCGGGCAAACGAAACCTCATCGACTACTCTTCTCTCGATCTGTTCGTGCGGCGACTTAGTAATAAGATCCTCAAGCACAAAGAAGAGATTACGATTGTGGATAGCAATTACGAAAGAGGAGATGTCGTTTTAGTTTCATACGGGCCTGTTGCTCGTGCCGGCGCCGCTGCAGCTTCTCTGGCAAGGGAAGCCGGCATATCCGCCGGGACTCTTCGTCTGGTCACAGTATGGCCTTTTCCGGATAATGAGATAGAGAAAATGGCTAAGGTAGCAAAACACGTAATAGTACTGGAAAACAATCTCGGGCAAATGTATCCGTACATCAAAGCCGCTGCTGCTCGGTTCACTGATGTTTCCTTTCTGCCTCCAAAACTGGTCGGAAAAATACAAGACCCGGAAGACATCCTGAGCAAGATCAAGGAGGTCGCCCAATGAAGGAGATCGCCCACCCCCTTCGTAAATTTGTTCGGCCGTCGGTCACCTCCAGCACCAATTGTCCGGGATGCGGCAACGGTATAGTCGTCCAGAGTATCTTACGTGCCATCGACCAACTTGGATTGGACATGGACGACTTTGTTTTTGTTTCAGGAATAGGCTGTGCGGCCTGGATACCGAGCCCATTTTTTAATGCGGACGTCCTTCATTCCATTCATGGACGACCCATTGCTTTTGCTTTGGGCATAAAGATGGGCCTGCCGGATAAAAACGTGATGGTTGTTAGCGGAGACGGAGATCTCGTGGCCATCGGCGGCAACCATCTCATCCACAATGCAAGGCGAAATGTGGACATGACGGTTATCTGCGTTAACAACAGAATATACGGTATGACTGGAGGCCAAGCCGGACCAACCACACCCGCGGGGGTCAGAACCACCACAACGCCGTATGGCAGCTTTGAAAATTCTTTTGATATCTCACGCCTGGTCATCGCTGCAGGAGCCTCTTTTGTCGCCCGTTGGACTACGGTGCATCCCAGAGAGTTGACGAACTCGATTAAGAAAGCCATCCGGAAAAAGGGCTTCGGGTTTATTGAAGTCTATTCTCAATGCCCCGTGCAGTTCGGCCGCAAATCGGGCATGAACGGTTCGGTTCAAATGATGGAGGACTATCGGAAAAGGTCCATCCGAATTGAAAAGACATCCGGGCTGACTGAAGAGGAGTTGAAAGAACGAATTGTTGTGGGAGAGCTTGTAGATATTGAGAAGCCTGAGATGGTTGAAGAGATACGAACAATGAAGGCTAGAGCAATGGAGAAACGTCAATGAATCGGACGGAAATCATAGTAGGCGGCGTAGGCGGTCAAGGTGTGGTTCTGTCCGGGATACTCCTTGGAACTGCCGCTACAGTTTACGATCAAAAAAAGGCGGTTCAAACCCAATCTTATAGTTCAGAGCTAAGGGGTGGCGCGGCTAGAACCGAAGTAATCGTTTCCGGGGAGCCGATTACAGATCCTCAGGTCAGAAAAGCGGACATCCTAATCGCCTTGGCTGAAGAGGCGCTGCCTCGCGATATTGATAAGGTGAAACCTGGAGGTCTAGTCATCGTTGACTCGGACATGGCGACAGGCCCGAAGCGAGGAAATTACGAAATTCTTCGGATTCCTGCGACTAGCATTGCCGAGAATGAAATGAATAATCCAATTGTAGCTAATCTCATTCTTTTGGGGGCACTGCTGAAGAGAAGGCCGGTTGTCTCAATAGATTCCATGGAAAAGGCGATAGAATTTTCAGTTCCGCCCAAGGCAAAGATGTTGAACATCGCAGCTTTTCGCAGAGGATTTGCAATTGACGTTAGTGTCGAGGAGGCATGCAGTTGAAGACCTTTGAACAATATATAGATAGTTTGAAAAAGTTGAGACCGATAGCCTACATGTTCGGGGAGAAGATAGAGGACCCGCTAAATAATCCACGAATCCGGGCAGGTATTAATGCCACTGGCGCTACTTATGAATTGGCCAATGAAGAAAAATATCGGGAACTCTTTACGGCCATTTCTCCGCTCACAGGAGAACGGATCAACAGATTTACAGTCGTGCCTCACTCTATCGAAGACCTGGTGAAAAGAGTTAAAATAAATCGGATACTTGGAGGACATGTAGGAACATGTCATCAGAGGTGTACCGGGCTCGATTGTCTCTGCACGCTTTCCATCGTCACTTACGACATAGATAAGAAGTATGGCACTCGCTATTACGATCGTTTCATTGAATTTCTCAAGTATATGCAGTTGAACGATCTTACCGGGAATGCAAGCGTGACTGACGTGAAGGGGGACCGCAGCCTGAGTCCTCATGAGCAGGAGGACAAGGACATGTACCTCCGTCTTGTGGACCAAACAAAAGAAGGAATCATAGTAAAAGGAGCAAAAGTCCATCAGACAGGGTCCTTGAGCGCTCATGAAATTATTGTGCTTCCCACCAGGGCGATGCAGAAGGGTGATGAGGATTACGCCCTTGCGTTTGCCATCCCCGCGGATACCAAGGGCCTCATTCACGTCGTGGGAAGAAACTCTATGGATACGCGTGAAATCGAGGGGGTCGACTGCGGGAACATTCGTTATAGCAAGTACTGCCCGACCGTCATCTTTGATGAGGTGTTCGTCCCCTGGGAACGCGTCTTCATGTGCAGGGAAGCGGAATTCGCTGTAGAGATGGTGAGCCGATTCTCGGCGTTTCATCGTCAATCCCACGGCGGCTGTAAGTCAGGTAAGATTGATGCCATGACCGGAGCCGCTCTCCTTATGATGGAATACAACGGAACAGCTAAGGTTGGACATCTCAAGGAGAAAGTTGTCGATATGATCCACACGGCGGAAACACTGTATGGCTGTAGCTTGGCCGCTTCTTATGAAGGCAAAGAAGAACCGTCGGGAACGTTCTTTATAGATCCGGTTCTGGCTAATGCCTCTAAAATCCACGAAGGCAGAGAAATGAGCGAAGTGATGCGGCTCCTTATTGACCTAAGTGGTGGGTTTGTTGCTGATTTGCCTTCTGAAAGAGATTTTGAGAACCCTCACATCGGTGAGCTATTGAAGAAATACCTCAAAGGAGCAACGGCAATTCCTGTGGAAAAGCGGGTTAAAATGCTGCGACTTGTCGAAAAAATGGTTATGGAAAGCGCTGATACGATCTCTGACATTCATGGTGGAGGTTCTCCAGCAGCCCACCGTCTTACGCTCTTGAGAGAATCGGACACTGATTATAAAAAGGCATGTGCAAAACGGCTGGCAGGCATCGAATAAGATTCGGGACGTGTCCTCTAAATCAAATGCGGGATGCCTAGGGTAACTTCGACATTCTTTGTGAATGAATCATCGGCTTTGATATTGATACCCTTCCTTAGACAAAAGTGATTCAAAGAACCAAGGCGACAGGTTTAATACCAATGCGCTTTCTAACAGATGACACGAATTCGATTTCCAATTGTAAGATACCGGCGTCTGTAGGGGCAGACCTGTGGTCTGCCCGTTCCCTGGGCGCACACGCAGGTGCGCGCCGTACCAAAAGCATGTTACTTCATTGAGCGCGAATCGGTTTAAATCAAGAACAGGAGTATAGGCTATGGAACCCAAGCAAATGAAATATTTGTCCAGCGCCTGCTTTGTTATAGGTTTTCTCCTTCCCTTTTGGGTCTCTAATTTTGTCGGCATGTCATTTAGTGCAATGCCCTTAGTGACCGTGGCCACAATCGGGTTATGGATCATAGGATTATTGCTTCGCTATTACGCTTACATTGGAACGACCAAACCGCCTGGAACGCTCTCCTTCAGAATGAGATTAGGTAATTTTATCTCATCCGAGCCTTCGCTTTTGCTCACTTTGGGAATTGTTTTTGGTTATTTATACTATCCTTCTGTCGAAAAGAGCGTGGTGCCTACCGTAGGACCGTATCTTCTTATGATTATTATGTTTACTATGGGCCTAGCCATCAATCTGCAAGAATGGCTTCGCATGCTCCAAAAACCGAAAGTCGTGGGTATCGCTGTATTGATGCGATGGGCCTGTATGCCCCTTGTTGCCTTTTTGCTTTCTTTGGTGCTTATCCAACTAATTCCCGGTGCTACGGGCCAGGCTTTAGCCATAGGAATGATTGTCTTGGGCACGACGCCAACAGGGGGCGGCTCAAATGCGCTAACTCTGATCAGCAAGGGCGATTTGGCCTTATCCGTTTCGGCTACAGCGATTAACACCATTCTGGCGCCTTTCATACAACCGTTCCTGATTCTATGGCTGGCCGGAGGGATTGCGAACCTGGATGCTAATGCCATTTTCCTGGATCTTTTGCGCATGGTCGTTGCTCCCGTTGTGGCGGGCACTATCTTGGGATCGATCATCCCGAAGGCGATAGCCAAAATTAAACCTCTTTTCGGTCCGCTAGCGATTATATGTCTCAGTTTTATAGTTATGGGTACGATGTCCAAAGGCACGAGCACATTGATCCAACAGGTCTCCATACTCCTGTATCTTGTGATCATTTGCTTGGTTCAAGCAGTGGCGGGACTGTCGCTGGGGTATTTCCTGCCGAAATATTTCGGCTTCAACTATGCTCAGCGTAAAGCGGCATGCTTCGAAGTGGGCGTAGAAAATGCCGCAATGGCTATGCTCATTGGTCTTAGACATTTCAACCCACTTACCGCATTGCCTTCTATTGTTTACGGCAAGATCCAATACATTATAACCTCTACTGTAGTGGTTTCCCGGTTCCAAGCCATTGAAGATAAGGAAGTATTGGAGCTGGCTCCAACGCCGGTAGCCGCTGCGGGTGTGGCCACAGTCAAGGCGGCGGTCCCGAATAAATCGGAAGGAGAGCGGCCATGATTGTCGATTTTCACATTCATTATTCGCCGGAAGATCTGGTGCGGCCCAAATTGGGACCGGGTGGAACGCCCCGGACCATCTTTGTCAATGGCGTCCCTACTCAAATGCCTCAGCAGCAATTGTTCAATTTGGAACAACATGTTGCCGCCATGGATGAGGCAGGCATCGACGTGGCAATTCTATCCTCTCCTTCCGGCCTGGTTCCTGACCTTAATCAGTGCCGGATGGTGAATGACAAATTGAAATGGGTTGAAGAAAGCTTCTCCGGCAGGCTCGAAGGAATGGCGCACGTTCCGGCTCTAGGAGGGGAAGAAGCTTTCCGTGAACTGGAAAGATGCGTTTCCGATTTGGGTTACAAAGGCGTTGCCCTGCCTTCGCTCATAGGCGAGATCGAGCTGGATGCTCCTGAGCTGCGGCCCTTTTACCGCAAAGCCGAAGAGCTGGGCCTCTTCGTGTTTGTTCATCCGTCACTGAGTTCACCGGGAAATTATATGGATTATGATCTTGGACGCAGCGTCGGCAGAGAATTCCAGCTAGTGCTCGCAGTAATACGGCTTATAGATGGCGGTGTTATGGATGAATTTCCCGGGCTGAACTTCATCATTTCCCATCTTGGAGGTGGGATTGCAGCACTCATGGGCCGGATCGAGCCATACCAGGATAAGGTCTTCTGGATGACGCAAGATCATGAAAAGCACGGCAAATTGCCTCGGGAGCCGTTCAGGAATTACCTGAATAGACTCTACTTCGATATGGGCGGTTGTTTCGGTAATATTAATCCGGTTAAATGCGCTCTGGTTGAGCTAAAACCGGAAAATCTTCTTCTAGGGACCGATTACCCCCAGGAGATGCGAGACGGGCAGTCCATTAAGAAATTGGTCGATGAGATCAGGAACCTGCCTCTTTCCCAAGAACAAATCAATGGAATACTAGGCGAGAACGGTAGAAAATTTTTGAAAAAAGTCTAGCGTATTGCCAAGTGAAGAGGCTATTATGGATATTAATTCCAATCAGCGTATTTTCTTCCCCGATCTTAAGGCATTCTGTTGCCAGGCTTATATGAAGGTAGGTGTTCCCGCTGACGAAGCGGAGATCATTGCCGGTCTGTTGGCAAGGGCAGATTTACGGGGTGTTGAAACACATGGTGTCACACGCCTGCCTATCTATATCCGGAGACTTCAGAAGGGATATGTGCGCAAAGAGTGCCGACTTACACCCGTTAAAGACAAAGGTCCCACAGCATTCTTGGAAGCTCACGGGTCCATGGGACATATTGTAGCATATAGAGCAATGGAAAAAGCGATAACCAAGGCCCAGGAACATGGCATTGGCTGGGTCTCGGTAAAGGACAGCGGCCATTTCGGCGTGGCCGGCCTGTTCCCAATGATGGCCCTGGACCATGATTTTATCGGGTATATTGTGTCCAATTCCGCCCCTATGATGTTTCCATGGGGAGGCAGAGAGCGTATTATAGGCAATAATCCCATGGCTTATGCGATCCCCGCGGATAAATGTCCTCCCGTAGTCCTGGATTTTTCATTGGGTGTCGTGTCCTCCGGGAAGCTCATTCTGGCTCGCAAAAAGGGGGAAAAGATTCCGCTGGGGTGGGCTGTTGACAAAGAGGGCGTACCCACCGAGGATCCCTATGAAGGTTATGAAGGCGGAGGGTCTTTGACGCCTGTTGGAGGCCATAAGGGTTATGGTATGGTGCTGATTCATGAATTGCTCACAGCCGTACTGACCGGAGGTAAATGGACGTCCCAAATCAAAAGTCTGTACGAGGAAGATGAGACCGGCATTCAGGGAACCTGTCATTCCTTCTTTGCGATTGATCCCGACTGCTTCATCGGAAGAGATGAATTTAAAAGAGAAGTAGATCGTTATATTACGCAGATCAAGCAAAGCGCTAAAGCGAAAAATTGTGAAGAAATCGTGATCCCCGGTGAACCGGAGTTGAGAACGGAGACGGAGCGATTGAAAAACGGCATACCTATGATGCCCGCTACCATAGACGAATTGGCTGCTCTGGGTGAATCATTGGGAATTTCATTTTCGCTGTTTAAACAAGGTTCATGAAAACCCTGCTAACGAAAGGAGAAATAATGATTCGGCATAAAACAATTTCAAGCAAAACCAATTTTGAAAGGAGGGGCTTATGATCTCTCTTAATGTGAACGGAAAAGTTCATCAGCTTGATGTGCCCGGCGACACGCCATTGCTTTGGGCGCTCAGGGACAACCTGGACCTGAAGGGCACCAAGTACGGTTGTGGTATCGGAGAATGTGGGACCTGTACGGTCCATATCGACGGCAAGGCGGTCAAATCGTGCACGATTTCCGTCGATGACGTAAAAGGAAAGAAGATTACCACAATTGAAGGGCTTCCCGAGAATCACCCCGTAAAACAGGCTTGGATCAAAGAACAAGTTCCTCAATGCGGTTATTGCCAACCTGGAGTAATCATGCAGGTCGCTGCCCATTTGTCCCAGAAACCCACTCCTACCGCAGATCAGGTCATCAGCAAAATGGATGATGTTATCTGCCGGTGTGGGAGCTATCCTGCGATCAAGCAGGGCATCAAAACTGCTCTGCAAATGACGAAGAAGGGAGGCACGACATGAAAAATACTCAGATTTCGAGACGTGCCTTTTTGAAAGGATCTCTGGCCGGGCTTACCCTCGCGGTTTCCGTAGGTCCATTGGGGTACAAAATTGTCAATGCCGCGGATACAAAAGATATCGCGGCGTTCAGTCCCAATGCCTGGTTCACCATTACTCCGGATAACAAGGTTACCATTTTCATCGGCAATGCCGAGATGGGACAAGGGGTCCTGACGGCCCACTCGATGCTCATCGCAGATGAACTTGAGGCAGACTGGAAACAGGTTCAGGTACGCAAAGCTCCAGCCGCAGATGCTTTCAAGAGCCCCATCTTGGGGGCGCAGATTACAGTGGGCAGCGCCAGCGTGAGAGGGTTCTATGAGCCCTTGCGAAAGGCTGGAGCAACAGGCCGGGCCATGCTCATTAAGGCAGCGGCCACCAACTGGAAAGTCCCCGAAACTGAATGCCAGGCCTCACTGAATACAGTGAAGCACACGAAAAGCAATCGCAGCATAACATACGGCAAGCTCTGTAAGGACGCTGCCAAACTCGAGGTGCCCAAAGAACCTGCGCTGAAGAAGGAAAGCGAGTTCCGGTACATCGGCAAAACCATGCCTCGCGTGGATGTACCTGAAAAGGTGAGCGGTAAGGCAGTCTACGGCGCGGACGTGAGACTCAAAGACTTGCATTTCGCTGTGATCGCGCGTCCCCCAGCGTATGGGGCCAAGTTGATTTCGTTTGATGGAAAGGCAGCGGAGCAGATCAAAGGGGTAGTAAAAGTCATTCAGCTTCCTATAGGCGTCGCTGTCTGCGCGAAAACCACTGATGCCGCTCTTAAGGGAAGGGAGGCACTCGAGTTAAAGTGGGATCAAGGTGCGCTTCCGGACATGAACACTCAGTCTGTGGAAAAGTCCTTAATGGACGACCTGGGTAAGCCTGGTGCCACTGTCCTCAACACAGGCGATGCCAAGAAAACCCTCGGTGAAGCTTCCAAGAAGCTGGAAGCGACTTACTACGTCCCGTGTGTGGCCCATATGACAATGGAGCCGATGAACTGCACGGCCGACGTGAAAGCAGACCGATGCGAGATATGGGCGCCTATGCAAAATCTAACAGCCGCCAAGGGTCTCGCCTCAAAAGTGTCGGGAGTTCCTATTGAGAAGGTCCACGTAAATAACACATTCTTGGGATGTGGTTTGGGCCGACGAGCGAAGCCGGACTTTGTGGCCCAGGCGGTCATGGTTTCCAAAGCTCTCGGGAAACCGGTTCAGGTGTTGTGGACTAGAGATGACGATACAAAGGGGGATTCCTTCCGATCCCCTGCATCGCACCGAGTCGAGGCCGCGCTTGACGATAAGGGACAGTTGGTTGCCTGGTCGCACAAGCTTGTCAGTGTGCCGTTAATGCGAGATATCAAACCTCCGGAAGCCTTTAAGGATGGGATAGATTGGTATTGCATGTGGGGTCTATGGGATGATGAGAAGTCTCCCATGTGGAACGCCAGGATTCAATATGAAATACCGAACTTGTACATTGAACTGCTTCTGTCTAACTTGCCTATGCCGACCTTCCCATGGCGTGCGGTCCAGAATGGTCCCAATGCCTTTGTCATTGAATCATTTATGGACGAATTGGCCAACGCAGCGGGGAAGGATCCGCTGGAGTTTCGTTTGCAGAGCCTAAAAAATAATATGAGGGCCAGCCGTGTCTTGAAAGAGGTAGCTGAAAAAGCCGGTTGGGGCAAACCGGTTCCCGAAGGTCAGGCACGAGGCATAGCTCAGCATGCTACTTTTGGTAGCTGGGTTGCTGCGGTGGCTGACATATCGGTTGATAAAAAGGACGGCAAGATTAAGGTACATAAAATTGTTTACGGTGTGGATTGCGGACCCACGGTCAATCCGGGCCCCATCGTCGAACAAATTCGAAGCGGTGTCATCCTGGCCTTGAGCACGGTTATTAAAGAAGAGGTTCAGTTCGCAAACGGCGGGGTGAAGTCGGCGAACTTCGATGATTACAATGTTATTCGAATGAGTGAAGTTCCCGAGATAGATGTCCACATCGTCAAGAGCACGGAAAAAATCGGCGGAATAGGGGAACTGGGCGTTCCGGCCACAGCCCCTGCAATTGCCAATGCCTTTTTCAAGGCCACTGGTGTTCGCATAAGACGTCTTCCGCTTAGCCCCAGCACCGTGCTGGCGTCATTAAAGAAAGCGTAAGAATTCCGCATTTTCAGAAGTGGAATTGCATTTGCCGGGATGTCAGACTCCAAAAGGAGCATGACATCCCGTTTTATTTTTGTCCTCGAATGCTGTAGGGGCTAACCCTTCAGTTACAGGCGGCCAAAAATGTCATTGCGACCCCGTTGAAGAACGGGGGAAGCAATCTCGCTTTGGGGATTGCTTTCCCGTGGAACGCGGTATTTCACTCCTCGGCCCGGCAAATTGGCAAACTTGATGACCATAAGATTATGAAGATTCGACGCAGTGCCCACATTTAAACAACTAGCCAAGTGAAGACTTGGGCGCACTTACAGGTGCAGGCGCATAAGACCTTGACCGCACGTATGAAGATTTCACCGATTGGAATCCCACCAGTTCAATTCTTGTCACGCTCCCGCTCAAGGTCCTTGGTTTTATCATCGAAATCTTTCCAAAAGCGTCTTTCACAATCAGCCATGCAATTTGAATAGTTCATCCAGCCACCGTAATCCTTCCCAACAGGCCTAAGCCAAGCACACCCCCGGAGACAAGAATCCCGGTCAAAATCTTGTGCTACCGCCGTAGATGCCAAAATCGAAACCGCCAAGCAGCCAACCACAAACCGCAACGCGATGGTCAGAGACTTCATACTGCACCTCTAATTCGTTTTTCTGGTTTGTATTGTGATGACTCTCCTCATGTCATGTCTCTCCATTCCCAGGAATACCCATTAATTCGCGCTTCTTGGCTCCTCGCTCATAAAGCCATTCCTGTAACCCGGCCAGGTACGAGTACACCACCGGCGTGAGATACAGAGTGACAACCTGTGAGAGCAACAGACCACCGACGACCGCCAGACCTAAGGGCTGTCGAGAATCACCGCCCGCTCCGTACCCAATGGCGATCGGAGTCATACCTGCTATGGCAGCAATGGTGGTCATCATGATCGGCCGAAAACGAACCAGACAACCTTCAACAGCCGAATCCAGCGGGCTCTTACCTTCGCGTTCGGATTCCACTGCGAAATCGACAACCATAATAGCATTTTTTTTGACTATGCCTATAAGCATGAAAAGACCTACAAAACCGTATAGGTCCAATTCCATACCCAATAGCCATAGCGTCAACAATCCGCCAAAAGCAGCGGACGGCAGCCCGGCTATAATGGTCAATGGGTGAAGAAAGCTTTCGTAAAGACACGCAAGAATCATGTAAATAATGGTTATTGCCACTATAAGGAGAACAGTAAGGCTCCGCATAGAGGTTTCAAATGCTTCAGCTGTTCCGCCCAACTTGTGCATTATGGAACCGGGCAGCATCTTCCCGGCGATCTCTTTCAATGCCTCTGTAGCCTGACCGAGCGAGTATCCCAAGGCAGTGTCAAACGATACTGTCACTGATGGCAATTGACCGTAGTGGCTTACCGTCAAAGGGCCTACCTGTGGTGTTATATCAGCCACAACGTCAAGTCGGACCATTTCTCCTTCTTTGTTCTTCAAATATAGAGATGTTAGCTGGTCCGAATACTTTTGGAAGTCCTTGTCAACTTCGAGAATAACTTTATAGGTATCGGTAGTACCGTAGATATTTGCTATTTCCCGGTCTCCGAATGATGAGAAAGAAAGTTGTTCTATGTCGTCGGCAGTTATACCCAAGGTACTCGCCTTATCTCTATTAATAGTGATGTAAGCTTCAGGATTTTGGATATAAAGATTGGAGTTAACTCCCGTGATCTGGGGCATTCCGTACATAGCGTACGTAAATTTCTGCGCATTTTTGAAAAGAGTCTTGGTGTCCGGAGATTGCATTATGAAAAGATATGGACTCGCTGTAATCTCCGTACGAATCTCGATCAGCGGTGGAACGGAATAAAAAGTCAGTAGGCCTGGCACAGAGTTGACGACCGGATGCAGTTCGGCCATGACCTGCTGAGCAGTTACCTTTCTTGGCGGGCGATCTTTGAGAAATGCAATCGTGAAACCCTGATTGCGCTGCGGATATCCAGCGACATTAAGAACCGACCTCACCTGCGGGTTGGCTTCCACTCTTGGAGCCAACTGCTGCAAATTGTTCTGCATGGCCTCGGGCGAAACACCCTGACCGGCAACACAGAATCCAATAAGATAATTCATGTCTACGGCCGGCATGAATCCCTTTGGGATTGTCACGAACAAATAGATTGTGGCGCCGAGAATGGCCGCGGAGCCCAGAAGTGTCAATCTTCGATGTCGGACGACGTACCGGAGTGACCGGTCATAGTACTTCAACATGGTGCCGAATATAGGATCAGACTCGGCAAGTCTGCTCTGAGGCTTCAAAAGGCGACTGCTCAGCATCGGGCTTGCCATTAAGGCCACGACGCCTGATATAATTATGGCTACAGTTATGGTGACCGCGAATTCATTCAATATTCTTCCATAAAGGCCGGCCATAAACATTATCGGCACAAAAACAATGGCAAGACTCGAAGTCATGGAAACAATCGTGAATACAATCTGCTTCGCGCCATCGACAGCCGCTTGAAAAGGCTTCTTTCCCATCTCAAGATGCCGGACAACATTCTCAAGAACAACTATGGCATCATCCACCACAAATCCAACCGAAAGCACCAGTGCCATGAGTGACAGATTATCCAGAGAAAACCCGAATAAATGCATCATCGCGAATGTAAATACTATCGATAAAGGTATTGCTATACTCGCGATAAGTGTCGCTGAAATGTTACGCAAGAAAATAAAAACGACAAGAACGACCAAGATGACAGCAATTACAAGAGTCAGCTTTACATCATTCACTGAATCCCGAATCGATTGAGACATGTCGTATACGACTTCCAGATCAATCGTCGGGGGTAACGATGCACGAATAGTCGGCAACAATTTTTCTATTTCATCGACAATGCTGATCGTATTTGAACCCGGTTGTCTCTGAACGGCCAGAGCTACGCATTTTTTCCCTTTGTAATAACAATATACCTTGTCGGCATAGACACTGTTCTTTACTGTGGCGATCTCATCCAATCTTACCGGTTGGCCGTCAACGTACAAAACAATAATCGGTTCATAAGCTTTGGCGTCCATTAATTGCCCGGAAGCTTTGAGTGTTCGCGTAACGTGCTGACCGTACAGTGTTCCTAATGGGAGGTTTACATTCTGTGAGCAGATTGCATTCTTTACTTCATTAATGCCGATCTGCTTGGCGGCCATGAGTTCGGGTTTTATGAAGACTCTTACCGTGAACTTCTGCTGACTATAATTAAGTACCTGAGCCACTCCGGGAACCATCGAAATCGAATTGGAAACGAATGTCTCAGCATAATCGTTAACTTTGTACAGCGGCAGAGTGTCTGAACTCATTACCATGTAATAAATCGGCCTCTCAGCCGGGTTGGTCTTTGTAAACGTGGGAGGTGAGGGCATGTTCGGAGGAAGCAACCCGCTTGCCTTGGTAATCGCCGCCTGTACATCCATTCCGGCAGCATCAATTTTGCGAGAAAGATCAAATTGGAGGTTAATAGTAGTAGTCCCCTGGCTATTGGTGGAATTCATCTCCCGGAGACCTTCAATTGCGGAGAACTGCTTTTCCAGGGGAGTGGCTACACTGGAGGCCATTGTTTCAGAGTCCGCTCCAGGCAAAGTCGCTCTTACGGATATAGTAGGAAAATCTACCTCCGGCAGGGCAGCGACAGGCAGGTTCATGTACCCGATCACACCGAAAAATATCATTGCCACCATTATAGTGGTGGTCATGACGGGTCGTCTTATGAAAAGTTCAATGGCATTCATGACTCGTCAGAGCCTTTGTTCGCGCTTTTTTCTTGTTTAAGAGTGCCGGGTTTCTTGGGTGATGCCTGTTCCATCATTTTCTGGATTTGTTCCCTGGTCACGATTTTTGCGCCGGGCCGAAGAATAAGCTGACCGTCGGTTATAATTGTTTCACCTGCTTTCAAACCTTCGGAAACCACTTCCATGTCCTTGTCTCTGCGGCTGATCCTGATGGGTCTGATAGTGACTGTCTGATCAGGCTGGACTACCCAAACATACTGGCCTTCCGGCCCATCGCAGATAGCCCTGTGGTGCGCCAAAACAGCTTCACGATCGACAGTCAGCTTCAGCCGAACCTGTACGAATTGACCGGGCCAAAGCCTTGTCTCTTTATTTTGAAAAATGCTTTCGAGCGCGATCATTCCGGTTTTAGGATTGATGATATTATCGATCATGCTCAAGGTGCCTATTTCCGGCGAATGATTTCCGACCGGCGATGCCTCTACCTCCAATGGGCCTTCGATGTGGTATTTCTTGATTTGTTCCAGGAACTTGCCGGGAACGGAAAATTTCACTTTGATCGGCCGGATTTGTTTAAGAGTGACAAGTTTATCCTGATACGCATTGACCACATTATAGTTATGGATATAAATCTCACCTGATTGAGCATCCAACTGGCACTGGATGGAGCAGTATTCGAGATTGAGTCGAGCAGTTTCAAGGGCTGCCTCGCTCTGTCGCACCTGGGCTTCGGCCATATCAAATGTATTCTTCCTTTGATCGTAATCCTGCTGTGACACAGATTTGGAGGTCAAAAGCTCTGTATACCGATTCAGTTGGATTTTTGCCAACTCCAAGACAGCCTTTTTCTCCGCGAGGGTGGCTGTAGCCGAATCGAGCTGAGCCTGAAACGGGCGAGGGTCGACATTGAACATTTGTTGACCTTCGGTAAGTAAGTCGCCTTCCTTGAATGAGGTGTTTATCAGCTCGCCGGTCACTCGTGATTTCACATCCACGGTGTTGTAAGCGACTACGTTGCCTATCCCATCCAGAAATACAGGAGTATCTTTGGCAATGACCTGCGCCACATCTACCGGGACCGGCGGTGGTTCCTTTTGCGTTATTTGCCTTTTGCTGTCCACACGCGGCGAGAGCAACTCCCAGAATAACAGTTATGATTAAGTATTTCGTAATCTCGAAATTCCGAGCGTAATCCAGTTTCTTCTTCATGGCGCCTGTCCTATGATGCTCACCGATACGCGTTGAGCCGTAAGCAACATGTGTCGAACTTCCGTGACCGAACTTATTGTTAAAGTCAAGATGTTTAGGGGAATCTTCGCTGCCCCGAAGCAATTACTTGGGCACTTTAGCACAAAAAGAATCCATTGAGACCAAAATCACGACCAGAATGTCTCACCGCAGAGAACGCGGAGCACGCTGAGAAACATTTTTGAGTTTTTCTCTGCGGGTAGCCTTTCAGTTACGGGCGGCCAAAGAATGTCATTGCGACCCCGTTGAAAAACGGGGAAAGCAATCTCGCTTTGGGGATTGCTGGTGGGACCGTCCCGCGCAGAACGCGGGATTGCCGGTCATTTTAATGGACAGGCGAGACGCCTGTCGCAACATAGACTCCTCGCAACGACAAATCCACGCTCCTCCTAACTGAGGATGAGGGGGTGATCTCTGCGGTGAATGATTTCTTGCTTCCGCTGTTCCAGCATTCTAGACTGGTTGGCCGGTCAACGAAACGGAGTACAGCATGAGTCCACCTTGCATTGGATGCGGATACTGCTGCACAGAATCAATGTGCAGGATCGGTAGCATGCTGTACGGGCATTATACAAAACCATGCCCCTCCCTTACCTGGAAGGGCGACCGGTACGCCTGCAAGTTGTATCTGGAAGATCCGGAAAGATACGAAGAATTCTTAAGAATAGGCGAAGGCTGCTGCTTCCCCACAAATCCACGGAGAAAAGCCGAGTAAGATATGGTGACCCGGTGACGATGCGGGGAAACTCCATCGGTTGAGGATCCGCGACAAGATTCTTATTGAGTGGCAGAAATCAAGAAGCCGAATCGTTAGATTCGTCCACGTCCGTTGGGGAAACGGAAAGATCATGCCGGCATCGCGATTATGCTGCTCCTCGAAATCACCCGTTCGGGTCTGTCACGCGAGCGCAGTGAGAGCGTCATCCGCTTTGGGATTGCTTCCCCGCGGGAACGTCCTGGCAATCAACACGAGGGTTACCTGTCACTCGCAAATTGGCTTGACAAATAGAGCACTTCAAACTAATCTGATCAATCAAGCTTAACTTGTGTCTCTGCCTCGAGTCATGGACCACGGGCGTTATGCAGGATTAAGTGCCCTGGACATAGGCGTCCGTGCCGAGGATTTCTTACCGTAGTTTCATCCGGTTCTTCCCCGATCGCAACGACTCCTTGTTCGTAACCGTAAACGCACTCCCAAAATTTATGAGGGAGGGCCTTTCCTAAGGAGCAGAAATGAGCATCAACATTTATGTTGGAAACCTGTCTTTCGATTCAAGCGAGAACGATCTTCGGGGCCTGTTCGAAACATACGGAGCCGTGGGTTCAGCTAAGATCATCATCGACCAGTTTAGCAACAGATCCCGCGGTTTCGGATTTGTCGAAATGGAGAATCGGGAAGAAGGACTTAAGGCTATCCAGTCCTTGGATGCAAAGGATTTCGGCGGCCGCGCCCTAAAGGTGAATGAGGCTCGTCCAAAGGCCAATTCCGGAGGCGGACGGCGAGACTCGGGAAGCTCACGGTGGTAATTCCACAACAGCCGTAGTCTCTAAGCCAAAATCAGGCCGGAGTTCGTATCTGCGCACTCCGGCTTGTTCCATTCTACAGAGACAGATACGGACCAACCACTTGTTACAATTTGCATTTTGAAGGACATCGGATATGAATAGCAGCCTTTGCTCGCAGTCTAATAGGCTGCCATATAATCAAAACATTATCCCGGAAAAATTTCCGCGAAAAGCATGGAAATTAGAAATATAGCCATTATTGCGCATGTTGATCATGGTAAGACGACCTTGACAGATGCGATCATGAGACAGACCGGAATGGTGCATGATGACAACGTCACAATGGATTCATATGCACTGGAGAAGGAGCGTGGGATAACCATTTATTCCAAGAACGCCTCAGTCTTTTATCGAGGGACCAAAATCAATATTGTTGATACCCCGGGACATGCTGATTTCGGCTCAGAGGTCGAGCGTGTTCTGCGATGCATTGACAGCGTATTGTTGATTGTCGATGCTCAGGAAGGCCCGATGCCCCAGACCAGGTTTGTTCTCAAAGAAATCTTTGGAGCTGGGTCACAAACCCATTGTCGTCATTAATAAAATTGATAAGCCTGCGGCCGATCCGGTCCTGGCGCAAGAAAAAGTGTTTGAGCTTTTCTACGATCTGGGCGCCAATGATGAGCAACTTGATTTTACCACCGTCTATGCCATTGGAAGAGACGGAATAGCCAAAGAGCATTTGGCCGATGAATCCGAAGATTTGACTCCTCTTCTGGACACGATTCTGTTGAAGGTCCGTCCGGCTGCGGCAAGGAGTGAGATTCCGTTGCGCTTGCAGCCTTTTAACTTAGGTTATGACAATTTCCTCGGGCGCTTGGCTATAGGAAGAATCTATGAAGGCGCCATTAAGAACGGCAGTACTCTTACTCGTAAGAAATTGAACGGAGAATCCACAACCGGCAGAGTGACTAAACTTTTTACATTCAGAGGGTTGGAAAGGGAAGAAGTAGAAGAAGCTTTTGCAGGAGACATTGTGATGGTGTCCGGCTTCTCCGATATCGATATCGGGGAGACCCTCTGTGAAAACGTCAATCAAAAGGCTTTGCCGGCCATAACAGTAGACGAACCCACTATATCGTTGAATTTTTTAGTCAATACTTCTCCGTTTGCAGGTCGAGAAGGCAAATATGTCACAGGCAAGCAACTTAAAGAGCGGCTGGAAAAGGAATTAGAAGTCAACGTCGGTCTGAAAATCGATTTTGCCCCTGATTCATATAAAGTCTACGGAAGAGGTGAACTGCACATTGCAATCCTGCTTGAAAATATGAGACGGGAAGGCTACGAAGTTCAGGTTTCTGAGCCACAGGTAATCATCAAGAATGGCGGCAGGGAAAAACAGGAGCCTTTTGAAGAGGTTACTGTTGATGTCCCGGAGGAATTTTCGGGCACTGTTATTGAGAAGCTTGGAAGACGAAAAGGAATCATGATCGACGTGCAAACTAGAGGGCGCCAGAAAAGAATGATTTTTGAAATCCCGACCAGAGGTCTCTTGGGTTACCGAAGTGAATTTATTACCGATACAAAGGGAGAAGGAGTCTTGTGCTCAAGAATGATCGGGTATAAACGGCATATTGGAGAAATTAAAAAGCGCTCGGTCGGCTCGATGATCTCTATGGCATCAGGCAAAGCATTGGGGTTTTCTTTGTATAATCTGCAGGAACGAGGGACTCTGTACATACATCCCGGAACCGAAGTTTATGAAGGTATGATCATTGGAAACGTGTCCAAAGGCGACGACATGACTGTTAATCCAATCAAAGGTAAGCAACTCACTAATATGCGTGCTGCCGGATCGGATGATGCCATACAACTTACTCCTCCGTCTGAAATTAGTATTGAAAAGGGATTAGAAATCATGGCCGAGGACGAGTACTTGGAAATAACTCCAGCCAGCGTCAGACTTCGAAAGCAGTATCTTACCGGAACAGAGAGGAAAAGAGCGAACAGAAAATAACAAGTCCGCACCCCCGCCTTCAAGGATCAGAGGCACAGTTAAAATCTGTATTTGTCGTTTCTCACCGCAGATATCCCCCTTGCAATAATTATTCGCCTTCGACTCTGCGCCCTCCGCGTTCTCTGCGGTGAGACTCGATCCTAGTTTCCAAATCAGCTACAGCCGGCCATCGGGCACCCACCGAACACAAATGCTCCAATATTATAAGGAACCTGCAATATGGAGCAAAGCAATCCTCCGCACCGATAACTCTGCGTCGTCGTTGTGGTGGTTGTTGCAGCTTGTGTGGGCTCGGCCGGTGGCGTGTAGGTGACTGTGGTACCGGAGGTTGCCGGAGCGCACCAGGAACTCGCCGGGACATTGCCGCAAGTCACGCATGTACTTGCGACTGAATTATTAGCCGGGGCCCTCGCAGCGGTTGCCGGAAGGCTCCACGCCGGGACACAAGTGCCGCATACTACTCGGGGATTTGTCCCCGAACCGGAAGTAGCCGCTGCTGACCAGTTTGCACCCGTATCGGTCCAACATTCAACACATGTGGGCTTTTGAAAAGCAGTAGACTGATTCCGAGCGATCCGTCGCTTAAAAGTGCCGTTGGACGCTTTTGTATATCTAGCTGCGGTTTTCGCCACGCAGTTTGTGGGGCATGGTTTTAGTTGGGATTTCTTAGAATCCCCTGCTGCAAGGCTCGCAGTAGGAGTCAATGCAGCCGCTGTAAACAATACGGCCATCAGGACCGTTAGTATGCTTAAGTATTGGTGAATTTTCATGGCAAAACCTCAATAACACGCCTTGGGGGTTAGGCGCATTTTGCTATTCAAATTTACTTACTTTAGATGCAGTTTTGTTCAATGGGGTTCAAAGGAAATAATTGGTCATGGGTCATTTTAATGGACAGGCGAGAAAGCAATCCCCAAAGCGAGATTGCTTCGTTCCACTCGCAATGACAGGTTTCGGGTTACGCGAAGTGCGGGTTTGTCATTGCGAGGCCGTCAGGCCGTGGCAATCTCAATTTGGTACGGCCCTGCACTGAAAGTAGAGATTGCTTCGCTCCGCTCGCAATGACATTCTTTGGCTGTCTGTAACCGAAGGATCAGATGGTGCCGCAATATTACGCCTGACGCCCTATTGATGCCGTCCCATTTCCCTGTTAAAGTTAGCGCTTTGTAAGAATTGAGGTTGTCGAACGTGGAAAACTCCGGTCAAAAGCGGTCAGTTCTTTTCGTTGCGGTAGTAAGTTCATTCCTGACCCCATT
Source organism: uncultured delta proteobacterium (assembly GCA_963741425.1). Lineage (GTDB taxonomy): Bacteria > Desulfobacterota > Desulfomonilia > Desulfomonilales > Desulfomonilaceae > DATJPW01. Next base: position 65,970 of record CAVUHP010000002.1, read on the forward strand.
TATGGGCTCGGCCACAAACGTGGCTCTCCCGGCAATCCAGGCTGATTTTCATTTGGACGCAATTATATTGGCATGGGTTCCCACTGCATACCTGCTCTCCTGCACTGTGTTTCTCCTCCCGTTTGGAAAAATAGCCGATATCTACGGTCGCCGGAAGATTTTTATTTACGGCATCTGGGTCTTTACAATCTCCTCCTTTTTGACCGCGATAGCCCCGACGATTTCAATTCTCTTCTTGTCCCGGGTAATCGGCGGGATGGCGGCAGCGATGATTTTTTCGACCGGCCTGGCTATAATTTCGTCGGTTTTCCCCCCTCAAGAACGGGGAAGAGCGATCGGAATAACCGTTGCTGCCGTCTATATCGGCTTGTCGTCCGGCCCGTTTGTTGGGGGCATTTTGACCAATCATTTTACCTGGAGGGCTGTTTTCGCAATAACTATACCTCTTGGGGTCGCGGCGATCTATTTGTCCACCTGGAAGCTTGTGGGCGAATGGGCGGAGGCGCAAGGGCAAAAGCTCGATATTATCGGAGGCATACTATATGGATCAGGGATAATGCTCGTTATGTGGGGCTTTTCTGCCTTGCCCTCTCATCAGAGCTTCTGGGCGATATTCGTCGGCATCGGACTAATAGGAGTTTTTGTATTGTGGGAAAGGAGGACGGCTTTCCCGCTGATTAATCTTGAATTATTCAGCCAAAATCGGACGTTTGCCCTTTCGAGCCTTGCGGCGCTGATACACTATAGCGCAACAATGGCTGTGACATTCCTGTTGAGCTTATATTTGCAGTACATAAAGGGCCTTACCCCTCAGACAGCCGGCTTAATTCTCATGGTTCAGCCTCTGATAATGGCAATTTTTTCCCCAGTGGCAGGAACGATCTCGGACAGATTTGAACCGAGGTACATCGCCTCACTGGGTATGTCCATAACAGCCACGGGCCTGTTTGCTTTGACATCCATCCAGTCCCAGACCGGCACAACATATATTCTGCTGGATCTGGTGCTGCTCGGCTTCGGGTTTGCTTTATTCTCATCCCCCAATATGAATGCGATTATGAGTTCCGTGGACAAGGAATTTTATGGCGTCGCATCCGGAACCGTGGGCTCAGTACGTCTGATTGGAGCCATGCTTAGCATGGGTATCGCCACGGTGGTGTTCTCGTTGCACATTGGCCGAGTCCAAATAACACCGCAATATTATCCTGTATTCTTGGAAAGCGTGAAAACCGCATTCACGATCTTTGGGGTTCTCTGTATAGCGGGAATCTTTGCGTCTATCTCGCGCGGAAGATTGAGGCGAGTGGAGGAATAGAGAATGCTACCCAGGGGGAAAACTCTTATACGCTTACCGTGAAGCTGCCGGCAATAAGGAATTTAGTTCCCCGCAGACAGGACTGATGGGTTTGTTCGGCTGGGTTTTAAGAGTGCGCACGAAATTGCGGGGCAAATCGGTTCCATAGGATTGGCGCTCGGCTGGTTACTGAAGCGATATGTTAGAGTTTTTGGGGAGGGGTCCGGGGAACCCTTTTTTGCAGAAAAAAGGGTTCCCCGGGAAAGCTCTTCCAAAAAGGATCTCACAATGAATGTCAGCTTGATAGTGGCGCATCCGAATCGCAGAAGCTTTAATCATGCGATTGCCCGGACTGCCGGCGCCCAGTTGGAGATGAACGGGCATAATCTCTTCTTCCACGATCTTTATGCTGAGAATTTCGATCCGATCCTTCCAGCAGCGGAAATCCCGACTGAAGCTGAATTGCCGATTGAAATAAAGAAACATTGCGATGAGATAAGCTCTGCGGATGGGATAATTATCGTTCATCCGAATTGGTGGGGACAGCCGCCGGCCATTCTCAAAGGATGGGTCGATCGGATCATAAGACCGGGTGTTGCGTACAACTTCATGGATGGAGACTCAGGTGAGGGTGTCCCGGTGGGTCTTTTAAAGGCGCAGACTGCAATTGTATTCAATACCGCGAACACTCCGGCCAAAAGGGAGCGAGAGATCTTTGGGGATCCGCTTCAGCTCCTTTGGAAAAACTGTATTTTTGACCTCTGCGGTGTTCCTAATTTCTATCGCAAAATGTTCACTGTTGTGGTCACCAGCACTTATGAAGAACGCCAGGGTTGGCTGGAACAAGTTGAACAGGTTATTGATCGGTATTTTCCTTTAATTTCTATATAGAACTATTATATGTAAATTTCAGGTAAGTGCTGCTAAATCCCTCGTCCGGGAGGTTTTCATGTCCATGACATCCGCCCAACTCCGGGGAATAATAACAGGAATCCTGGCAATTAACATGTTGCTGTATCTTTCTCCGGATACGGCGCAAGCAGTCGACCAAAATCAGGCGCTGATAGAAGCCAGTGACCAAGGTCGGCTGGAAGAAGTCCAACGTCTTTTGGATCAAGGGGCTGATGTCAATGCAAAGGCAGTGGACGGATACACGCCGTTAATGATCGCATCATCCGACGGGCGCCATGATATGGTGAGATTACTGTTAGAAAAGAGTGCTGATGTAAATGCGAAAAATGGCGGAGGCGAGACGGCACTGATGAAGGCTTCCCTCAAAGGCAACCAGCATGTGCTGAAAATGCTCTTGGAAGCGGGAGCCGATGTAAATGCTAAAGATAAGCGCGGCGACACGGCCCTTATGATCGCGGTTTGGGAACGTTACCCGCAAATCGTGAAAGCCCTCTTGGATGCAGGAGCAGATGTCAATGCAAAGACCGAAGCGGGAGGTACGGCAGTGCTCATAGAGGCCATAGTTGAAGATCATCTGGAAATAATCGAGCTGCTCCTGGATAAGGGCGCTGATGTCAATGAAAAGAATCTATGGGGCGATACGGCGCTAACGTATGCTGTTCTCTAGGGGTCGCCCCGAAGTAGCGAAATTGCTCCGAGAGCGTGGAGCCCAGCCTGCTTTGGCAGTCGCTGTTGTGGACGGAGATCTTGAGACAATACGGCGCCTCATTAAAGCAGGGGCCGATGTGAATGCAATCGCCAGACCTGTTGTGGACAAAGAGTTCTTTGAGGCCGACACAGTAAGCCGTACAGCACTGATGCTTGCCGCAGAAGGTGGAAATTTCAAAATGGTAAGGCTTCTCCTTCATGAAGGAGCGGACGTCAATGCAAGAAGTGGGGGATCACCGAACATCGCTTATGTTCGGTGTTCTCGGCGGCAATCGGGAAGTGGTAAAACTTCTACTTGAAAAGGGCGCTGATGTTAAGGCAAGAACATCAGAAGGCGATACGGCTCTCATGATCGCTGTTGAATCTGGCAAAATTGAAATGGTAGAGCTGCTTATTGAAAAGGGAGCCTATATTGAAGGATTGCGTGAGGACGGCCTCTCACGCCGCGAGACCGGGGTTGGTCGGTGGGTAACCTGGAATTGGTTAGAATGCTCCTCGAAAAAGGTGCAGAGGTCAATCCATTAGCGCGAAATTCCCAAACCTTCGGGGCCCGCAGCGGCTGGCGGGCCTCTGGAAATGGCAAAGCTCCTTCTGGAGAAAGGCGCGGATATTAATGCAAGACAGGGGAGGGAGACATAACCCCATGCCTGGAGCTGAGCAGGGAGCCGACATGGACACAGAGGACGAGGCTGACCTCACGCCGCTGATGGAGGCCTCGCGAGCGGTGACCTGGAATTAGTCAAATTCCTTATCAAAAAAGGAGCAGATGTCAACCTCAAGGACGAGAAGGGTCGGACAGCGGTAGAGCACGAGAAAATAGACTGCACCAAAATAGTAGAATTTCTCGATATGACGGAGCGAAGGAATAGCTCCTAGAACACGGTGACCAAAGAGAGTTGCTTTGCTCTTGGTCTCTTCGCGATTGATGCGGTTCGTTTTACTACCACATCCACATAAAAGTTAGACCTCTTTGTCGCCAAATCTGATAATTCCGGACTTTTGCGTACACGCTCATGGCACGTTCAGGGGTTTCGAAAAAGGGCATCCCGGCCTCGCAAAAGGCTTGGGCATGTGGAAAATCGCGTCCGGGAATGTTTACCATCACAAAAGGCTTTGGAAAATCCCTTCCGGTCTGGATCATTGACTCTGTGTACAGGAGATTTGCCTCGGGGGTCAGTCCGTGGCCGATTACCACTACAGCATCCACCTGGGCATCTGCTGCAAGAGCTCGGGCCGCCTGAATATAGATTTCCACCTCGATGGCGCCGGTCAGCCCCACATCGACCGGATTGGCCAAGCTGGTCCCGGTCGGTGCCACGAATTCGGTCAGGCGCTTAACAGTTTGAGGAGAAAGCTCCGCGAGTTTGAGGCCCTCTGTGGCACAAGCCTCGGCCGCGGCCACTGCAAGTCCGCCCGGGCCCGAAAGAATGGATATTCGATCTCCAAGGTTGGCGGGTAGCATCGAGAAACCCACAAGAACGTCCACCAGTTGCTCGAAACCGACCACAGGGATGGCTCCGGTTTGCCTCACCACCGCATTCCAGACGGCTTTAGTCCCGGTCAAAGCTCCGGTGTGCGACATTGCCGCTCGGCTGCCCTCCGGAGTGAGTCCAACTTTCCATAGGACGACAGGTTTTTTCCTTGAGGCTTCCTTTAGGGCCTCAAAAAAATAGCCGCCGTCTTTGATCCCCTCAAGGTAGGATCCGATCACTCTTGTTTCCGGATCGTTCCCGAGGTATGCGATGAGATCCGCGCTGTTGAGATCGCATTCATTACCAAGGCTCGCCACCTTGCTGAAGCGTATCCCTTTTTTCGCGGCGAGTCGTCCGAGAATATTGGCAAGGGAACCGCTGTGCGAAACAAGGCCCACAGGACCGGGCTCCGAAGAGAGTTCGGGGAAAAACGAAAGCCCGGATTTCGGGCAGTACAGCCCCATGCAATTAGGTCCCAAGATGCGCATTCCGGAAGAGCGGGCAATACGTGTGAGTTCATCCTCGAGGGCTTTGCCTTCATCCGTTCCGGTCTCCTTATATCCTGCGGTGAAGAGCACAGCGCCTTTAACCCGTTTCGCGGCACAGTCCTTTACCACTTCCAAAGCGCTGGTATGCGGAACCAGTATGATTGCCAGGTCCACCGGGTCGGGTATTTCGGACACCCTGGAATAGGCTTTCAGCCCGTCAATTTCGCCGGCGTCCGGGTGAACCGGATAAATCTTCCCGGCGAATCCCGAGTCCAAAAGCGCCACGAGGAACAGCTTGCCCATCTTTTTCCCGCGGGGCAGACCGACGATGGCTATGGATTTGGGACTAAAAAGGGCATCAAGTTGAGCAGTCAGTTTATGCACGTTTTCCAAGTGTCTAACCGTCCTCCGGTGATTTTATTGACACACCAGCTTATTCTTTCCTTTGGAATTTCGCCAGAAATACTTGCGGGTACCCTTTGTGGTTAACCAGTTACCGTAGGATGCGGTTCCCCCTGGCCACCGCATCCTACGGGAACTGGTGGGACCGGCATCCGAAAGTGTCTCAGAATTCTTAATAAACGCGAAATCGTGTCGCGATATCAATGCAGAGACAAAACCCACCTGAAGGTGCATGCCGTGAAACTGGCGGTCGGCAGCAAGCAGCCACTGTAAGGGCGCCGCTTGCTGCGCCCTTTCTGGACAGGGCAAGCCCTGCCCCTACGGCGGCATCGTGCCACGATTTTGGCAGACACGATAATTCTGAGACAGTTTCGTCCCGCCGGTCATCGAAAGCGCTAGGTGGTCCATGAAGTAATCGACCGGCAAGATGCCGGTCCTACCGTGACAAAAGCTGCTTTGTTCTATAGGGCTGCTCATGCTGCCATTGAAGGAGTGACCGGAGTTTCCTGTGGGACCGGCCGGCGGCGCCCTGACCTGAAGAACGATGTGCGATCGAGGACCTTCTCCTGAAATTCCTCCAAATAGAGGTAGATAACCGGAGTGATATATAGGGTAATAAATTGAGAGACGATCAAGCCGCCGACAACCACTAGTCCGAGTGGTCGACGCGAAGCCGCATCAGCTCCAAAGCCTATTGCTATAGGCAAAGCGCCGAGTAATGCTGCCATAGTAGTCATAAGAATAGGCCGGAATCGGTCCATGCTCGCGTCGTGTATCGCTTTTTCAGCCGGTTCGCCGGCCTCTACTCGCTGCCGAGCGAAATCGACTATAAGAATCCCATTCTTCTTGACTATGCCCATCAACATGAACATCCCGATCAATGCGTAGAGGGAAGCCAGTTCACCAAACAAAAACAATGTAAGCAGACCGCCCACCAATGCGGTGGGAAGCGTCGAAAGGACTGTTATGGGATGAACGTAACTTTCATAAAGAATTGCCAGGATGACGTACATCACGAAGACCGCTAAGGCCATCAAAACTGTGAGATCCCTGACAGTCGTGCTGAAAGTCAAAGCCTCACCTTGCAGGCCCGCTCGTATGGTAGGCGGTACAACCTCTTGAGCTGCTTTATTGATAAAGTCTGTTGCGTCTCCCACAGCCACGCCAGGTTTAAGATTGAAGAAGAACGTGACACTAGGAAATTGATTCAGGTGGTTTACCGCTTGCGGGCCAAGTGTAGACTTCCATGTTACCAGAGCATTCAATGGGACGAAGTTTCTCCCGTCATCGGACTTGATGTACAGAAGCGATAGATCATTCGGTCTTGAGCGCTGGTCGCTTTTCACTTCCAAAATCACCTGGTATTGATCTTCAGGTTTCTTGATCAAATAGAGATAGTTCTCCGAATATGCGTTTCTGAGCAGATTCAGAATCCGTGCCTCTGAAACCCCATATTTTTTTGCCTGATCCCGGCGGATATCGATATCCAAATTGGGTGTGTTATAGAAGTAATCCCATGAAACTGTCTGAAATCCCTGATATTCCTTAAGTTTCCCCATCAGCTTCGCTGCGGTATCGTAAACCTGGTGCTCATTTACTCCGGATATTGCAAATGCGTATTGACCTTGACTCCGGGCGGTGGCGCCTGTGCTGATTTCCAAGACCGGGAAAGGCCTCAAGAAAGGAAATAGACCTGGAACGCTTGCCAATTTTCCCATCAGACCGCCCGAGACGGCTTGAATAGGCGCACGCTCGTTCGGCGGTTTGAGGAAAGCGAGTAGTAGCCCTTGATTCGAAGAAAGAAACCGGCTGTTGCCCGTCATGGTGAAGGTTGCATCAACGCTGGGGTCTTGGCGAGTGATATTGTCCGATGCGTCTTGTAATTGGCGCATTTGCTCGGGTGACGAGCCTTCGCGGGCTATCAGAACGCCCCAAATAAAGCTGCTGTCCCCTACTGGGAGGAACGTCTTTGGAATGATCATAAAAAGGGCGATTGTGCCTGCCAGACAGACAATCCAGATCAGCGGCGATATCCATCGACGCCGCAGAAACCACCAGAGTGATTTCCCGTAAAACTCGAGAACTCGCTTCTCCGTCCTTCCAATCACCCTTTCTGCCCACGTTTGCTTGGAACCGGGTCCTCGTTCTTTGAGCATTCTGGCACACATCAGCGGCGTGAGTGTCAGTGATACAAGACCGGAAGCAAAGATCGCCACAATGATGGTAATCGCAAATTCTCTGAAAATACGCCCAACCAGGCCGGTCATGAAAACCAACGGGATGAATACCGCTGCCAATGAAATGGTCATTGCAAGAATTGTGAAACTGATCTCTTTGGCACTGTTGATTGCAGCCTCGAAGGTACGCTCTCCATGTTCCATTCTGCGAACAGTATTCTCCTGGAATACGATCGCGTCGTCGACCAAAAAACCGATGGCCAGAGTGAGTGCCATCAGCGACAGGTTGTCTAAGCTGTACCCGAGCACTCTCATTACCACAAACGTGATTAGAAGCGAGACAGGGAGCGCCACAGCCGGGATCAATGTGTCCGTGGCTCTTCCCAAGAACATGAATATCACCATGACCACCAAAATGAATGCTACAAGAAGTGTTTCCTGGACGTCTCGGACGGAATTTACGATTGTTTGAGACCGGTCATATATAGGTGTTATTCGCACTGCTGCGGGCAGCTCCGGTGCGATCACGGGAAGCAGATCTCTTACACTCTTAGCCACTTCCACGGCATTGCTGCCGGCCTGGCGATTCACCGCCACGACTACCGTGGCTGATGGTTCCGGATACCCCCTCAACCAGAACCGCATGTTGATCCTCTCGTCCTGAAGTGAATCTTGAACGTCCGCTACATCCCGGAGATATACCGCGGCTCCGTTTGTTTCACCGATAATCAAATTTGCATAATCTTCAGCCTTGGCAAGTTGACCCTTGGGATTAAGCAATTCTGTGCCGGCCGGGCTGTCGAATTGTCCCGCGCCAACGTAGCTGGTACCACCTTTAACGGCAGTAACCAAATCGTCGATGGATAGCCCTCGAGCCCACATCTTGGATGGATCGACGTTGATGCGGACGGCAGCTTTAGTCCCGTAAACGTTAACCCTGCTCACACCTGGAAGGATGCTGATACGCTGAGCGACCTGAGTGTTTGCGTAGTCATAGATTTGTCCTCGGGTCACGGAATCGCTGGTGAGAGCTATATAAAGAATCGGTTGATCGTTAGGGTTCGTCTTGGAAAAAGTAGGTGGAGACGGAAGATCCACAGGGAGATTACCTGTGGCCTGGTTGATCGCGCTCTGCACATCTGTGGCCGCAGCGTCGATATTTTTTTCCAGCGCAAACTGCAATGTGAGGCTTGTATGCCCTTGAGTGCTCTTCGAGGTGACAACGTCCAACCCCGGAATTTGCATGAAAAAGCGTTCCAGTGGCGTCGCTACATTGTTGGCCATTGTATCGGGGCTAGCGCCCGGATAGTCTACTTCTACTTCGATGACGGGATAATCCACGGCCGGTAGATCGTTTACCGGGAGTCTAAAATAGCTAAGCACTCCAAAAAGGAGCACGGACACAGTCAATACAGCAGTCATCACAGGGCGGCGGATGAATGGTTCTGACGGGTTCATGATCCGCCTCCATTTTTTGCAGCTAAGGCGCCGGGCTCCTGGACTTGAACTTTAGCATCGGGAGTTACAGCCAACTGCCCGCTGACAACCACGCGCTCGCCCGGTTTTAGACCCTCATCGACAACGACCAAATCTTCTTGACGTTGTCCAAGCTTGACAGGTCTTAATTCAGCGATGGAGTCATTATTTACCACGTAGACAAACATGCCTTTAGCCGACTTCTGTGGGGCTGCAGCAGGGATGAGAACCGCCCCGTGAATTGTTTCCAGTATCAAACGCACCCGAACAAATCGGCCAGGCCAGAATCGATGGTCGCTATTCGGGATCGTGGCACGCAACTTGACAGTTCCGGTTGTTTCCTGGACGGCATTGTCCAGGAAGGATACTTCCCCTTCACGCGGTTTTTCCGAGTCATCGGGTAGGCGCACCTCGGCTTTTAATGCACCATTTTTCATTTTCTGCTGCACGGAAGTCAGCTCGTTTTCCGTAATGGTAAAATCCGCGTAAATGGGGTCAAGGCGCTGGATGACCAAAAGGGATCCAGTGTTGGCTGCCACAACGTTTCCGATATCCACAAGCCGTTGGCCTGCTCGTCCATCAATCGGTGACCGAATGAAACAATAGTCCAGATTAATCTTAGCGGTATCGACAGCCGCCGCGGCCTGTTGCACTTGGGCTTCGGCAATGTCGTATGCATTTTTCCTCTGGTCATAATCGTACTGTGAAACGGATTGTGTACGCAAAAGCTCTTCGTAGCGATCGAGCTGAAGTTTTGCCAATTCCAAGGCGGCTTTTTTCTCAGCGAGCGTAGCTTTGGCCGAATCAAGCTGGGCCTTATATGGGTCAGGATCGATAGTGAACAGCATGTCGCCCTTTTTCAGCTCCGCTCCGTCCTCGAAATGAATCTCAGTTATGCGACCCGAGACCTGAGGTTGAATCGATACGACCTCTCGGGCTACTGTTTTCCCGACATTATCTATGTAAACAGGCACATCCTGTTGGGTCGCCGCGGCTACGGAAACTGACGCAGGCGGTCGCTCAAACCCGGACGGGGCACGTTTTTCACAGCCGGATATGAAGGCCAAGATCGCCGCTGAAAGGATTATTATTAAATTTGCTTTTTTCAATTAAATCAGCCCCTTTCATTCAGCATTCAACCTCAGCTTCAGAACTGTCTTGGGATAATATGGATGATGCTCCGGAGCGCATGCCGGAGCATAAAATCTCAGTCATTTTCTTCAAACAGTCTGATAACGGTCGAGATGCATTGAGGGACCAAACGACCGTTGTCCCGAAAAGCGCCTGCTGAAAATGGCGTGCCAATTCCACTGGGCTGAAATCGCTTCGAATTTCACCTTTTTCTTGTCTAGCCGCCATCAGTTCAGCCAGCATTAAACGATCCGCTCGAAAATCATCCGCCATATTTTGGCGCATTGACTCGCTTGATAAAGTCGGTACCAGCACGCTTTGAACCAGCACAGGAGACCGTGCAAAATCTTCCGTAACAGTCAACGCAAGCCGGTACATGACACTCTCCAGCGGTTCCGTAGATTCAATCGCTTGCGAAACGAATTCCCTGATTTTTCTCATCTGCAACTGGCAGATGTGCGCCAAAATGTGCTCCTTGCTGGGGAAGTAATTAAAGAATGTTCCCTTACCCACATCAGCCGCTTCCGTAATGTCTTCTATAGTCGTGGCAGAAACTCCACGCTCAGAGAAAAGTTGTAACGCGTGGCGGACAATCCTGTCTCGTGTTTCGGCTCTATGACGTTCTCGTCTGCCGGTCCGTCTGTCGGATCCCCGCGGTATTTCCAGTTTTGCTTGCACAGTCAATTTGTCACATCCTTCATTAAGTCTGCGACCGATGGTCTAACATGACTTTAAGTCACGTACATGGGTCGGGCAAGAGCGCTCCGAGTCTCCGACGGTCAATTTTTTTTTCGGCGTAAGTGCAACGTTTCATTAGTTTCCGCGAATCAATTAGTAGAGCCGGCATTCCGGCACGAAAAAAGACCCCTTTGCTATCGGAGGCGAACAATGAAGTACAGACATCTCTTTCCCGCACTGATCTCTATATCGATTGGATTCCTAATCCCGTGGTTCACAGAAATCAGCCGCGCGGAAATCCCCGGCCAGGGCATTCTCACTATCGTCGAACCAGACGGCAAACCAGGCGCGGGTTGCCCGCTGGAGCACACGTCAGTGAAAGCGGAGGTCTCGGGGTTTATCTCCCGAGTATCGGTTGTTCAGAGATTTCATAATCCCGGCCAACAAAAAATCGAAGCGATCTACACGTTTCCGCTGCCGAACGATGCTGCTGTGAACGAGATGTTGATGCGGGTCGGTGACCGTCTTGTTCGCGGTGAAATCAAGAAAAGGGAAGAAGCAAGGCAGATCTATCAACAAGCGAAGGATCGCGGGCACGTCGCATCACTTCTCGACCAGGAGAGGCCGAACATATTTACGCAATCAGTGGCAAATATTATGCCGGGTGAGAAAGTGGAAATCACGATCAAGTATGTTGAAATGCTTCCGTACAATGAAGGTTCATTCAAGTTCGTCTTTCCGATGGTTGTGGGACCCAGATTCATTCCCGGCCAGGCGACCGGAAAAGAGGGGACCGGATGGGCACCTGATACTAACCAAGTGCCTGATGCCAGCAAAATTACACCGCCGGTCACTGCGGAAGGAACCAGGGCAGGCCATGATATCGACCTGACCGTTACAATAGACGCCGGCGTCCCAATCCAAGACGTTAAATCCAAGCTTCATGAAATCGAGACGCAACGCGAGGGCAATAGCCGCGCTACAGTCTCGTTGAAAGACAAAAAAGAAATCCCGAATCGAGATTTTGTGCTGGAATATCTTGTAGCCGGCGATCAGATTCAATCCGGATTTTTGGCACATAAAGAGGACAAGGAAGGTTATGTGGCGCTAATCATGATTCCTCCCAAAAGAGTCAAGCCTGAGCAGATAGCTCCCAAAGAGATGATATTCGTCATCGATCGTTCGGGATCGCAACACGGGAAACCTTTGGATAAAGCAAAAGAGACGATGAAGTACGTGATAGACAACATGAATCCTGACGACACATTTAATGTTATTGACTTCGCTAATACTGCAAGAATGCTGTTTTCCGAGCCCAAGAAAAACAGTCCTGAAACTCGTGCCAAAGCGATCAAATATATCTATGCCCTCGAAGCTGATGGGGGTACATGGATGGGTCCGGCGGTTGAGAAGGTCTGTCAAATTCCGCCGCCTGAAAACAGACTGAGAATAGTGACTTTTATGACCGACGGGTACGTGGGGAATGATTTTGAAATCATTTCTCTTGTACAAAAACTTCGGGGCAAAAGCCGTTGGTTTCCATTCGGAGCAGGTAATGGAGTCAACAGATTTCTCCTGGATAACATGGCGCGAGTTGGTGGCGGAGAAGTCGATTACGTACTACTCAATAGACCGGGCGAAGAGGTAGCCAAGAAATTCTATAAGAGAATTGCTGCTCCGGTGTTGACCGACATTTCGCTGGCGATAGAAGGGATTTCCCTTGAAGAAGTATTCCCTGGAGTGGTTTCGGATCTGTGGGACAGCAAGCCCGTCATCTTCAAGGCAAGGTATACCAAAACAGGTAAGGGAAACATAACCATTAAAGGCTTCAGCGCAGGAAAACCGTACGAGCAGAAATTGGAAGTTAATCTGCCTGAAAGCGAATCTGCCAATTTGTCACTAGCATCCTTGTGGGCACGGGCAAAAGTGGATGATCTCATGGATCGGGACCTGATGGGCGTTCAACGTGGAAAGGTCAAGGACGAGCTTCGTGAGGAAATAGTCCGAGTAGCCCTGGAACACAGAATCATGACCCAGTTCACCAGCTTTGTCGCTGTTGAGGAAACTGTGGTCACGGTGGGCGGTAAACCGACCACCGTTGCCGTCCCGGTCGAAATGCCGGATGGAGTAAGCCGAGAGCGCATATTTGGCGACGCCACAGGGACATTACCCGCGCAATCCTCAGGAGTTCTCGGTTACAATCAGCAGAGAGTTCCAGCCTCTATGCCGGCACCTGGAATGGCCATGAGACATTCGATGCCTCGCAAGGAAGTTGGTGGAATAGCTTCTCTGGAACGGAAAAAAAGCAGTGCTTCTCCAAATGAGGCGGTCCTTTCGGAAGCTGAACAAGATCGTCGGGTCGACTCGGTGGACAAGGAGGAGTTGAAAATCGCGGCTGTCGAAAACAAGCTTGCGCCGGAACTCCGTGCGCTCGTGCAACGCAAGGATCGGCCAAAAGACTTGACCGAAGGTAAGGTCGTTGTGAAAGACGGGAAGATAGTAGTCCAGGTGTGGCTGACGAGGGCGACCGATGATATTTTGAAGAAGTTGAAAGAAGCGGGCCTGGAGGTGTCGTTTACAGCGACGACCGGAAAAATGGTCCTCGGTGTGGTGGATGTTGATAGATTATCGAAGTTGGTTGAAATCAGTGAAGTCCGGCTCGTGGAACCGGCTCCTGCAGGTTAGCACGCCGGCTCGTAGCCCCGCGAATGCGGTGATCTATCATGCGAAGTGGCAGAGCGAAGCAATCCCCAAAGCGAGATTGCTTTGCTCCGCTCGGAATGACAGGTCTCGGGTTACTCGGTCGCAATGGCAGGCCCCAACTTGTCATCGCGAGTAAAAGAGTAGGATGTGGTGAGCGCAGTGAACCGCATCGTTCGCGAAAACCTAGATTGATGCGGTTCCCCCGCGAAACGCAGGGTCACGGCATCCCACGGGAGCTGTGGAATTGTCATTGCGAGGCCGTCAGGCCGTGGCAATCCCCGAAGGTTCGGGAGATTGCTAGTGGGACCGTCCCGCGCAGAACGCGGGATTGCCGGTCAAATCCCCCCATACCCCCATAGGCGTCAAAATCAGACGGCGGGGTTCATAGGTCGAGTCTTTTGAGTAAGGCGATTCTTCGCCTGCGTTTTAGGCTAACGAGCATGCAAAGGTTCTTCTGATTGATTATGAGAAGCCAAACTCCGTTTCCAAGGACGGCTATTCTCAGGGCCCAGAGAGTGGCGCGGAATCTCGACCAGGCGCTGGGACTTGAAGCCGGCTCGTTGTCCTCGACCTCTGGGAGGGGAAAAAAGTCCCGTTGGGCTTACCAAGAGTTGAGCGATCGCAGCAGCGAGAAGCCGTGCAAGCAGCCAGCTTTTCGATATGGGACCAGCTCTTGTTGGCAGATCGTCCAGATGCAACAAGCTCTTGAGTATCTTGAAGAGCAGTTCCACCTGCCAACGCAACCGATACAGCTGCAAGACAGCTTTGTCCGAAAGCCTCTCATGGCCCGCTGTCGTCAGCACCCAGGTAACGTCTTTTTCCGGCCGGCACCCCACTATCCGAGCAGGTATCCAAGATTTCGCCACCTTGAGGTCCCACGCCTTGTTTTTCCTTTCCGTCAGTGTCGGGAGGCACAGGAATCAAGACCTGCAAGGAAAAAATGTCACCCTTGGCAATGTGTGGCTCAAAAGACTGCAAATAGATCCTCTGCTTGTTCATATCACAGATTTTCAGGGTCCGCCGATTGACCCGAACCAAGGGATCAGCCCCCGCATTCACAACGAATTCGATTCCTCGAGCAGTACCGTACATGCGGTCTCCAAGCACTACTTCGCCAGGATTCACCGTGTGGCGCAAGAAAGTCTCCGCCCCTTTAGCGTCAGTGAGTTCAACCGACCTAAATCGTCCGGCAATAGGGTCCATCACCGTGTGAACGACCCAATCCGTTCCTTTGGAGCCAGGTCCCGTGATCACAGTGGCATCGACGATGCTCATTTCCAGGTCAGTCGGCGCCGTCGGTCGATCCTGGAACAAGAGTTGCCCCAGGAGGTATTCCAGCCATTTCTCGCCGTTTTTGAGCCGATAGTGCAAGGCCTGACTGCTCAGAGCTGCGATACTGTCGGCTTTGGCCCAAGCGGAGGTGTCTTTGAGCGAAAAATCCGACAAGGCGTAAGCAAGTATCATGCGCAAAAGGTTCCCTGCACTGGGCACGTTGCGAAGACGTTGCACAGCTCCACGCATGCTCGCGCCGATGTTTCCAAATCTACCGGCAATATACTCAAAACCTCCGACCAGTTGTCTCCGATAAATATCTCGTGTGCTCTCATGAGCCGCGTCGTATCACAGGAGCGAACAGAACGCGACCTTATTTTGACGCCTATGCCCCATACCCCCCTTT
>CAVUHP010000003.1:0-110133 GCA_963741425.1 uncultured delta proteobacterium
GAATCCGTGGCCGGTCCGGATTTTTGGAAACTTGAAGGAGGAATCGCTGACCGACATTTGGAATAAACGTGAATACCGCGAGGTACAGGAGCCGAGTGGCCCGAGGCATCCTCCAGGAAGAGTGCAGAGGTTGCACTCACTGCTCAAGTGTACGTTACTAAAGGCGCTGCTTTGGCTGAAGGATCGTGTGACTCCATTTTCGGAAACGCAACACTAATTAGCGCACGCGTTAGAATCATTTACCAGCTGCTTGAGATTTATAGCAAATGTGGAGACGATAATTTTCCAGGGAGGCAGCAAGAATATACACCTTTTACCGTTTTTTCGCTCAGCCCCCCGTATTACTGGAATATCGAGTAATTTGCGGTTCCGTCGAAGGACGTTATTTGGGGGAATTAGGACCGAAGTATGAAAACCACTCTCGAGTCTCTCATGCAAGAGCTTGAAGCCAAAGAGGAGCAGATTCGACTGCTGAAGCGGGAATGCGACGATCGACTGAGACTGCTCAACCAGGCTGAATTGAGGCTGCAAGAGATGACGGGACAAAAAGGAGGACGCGTCGCTCTTCGAAGCTGGGTTTTAGCCGTCTACCTCACACTGCTCCGAAGACATGGGAATCATGCACTGTCAACACTTTTTCGGCCGAAGTTGGGAACTTTGAAGCAAAACAACCCTAGACCTCTAATACTTCCTCGACATTACTACTGTACGGAACCTCCCGAATCACATCCGGTCATATCGATAGTGACCCCAAGTCTCAACCAAGTCCGGTTCCTGTGCAGGACCATTGAGAGCGTTCTGAACCAAGAATATCACGCCTGGAATATGTGATCTGGGATGGGGCTTCAACAGATGGAACAAAGGAAATGCTGGAGGGGTTCGGTCATAAGGTCTTCACCTGGGAATCTGCTCCTGACGATGGCCAGGCCGACGCCATTAACGTGGGCTTCAGAAGAACGACCGGTGAAATAATGGCCTATTTGAATTCCGACGACCTACTGCTACCGGGTTGCTTGAACTATGTGGCCAGATTTTTTGACGAGCATCCGGAAGTGGACGTGATTTACGGCCATCGTGTCCTGATTGATGATCAAGGCCGAGAGATCGGTCGCTGGGTATTGCCACGGCACGATGATGAAGTCCTCCAATGGGTGGATTACCTTCCTCAAGAGACATTGTTTTGGAGACGCAGAATATGGCAGAAGAAGGGAGGATCGCTGGATATCAAGTTTAGATATGCCATGGACTGGGATCTTATACTGAGGTTCATCAAGGCAAAAGCCAAGTTCGTTCGGGTACCTCGGTTTCTGGGAGCCTTTCGGGTCCATGCGGACCAGAAGACAACTGCAGCCCGTAAGGCTTGGGGTGAACCCGAAGTTGCCAAGCTTCGCGAGCGGTGCCAGGGGCGACCGGTAACTCCTGAGGAGGCCCTTTGGAAGGTGCGCGGGTATCTCCTGCGGCACGTGGTTCTCGATCTTCTCTATCGCACGAGGATTGTGAAATTCTAATTGCGTGTGACCTAAACAAAATGGCTTGGAGAAGATTCATAAGAAAGCTTCACAAAGATTTTACCACTTACGGTTTCATTTTTGCGTGTACGGAAGAGCATCGGCTCGTTACTGGTCATTAGACTAAAGATCCCCGGAGTGGTAAAACTGTCGAATATTCAGATCTTAGGGGTTTACTATGGAACCACGTATTGAACTGGACATGCCCATGAAATTCGGCGCAGAAGCGCGGATTGTGCTGAGATTAAGGGATAAAGCGCTTGTGGGATCTCGAAACCATTTCGTGCGGTTCGATTTGTATACCACATACGCTCCCTCCCATCCTGAGCGGCACCTTGGGTACTGGGATATCGCTCTTCATACGATAAAGCAGGACGCGAATAGAGTTCCTGTTTCGGGACGGGCGGATGCGACGAGAAGGATATTCCTGGAGCAGTGGATTCCGTAAAGCATGGAAAGGTCGGTTGGAACCTCGTGGGTACTGCTCCTTCCATGTTTCCCTGCAGGAGTATGCCGGGAGGACTTCCGTACAAAGGGAATCGAGGACCTGGGACGTTGTATTCTGGCATCCCGGAATGGACTTGCCGCTTGAGTGCATCATGATACCTCTGACTCAGCGGTGCAACCTTAAATGCCCGATGTGCCCTCGGCAAAACTCCGTCAATCTTCAGAACTCGGACGTGTCGGAGGATGTGCTCGCTCCTCTCCTGGAGGCGGCCCCGCACTACGTATACGCAGGACTTCAGGGTATGGGTGAACCGCTCCTGAATCCTGATATCTTTAAGATCGCAGAGCAATTCAAACGGCGAATACCTTCTGAATCAGTGCTTGCCACGACGACCAACGGCATGTTCCTGACGCCGGACGCATCTCGCAAACTCATTGACCTGGGGCTCAATTCCCTGGTTGTCTCACTCGATGGCGCGAGCAAGGACGTATTTGATTCTTTGCGCCCCGGAGCCGATTTTGATGTAGTAACACGGAACATTGCCTACGCAACTGACTATGGTCGAAAATCCGGGCGAAAACGCCTCTGGTTCTCCGCCAACTTTGTCACGCATCCGGAAAATCTGGAGGAAATTCCTGCTTATATGAAGCTCGTACACGACCTGGGTATACAAGCGGTCGCGTTTATCCACATGAGAGATATGAAAACCGGAGAAATCCACACGTGGGACGAGGAAAAACTTGCGGCTCTTTTTAAGGAAGCTCGCGAGCTCGGGGAACGGTACGGGATTCGGGTAGTGGCCCCGCTAATCCGCAGCGCCGATGACAGACGCTGCGTTTTCATGCAATCGGCGAATGTGTGGTTGTCCGGAGATGTGGTCCCATGCCTGCGAATGGAACCCGAAGGTTCTCCGTGGCCCATCAAGATCTTTGGCAATGTCCGTTCCAGGCCGCTTCTCGATATCTGGAACTCATCCGAATACAGGGAATTCAGGAGTCAAGTCCTGTCCGGGGACTACCCGGAAGTTTGTCGGGGATGCAACTTCTGCGATGGCCGAGTTACATAGAGCGGCGATTCGCAGGCTCCACTATCTGCTGAAAACTTCATGCGCCCCTGCGGCGAGCCGCCCGGACGAGAGCATGAGTGATGGCCCGATTACTCCTCATCTGTTTAGAATCAGTGGTCATTGCCCGTTTTATGTAAGCGTTACGCTTGAGCGAGTGGAAAGTGGCCAAAAGTTCAATCAATCAGTCAAATGAGTGGCTTGCTTACACGCTATTCGGGGTATTGCTGCTTCTGGAATTTCTGTTTTTCAGTCGGGTATGCGGAGAGGGAAATTATCTGGGCCTATCCCAACCACCACGATCAAGCCGCAATATCTTTTTCATACATATAGCTTATATACGGACCACCTGAGCAACGGAATAGCCGCCTGGATAAGATACCTGAAGGACCCACCTTCTCAAGGGATATTGTTCCCAGTGCAGGGTTTCCTTTTATGCCTTCTATTCGGAGCTACGAGAATGGCTTGCTTGGGTGTGAACTTCATCCTTTTTGCAGCCCTGCAAGCATTCCTACTATACACCGTTCGATGGTTGACACAGGACATCTGGTTAGGGTTTGTCGGAGTGGGCTTGCTGCTGAGTCAGGTCTCGGCATTCTTCTGGGCGGGAGGGCTGTTCGATTACAGAATCGATTTCGCAGCTTATTGTCTTTATGGGATCTGGATTCTGGTGGTCTTAAGATCGGGAGTGTTCTCGGACACCGGATGGACGGTCGGCGCCGGACTGGTTGCCGCTTGGCTGATGCTGATGAGGTTTGTCACCGTTCCGTATATAACTGGCGCGACATTGCTCACTGCTCTGCTCATCAGTGTAACGTCGCTCTATGGTCTTTCGGATGTAAGGAACGCAAACGCCATGCCGTCCTACGGAGAATCAAGGGCGCCGGGCTATTCCTGGCGTCGTGGCGGGCGCCACGGCTCCTTTCTTATATTTAGCCAGACACGCGATCTGGGGATATTATGGAGAGAGGCATCTAGGTCCGGAGAAATACGTAATCGCCGCCGAATTGCACATTACGGACTTTATCGGGCACCTCAGCTATTATCCAAATTCCATTTTGTACGATCATCTCGGCCCACTCTTCGGAGCGCTGTCCTTGGCGCTCCTGTGCATAGCTTATATCTTCCGAAGGGTCCGCAGCAACAATCCCGCTGCGGGCAGCAGCGACCCTGATCCTCGCAGCCCCATTCCCGCGTTCCTCTTTGTTGTGACGACGATTGTGACTCCTCTTATCGTTCTGACGCTCAACATCACAAAATCTCAAGTGGTGGGTGATATTGTTGGGGCCCCCGTTGCGTTTATAGCGCTCTTGGCGGTCCTCCGCATTGGCGGCGGAACCATCCCCTGGACCCACAGGCATGTCTGTCCCATGTGGCATGTGTGACACTCGCCGCAGTAAGCATGTCCTTCGGGGTATGGAACTACCTCTCTCATCTTACCGGCCATGGACCGTTCCACAATCGGCGAGCGGAGGTTGAGGGCCTGATAAAGGTATACGACTCCATCGGCCAATACGTTGAAACTGCTGGCTGGAAGCGCAATCCATTAATTTCATTCAACATGATCGGTGACACAATGTCTGCTTCAACTATATCGGTTGTGCAATTCGAGAGGCGGCCGCATCTCTCATCCGCATGGAAACCTTATTGGGACACAGCATTATGGCAGAGGATAGGGACGCAGTGTTTAAGCAATTGGAGCAGACGGATGTCCTCCTTTTGGGGGATACGTCAAAACGCTTCGGGTTGAACGAGCACTATCCCTTCAACAATACCGTGACCCCCTTGAGTGGGGACATTGAGCGATGGGCAAGACAGGAATTAGTTTCACTTGTGAGCGTTCCCTCTGTTGAGGGTCGAGGGTACAGGCTATACGTCCGGCCTACCATGAGAGTCTCGGGTTTGACGCAAGATAACTGCATGCCTGCGGAAGGCTTCTGGCTGACCGGCGACAGTCGAGTAATTCTCCAAAGGCCCCTTTGCATCGTAAAGGCGCCCTTGATCCGGCAAAGAAACCAGTATCGGCAGTGACTGCCGACTTGTATCAGAGGAACACGTTTCCGGCGCCTGTGCCCGTCGACTTGGAGCAAGACGGGGATGGTTTCAGGATTACATTGGATTTTCAGGAAGGTTGCGGTTCGGGATGAGGGAGAAGTGTCGGTGATTCATTCGGCCTGTTTCACAGTCCTACTCTGAAAATAAGTCCATCTCCGGCGAACAGCAGACCACGTGCCTCCGCATGCGGGACATATTCGGATGGAGCGGGTCCCTGATAAAATCCGTTAGAACGGTTTCGTGCGCTCCAATGGATGACCGAACGAGGCATTTCGATGTCTCATTACTCTGCACATTCTCGACCTGATTTATGGTAATCTACAACGTTACCTCAAATTCACACAATGACATTTTGGACTTGTTATCAGATGCTTACAGTCTGATGGCTAACGTGAGTGATTGCGACCGATCAGCTGTAAACCGGCTTTTCAGTCTCAAAATCGAAATTAAGGGCCAACGTAGAGAAAGCAACACATCTCAAAGGGTCAATACGGTGGGTTCGTCGCCGCCCCTACATGGCTTTCCCCCGCTTTCTCCCGTTTTGTTTGAATTCTCAGTAATTTCGGGTAACATTGAAGGACGTTGAGGGCGCTTGATTTCGGGAAAATTTGGATAACTAATTGATTATACAAAAGGTCGGTCCGCCCTCTCACGGCGGAGACAGGGGTTCGAACCCCTTGGGACTGCCAAAGATTACAAATGGTTACGGTGGTCACCGCCCATTTTCCCTCAGAAATCTTCACCCGCCGTGCGTCACTCTTAATGAAACAAGCTCGTTATTCTAGAAATCAATTTGAAGAGGTGGTACATATTTTGGAGTATGTCGGTGTCCACCAAGACGTGGGCCATAAGGCAACAAAATATTAGAGACAAAATTGACCGTAGTGTCTCTCTCTACGGAGATAGTGAAATTTGCCAATAGTCAGTGTTATCAATGGAGGATGGCTGGTTACGTATTAGTAACTAGAATAAACTGAGCAGGGCACTCGAAATCTAACCATGAACGAGACCAATCTTATACAACAGTCATCGGCTTCACCTCTAGTGAGTCCACGAGAAGTAGAAGATGACGGATGGACGACAATAATAAGACCCCGGTCGGATTGGTTCGATCTCAGTCTCGTGGAACTATGGAAATACCGCGCCTTGATCCGGCTTTTTGTCAGGCGTGATTTGGTGGCACAATACAAGCAAACGATCCTTGGGCCTTTCTGGTTCCTTGCACAGCCTATACTCACCACTATCGTGTTCACATTGGTTTTTGGCATAATTGCCAAGCATCCCCTCGGACGGGATTCCAGATTTTTTGTTCTATCGGTCCGGCACGGTTTGCTGGGGATATTTTTCGACTTCCCTAATTCTTAATGCTGACACCTTTGTTGCAAATGCAGGGGTTTTTGGCAAGGTGTACCTTTCCCAGGCTAGTTGTACCTGTGTCGGTTGTCATCTCTGGGCTTTTCAAGTTTCTGATCCAATTCGGCCTCTTCTTAATCTTTTTTATATACTTCTTTCTAAAGGGCTCGTCCGTGAGCCTGTCGATTTGGGCATTAGCGCTTCCTATGCTGGTCCTTCAGATGAGCCTGCTCGGAGTTGGTTGCGGCATTCTCCTCTCATCCCTGACCACGAAGTATCATGATATCAGACACTTAGTTGGTTTTGGCGTTCAGTTGTGGATGTACTTCACTCCTGTGGTCTACCCATTGTCCGCGGTCCCCGATAGCATGCGGGTTCTGTTCTCCCTCAATCCGATGGTAGAGGTGGTGGAGGGCTTCCGTTTAGGCTTTGTGGGCGTGAGCGCATTAAATGGCAAGTATGTGGTGATAAGTTGGGTCGTGACTCTTGCGATCCTGCTAATAGGCCTTGCCCGTTTCAGTAGGGTGGAAAAGACCTTCATGGATACTGCATAAGCTTTTGCCCTTGGAAGGGCTTCACTAAATAGTCAATGCCAACTGTTATCTCTGTTGAAAATTTGTGGAAGGAATATCGGCTCGGCGTCCTGGGTTACGGGACTTTGCGTAAAGATGTGCAGAGCTGGTGGGCCCGCTTGCGTGGAAAGGAAGACCCGAATCTCCCGGTGGGCTATCCGGGATTAGGGGGAAACGGGCGCACAGACAAAATATGGGCTCTTTGCGATGTATCCCTCGAGGTGAAGGACGGTGAGGCGCTTGGAATAATCGGACGAAATGGGTCAGGGAAGTCCACGTTGCTGAAGATTATTTCCAGGGTAACGGCCCCCACTCGCGGAGTGGTCCGCATCAGGGGCCGCGTGGCCAGTGTCCTGGAAGTGGGCACCGGGTTTCATCCGGAGTTGACCGGCCGCGAAAACGTGTTCCTCAACAGCGCAATTCTAGGGATGTCCATATCCGAGACTAGAGGCAAATTCGACGAAATTGTTGATTTTTCAGAAGTCGAGAGATTCATAGATACACCGGTAAAGCGATACTCTAGTGGAATGTACGTTCGGCTCGCGTTCGCTGTGGCGGCGCATCTGAATTCGGAGATCCTTATTGTGGATGAGGCGTTGGCAGTAGGAGATACAGCGTTTCAGGAAAAGTGCACTCGAAAGATGAACCAAGTCAGACGGGCCGGAAGAACTATTCTCCTTGTGAGCCACAACATGACATTGATCCAAGAGCTGTGTGAAAGGGCAATCCTCTTGGATAAAGGTAGAGTCAAAGGCATGTCCTCAGACGTTGGGCACTTGGTGAGGGATTACCTAGGCGAGGATCCAAACTGATCACGAGGGCAGCAAATGGAATCGACCTGCCTTCCCAAAAGCTGGTCCAGGTTCTAAGTTCGTATGGAGTAGGATTCAGGTCAAAGGAATGGCTCTCACAGAATCAGTACAGCAGTTTTGTCACCGCCCTTATGCCTTTCCCCCGCTTTCCCCCGTTTTGCCGGAATGTCGAGTAATTTCGGGTTACATTGAAGGACGTTGAAGGCGCTTGATTTCGGGAAAATGTGGCTAACTGTTGATTATACAAAGGGTTGGCCCGCCCTCTCACGGCGGAGACAGGGGTTCGAAACCGGTTGGGACTGCCAGCAATAATGGAAACTAATGCACGATCTGGTGTTTCGATTTGGCTTTGACACGCCTCTCGGCTTTGCGTGAGCTTTGAGCTTCCTGCTGCAAAGACAGTGATACGACAAGAATTTGCAAGCCAATTGTTCAAACATTCTTTTCTCCGGTTGTGCTCGGATGGACAGAGGGGTTGAAATATGACCGTCAAGGAAATAGCTATAAAGACCATTCACCAACTACCTGAGGATGCTACTTGGGAGGACATCCAGGAGCGCATCAATTTTGTGGCGGGGGTGCGCAAAGGTCTTCGCGAACTTGACGAAGGAAAGGGCATCGCTCATCAGAAGGTGAAGGAGGAATTCTCGGAATGGCTTTCAAGCTGATCTGGTCTCTTGTCGGCCGCGCACGTTACGGCTATCAGTCGAGCATTGCGCGAGAGTAGAAAAGGTTAAGCAAAGAAAATAGACCTAACTCCGGGTGTGTTTGAACGGAAAAAGCATACGGCTTTGATATAATGCAAGAATAAAAATGAATTGCAGGTTATGAATACAATCGCTTGACAAGTAAAGCCTTAGCGCCTAGTCTTAGCATTGAACCTTAACTTGTGTTTCTCCAGTCGGCCTCGCGTCAGGGACTACGGGCGTCATGCAAGGATTAAGATCCTGGACATAGGCGCCGTGCAGAGGATTTCACACCGCAATTCCATCCGGTTTATCCCCGTTCACAAAAAGCCCTTGTTCGTATTTGCAATTGCACTCTCGCTTAACGTGTAGCGTGCCTTTTCTAAAGGAGCTAGAGAATGAGTATTAAAATTTATGTCGGAAACCTGTCCTTCGATTCAAACGAGTCAGATCTCAACGGCTTGTTTGCCACGTACGGGGAAGTGGTATCCGCCAAGGTCATCGTTGACCAATTTACCAGCAAGTCCCGGGGATTCGGATTCATCGAAATGGCCGACCGCGAAGAAGGTCTTAAGGCGATCCAGGCACTGGATTCCAAGGATCTCGGCGGCAGGAGCCTGAAAGTGAACGAGGCTAAACCCAAGACCGACTCTCGGGGCGGCGGTGGACGCAACGGCGGAGGATCCCGCTGGTAATCGGTTGTTTGTAAATTAGCATGAGGGTCGGGCAAGGGTTCGCAGCCGCTATCTCTTCCCCGGCCCTCTGTACTCGTAATCTGCGAAGAGGAGCCATCAGGCATATAGCAGAAGCGAGCCGACTCCCGATTCTCGCGCATGGGACAAGGACCCTAACTGAGGCACGTCTCGTCCGCCGAACTCCCCCGACGTCAGGACAGTCAAATTTGGTCCGGGCTCTAAAGAATGTCAGAAAAGGGGACCTTCTACTTTTTTGCCTCGGTTCGTGGGCGCCCGCGGGGTCGCAGCGTGAATTCCGGGTCCATGCGCCGCGCGGTCGTCATCCTCGTGAAACACATCCTGCCGCATTGCCGCGGTTCAAAACGTGGTAGCAAATCCCTCCGATGGAAGCTCGTGCGGTTCTTAGCATAGCACCATGTTACCATAAAAGCCGGTCGGGAAGCCGGAAAACAAGGACAAGAAAGAAGAATGTCCCCGTTTACTGCCATGTTGCAGGGACAGCGCACATGCTCCCGGACATCAGATTACGGCTATGAGATGCCCAAAAAATAAGACGCTTACCAGAAATGGCGTAGCGTCTGGGTCTCAGTTACTCCGCAGACCAATTCTCGTAATAACTTACGAGATTCCTTCATCAGTCCTGTGGGGTTTATTAAAATAAAAGAAAAATCCGCGGAAAAGTATCACACTCACATCTTTGAGAGCAACTTCTATTTTCAATACAAGAAGACTGCAATTCGAGAGGGAAAATCGCGGTTCTATACTCACGGGTAATATCCGATACTATCTTTTCCTCCTGGACGAGGGAGGGGGCCGCCTCCCGAAGCATCCTGATGATGGCCTCCACGGTAAAAGGGTTCCGCTTAATCCTGGCCTCCCTGTTTGGCCCAATCCTATCCTACACTAACTCAGAACCTGGACCGGTTTTTGGGGGTCAGGTCACTATAGCCTATCATTAATTCAAGCGGCTTGTGTAATAAATCACCTTCAGGAATCTATCTGCTGTGCTTAAATTTCTTGACCTTATTTCTCTTGTGCTTGTACTATATTTAATTGAAGCACATTTTGATCTAAGGAGGATTATCATGGCCCTCTTTTTGATCGCTTGTGAATTCATTGATCCCGACCATGATTCCAGAAACCTCTCCTGTCTTCTAAGGTCTTGGGATGCAAGAGAAGTAACCGAGTCAACATGGATGATCCGTTCCGCGCACTCTTATGAGCAAGTTGCTCTTGCTATGCTACAAGGACCAATTAGCCCAAAAGACAGACTCACTGTTGTAGAAGTACAAGGCGGAACTCATCACAATCCCAGAGAAGATTGTTCGGATCTTTAGTCACTGAAATAATGCCCTCCCGCGTCTTAGACGACGGGCCTTCCCTATCCTCACGTGGGTCCGGATTTAATCCGGTGCTTTCCGCGATTTCTCCACATGGTATAACTGTTATAATCCTGTCTTTTTGTTTGTACCGAATATCCACTTTTGTAGGTTTATTTTATTGCTTACACGCTTCCAAAGCTCGCTCTTGTGCCCTTACTGTCTGGTCAAGGTATCTATTGTCAAGGGTGTCGTAAAAGACCCTCCAAGCCTCCATGGCCTCTTTTATTGCCGCAAATGCTGTGGGATCCATCTTGTTTGCATACTCTATTCTTAGGTCAGTTAACCGACTGTCCCGATCCGAGCCCTTAGCTTCCTCAACTACTGTCATGTATTTACTTGTAAACCATGCCACATCCTCATAGCACTTATTCCTGAACCGCCCGCCTTGTGAGTTTGCACCGTGCGAGCATCCTATTAATGCTACAGTCGCTAATAGAACTATACCTACCAATTGTTTCATGGCTCGCACCCACTCAACTTGGTACGTTACTTGCCAGGTCTTATGGCAACTCCCACCTCTGCGTACGTTCTGCCTCAGTTTCAGAATCATCCAAAGAAATCATGGGGTTTCATTCTCCGTGGTTATGTTCAAAAGACTTCTCTTTATCTCGGTTTACACAATGTTATTCAAGATCGCAACGACAAAACACTTATGGACCCTTGCCGTGCCAGATAGGGGCGACGGCTAGCGTGCTCTCATGCATTAGACGAGAATTTAACTGCACGAAATTTGATCGTCGTAGCTCCGCGCTTACCGCAATGTCACAGTGTAGTAATTCCTCGTTGACAGAAAGACTGCAACTTCATTATGCTGAATGCGGGCGACAATTTCTCAACTCAGCAAAGTCGCTGACAAACCTATTTCTCACATTACACGAGCATGACCCTCTTGATGAAGGGGGAGCAATGAACTTAACAGCCTACACACTAATTTCCAAGCCGGTTCGCCTCGAAAGCACGCTAGCTTTCGGTTTCATACGATAAACGTTACTCGTCCGCAGTATTTTAGGGGATTATACGCAGGGAAATGACAAAGCCATGTTGCCTGGAATCGGTAATACCGTGAAGTGAGCGTACTTCAGAATAGATCGACAAACTTTCTCAAACTGGGGGGAGCTGAGAAAACGGGACATTCTACTTTTCTACCTCGGTTCGTGGGCGCCCGCGGGGTCGCAGCGTGGATTCCAGACCCATGCGGCGCGCGGTTTTCTTCTGCCAACGTTCGCTTCCGAATGGAGCCCCGCGCTCGACACTAGTCCGCAGTGCTGCGAGTTCAGCCTCGTCCTGCGGCTCATTGACCCGATTGAGCCAATCATCCGGTCGGCGAAGCGGGCCCCGATGCAGCAACGATGGGACAATTGATTGGCCCAGCCCAGCCAGGGAAGACCACGGCCACTGCTTGGCTCGACTGACCAGCCCGGCGCGCAGCGGATTTCGTTCTACGTACCGGATCACCGTCAAGAGGTGCTGGTCTTGTTGGATCGGAAAGGCCTTGAACCTACCCTGCCAAACGTGTCCGCTCGAGTGGTACCTGCTGTGGTAGCGCAGAACGTGGGATGTAAGCAGCCACTGCATCCACCGACTCAGCTCACCATCAGCGTGGGGCCAGAGCACCAGGTGGAAGTGGTTCGACATCAAACACCAAGCCAGGACCCGCATCGGCACGCGTGCACAGGCCTCTTGGATAAGTTCGATGAACCGCTGGTAGTCGTCATCCTCGTGAAACACATCCTGCTGCGCGTTGCCGCGGTTCAGAACATGGTAGCAAATTCCTCCGATGGAAGCTCGTGCGGTTCTTGGCATAGCACCATGTTACCATAGAAGCCGGTCGGGAAGCCAGCAAACATTAAAAAAAGAAGAATGTCCGCGTTTCTCCGTGAACATCGACAATACTCTAAATGTCACACATGTTATTTCTTTACATCATCATAATGCTGTATAATAAAAGGTTGCTAGTGGAGGCAAGGAGCCAGGCAAGGGATCTTGCTTAGCTGGTCTAGTGAAAAGGACAATGGTTAAGTCGCGCTGCGAGAATGAAGCCGGGCAAGATGGAGCGCTTGAAGATTCGTCTATAGGAGCTTATGAGTCGCTACCACGAGTCACGAAATACATTGCTGAGCGCGACCTATAGGAATACGGGAGTTGATTGGAAGGTTATTCCGCATAAGATCGGCAAATCGGGCTAACGATGGCGAGGTTGAGGTTGGGCTGCGAGCGCTACTCTGCGATGCTGTTTGCTCGCAACTTATGGATAGCCTCACCGGCGGGGCATTTCTGGTTGCCTTTGCCCTCTTGCTTGGCGCTTCGAACACCGTGGTCGGAATACTGGCAGCCGCGTCACCGTTGATGCAGTTGTTCCAGATCCCGGCGGTCCACCTTGTTGAGCGGGCCGCGTCGCGCAAGACGCTCGTAGTAAGCAACTCGGTCCTGAGCAGGATTTCCTGGCTGGTCATCGCAGTAATCCCCTGGCTTGTGGCGCCCGAGCAAAGGGTACACGTCCTGCTTATGAGTCTTTTTCTCTTTTTCGGCCTGGGGACCGTTTCTGCCTGTGGGTACAATCCTTGGATACGTGACTTTGTCCCGCAAGATATTATGGGGCGGTTCTTCGGCAAGTCCTTGGCCATCGCCACTGCAGCAGGCGCGATGATGGCCTTGGCGGCCGGTGCGGGCATCGAGATGGGAAAGTCGCATGTGTCCAGCCAATTTGTTCCTTACAGCGTATTGTTCCTGCTCGGGGGGATTGTTGGTCTGTCAGGAGTGCACTTCCTGTCGCGGGTTCCCGAGCCCAGAGTGAGGACGCGTAGGCCCGAAGGCACGTTTGAGGTATTGGTCCAGCCGTTTCGTGACCCCAACTTCCGCCGACTTCTCCTATTCCTCGGTATCCTGTTCTTTGCAATGAACGTGTCCGGTCCGTTCTACGTGGTCTACATGCTCAAACGGCTTGAGTTGTCGATGGGGTTGGTAATCGGTCTAGGGGTTCTCAGCCAGATTATGAGCGTACTCTGCTTCCGCATCTGGGGAAAGGCCGCTGACAAGTTCAGCAATAAGTCGGTGCTCATTGTGTCCGGCTACATGTATTTCATCGCCGTTCTGCTTTGGCCGTGTGCGCTATTCTCGGAAAGCTACTCGTTTATAATCCCGTCGCTAGCGGTAGTTCACGTGCTCACCGGCATCTCGGCTGCCGGGGTCAATCTCTGCACAGGGAACATTGCCCTCGTGTTGGCTCCGCATGGGAAGGCTACAGGCTTCTTGGCGGTGAACACCCTAGTGCATGGCGTTGCCGCAGCCGCGGCTCCGATTCTTGGGGGAATCCTTGCCGATAGGTTGACCGGGCAGCAGTTGTCTTTCATAATAGACTGGTTATCGAGGAACGTGGGCTCTTCCCTTGGCGTCCCAATCTCCGGCCTGTTCGGGATCCACTCCCTTTTTCTCATCACGGCGATTATCGGATTTTATGCAATGCACCGCTTGCGAGCCGTGCATGAAGAGCATGAGGTCGAAGGGCGGGTAGTGGTCGCACACCTTCTTGGCCGAACTTAGAGAGGCCGTCCGGAAAAGGGACAATGGGACATTCTACTTTTGTGCATCGGTTCGTGGGCGTCCGATGGGTCACAGCGTGGATTCCAGGCCTATGCGGCGTGGGGTTTTCTTCTGCCAACGTTCGCTTCCGAATGGAGCCCCGCGCTCGAGACTAGTCCGCAGTGCTGCGAGTTCAGCCTCGTCCTGCGGCTGATTGACCCAATTGAGCCAATCATCCGATCAAGGAAGCGGACCCGGATGCTGCAACGATGGGACCATTAAACACATCCTGCCGCGCGTTGCCGCGGTTCAAAACATGGTAGCAAATCCCTCCGATTGAAGCTCGTGCGGTCCTGGGCATAGCACCATGTAACCATAAAAGCCGGTCGGGAAGCCAGCAAACAGAATAAAAAAGAAGAATGTCACTTTTCCCGACAGAATGACAGCCGACAATATCTTCCTCTCGGTGAGCCATTTCAAGCCTGTTTTGGTCTTGTCAGCCGGCTTTCTTGATGAACCCGGGGATGCCAGTCTCCGTCACCGGATTGAACCTCTGTCGCGTCTGGATGGCATTGATCTCTTGCATGGCGTCTGCCGGAAGAGCGGAGATGTCGAGATTCTCTCTGGCGCGATTAGGAGTCTTCGGCGTCGTCAGAACAGCAGTCCCACGCTGTACCGCCCAAGCGAGGAGTACCTGGGCGGGAGTCTTGTTGACTCGCTGGGCAATCGCAATGATTGTGGGATCCTCCAGGACGCCGGGCTTGATCCCATGACCCAGCGGTGCAAAGACTAGCATCACGATTGAGTTGCTGTTGCAGAATTCCAGAAGCTCGATTTCCGGCAGATAGGGATGGGACTCGACCTGAACCACGGCCGGCTTGATCCTCGCCGACTTGAAGATCTCCTGCAGTTGATCGAGGCTTACGTCCGACAAACCGATCGCCTTGCATTTGCCGCGGTCCACGAGGTTCTCCATGGCCTTCCAGGTGTCCATCAGATTGATGCCCTCGTCATAAATTACCTTACCGTTTTGATCCCTCGGGTCCTGGTTGTCGCCGGGAGGAAACGCAAAAGGGGTGTGGATCAGATATAGATCTATATAGTCCAATTGCAGCCTGTTACGACTCGACTCGAATGCCGGCTGGACGCGCTCTGGGCGATGATTGTTGTTCCACAGCTTTGTCGTGATAAACAAGTCCTCGCGGGTGAGCGACCCCGCCTGAATGGCTTCCCGAATCGCCTCTCCCACCTGCTCTTCATTTCCGTATCGTTCCGCGCAATCGAAGTGGCGGAATCCTGCTTCCAACGCCGTCCTGGTTGCGTTTCTTGTCCCGGTTGCATCGGGAATCAACGTGCCGAATCCCAATGCGGGCATTGTGCCTGATCCTCCGCGAAGCGGTAGCCCGCGGTACCTGAGAGTGTTGGATTGTTCCATCATCTTCCTCCCTGTCACTGACCTGACTGTACAACTTTGCGTTGGCTTCAAGTTGTGAAGCGGTCCGCGAGGTCTTGAGAACCTTGCCCCAAAATTCTTTGTCGGCGCCTGATGTGTTGCCACCGGTTGTTCCTTTTCGCAGCCGGAAAGGTGGAGGAGCGCAGTACAGACAATAACCCACACTGCCTACGCACTATCATGACGAATCCGGAGGGTATTCCGAATACTTCCTGGCGCTGCATATTCAGCATCCTTTCAACACACTTTGGCCTGGTCACCATGCCTGACAGGTTGTCCAGTTGAGAAACGTGTTCGCCACCACAAAAAGTAC
Source organism: uncultured delta proteobacterium (assembly GCA_963741425.1). Classification (GTDB taxonomy): domain Bacteria; phylum Desulfobacterota; class Desulfomonilia; order Desulfomonilales; family Desulfomonilaceae; genus DATJPW01. The sequence goes on from CAVUHP010000003.1 coordinate 15,860, forward strand.
TGGCCTCGTCTCGACAGAGACCTATCGTCGCCTAGCCGTAACTGTTCCCGTATTGATTTTCTTGCGCAATCAGAAATCACGGCAATTTCCTTTTGTTTCGCACTAATTGATGGCTCCATACCTCGCTGGCCCTAAAAATTTATACATTTGGCCAATTCCTCAATTTACCCCTATAGGTTGTAGATGCACCGATGTCAGAAATGGCGAATTTGTCACCGCCCTTATGCCTTTCCCCCGCCTTCCCTCGTTTTGATTGAATGTTGAGTAATTTTGGGTTACGTTGAGGGCGCTTTATTTGGGGAAATCTGGCTAAGTGCTTGAGTATACAAGTGGTTAGCCCGTCCTCTCACTGCGGAGACAGGGGTTCGAAACCCCTTGGGACTGCCAGCAATAATGGCAAACGAATGCACTATCTCGTGTTTCAATTTGGCTTTGACGTGCCTCTTGGCTTGGGAAAAGGGGACATTCTACTTTTTGACCTTGGTTCGTAGGGACCCGCTGGGTAGTAGCGTGAATTACAGGCCCACCATGTTACCACAAAAGCCGGTCGGGAAGCCAGCCAACAGCAACAAAAAAGAAGAATGTCAGTTTTCTCTGTTTATTTCTCCATGTTACCTCAAGAACAAACTCGGAAAAAATATCTGAAACGCGCATGCTAAACTATTGCCGTCCCGAGAAAGTCGCGCAGGATTTATCTCAGTGCATTTGAGAACGAATCTTGTCCCCGGACCTTCGAGATGTCCCTGATGCCGCTGTGCCAGGTAAACATCTTTTGGGAATGAGGATGTGTCTGGACTCCGGTTGAGTTTGACCAGCGGGTCACTGTAGAAGTATGATCAGACCAAGGATGATCCATGATGCTCCGATAAATGAGATCGCAGAATAATTTCAGTGGGTCGATAGTCAGAAAGGCTCAGGAAAGGGAACATGAATACGGATAAACAATCACAAAACAGGCTCGCGGTTCTTATTGATGCAGATAACGCCCAGCCTTCAATCACGGAGGGGCTACTCGCGGAAGTCGCCAAGTACGGCGTTGCAAGCGTGAAGCGTGCCTATGGTGACTGGACTACGTCTAGCCTGAGCGGATGGAAACCAGTGTTGTTGGAGCACTCGATCCAGCCGATTCAGCAGTTCAGGTACACCGTCGGAAAAAATGCGACGGACACCGCAATGGTAATAGATGCAATGGATCTGCTCTATACGGGACGGTTTACAGGATTCTGTCTTGTGTCCAGCGACAGCGATTTTACCCGACTAGCGTGCCGCATTAGGGAAGAGGGAGTGCTGGTGTACGGATTCGGGGAGAAAAAGACTCCAAAGCCTTTCGTTTCTGCGTGCGACAAATTCATTTTTACTGAAGTTCTGCGGTTTCAGGAGGATGCCGAGCCAGCGTCCAAACCCAAAACCGGACAAGAACTAAAAGGTGACGCCAAACTGGTATCTCTTCTCCGAAGTGCCCTGGAGGCAGCTTCTGACGAAAGTGGGTGGGGTAATTTGGGCACGGTGGGCAGCAATATTGTCAAGCAGGCTCCCGAGTTTGATCCTCGCAACTACGGATATAGCAAGCTTGCGGCACTTGCTAAGGCTACCAATCTCTTCGAGTTCGACAAAAGACCTCAGAGTGACGGCCATTCAACAGTAATTTACATTCGTGACAAGCGGAAAAAATTAGATAACGGGCTTAAAACCTGAAGGAATGCTGGACTCCCAGCGCAGGTCTTTGAGATGAGGGGCTTAGAGGAGAGAAAAGGAGGGGACATTCTCCTTTTTTGCCTCGGTTCGTGGGCGTCCTATGGGTCGCAGCGTGAATTACAGACCCACCATCTTACCATAAAAGCCGGTCGGGAAGCCGGCAAACAGTAACAAAAATGAAGAATGTCCCCCTTTTTGCTCATCAATCCGAAAACAGCTCGTCACTCATGCGGACCGTCAGGCCGTCAGCTTCGAGAAGGCGTTTCACCAGGCCCTCTATTTTCGGTAGCTCGTAATGGAAAAAGTATTTGAACGTGAAGATCTTGCCCTCGAAGAACTGTACATCCTGCTCCGAGAGCGGGCCGGCCAGCTTTGTCGCGGCTGCCATCGCCTGTAAGAGCCATTGCCAGCCCACACCAATGAGTCCGAACAGCTCCAGATACAGCGTGGCGTCTGCAAGAAAAAGTTCCGTATCTCCTTGCCGACCTATCTGAGTCAGGACTGAAGTAACTTCCTGGAGCCGATTCAGTGCTTCTTCCAGCCTATCGGCATAGCCCCGGAGGTCCGGATATTCCATGGCTGCTTGTGTCGCGTTTTGCACTTCCGTGACGAATAGACGAAAGCCCGCGCCGTTCTTCATGACCACTTTGCGGCCCAGCAAGTCAAGTCCGTGGATTCCGGTAGTACCCTTCATGTATTGGATGAATGCGAGCATCTCGGTAAAACTGCTCCACCGGGAACTCATCGCAGTACCCATACCCTCCCAGGCACTGAAGCGCTTGACTCGCGGCCAAAATCCCCATCTCAGATGGGTAGGTCTTGGCCACGGGCACGAGAACGTCGAGCAATAGAGCATACTTCTCGCGATCGTTCTCTTCCGAGACCTTGGCAAGGTCCGCATACTTCGAACATTGCAGGAGGAGAGCAAGACTGCCTTCGACCACGGCTCGCTGGAATAGCAGCATGCGCTTGACGTCCGGGTGTTCGATGATAAGAACCGACGGTTGGGTCGGGTCTTTTTCGGCAAGCTTTCGACCCTGTTGTCTCTCTCTCGTGTACTGAAGCGCGGCATAGTACGCAGCAGAAGCAATTCCAGCAGCACCCACTCCAACGCCGATGCGGGCTTCGTTCATCATTTGGAACATGTAGAACAGACCTTTGTGGGGTTCGCCTACAAGATATCCTCTGCAGTCATCGTTTTCACCCATGCTGAGCTGCGCAATCGGTGCTCCTCGATAGCCCAGTTTGTGATAGAGACCCGCCACGTTGACGTCGTTGGGCGTTAATCCTCCCTGCTCGTCCGGCCGCAGCTTGGGAACCACAAAGAGCGAGATGCCCTTAATACCCGGCGGAGCGCCTTGTATTCTGGCAAGCATCAAATGGACGATATTCTCCACACCATCGTGATCGCTCGCTGATATGAAGATCTTCTGACCACGAATCCTATAGTAACCTTTGTCTGTTGGCTCGGCCTGGGTAGTGATCTCAGCCAGAGAGCTGCCTGCCTGCGGCTCGGTCAGCGCCATTGTTCCTTGCCATTGCCCCGCAAACATGCGGGGAACAAAGGTCTCCATCAGCTTCTCGGAGCCAAAGGATTCAATCAGGTGAGCCGCACCGGTGGTGAGCATAGGATAGGCGCTGGCAGAATAGTTCGCAGCTCCGAAAATAAACATGAAAGCATTTACGATGATTGCGGGAAGCTGTTGGCCGTCGCGTTCAAAGGGGGCTCCGGCTGCGATCCAGCCCCCTTCTCCGCATTCCGCCATGAACTTCTTCACCATGGGGTGGACCCTGACCTGGCCCTCGATCAGCTTTGGAGGTTCCTGGTCCATTTCCCGCAGATGTGGCTGGAGCAGATCCCGTCCTATCTTAAGGGCCGTATCCAAGACCATGTCGAAGGTTTCCCTGCTGTGTTCCTGAAAATAGGCATGACGCGTAAGGGACTCCGCATCCAAAACGTCGTAAAGCAAAAAGCGCAGATTTTTTTCACTGACAAACTTGGCTGCCATTCGATCTACCTGTCTTTCTGAAATGATTCACACAAGCATATAAAACCGAAAAAGTGTGCGGGACGAATGTCTTCAATCCTGAAGCGGGATCTGCATGACAGATGAATTGAAAAAGTACCTTGTCCGGCGCAAACGTCCCTTCTTACCCCACGCAGTAACCTCACACGCATGAGGTTGCCTCAGTCTTTCCCTTGCCACAATCTCGCCCTCAGCGCACTTTGTGGCATTCCGTTTTGGACGTGGTCAGAAGTTCACCTGATCCATCCCCTTGAGGCCAAGGATTTCTCTCACTTCCGATGGCGAAGCAGGCTCTACCCCTAGTTCTTTTCCGATGCGGATGATTTTTTCCACCTGCTCTGCATTGCTTTTTGCGAAGGTGCCTTTTTCCAGGTAAAGACTGTCTTCGAGTCCCACCCGGGCATTGCCGCCCAAGATGAGGGATGTTGTGCAGAGGCGCATCTGGTCTTTTCCCGCCGCGCACACCGAAAACTGGAAATCTCCGATCTGTTTTTTGGCCGTATCCACGAGAAAAACGAGGTTTTCCGGAGTGGCCGGGATACCGCCCAGAATACCCATGACAAACTGTAGGTAAACGGGCCGTCGCGCGATGCCGCGGTCGAGAAGAAAGGTAAGATTGTTAATCATTCCCACGTCGTATATTTCGAATTCCGGTTTCGTGTCGTTCTTATAAATGAAGTGTAAGTACTCACGCATGGTCTTGAATGTGTTCGGAAAGATAACATCCTCAGTCGCCTCCAGATAAGGCTTTTCCCAATCGAATTTGAACGAGTCAAACTTCTGGAGCACCTGGAACAATCCAAAATTCAATGAACCGGTATTTAATGAGCACATTTCCGGACTCAGGGTGTTGACTACCGCCACTCGCTTTTCCGTAGGCTCATCCGCACGACCCCCCGTCGTGAAGCACATCACGATATCGCATCGTTTCTTCACCTCGGTTGCAATTTCTCTGTATGCATCCTGCTCCGCGGTCGGGTATCCGGTCAACGGGTCTCGAACATGTATGTGCACCACTCCGGCACCTGCTGCATGACACGCGACACAGTCTTCGATTATTTGTTCAGGAGTGAACGGTAAGAAAGGGGACATGCCTGGGGTGTGTACAGCCCCAGTCATCGCTGCAGTAAAAATCGTTTTTGACATGACACTTATTCGCTCTTTGATTCGCTGTATTTGAACACTCTGTCAGGAATTTGTTGCTGTCAGAGCCGTCCATGAGAATGAAATTCATGAATGAAATCTTTGACCATTTCATCGAGTCCATATTTGACTGCCCAACCCCAATCTCGACACGCACGATCGTCGCTGATTCTCTTTTGAGCCAGTCCGGCAACCAGGCTCATTATCTGCGCATCCGGGGCAAAAGACAGATCGGCTTCAGGAAGCTCCCGCTTCACCGCCTGGACCAATTGGCCGGCCGAGTGCGCCGGTGTAATCCCTGCTATATTGTATGTTGTTCCGGAAAGCTTTGATTTCTCAGCCTCTGCCAGCAATAGTAAAGCTCGAGCGGCATCTTTGAAATAGATTGCCGGCACTCTGGTTTCCGGTTCGACGGGAACTGTATAAGGTCGGCCTTTCAGCGGCTCTTCTATGGCCCAGCAATTGTAGCTGGACATATGGCTCACCGTGGAAAAAGGTCCAACCACCGATGGTAACCGAACAGCTCTAAAATCGAGGCCGAAACGTCGTGCATAATACCTTCCCAGGAGCTCGCCGAATACTTTGCACGTGCCGTAAATGGTTGCGGGATGACAACAAGTGGTTTCAGTCACTTCGTCTTCGGAGAGGTCTTCCGTATAGACCGCTATACTACTCGAGAAGATAACCTGCCTGACACGAAATATCCTGGCTGCTTCCAGAACGTTGTAGGTTCCGACGGCGTTCACATCAAAAGCCTGCCACGGGTTTTGCTCGGATGGGAGTGACAGCATGCCGCCCAGGTGAAATATTCGGTCAACTTTTCGCTGTGAGAACGCGTTCGCCAACTCAGACAAATTGGCGACCGAACCGCGGATATACTCGAAACGGTCGGAAAGACTAGCCAATGCCCCGCGGATTTGCGTTACATCGAAAACGATCGGACGTTCGTCCCTATGTATCAGGGTGTTACAGAGTTCTGCACCCACAAAACCTGTTCCGCCTGTGATAACCGTGTTCATTTTTGTTCCACTGCTCGTGTCCTTAGGTAGGATCAAACTGTGTGTTAGCCCAAACGGGGCAGACCCGCTGGTCTGCCCCAAATCTCCATCGATATACTCGTTGCATAAAGCCACGAATGCAACTGGCAGTGAAGCTAACAGGGGTTACTACTTGGCTTTAATCTTTGTGCAACCGGTTTGGTTGCACGGCACTTCCACATCCTTGGCCGGTATAGGCCAAGCAGGGCCCTCGAATGCGTGAGGGAGGAACTCGGACTTCGCGACCATCTCAGCCATCCAGATGGGCACCTGCGCCTGATGATCGCAGGCTCTCATGACCCATTCACCTGCAGGACCGTTATATTTGAGTCCTTCCCAGGCATCGATGACCGCGTTCACATCATCCTTGCCGGCTTTCTTTAGCGCTTCAGCCCAGAACATAACCCCCATGTAGCCTTTGCCTTTCATGCTGGCCGGATAAACGCCTTTGTCCTTATGATACTCTGCGACAAACTTCTTGTTGGCCTCGGTGGGGATGGTAAGCATGTATATCTCGCTGGCCATGACTCCCCACAACGGCCGCGTCGTTGCCTACCGCAGGGATCACTGTCTCATCGTTGAGGTAATAGCATGCGAATTTGGTCTTCAGGCCAAGCGATTGCCTTGTTTTAGCAGTAGAGTCAGATCGTTCCCCCAATTGGATGTAAAGATGATATCCGCTCCGGAGCCTATAATCTGTGTCACATACGGAGCAAAATCCTTTTCGCCCAGCGGGTGGTAAAGTTCGGCCACAATAGTCGCGGACGGAGAAAGTTCTTTTAGCTTCTTGATGAAAGCAGCGGTAGCTTCTTTGCCGAAAGAATAATCCTGGGCAATGGTGCAGACCTTCTTGAAACCCTTGTCAGCCACCCATTTGGCCAGAGCAAATGAGTGGGTATCCGTGTTGCACCCTGTGCGGAAGAAATTTCGGCTGCATTTGTCGCCAGTGAGACTGGCGGCGTCCATGCCATAGCTGAAAACCAGAGCGTTGTTGTTTTCACACAGCACTGACATGGCACCACCTACACTGGAGCCGGTCCCGCCGCAGAAATACTTCACGTTGTCCTTAAGAATGAGGTTGGTGGCCTTGCGGGTTGCCACATCAGGTTTAAGCTCGCTGTCCACAGCAATGAGCTCCACCTTCTTGCCCAAAAGGCCACCCTGCTCGTTGATTTTTTGGACCCCGTACTCCACTCCGGCCAGATACCGCTCACCGATGTCCTTGAAATTTCCTGATAGCGGTTCGATGACGGCCAGTTTGATGGTGTCCGCCGCTTGGGTGACTCCTACCCACACGATGGCCATACAGAAGCACCGTGAGCAGTCTCAAACCCTTGTTAACCAGCATCTGTTTCCTCCTTTGCGATTGGTAGAGCATGTCCTACCGGGCATGCTAAACTTCGAGATACTTGCGTTTCACTTCATCAGCCTTTTCGAGAGATTCTCTATCGCCCTTGAAAACTATCGTTCCTTTGCTCATGATGTAGAAGCGCGATGCCACCCCGATCACTGCTTTCATATTCTGTTCGACCAGCAGGATGGTCACGCCGGATCGCTGGATATCCACCAGCATTCCAATGACTGCCTTGACGAGGATAGGTGCGAGTCCCTCGGTGGGTTCATCGACGAGAAGCAATTGAGGATTGCCCATCAGGGTCCTCACAACACTCAGCATTTGCTGTTCTCCACCAGAAAGCTCATTTCCCATGTGGGACCGAAGCTCGTTCAGCCTTGGGAACATCTTGTACGCCCTGTCAGGGTCCCAGAAGTTTTCGCCGGATGCTTTCTGATCGTAGCCTGCCTTGATGCCGATCAGAAGGTTCTCGTGAACTGAAAGACTGGGAAAGATTCTGCGATCCTCAGGAACGATACCAACTCCAAGCCGGGCAATTTGATAGGGCAAAAGTCCCACAATATCTTTGCCCTCAAGGAGAATTCGCCCTTGAGCAGGCGTGACCATGCCCATGATACTTTTTAGCGTGGTAGTCTTTCCAACTCCATTCCGGCCCAGTAGGCACACCATCTCTCCTTGCTGGAGCTGCAAATCTACCCCCTGGAGAATATGACTCTTGTCGTAGTAGCTGTGCACGTCCAGGAGTTCCAAGAACATAATCAATCGCTCCCCAAATAGGCATCTTTTACGCGCTGATCCTGGCGAACCACGTCCGGCGCGCCTGAAACCAGCACGATTCCGTTATGCAAGACTGTCACGATGTCGGCCAGCGAGAAAACCACTTCCATGTCGTGCTCGATGATGATCAATGTTCGGCCCGCTGTTACCCGTTCAATGATTTCTACCGCCTCCACAGTCTCCTCTCTGGTCATTCCAGCGGTCGGCTCATCGAGCAGAATCAGCTCAGGATTGGTGGACAGAGCCATGGCAATCTCGAGACCTCTCTGCCGTCCGTAAGAAAGCTCACGGGCAGGGACATCCGCAAATTCGGCCAACCCGACCTGTTTCAAGATTTGCCAAGTTGTCTCATCGATTTCCGGTAGAGCCCCAGGGCCACTGAAGAAGCTGTATCGTACGCCGAATCGGGACCTCACGCCGGACCGTACGTTTTCGAACACATCCAATCCAAAAAAGGCATTGTTAATCTGAAAGGATCGAGCCAGACCGAGTCGGTTCCGCAGATGTGCGGAATAACCTGTAATGTTGATGCCCTTAAAAGTAATTGTGCCGGAACTTGCTTGGTGCTTGCCTGTTATTACATTGAAAAGTGTCGTCTTTCCGGCACCATTGGGACCGATAATCGCATGCCTTGTCCCGTCCTCTACCGAGATATCTACACCTCTCAGCACGACGAGCTTGGAAAAGTCTTTTTTGACATCTCTCAGTTCCAGGATGCTCACGACTCCTCCTGGGGCTCGGGTACGGCTCGATTCCAGCGGGTCTTCGCCCACGTGCACCACATCTTCGATTAATTTTGACAGGCCACCGGGCACAAAAATAACCATGACAATAAATATCAACCCCATGAAAAACGGCCACCGATCAGTAATATCGCTAAGAAAGTTTTGGAGGTAAAGGTATACAAAAGCCCCCAATATGGGGCCCGTGAAACGTCCGCTTCCGCCCACGAACGTGATGAGCAGCACCGTAGTTGTCATAGTGAGCGAGATCGCATCCACAGAAACGAAACGAAAAAACAGAGCATAAAACGAGCCCGCGAGTCCGGCCAATCCACCGGTGACAGTGAACAGGATCAATCTGGTGACATTCGTGGAATAGCCGAGGAATTTCATGCGCTCTTCGTTTTCGCGCATTAATATTATTGTCTTACCCATAGCGGTCCTGATGAAATATGCGCTGAATAATATCGCCAAACCAACCACAACCAGGGTCACATAATAGAAGACGACCACATCGGATGTGTTCAGCGTGATAAAGCCAAGATTGATGTTAGGACGCGCCAGACTAAGACCGTCATCGCCATGCGTGATAAAGGTGAACTTTATAGCCATTGCGTAGAAAAGGGCATTGAACGCAAGTGTCAGCAGGGCAAATGATGATCCTTTGTGCCTTAAAATCAGAAAGCCTATGAGACATCCCACCAGAGTTGCCGCACCCGTAGCAAGTGCCACAGCGGCAAAGAAATTGAGGCCCGGCACATGGTTTAGAGCTACGGCCGTCGTATAAGCTCCTAATCCGAAAAAGAGCGCATGGCCGAACGAGAGAAGATTCCCATATCCCAACAGAAGATTGTATGAGACTCCGAAAAGCGCAAAAACGATCATCTCTGTAAGAAGGCTAACGTGAAACTTGCCCAACACAAGGGGGAGCCCGAACAAGACAAGCACCACCAGAATTCCAGGAATGAGGCGAGTCATTACGATTGCCTCCCAAAGAGGCCGGAAGGTTTCACAACCAGTACGGCAGCCATCAATAAATAAATTAACGCGAGCGAAAACTTGGGAAACAACAACACCCCGAACGCTTGAAGTTGGCCTATCATCAGAGAAGCAACGACAGCTCCTCCGAGACTTCCCATACCGCCGATCACGATCACAACGAATGCGTCCACAAGGATGGCATCAGCCATTCCTGGAGATGTTGTAAGCAACGGGCCTGCAATAACGCCCGCGAAACCGGACAGCGCCGCGCCGAAGCCGAAAATTGCCATAAATAAAACGGGTACGTTAATACCCAGAGCCCCTACCATTTCCCCGTCGTCCACGGCTCCACGAATGATGATTCCCACACGCGTCTTAAAGAGGGCTAAGGCCATGATAAGACCTATGAGAATGGATGTCGAAAACACGAACAGCCTATATACAGGATAGGTAATCCCAAAAAACTCCACACTCTGGGCCAGTATTCCCGCGATCGGGACCGCAAGAGGCCGCGTGCCCCAAATCCACTTCACCGACTCCATAATGATATAGGCTACTCCGAAAGTGAGCAGCAATTCATGTACATGACCCAGGACATGGACTTTCCTCAGGAGAAATCGTTCCACGATAGCGCCAATTCCAAAAAGGACGGCGGGAGCCACTACTAGTGAAAGCCAGAAGTTACCGGTCATCTGGAGCAGGGACCAGGAAAGATAAGCCCCTAACATGTAAAAAGTGGCATGCGCGAAATTCAGGACATTCATCATCCCGAAGACCAGCGTCAGACCGGAGGATACAAGAAACAGAAGACCAGCGTATGTCAAACCGTGAAGAAAAAAGATAATAATTGCGTTCATGACTTTTCATTCACCCGTTCGAGCCCGAATGGCCCCTTCAGAATGGATACGCCGGCAACATTCAGTTTCTAGCCGGCAACGAGCTTCGCGATTTTGAGTAGGACGAGATCACGCGTTTTTATCACCCGGTCTACATCTTCGGCAGACCATTGATGGAAACCTTCCAGCGACTTCACTCCAAGTTTGCCGTCCCGGAGTTTGCTTTCCAGGATCGGTAACGGAGTGGCAGAGTTTTCAAGAAAAGGAAAAACATACGCATGGACATCGTGCGTCAAGTCCAGCCCAGCGAGGTCAGCAGTCTCCAGAGGCCCCAAGAAAGGGGTGCGCAGCCCGAATCCGAATTTGACCACAGCATCTATATCTTCAGGGCTAGCGATACCTGCCTGCACAAGAGACATTGCCTCACGCCAGAGTGCATGTTGCATTCTATTACCAAGAAACCCGGGCACATCTTTGAGGACCTTCACAGGTTTCTTCCCGGCTTTCTTCATAAAATCAAATGCCGCTTCAAACGCCTCATCGGATGTGTACTTGGACCGGATCACTTCCACGCACGGCACTATATGCGGCGGATTCCAGAAATGGGTACCAACGAGTCGCTCTTTTCGTCTGAGCGGCTCAGCAATTTCGGTGATGCTGATGGCTGACGTATTGGTGCACAGAAGCGTCTCTGCGTTGATGTAGCCTTCAATTTCCGAGAAGATCTTTTGCTTTAGTGGAAGTTTCTCGCTTACAGCCTCGATGATGATCTCTGCATCATGCGTGGCATCTCGCAAACTCGTATACAAGCTGATCGAATCCAGACAACGCTCAACATCTTCGGGCGAGGCAAGCCCAAGCTCCAGAAATTTTCCAAAATTGTCGCGAATCCTGACCGGCGCCTTCTCCAACACGGATTGGTCATTGTCGTAGAGCGCCACCGGGTGTCCCTGCATCGCAAAAAGCTGGGCCAAGGCGTGCCCCATGAGGCCTGCCCCTATAATCCCTAATTTTGTTTTCTTATCGGATGTATTTATTGCCATTGCTCTAACTCTCGCTGTAGATGACCATCAGGCACTTGACCTCTTTTGACCCTTGTACCGCACCAAAATGAGGGACACCGGCGTCAAAATAGATACAGTCACCTTCTTCAACAACCAGCTCGGTTTCGCCGTGGGTGAAATGCATTGTACCTTCGAGCACGAACAGCATCTCCTGACCTTTGTGCTGAAAAACCGCCTGTCCCTTGGGCCGCACCGGAAGCGTCAAAATATAAGGCTCCATCTTCCGTTCAGGGTAGCCCAGGGCCAGAGGCTCGTACGAATAGCCGAACGCCGTGCCGTCTCTGGCCATCATCTTACGGTCAGATTTCTTGACAAGGGTGATGGATTTTCTGTCCTCCTCATCTGAAAATATTGTCGCAAGGCTAACGCCCAAGGCGTTGGAAATTGTAACAAGGGTTGAAACGGGGGGAGATTTCTTAGAGTTCTCGACTTTGGAAAGATAACCTTTAGTGAATCCAGTTTTGGCAGCCAGCTCCACGAGATTAAGGCCTCGCTCTTGTCGAAGCTGTTTTATCTTACGGCCGATTTCTGCTTCATCGAGCATGGTGGACTGCTTTGCGCCTTGATCGGAGCATTAATTCTTAGATCAAAGGCCTGTTTCCTCATAGGAAACAAGAGAAACCTTCGAATCCAGCCAAAGATTCAAAGAACCCATTAACGACAGGGCTGAAAGAAACTGCCTGCTGTTTCCGATTGAAAAACTTTATTGCAAGTATTGGGAAACTTTGTCAAGAAAAATTTTCAACAATTCAGCCTAATACAGACCCGGCAGTCCCGCAGGCAATCCGTCCCCTCTTTGGCCTTTTTCCAAATATTGGTAATAATTAATATTGCGGAGCGGTCCCGTGCTCAGGAAAACACTTCGGGATTAATGCAGTTTGGCGGCCTTTGACCGTTTATCAGAACTGATATTAGATTCTCCGCAGCTACCAGTCCCATCTTTGTGCGGGTTTCAATGGAAGCGCTAGCAATGTGAGGCAAGATGACCACGTTATCCATTAAGGTCAACCCTTTTTCTATGGCCGGCTCGAACTCGAAAACATCCAGCCCGGCGCCGGCTATTTGTCCCTGCTGAAGTGCCTTTACCAGGGCCTTTTCGTCCACCACCTCACCACGCGAAGTATTGATGAGATAGGCGGAGTTTTTCATCGCTTCCAACTCAGGACCTCCCATGAAGTGGTGAGTTTCCGGGCTGAGAGGAACGTGGACGGAAACGAAATCCGACTCCGCAAGAAGAGTTGACTTGTCCACGAACTTAGCTCCGACCCTCGCTTCCAGATCGGAATTCGCCCTCACAGCGTCGTGGTAGAGGATTTTCATGTCAAATCCAAAGGCCCGTTTCGCTACTGCGAACCCTATCCGTCCGAATCCCATTATTCCCAAAATCTTATGATGTACATCATTCCCCAAAAACAAAAGCGGCGCCCATCCTTGATACTTTCCAGCCCGTGCGTAGGAATCTGCGGGCACTATCTTGCGGGCCAGGGCCAGGAGAAGAGCCATTGCCAAATCTGCCGTGGTATCCGTCAAAACCCCAGGGGTATTGGTGGCGGGTATTCTCCGTTTTGTGCAGGCAGGCACATCAATGTTGTTATAGCCGACTGCGTAGTTGGCTACTATTTTAAGTTGCGAACCCGCGGCTTCCAATACCTCATCATCAATACGGTCCGTTAGTAACGGGAGTATTCCGTCCTTTTGATTCACACCGGCCAACAGCTCTTCGCGGCTGAGCACCCTGTCATGCGGGTTGCATTCAACTTCGAACTTGTGTTCCAGCACCTGCATAGCCCCTTCGGGCAAGCGTCTTGTAACGAAGATTCTGGGCTTCATCGCTGTCATCCTTTTCTTAGATTCTCCTGATCAAATCTGGGCCCAGGCTTGCTGCATGACACGCTTCGCGTTTGCTATCACCAGGAGAGAATCTTGTCCCTGCATGGGCTTCACTTCAAAACTCACCATGGGCCTTGTTTTTCCGTCTAAGAATCCTATCTCCACTAGAGTGCGTAGAAAGACGGTCATCTCAGGAACGCCGTTGGCACTGCCGGGGGTCCCGAAAATAGGATGGTAGTCGCCGAATCCCGGTAAATTTTGGTCCAGTACTGCATTTCCCAAATGAGCAGCGGCCAAGAAGTCCTTAACCGGTTCCAGAGCTTCCCGGGGAGATTGCCTCAGAAGGGGTATATGACTCAGGTCCACCATTAGCCCGAAGTTGTTGTGTTCCCGACAAACAGCTTCAGCTACCTGTCGGCAAAGGGCCGCGGGCCCGAGCAGACAACACTTGTCCACATCGCAATCAAAAGCTTCTGCGATCACTGTGGGGCCACCCTGATGTTGAGAATAATCACACAACTCACCCAAGGAGGCTATCAGCGCCTGGATAGCTGGTCCGCGTCTATCTTGACCTGGATCTTTGCCGGAAAGTACAACAAAGCTGTCAGCGCCCATGAAACACGCTTCATCCAGCAGCTCTTTCATTTTCGCTACAGCGCGGCCACGCTGAGTCTCGTCCAAAGAATTCAGATCCAGTCCCTGGCCTAAGATGATTGGCTGGGCTCCGAAACCTATATCAAGGTGAGCTAGCTGGCATATGTCACGTATCCTTCGGCGCTGTTGCTCGTCCGCGATGTGGGTGATCTCTATGGCCGAAAAGAATGGGTCCAACGCTATGCATTTGACGGTTTCTTCCCAGGGTCCTTCGCCACCTGCCAATTCCGGAAATGCCATGAAATGTACGATGCCCATTCTGAGGTAAGCATCTTGGCTTTTGTCCATATTACCTGAAGCTCCTAATCTAAGTGTCCATTGGGCGGAATATAAGCACAGCGGCCATGACCACATAAACCATCGCGTCTGAGGCTGAAGAAGCAATATAGGCTGCTGTTAAGGAGTGGACCATACCCAGCGAATATGCCGCCACAGCGGTTCCCGTGAGGCTTCCCATGCCACCTGCAATGACCACAGCGAAGCAAAGAATAAGTATCTGAAATCCCATATAAGGGTCAAGCGTGCTGAGCGGCGCGTAGAGGACGCCTCCCAGAGCTGCCAAGGCGCTGCCTATGACAAAGACAATGGCGAAGTGCTTCTCCACGCTGATTCCCAGGCTGCGCACTGCCTCACGGTCCTGTAAGCCCGCCACGACAATCTTGCCGACCAGAGTTTTCTTGAAGAACAAATGCAGCCCAATGAATATCAATATGGAGGCCCCGATAATAACCAAACGATACACCGGCATTGATAAGGAGCCGAACCTCCAAAGCACTCCTATTGGATCGATGATCGGCAAAGGGCTTGCCCCGTAAATCCACTTAAGCAGGTCTGCTCCAATCAAAAGGATAGCGTAGGTGGCGATGATTGCATAATCTATGGATTGCCCATATAGTCTTCGGATCACAAAGCGCTCTATCAGGTAACTCAAAGGAATCGAAACGGCTATAGCTGCGAAGAGGCCTACGATAAACCCCGCTCCCATCATGGTTGCCACAGTGTACACAGCATATGCGCCGACCGCATAGATAAGGCCATGCGCGAAGTTTACAATACCCATTGCACCGAAAGTGAGCGATAAACCTATTGATATTATGTAGAGTATTCCACCGATAGTAAGGCCGAACAGGATGGATTGCACGAAATTGGTCATCGATTAAATTGCTCCGAGTCGCTAAAGCAGCTCCCTAAATCTTACTCAGATAACCCCAGATCCCTTTGCGGAACCAAAAAACGAAAATCAACAGAGCGAAGCCTAAGAACATCTCCCAACGAATCAGGTACACTGCCAAGTAGTTGCTGATTGTCATAAAAGCGGCGCCTCCCACGACAGCTCCGATAACGCTCCCGGCCCCTCCCATTAATGCGGCGAAAATCACCTCTACGTTGCGGGTCGGCGCAATTAGGCTGGTATTGGTATAAGCCAGGTTAATGCTCATGAGGGCTCCGGCAAAGGCTGCTATAGTTCCTGAAATAATGAAGGTGATATATTTGTACAGATAAGTATTGTAGCCCAAAAATCTGACTCGAACCTCATTTTCCTTTATGGCTGTCAGCAGCCTCCCGTATGGTGAGCGCACCAAGAGCAACACGAGGTAAACCACCAGCAATAGTGAACCCAGGCAGAAATAGAATCGAAAAGTGCTTTCTCCAAAGTTGATAAAGCCGTACTTCTTAAAAAACAAGGAGAGGCCGTCTTCACCCCCCGTCCATTTATGCCAGGGGCTCAAAACCAGATATGCTCCCACCTCGTTTAAGGCCAAATTCAAAAGAGCAAAGGCCGCCTGGCTAGTCTTGACAACTAGTGGACCCAATAAGGCTGCGACAATGGCTCCGACTATCACTCCTGCCAGAAGGGATAAGAAAGGATCGGGATAGACGTGATATGCAAACATGCCGCATCCGTAGGCGCCGGCACCGAGATACAACATGTGCCCGAAGGAAAGCTGGCCCATATGGCCGTAGAGAAGATCAAAAGCAACGACGAATATGCAAAATATCATGAAATCCGTAATCTTCGGCAATGAAGTGGCATAACCATAGATCAGGAACCCCAAAGCTATGCAGATTAGGGTCAGGCCAGGATATTTTTCGACTTTGCCGAACATGCCGTACCTCAGAATTTAAAGCTCGTCTTCATAGGAAGAAGGATTTTCAATAGTCGCTTTGTCGGCTATCTCGCGAGAAAAGATGCCTTCTTTCATCACGTACATCCGGTCCGCCAATCGTGCCACGGTAGAAAGGTTCTGTTCAACGACGATCATAGAGACCCGATTTTTCATCTTCAACAAAATGTCCACAATTTCGCCGATAATGATGGCGGCTAAACCTTCCGTGGGTTCATCGACGAGCAGGAGCTGAGGGTCGCCAACCAGTGCTCGCCCGATTAGAAGGATTTGTCGCTCGCCACCGGAGAGTCCTTTCGCCTTTGAGTCCAGAAGCGTACCCATTTTGGGATGTATTCCTAATACCTTGTTTATGGCCTCATCCAAATTCTCGCCGGTTGCATACGCTGCAAGTTCGAGATTTTCCCGCACGGTCAGTTCGCCAAAAACCCTTTTGTCCTGGTATACGTACCTGATCCCCATGCGGGCGACTTTTTCCAAGGGCAAACCATCTATCCTCTCGCCCCTGAACTTAATCATGCCGCCGGCAGGCGTCATGAACCCTCCTATGGTTCTCAATAGAGTTGTCTTGCCTGCTCCGTTGCGTCCCACAACGCATACCAATTCGCCTTCATTCAGGCTAAGGGATACACCGTGTAGTACTTGAGCATGTCCATATCGGACATCGAGGTTCTCAACGCTCAGTAGCATGCCATCTCTTCCTTACCCCAATAACACGCTCGAACCTGGGGATCACAGATAACGTCCTGAGGATCTCCCTGGCAGATCAGTCTGCCCTCGTTAATTACGCACAGACTGTCCACCAGGTCCATCAGCTTGGAAATTTTGTGTTCTATGATGACGATGGTGAACTGTCCTTTTATGCGGTTAATGACTTGGCTAATGTGGGCTATGTCCGTCAGGCTAAGGCCGGCAAAAGGCTCATCCAGAAGCAGAAACCTGGGGCTGCAAAGACAGTGCGAGGGCTATCTCCAGCTCTCGCTTCTCTCCGTATGACATATCCGAGGTCATTACCCCGGCTTTTTCACCAATGCCAAGAACTTCCAACGCTTGCAGGCATTCAGCTTCCAGCGCAGGATAATGAACATTCTTGAAGAAAAAACGGAGTTTGGAACTGTAGTCCGGGCCGTAGCGCACTCGGGCCAGCATCATATTCTCCAGGACGGTCATGGAGTCGAACACCGAGACCAGTTGAAAAGTACGAGCTATACCCAGAATTACTCGCTCATCTGCCGCGCATGCGGGTGATATCCCGATCTCGGAAAAGCACTCGGCCCGTTTGAGGTCGGTAATAGCCGGTAAGCAGATTAAAGAATGTCGATTTTCCGGCGCCGTTAGGGCCCATAATACCCGCGGTTCGACCTTCGAATACCTCGTACGTAATGTCGTTGACCGCTATTAAACCATCAAAGTTCTTGACCACGCCTTCGGTCGATAAAATCGGTTGAGCCATACTTGACGAGCCCTATTTCCTTATCGTGGGAGCGGCGGTATTAAACGCCGCTCCTGATATCAGATACAATCAATAACCTTCGCTTTTCAGAGAAGGCAAGTAGTCATCCCCGGTATAAGCGCCAATTACTTTGACCAGGTCCCATTTACCTTTTCGTTCTTTAGGTCCCTTTCCGATAACCACGAATGCGCCGTACTTGAAAACAGGCTGATGGTCCTCGCGCCATTTTCCCGGTCCCTTCATTGAGGGAAATTCGGGCTTACTCATTATGGCTTCGGAGATCTTTTTCGGGTCCGTGGATTGGGCCAGCTCTATGCCGCGGATAAGTTCCTTTACTCCGACATAGGTTATCCCGGCATAAGGATCCGGTGGTTCACCATAAAGCTTCTCGTATTGGTCCACAAAGGCTTTGCCTTCCTTAACCACGTCAGGATCGTTGAAACCTTCCAGGTTCCAATACCAGGACATCAAAGAGTAAACCCCTTCAAGGGCCTCCGCGGGTACACCACTGCCGAAAACGTTTGTCATCCAGTTGAACCAGATCTTGGTATTGTCCTTTAAACCCAACTCGTGTGCCTGCTTTATCACAGCAATTGCGCCTGTGCCCCATTGGGCCATCATGCAGACATCGGGCTTGGCTTGCGCAATCTTCTGGATATATGGAGTGTAGTCCGCGGTTTGTACAGGAGCCTCGTCGTAGATCACCTCCACTTTGAATTTCTCAAAAGCTGCTTTAGCACCCTCGTATTGATCGCGGCCAAACGAATAAGCAGGGGCAAAAAAGTAGACCTTCTTGGGTTTCAGATTATTGGCAATGTACGCGGCGCCGGAATACCCTATCGCGTAAGCACTGCCGTGGGCGCCAAAGGTAGTGGGTGCCAGGTCTTTTTTTGCGAACATTTCCATTGGGGCTACACATGTGGTTATGTAGGGGAGGGGCTCATTTGCAACCTGGTTGTTCAAAGCATTGGCGATACCTGCAAAGGTTGATCCTACCAAGCCGACCACTTTCTCCTCATTGCGCAGCTCTTTAAAACGGCGTACGGCAACATCACCCTTTGTCTCGTCATCCCTAACCACAGCCTCCACAGGGATCTGCTTGCCTCCAAGCTTCACTCCGCCGGCCGCGTTGATTTCCTTGATTGCCATTTCCGCGCCCTTCATTTGTACCGGGCCAATAGGCGATGCCGGTCCAGTGAGTCCAAACATTAATCCAATTTTAATTTTGTCAGGCGTCTGAGCCAATCCAGGAGTGATTGTCACCAGACAAAAAATTCCCAACATTAGACAGATAAAGAAAACCGCGCCTCTGTTCTTCATCGCTATCCCTCCTTGTTATTAACAACATCTGGGCCGACGGTGAATGTTCGGTCTTTCCATTTATTTTTTATATTAAGAAAGCCGCTTCGGTGACCAAAAGGGTCTATTAATCCGGTGGGCCACCTGCTTCTTTTATAGCCCAAAAGACTTTTTCAGGATCTGCCGGCAAAGAGCGCACCCTTCCTCCGCATGCGTTAGTTATTGCGTTCAAAATCGCAGGAGTTGCCGGTATGTTGGGCATTTCGCCGATTCCTTTGGCTCCGTACGGACCCAACTCATTGGGCATCTCCAGAATAATCGGCTGAATATCAGGAACATCGAGAGTAGTAGGAATCAGATAGTCTTGCAAATTAAGGTTTTGAATAGCCCCTTCCTTGAGAACTACTTCTTCCATTAAGGCATATCCCAAGCCCATTGCCACACCACCCTCGATCTGACCTTCCAGCGCGCGGGGGTTGATTGCCTTACCAACGTCAAAAGCCGCTACGTAATGCTCGATCTCCACTTCTCCGGTTTCGATGTCCACGGCCACCTGAGCCATGTGGGTAGAATAGGTGTAAACAAAATAAGGACTTCCCTGGCCGGTCTCGGGATCCAGGCTGGGGAAGGGCGGCGCCCACCAGCCCTGCCCGACAAGCCTTTTGCCAGTAGCCATGCACCGGCCGGCAACTTGCTTGAATTCGAGTGATGAAGCCGGATGATCTCGATCGAATACTTTACGATCTCGAAAAGCCACTTGCTCCGGAGCAATCCCAAGCATGTCCGCGGCTGCTTCAGCCAAGGATTGTTTCACCTGGCGGGCAGCCATGATGATAGCATTCCCCATGAGGGTTGTGGAACGGCTGCCAACGGTCGGTCCGGATTCCGGAACCAGGTCAGTGTCGGGTTGGACCAGGCGAACGTCTTCGAGGCGAATTCCCAACTCCTCGGCACAAATTTGTGGCAGCACTGTAAAGGAACCCTGTCCCATTTCCGTGATGCCGGTGTAAAGGAGCACGGAACCGTCTTCGTGCACGTGCACGTTAGCTCCGCACGCGTCTGCGCCTATCCCTATGCTGGTGCGATACCAACCCATGCCAATGCCTACTCCACGTCTCTTGGTTCGTTCTTTATCGATATACCCTGTTTCTGACAGACGGCGATCCCAGTCAAACGCATTGGTGCACTCGTCGAGAGTTTCTCTCAATCCGACGCTCTGATCGAGCACCTGTCCTGTGGCCGTTTCGGAACCGAGTTGAAATGCATTTTTGCGCCTAATCTCTAGGGGACTTATTCCCAGCTCTGCGGCCAGTTCATCCATGATTTGTTCATGCGCGATGTGCACCTGTGGAGCGCCAAAACCACGCATCGCCCCACCGTACGGGTGATTGGTATAGCAAAGATAAGCGTCCACTTTGACATTTGGAATCACATAAGGTCCCGGCATCATAACCATGGCGTGTACGTGGGACCCACCTGCAGGAGGAATCCTGGGCCCAAGAGATGCATAGGCGCCCTGTTCGTCGTAGATGACCCCTTGGAATGCTACCAGGGTACCGTCTTTCATGGCCCCGATCTTGACCTCCATGATCATGGGGTGGCGCTTGGCCGTTTGCAATGTGACTTCCTCTCGTTCCAACGAGATCCGCACAGGCATGCCTGTATGCTGTGCCAGGACCGCGGCCCTGCACCCCAAATCGATCGGTGAATCTTCTTTTCCGCCGAATCCGCCACCCATATGGATTTGACGGCAACGTACTTTGTTTATCGGTAAACCTAATACGGGGGCTACATTACGGCGAAGCGTGAACGGGGCCTGCATGGGGCCTTCCACCAGCATCGTTCCGTCCCGTTGTGGGATGGCCATGGCAATGTCGGGTTCCATGTAAGCATGTTCCAAGAATGGCACAGTATAGGTCCGCTCCAGAATCACGTCAGCCTGCTCAAAACCCTTATCCACATCGCCTTTGCGCAACTTGTCATGGGAGAGCAGGTTGCCCCGCTCGTGGATCTTGGGAGCATCCTCCTTCATGGATTCACGTGGGTCAAAAACCGCAGGCAATGGATCATAGTCCACCTTTATCAGAGCAAGAGCCTCCTGGGCGATCTTCTCTGTTTTTGCAGCCACCAATGCCACACCATCGCCTATAAAACGCACTTTATCACCGCAAATTACCGGTTGATCGGGAATGATGGCGCCGAATCCGTTCCGACCGGGTACATCCTTGGCGGTAAGTACGGCAACCACTCCATCCAGTTGCTCGGCTTTTGTGGTGTCTATGGATTTTATAATGGCGTGAGGATAGGGGCTGCGGAGGATCTTACCGTGCAGAAAACCTTCTCGCGAGTAATCGGCTCCGAAGGTAAGTTTTCCGGTTACTTTCAGGGGATCGTCCGTCCTCGTGAGCGACTGCCCCGCAACCGCCAGTTCCGCGTCTTTGAACTTTATTAAAGGCAAAAGACCGGTTCTTTCCTTGACAAGAACCTGAACTTTTCTTTTTTTGTCACGCTTTTCAGACATGTTGCCCTCTTTGTATGGAAAGGGTCGGCCGGTCCTAACCTGATTTAAGTCTGCTTGGCCTCGGCCACATTCTTAACGGCTTCCACAATCTTGCGGTAGCCTGTGCAGCGACATAAGACTCCAGACAAGGCCTTCCGGATCTCGTGCTCATCGGGATGCGGATTGTTGCTCAACAGGGCCTTGGCATTCAATATCATCCCGGGAGTGCAGAATCCGCATTGGGCTGCTCCTGCTTCCATGAATGCCTGTTGGATTGGGTCTAACGATCCATCGGGTTTCTGCAAACCTTCAATGGTCATGACATCTCGGCCTTGCACCTTCGCTGCCGGCATTAAGCAGGAATTGTACGCTTCTCCATCAATTAAAACCGTACATGCCCCGCATTCTCCTTCTCTACACCCAACCTTGGTTCCCGTAAGCCCGAGATCTTCTCTCAAAAGATCAACCAGAAGAGTGGAAGGATCAACATCTGTTTTCACCGCTTTGCCATTCAGTGTGAAAGAAAGAGCTATACTGTTCATCATCAATTTCTCCCTACAGAACGCATCCCGTTTGCTCCAAGGCCCTGCGCAGGCCTCGTTTAACTAATACTTTCACCATTTCCTGGCGGTAGTCACAAGAGCCCCTCAGTAGGCTATCACGTGGCGAGCAATAGGCATACGCCTTGTCAGCAGCTTCCTGCAGAGTCTGAAGCGTCGCGGGCATTCCTTTGATTACGTCCTCTATGATCCTGGAGCGAAACGGAATCGGCGCGACCGGACCAAGCGCGATAGCAGCATCGGAAATGATCTTCTTGGATTTATCCACAGTTACTACCACCGAACAAACCAGCATTGGCAATGAAAGTGCTCTGCGCTTACTCAATCGGAGAGAGCAGCTCCCTTGATCAGATCCGAGCGCTTTGAACTCGATGCGCGTTAGGATCTCGCGGGTTGGGTCCACGACAGTCTTTCCAACGTCCAAAAAGAAATCCGCCAAAGGTACGATTCGCTCGCCGCCGGCTGAAGTAATCGTCACGTTAGCGCCCAGAGCCAATAAAGGGACGCTGGCGTCGGCTGCCGGCTGTCCGCTAACGAGATTGCCAGCCACCGTAGCTATTGAACGTATCTGAGGCGAACCCATGGCGGAACAAGCGGAAGATAAAAGACCTGCCTTCTCCTTGATCAGCGCGGAACGCTCTACCTGGGCGTGAGTAACCAGCCCTCCCAGCAGTATATTATCTGCCTGCTGCTCGATACGCGCCAGTCCAGGGATCCTGCTGATATCAACGAGGGCATCTGCATCATATTCCCGCCTGCGGAGCGCAACGATAACATCCGTTCCTCCTGAGATAACGCGGGCTCGCCCTTTGTAGTCCGCTAACATCTGCAGGGCTTCCGGCAAAGTTTCGGGAACCAAATAGTCCTTCAGAGAAATGTCTCCGCGCCAATGCAGATCCTTAAAGGCTTGCGGCATTTTTGGACCTCCTCCAAAACACGTACAAGGATACAGCCTTGGAAATATAACTCAAATCGCGCATAAATTTGTAAAATTTATTGAGTAAACGACCGATGCCCGCTGGATCCGAGCCGATACTTTTCCAGCTTCATTTCCGAAGGCTAGCCATTCATCAGTTTTGCCGTTTTACATATTAGCAGAGTGCGGTTATTTTTTCGTCACTATGGATTCATAGAGTTCTCTTTTATCGATTATTCTTTTTGCTTTGAATTGGGTTCTCTCCAATGTGCCGAGATCCAACAACTGAACCACCGTTCGCAGCCCTTTCGATTGAAGCTGTGCTTCCAATTGTTTTTTCAGACGCAGACTTTCCTCGCTGCTGATGCCCGGAATTAGTTCTGTCTGCACAATGAGTTCATCCATTATTTTTTCACGGGTAATAATTATTCGGTACTCGTCTCCAAATCCCGGAATTGCCCGAATCACATCTTCTATAGCTCTGGGGTATACATTTTCACCGCGAACAACGAACATATCGTCAGCTCGTCCGTAAATCCCATCAGGAAGTCGAGGATAGGTTCTTCCACAGGCACACGGGTCATTGACCCATCTGGTAACATCGCCCGCCAAAAAGCGGATCATCGGCTGAGAAGTCCTGTCCAGGTGCGTGTAGACTGTGACGCCTTCTTGGCCGAAGGGAACTCGCTTATTTGTAGAAAGATTCACTACTTCCGCGTAGACGATATCCTGCCAAAGATGCATTCCCGTACGATAAGCGCATTCACCATTGGACATCCATGGACTCATCTCGCCAGTGGATCCGGAATCGACACAAATCGCATCGTAGGTTTCCTCAATTCTTTTCCTGGTTGCAGGCACTCCTGCGCCCGGCTCACCAGAGAAGAACAGAATGCGGAAGTTGAAATCTTTAGCGGGATCCAACCCCATTTGCTTGGCCTTTTCCCCGATGTACAGACTGTATGATGGGGTACCATAAAATACAGTCGGTTTGACCATCTGTATCCACTCAATGGCTCTTTGGGTCTGTCCGCTTACGCCGGCTCCAAAAGGAAAGGCGCCTGCGCCCAGGCGCTCGGTACCTAGGAGAGCTCCCCAGCTGCCCCAATACAGACTGAAAATCGAGGCAATAAAAACAACGTCGTCAGGGCGAACGCCAAAACCCCACATAATTCGTGCGTGGGCCTCAGCGATCCGTTGGACATCGCCTGCACTTACCGCAAAAGCAGTGGGTCGGCCGGTTGTTCCGGAAGTTCCCAGAAACTCGCCCCACGTCAGCAGACGGAACACACAGATTGCTTCCAAAAGGAGGATAATCTTCTTGATCCTTCCGTATCTCCTCCTTGGTCACCAGCGGCAGAGATTCGAAATCTTCCAGAGACCGGATATCCTCCGGTTTGATCCCTGCAGCATCCCATTTCTTCCTGTAAAAATCGGAATTCTTGTATGCGTAAGCGATTTGAGCCTGAAGCTTTGGTAAGATTACTTCTTGATTCCGTTTTTCAGGGTCCATTTGTTCCAGCTCGGTGTTCCAATAATAGGAATCAGCCGACGGACGATATAAAGGATCCGGGTTCGATGGCCATTGAGTAATCATGGAGATCTCCTCCTGTTCACATGAAATTAATATCAAGATGCTC
This sequence comes from uncultured delta proteobacterium, assembly GCA_963741425.1. Classification (GTDB taxonomy): domain Bacteria; phylum Desulfobacterota; class Desulfomonilia; order Desulfomonilales; family Desulfomonilaceae; genus DATJPW01. Next base: position 40,474 of record CAVUHP010000003.1, read on the forward strand.
CGGATTTCCGAGCGACTTCCTCTCGAATTGATGACAAGATTTCGTCTCGAGTAGATCCAGGCGGAAACACCCTGTCAAATCCAATCTCAAGTAATTTCTTCCCATCATCAGGAGAAAAGACGCCCCCCATAAGAAAGGTCACTTGTTGTTTCAGATTCTCCTGCTCAGCTTTTGCGATGAGCTTGGAGCCCAAGGTTATATGTGCGCCGCCAAGGGAACTCACGCCGATTACGTCCACATCCTCCTGAATTGCCGAGGCAATGATCTCATCGGGGAGAGCGTTTCCGATGTAAACTACTTCCATTCCCGCGTTGCGCAATTCATTGGCGACAGTGATCAATCCCCTGTTATGAACATCCAAACCAAGTTTTGAAAGTAGAACCTTAATGCGTTGCTTCGACATCAAATCCTCCTCAGAATTCGGGCAGCAAAAAGATCAAATTGGATCCAATAGTCATTACCACAGCACCGGTGGTGTCCACAGCCCAAAAGCCTTCTTGAACACTTTAAACATCTCACCTTCCGAACAGCCTACACGAGCGCATTCAACCGAATAAGGAATAATGTTGCCCGCGCCCTTACATGCCTCCTCCAGGTCTGACAGAGCCCGCTTCACCTTAATGTCATCCCTCTTTTCACGTAGCTTGGATAATCTGTCATGCTGCCGTTCTTCCACTCCTTCAGGGTAACGGAACACATTTATGGCAGGGAAATCACCGGAAGATAAATAAACGTTCTCACCAACTATTCTGATTTGGCCGGATTCCGTCTTGGCGCGCTCTTCGCAGAAATATTGCGATACTTTGTTGTGTAACCAGCCCTTTTCAATCGCTGCTACGTACCCGCCCATTTGTTCGATGTGGTCCAGTTCATCCAATATCCGTGATTCCATTTCATTGGTCAGAGTCTCGACATAAAATGAGCCGCCGAGCGGATCCACTACGTCAGTAACACCTGTTTCTTCCTGAAGTATCTGTTGGGTTCGAAGCGAGAGAAGGGCCGCTTCTTCCGTCGGAACGGAATAAGCCTCATCGTACGAATCGACATGTAGCGACTGGACGCCTCCAAGGACACATGCAAGCGCATGGTAAGCGGCACGTATCACGTTGTTATTCGGTTCACGTCGGGTCAGCGAAACTCCCGAGGTTTGGCAATGGCATCTCATCCAACAGGACCTCTGGTATTGTGCGTCGAACCTGTATTTCATAATTTTGAACCAGAGACGCCTGACCGCCCTGATCCTCGCTATCTCTTCAAAAAAATCATTTCCAATTGACCAAAAGTACGCCAGCCGTTCCCCAATCCAATCGACATCGTGGCCACGAGCAACTATCTCTTCAACGGATTCGACTGCATTTGCCAGTGCAACCGCCATTTCTGTGACAGCCGATGTGCCGAATTCCCTCAGATTATATCCATTTAGCGTGATAAAATTCCAAAGTGGAGCATTTTGGCGGATAAACTCGATGTTGTCACATTGTATCCGGAAGCACTGTCGAGGGGGAATATATTCCGGCCCGCTTCGGACCACTTCTTCGAGCGTTATATCGTTTTGAACGCTCCCGCGCAGTTTATCCCAGGGAATCCCTCTCCGTTCGGCGAGCGCCAGATACATGGGGAACAGAATCGCTGTGTTAGACGGATAATGGGTTACCAATGAGACTGTGACTTCATCCAAAGGTATATCCTCGAAAAGGAGGTCCATATCGTCCACAGAATCAATGGCGACGCCGCTCATTCCGACCTGACCCTGTGAAACCGGATCGTCGGAGTCATACATTTGTATGGTTGGAAGATCAAAGATGATGCTTATACCTGTAGCACCATGGTCCAGGAGGAATTTAATACGCTTATTCGTTTCCCTAGGACCTCCGAATCCAGCCAACTGGCGTTTTGTAAATTTTTTCCCGCGATACATGTTGGGGTGAACCCCGCGGGTGAAGGGTTCTTCGCCTGAATTAGCCAAGTCAAACTCATAATCGAAGTTGGGATTGTTCAACGGAGTATAGAGCATTTCCCTTGGCGTTTCCGAGCCTAAGACAACCTGCGGCACAACGGACCACTGTTCACGGTCACGCTCCTTAACCGTTGTTGCTTTCCACTGATCGGTTCGAGCCCTGAGGCTATCGATAGCATCTTGCCTGTACAGCGGTGTGCTTCCAGCCTGAGGCATCCGCTCCAGAAGAATTTCCTTGGTTGTTTTCTTCATTGAGTTCATAGATCGTCTACTTTCTTCGTGAATAGTGTCCATTCAGGATAGGCAGTGTAGGGTTCAAACATTGAATCAATCTGAGAAGTTGGTCCTACGCCATTCCTCGGGAGCGTGGAGATGAAGATCTGAAAGCATCCTGCCGGCAAAACAAAGTCATGCCTTCTACCCTTTCTCTCTGGCTTGGAGAGCGGCAGTTACAAATTCCACGGCGGTCTTCAAATCAAGCGTAAGCCATTTACAAACCTCTTTGGCGTTCTTTTCTCTGACGCCTCTCAATACCCCTTCATGATTTTCGATCGCCAGAGACTTGTAATCGGGAACTTCCGCCGCATAAATGTGCAAATACGGGCTAAACCGCCACCAAAGATGTTCAATGGTCTCCTGAAGAATCGGCATCTCCGCATTCCGGTACAGTGTGTGATGAAATTCTCTGTTCTTTTCCAAAAATTCGTCCGGATCTCGGCAGCCGTCTATTTCGTTCCCAATTCGTTCAAGGTCCTCCACCAGCCCTGGAGTCCAATTTTTTAGGGCTTCTCTGGCGGCCATGCATTCCAATTTCTCGCGAATTCTGCGCAACTCATTCAGATCCTTCTTGGAAAGCTGGTTTATGGCAATTCGTCGGTTCTTCTGAACCGATATAAAGTTCCCTGCTGCGAGCTTTTGCAACGCCTCCCGAACAGGCATCAAACTAACCCCAACGAGAGCTGAAAGCTGCGCGATCGTGACTTGGGTTCCGGGGGGCAACTTGCCTGAGGTAATGGAATTTAGCAGTTTATTATAAACTGATTCTTTGAGTGTCGTAGTATCAACCGGCGCAAGGTCGAAATCCATGGTCGGTCCTTTTTTAGCGGATCAGGGTTTATTGTTTATCTTGTTGCTGTTTCGACAATGGTTGATATTTGATCAAATATCATAGATTTCTTCATGCCGGATTCGACAGACGATGTCAAGAAAATAATCGCTGAATCTGTAACTCCGCAGTTAGGAGTGAGGTGGATTTGTCATTGCGAGAAGCGAAGCGACGAAGCAATCTCGGGTTTTGCCAACCACGTATGAGAACAGAGATTGCTTCGCTTCGCTCGCAATGACAATCTTTCGCCGTCCGTAACTGAAGCATTACCTGATTCTCACAATTAACTCCGAGAGCGATCTTAGGCTCCAATGGGAATATTCGCACAAGAATCAAATTGACATTTTTTGTGCCGCTCAAGGTTTGTTGAGCTTGCATTCTAGGTGCAATTTGGGAGTCGCTGATATGGATCGCGGAAAAGTAAGCCCGCCGTCGGGTTTACGCTTCGGCTGCGCCTTGTTTTTTGCCCCAAGGACAAGCGCGTATACAGACTCCGCAAGTCGGCCCTTCGATTCCGGGAATTCCCGTGAATTCTCCCGCAACTTTAGCAGCACAGCGATCAAGAAAAAGAGCTTCACTGCGATCAGAATAGTGCAATTTGGTGTTAACGTTCTTTATAGCATTGCCAGGGCAAGCTTCGGCACATGAGGAGCATGCACCGCACAGATTCCTTACGGGTTCGTCCGGCTCTAATCTTAGGTTTGTCAGAATGGTCGCAAGTCGTATCCGGGGACCGTATTCGCGATTTACCACAACCAAGCTTTTGCCCTGCCAACCCACGCCGGCAGCAACGGCAACTGCCTTGTGGGAGATGTACGAGTGCCAATGAGTTCTGTCCAGGATGTGAGAAGCAGGAATTGGGACTGCTTTGCCGCGGGCATTTTGTATGAGGTTGGTAATGCGAACGGCTATTTCATCCAACAGAGCATTCACTTTAAGCTGATGCTGGTGATACAACGGTGTTGGACAATTCACAACCGATTCAACCACAGCGTCCGACAACCTGACTGCAAGACTAATGGCTGTTCGGTGGCCCTCCAAAAGGTTGGCCGGATGTGTTTCAATGCCTTTTAGTAGCGAGAGATCCGCTATTCTAACAATGGTAGCACCCAAAAGAGTGGCTACTTCCTTTATCTGCTCACTATTCATAAAGTTTCAAAATCTCCGGTTGAATTGAAGTGAAGCCTTGCTGATCCGGATCCATAGGAAATCAGGTTGGTATGTTCGGGCTTCGGGTATGCCTCAAGAATTCTACTCTTCGACAGCCTCTTTATAATTTTCCAGAAGTTGTCCCAGAGCCAGCAATGCTCGGTCAATGCGTGAAATATCGGCTGCCGCAGTGGCGGACAGCTCAAAGAAAAATTTCTGATACTTAAAGTATACTTCAAGCAAGGCTTCGGTAAAACCCTTGGTTTGGGCAGCTTTAGTGCCCGTCAAAAATCGGTAAGCTTCCAATCGCGAAGCAGAAAACGGTGGAAATACTCTCGGCAGGGCGACATGTAACGCAAAAAGTTTCAAAGAGAAACTTTTTTCCAACTCTTCGGGTCAGTTGGTCATAAAATTCCAAAACGTCATCTTCTTTAGGCCGTCCAACCGCTCTGAATGCGTTGATCTCGGGAAGCGCTTGGACTAGAAGAGACAAATCTCGGCTGTCGCTCTTCGTAAAGCTCGACCTCTCTTTCCACATAAGATAAAGCTTTCTTAGGTCAGCCCTGGTCAGAGCTTTTGTCCCCGGATGGACTTCGTACAGGCGGGTGGAAGGTCCTTGGGCTAGAGTCTCCCATCGCCGGACGAACTGTACCGGGGAACAATCCTTCCACGTAAGCGTCTTGACTGTGATGGTCATTAGATGGCCAGATGTAGATAGTGAAAAATTATTTTGAGAGTTCCAGCAGTTTCTCTTTATCCGCAGCACGACGGGTTGCCGTACGACTGAGCGCACGGGCTACCTCCGGCAATGCCCGGATTTTCTCGGCCGCTTCAACATAAAAATTGTGCGCCCTGGTTTCAAGTTGTAGCGCTTTTGATAGCAACAGATCCCAAGTCATTTTATCCGCGCCTTCCCGATCACTAATAAAACCTTCCCTTGTAAAATCGACTATGGGTTCCAAAATCATCTCACAAACGCTTTCTCGACACGTGCGTAGCATCAACTGTTCATTTTTTTTCTTTTCTTGAGCTAAGTTTTCGAGCAGCGTTTTGTGCTTGGCGCCAGCCGGAGTATTAGCCGCAATATTATAAAAATTGTAATCAGCGACTTCCAGTTCAGCGGCAAAATTCAGAATACTTCCAAAATTTTTTAATGGCATAATTTCCTCCGTTTTGCATAGGGCTCCGAATAATAGAAATCCGGAGCCCCAACCGGTCTGTCAATCAGTTTTCACAACCATCTGGATATGACGACCTTCGTGTCAGTGAAGAACTGGAAGACTTCCCGACCATGACCTTTTAGGTCACCGAACAGAGACTCGCCTGCGCCACCGAAGGGGAAGAAGGACATGGGGGCTGCGATTCCAATGTTGACGCCGATCATACTTGGCTTAACTTTGTATTTAAAGTCGCGGACGGCCTTTCCACTGTCTGTATAAATACAAGCAGCGTTGGCAAACCCGCGGGTGTTGATGATCTTTATGGCCTCTTCCAAATCTTTGACATGTATCATGGCCACCACCGGACCGAAGATTTCTTCCCTGGCAATCGTCATATCAGGAGTGACGTTGTCAAAAACAGTCGGTCCAATATAAAAACCGTTCGGATGGCCTTCCACTTTTGCGTTTCGGCCGTCCAGCACGAGTTTGGCCCCTTCAGCAAGGCCCTTCTCAATATAGTTGAGGACTCGTTCCATATGTGGTCGGCTGATGACCGGTCCCATAGCGGTACTCGGATCCAGGCCGTTTCCGACTTTCATTGCCTTTGCCGCGCCCACGAATTTGTCTCTCAACTCGTCATGGACTTTTCCTACCGATACCAACATTGAGCCTGAAAGACAACGCTCGCCCGCGCAGCCGTAGAATGAGGTGATCAGTGAAGGCAAACCTTGGGGAATATTGGCATCGGGCATTACCACAACGGCGTTCTTTGCGCCGCCGAGGGCTTGCACTCTTTTGCCTGTTCTACCGCACTCCTGATAAATATATCTGGCAGTCGCCGTCTGGCCCACGAAAGAAATTCCCGCAATACCGGGATGATGTAGCATGCCATTAACGACGTCTCTGGACCCATGGACCATGTTCATCACACCGGGAGGGAAACCCACTTCGTCAATTACTTCAAAAATTCGCGTTTGAGTCATCGGGACTTGCTCGGAAGGTTTAACGATATACGTATTTCCCGCCACGACCGCGTAAGGCATGAACCACCACGGAACCATCGCTGGGAAGTTGAATGGAGCAATACATCCAAAAACCCCAATCGGCTGTCGCTCGGCTGTGCAATCAATGTCATGGGCTATATCCTCAAGGCAATAACCCGTCATCATCGTGGTCACGCCCGTGGCGTGCTCCACATTTTCGATCATGCGCCTTACCTCGCCTCGCGATTCATCAATGGATTTACCTTCCTCCGTCACAAGAGTTTTAGCTATATCTTCGAAGGAATTTTCGAATGCTTCCTTCAGTCTGAACAGATACCTTGCACGGGTTAGAGGCGGGGTATTGCGCCACTCTGCAAAAGCTGCCTGTGCCGCCTTTACAGCCTTGTCTACCTCCGCTTCCGTGGAGAAAGGAACCTGAGCTATCTTTTCACCGGTTGCCGGGCACCAGACGTCTCCCAAATTCTTCGACTCGGAAGTTTGCCATTCCCCATTAATATAATTTTTCATTATCGGAAGTGCCATTTTCGATCCTCCTTGATGCGTTTATCCGTTTTTAGGGAACCGCTCACTTTCTAGAGAGCGGCGTAATAAAGTGAAATTATTTCTTCTTTGGTAGCCCTTCGAGGATTGTTTCCGGGGCTACCACTGGCGATGGCGTCGTCAGCCATTTTGGATACCAATGGCTCAAGTTTTTCCCTGGAGACCCCCAGAGCGGTCAGGCTAGGAACCTCCAAATGTGCTACCAGTCGTTTCACCTCGTTGGTGCCCCGTTGGGCCGCTTCCATAGGAGTTAATCCATCGATCGCCACTCCCATAGCCTTTGCGATATCCGCGTAGCGCCGTGGAGCCCCCAAGAGCGAAAACTCCATGACCACTCCCAGCAAAGCTGCGTTAGAAATACCGTGAGCCACATGAAAGTTGGCACCGATGGGTCGAGACATGCCGTGGACCAAAGCCACCGAAGCGTTTGAAAAGGCGATTCCGGCCTGCATCGCACCGAGCATGGTCTTGGTCCGAGCTTCGACATTGTCCGGATTTGCCCAAGCTTGTGGAAGATACTCGAATAGTAACCGGATAGCCGATAAAGCCATAACATCGCTCATCGGCTGTGCTTTCACGGACACAAAGGCCTCAATCGCGTGGATGAGTGCATCCAGACCCGTGGCCGCGGTAATTCCCCGGGGCATTTTCAACGTGAGGAGTGGGTCCACCAGCGCAGCTACCGGCATCAACAAAGGACTACCAATGAGCATCTTAACGTTCTTATCAGTGTCTGTGATGATCGTGAAGATCGTGGTCTCGCTCCCTGTGCCGGCGGTGGTCGGCACCGCTATGAGAGGCACCCCGGGCGCCGTAATTTTGCCGAGACCCATATAGTCCTGGATCTTCCCCGGATTAGTACTCATCACCGATACTGCCTTGGCGGCATCGATGGGGCTACCGCCGCCTGCTGCTATCAGAATGTCGCACCCTTTCTTTCGAAGCAGATCGAGCCCCTGCTGCACATGAGAAAGTGTGGGTTCGGCATCCACTCCATCGAAGATCTCGACTCCCACTCCAGCCTTACTCAATGAGTCGATCACGGGTTGAATGACCCCGGCGCTCATAAGGACCTTGTCCGTCATAAGGAGCGCCTTGCTCGCGCCCAAACGCTTCGCCTCCGGTCCGGCTTCGGCCGAAGCGTTTTCACCGAAATGTATCGTCGGGGGAACCCGAAAAACTCTGGAAGAGATCATCTGGTCACCTCACTTGTTAAAGGATTCAATTGCAAGATTGAAACATTGTTATCCCTGACAGAGAACTGCCTCATACACCCAATAATTGCCGTGAGAGCTCCTGGTTAGCGAGGAGCGTGTGGCCATCGCCTTCGGTACTCGATCTGGCCTTTATCTATGACATATACGCGGTCTGCCAGCTCCAAGGCGAGCAGTGCGTTTTGTTCAACAAGAAGAATGGTGACACCACTCTTATTGATTTCCTTTATTATCTCAGCCACATTTTGCACTATGATCGGGGCCAATCCCTGAGACGGCTCGTCCAGCAGCATGAGTCTCACTCGGCCCATGAGTGCTCGGGCCATGGCGACCATCTGCTGCTCTCCGCCCGATAGTTTGTTCCCTTTGTTATCTCGTCGTCTTTCTAAGGCGGGGAACCATTTGTACGCTTGATCGATTTGCTTACGTTTTTCCGACACTGGTATTCCTTTCGTGAAGAAGGGAAGTTCCAGATTTTCATGCAATGTGAGATTTGCAAAAATGCGCCGTTCAGCGGGTACAAGCGACACACCACTGTTTACGATATCTTTGGTTCCTAAACCTGAGATTAGCTGACCATTGAAATTGATAGTGCCAGTAGAGGGGGGAGTCAACCCTAAGATGGTCCTCAAGGTCGTGGTCTTGCCGGCTCCATTCCGGCCCAGGAGCGTGACGATTTCACCTTCCTGAACGTTTAAACTAACGTCGTGAAGAACATGACTCTCACCGTAGAATGTGTTTACCCCTTCAAGCCTGAGCAGATCTTTTCCTTTGACTTGGCGCCGCGGCTGGGTCCCTGCCTCAGGGCGTAGCTGGCTGGTATCCAAACCTCCAAGGTAGGCCCTTTGAACCTCATCGTTGCCCTTTATTTCGGCCGGCGCGCCTTCAGCAAGTTTGAATCCGAAGTTAAGGACAGTAACAGTATCTGAAATGGACAGAACTATATCCATCTTATGCTCTATAAGAACAATGGTGTATCCACCCTCTTTTCGGAGCCTTAGAATCAGCTCCGCGGTGCGAGCAGATTCTTCCGGCGGCATCCCTGATGTGGGTTCGTCCAGAAGCAAGAGTTCAGCCTTGCATGTGAGAGCGATGCCTATATCGAGATGACGCTTATCCCCATGGGATAGATTGCCGGCCATGATCTCGGCCTTATCCGCCAGATTCACATCCTCCAGGATCTCCATTGCCCGCTGGCTGGCCTGCCCCTTGGGATAGTACCGCCTCGCGGGTATAAAAACGTTTTCAAATACCGTCAGCTCCGGGAAGACAGATGTGATCTGAAACGACCGGCCAATACCCATACCCGCTACTTGTTCCGGCGTTGATCCGGTGATGTCTTCGCCTTTAAAAAGGATTTGGCCTCCGGTAGGTGGAAACATGCCGGTCAAGAGGTTGAAAAAGGTCGTTTTACCAGCGCCATTGGGTCCGATAATGGATTTTAGTTCGCCCTTGGCGATGGAAAAATCCACTCCATTGACTGCCTGTAATGAACCGAAAGACTTCTCTAAGCACTTTGTCTCTAGCAGATTCATGGTTCTCCTCTATTCACCCGACCGTCGGCGTTCCACAAAACCCCAGATGCCCTTCGGGAAGAAAAGGATGAAAACGACAAATATGACTCCCATGACGAATTGCCAGTACTTGGTGTAGTACCAGGTGAAGTTCATGAGGTAGGTAACAACGCCTGCACCCACTATAGGACCAAACAGCGTACCTAAACCACCCACAAGTCCCATAATCACCACGTTACCGGAACGTATCCAGTCAAGGGTCTGAGGAAACATGTACCGCAGAAACATCGCATACAAGACACCGGCCACCGCCGCATAAGCTCCTGCGATGATGAAAGAATACAGTTTATATCGGCGGACGTTGTAACCGACCATCTGCGCTCTCGTCTCGTTCTCACGAATTGTCTTGAGCACCTGGCCGAAATGGGAACGCACCAGCCAGTACTTCACCAGAGTAGCCGCCACGAAGAAGATAAAGACTACATAGTAGAAGTTCAGGTCGTTTTGAACATTAAAGGAGAATGGACCCAAGTCGATTATGCTGCGGGGAATCCCTGTCAGGCCATCTTCGCCTCCGGTGACGTCCTTCCAGCGTGAGGCTATGAAGAAGAACATCTGGCCAAAGGCGATGGTGAGCATAGCGAAATAGATGCCTGTTTTCCTTATAATCAACAAACCTATGAGCAGCGCTGCCAAAACGCCCAATGCAACGCCCGCACACATGCCCACCAATATCGGAACCTTAAAATTGATACACACCAAGCCCATAGTGTACCCGGCGAGGCCAAAAAAGGCGGCCTGGCCAAAAGAAAGAATGCCTGTATAACCCAGGAGCAGGTCGAAGCCTATGGCGAATATGGCGAAGATCACCATCTCAATGGCCAGACCCACGTATCCGCCCGCGTAGGGAATCAAGAAGGGCAGCACAGCCACCACAGCGAATAGAATTACCATACGCAGATAGTCCATGGCGACACTGGGAGGAGTAGGTGGTTGTCTCATTCTAATAACCCCTCGATTCCGGCAATGCCTCTGGGCCGTACCAATAGTACGATTGCCATAAGGACGAACACGATAACTTCAGACGCAGCGGAGAATATTTCTACCGTGAAGCTCTGTACCACCCCTACGAGAAGGCCTCCGATCACCGCACCCCAGAAACTTCCCATGCCGCCGATAATCACGACCACGAAACAGGGCATCAGAATCGAGCTTCCCATGGGGGGAAAGACTCCTTGGATAGGAGCGTTAAGAACTCCAGACAGTGCGGCTAGACCCGCTCCAATACCGAATGTTATGGTAAACAGTAGGTTGATGGGAATACCCAAGGCTACCACCATTTCCCTGTCGAATGTGCCGGCAAGAATAGTCTTTCCCATCGGGGTTCGTTCCAGGAAATACCACACAGCGGTGAGCAGCGCCCCACAGAACACAATTACAAAGACTCGATACTTTGAGAAAACTACGAGCTTCAGATCTACGACCCCCGCGAGTATGGAGGGAGCGTTCATTGGATAGGCCGCATCTCCCCATGCCATGCGGATCATGTCTTCGATCATCAGGGCCAAACCGAATGTAAGGAGCATAGTGTGAAGCGGGTCCCGAGCGTACACACGGCGTATAAGTGTGGACTCTATGCCCATGCCCACGAGCCCCAGCAGGACAGGCCCGATGATCAGGCACGGCCAAAACCCCGTATAAATCGACAACGAGACCACAGTGTAGGCGCCCAAGGCATAGAGAACTCCGTGGGTGAAGTTGATAACTCGCATCAGACCCATGATAATGGTCAGCCCCACTGCCATCAGAATTAACAGAGTGCCCAAGGCGAATCCGTTCACAAGCTGATTTAGGATTGTAGGCAACGTAAGATGGAAACTCATATCGTTTACCCCGAAGGCACGGAGTGGGGGCGGCGGCACGACGACCACCGCCCAGCCGTGTCCTTGATCTGTACTCAACACTGCGAGATGTGATCTACCTATTGAGTTTCTGTTATGAAACCGCTTTGGACGCCCAAACGATTACGCGAAACGTCTCGATTTTGGACGCTATCAATGCGCCTGAATTAAGCTCTGTCCACCTATTTTTTCAAAGAGTCGTAAGGCTCTAAAGCTCGGCCGCCTTCTGCTTTCCATTCTTCCAATGTAGGAGCGCAATCATCTCCCTTCACATGTCCGAGAATCTTAAACAAATCTGCGTAAGTCTTGAAATTGGCAGGATACTGGGCTTGGCATACCAGCACGTCCTGAATGTCCTGGTGATCGAAATCTCTCCAATAGCTCGGATTCCATTTCAAACCGTCAAATTTGTGTCCTTCCAAGGCCTTTACGACTGGAATTATATCCGTGGTGCCGGCACGCTGAATCGCATCGAAAAGTTGAGTATGAGTAATGTACCCCAGATAATGACGGTAAGTTGCTTCGAATAGCGGGCCATCGGAGAACTTCTTCTTTATTGCTTCTCGGAGCTTCTGACTGCCCGGAGTATCTACATTGCAGTTCCAGCTGAGGCCCCAGACTCCATTCGCCGCATCGCCTGTGCCTTTCATCATCGGGACGCCTGACAATGGGCCGCAAATGCGAATTTCCGTCCCGATGCCGAACTCTTTGCACTGTTTAACGCAATTGACCTGGTCTGCGCCATAAAGGTTGAGCACTAGTATGTCCGGTTTCAGGCCTCTAGCTTTGATCAGATTGGCGGAGAAATCTTTGGTGCCCAACGGAGTGAAATCATTCCCTATTTCTTTGCAGCCGCTTTTCGACAACGCTCGATTCATTGATATCCGCGCAGTATGACCCCAGGTATAGTCCGCAGTAATATGGTAGGCTGTCTTGGGTTTCCAATTAGCCGCTATCCAGCTACCCACTGAGGTAGAGAGCATCCAGTTGGAAGAAGTGGTACGAAATGTGGAACGCATCGCCTTTGACATAGTCGTGTCATCCGAGTGGCTCCCAAAAGCCATAAAAAGCACTTTTTCGTTATGGCACACTTCCGCTACAGCCAGGGTGACATTGGAACTCAACGTCCCGGTGACAAAATTTACGTTATCCCGTTTAATCAGTTTTATTGCTTTCTGAGTGCCGATACCGGGATTGCTGGGCGCATCCTCCGAAATCATTTTTATTTCGCGCCCAAGGACACCACCTTTCGCATTAATTTCCTCATTTGCCAGAATGGCCCCCTGCTGCTCATTGAGCCCTGAATCCGCGTAGGGTCCTGATAAGGGTTCAATGTTGCCGATAAGGATCGGCGGTCCGCCCGCAGCGCGCGCATAAGGAGCACTCACAAGATCAGCCCAGCCAGCCGCGGATAATCCCGCGGCCACTAGTCCGCTCGTAGCGAGAAACTCCCTTCTGGTGATCCCTTTCTTTTTCGAGCCGTGCTTCTTTGCCATGATTCACATTCCTCCTGTTCGTTTAACGACTGGTTTGCTCACAGGCCGAATAGCCCCAGCGCCCGGCTTTTTCTTCGCAGTAGATGATTTCAAAGATGACCCCATAGCTTTGCGCCGGCCTTTCGTCCCCTCTTCCTTTTCGATCCGTAGCGCCTCTAAGGCTTCTTCCACCTCACATACGTGATCACGCATTTCCGCTTCAGCTCGTTCCGGATCCCTCGCACTCACCGCGGCTAAAATACGTTCATGCGCCGACAGAACCTGTTGAGAAAACGATGGTCCCGGTTGAAGATGACTTTTGCTATCTGTCAGCACACTATTGACAAAATCCAACATTAAAGTGAGTACAGGGTTTCCACTGGCTTCAGCGAGGATTCGATGGAACTTGATTTCATGCCTACTCATGCTTTGCCCCAGCAGCAATGCCTCTTGGCATGCCTGATTGCAATCGCTCAGAATTTCGAATCCATCCTGATTTAATCGTTCAGCAGCCAAACGAGCTAAATAGGGCTCCACAAGTTTTCTTACTTCGGAAAGATTTCTGACCGAAACGTTTTGAAAATGTAAAAAATTAGCAATGGAATCCCGAGTTGTGTTCATGTCGACTTCAAGCACGACAGCTCCGCCACCATAACCTTTGCGGATCGAAAGAAAACCCATGGCCTCGAGGGCGCGGACCGCTTCTCGAAGAGTGTGTTTTCCAACACCGAATTTGGCCAAAAGTTGCTTTTCCGGGGGAAGACGGTCCCCGGCCTGAAGCTTCCCCTCAAGGATCGCCTCACGAACTTGACGAACGATATCGAGGGAAACTTTATTCTGTTCAACACGACTAAACAATTGAATTTTAACTTTCTTTTGGGAATCAAGAGGAAGTGCGGGAAAGATATTAATTGAGATACGAGCGTACGTCAAGAAAAAAGACATATATATGGGCATTACTCATATTATGGTAATTCCACTACAATTTTAGAATCTTCCGTCCAGCGCCCGCTTTTTCTTTTTTTTCGCCTTGACGCGAAAACATGCCCGCGATAGCATGGTCGCTAGTTCCACGCTGCTCACTTCGAATTCGAAATTTTTGAATTAATTTTTATTGCACGGCTAAGTTTTTCCCGTGTGGACACGTACGAATGATCCATGACCGAATTCTCCAAATTTGAACCAATATTGTTGCCGAAAAAAGGTTTATACGGCGGTATCGAGCCAGCGTGGCCAAGTTAAAGAATCACGGTCTTCTTAGAGAGATCCCATTAAGGATTCCTTAAATCAGCCTACTATAAGGAGGAGTAATGAGTAGACTTGTCCATACGTCAATCAGTCGAATTGTCCGTGAGAAAGGACCGACCAGAAAGGCGGTCATTCAAGGATTTGGTGAAGTCCGTTATGGTGTGCATGGCGGAATCAAGAAATTTTACGGAATCGAACCGGAAGAAGAAACATCCGGCCACTTTGGACCATATAGTCAGCGCTGTAGGGGCTTGAATGGTTGGAACGTTGGCCAGGCTTCTGGCCGAAAAACAGATCGAGACACCTGCAGAGAATTTCTGGGCGGATGTCCAGGGCGACATTGAAGAGGTAAATGGAGTTCTGAAGATTACCCAGATTCGGGTAGATTACCATCTAAAACTTCCGGCTGGAAAAAAGGAAGAGGCGAATCAAGTGCTGGGGATGTATCTGACGCGTTGTCCCGCAGCCACAAGCGTCATGGATTGCATCCGGATCAAGGACCAACTTGTGTTCGAAGAGCTTACTTGACCAAGCACTGCTGAACGCAAGCTTACTCAATTCGAGTTCGAGCATTCGGATATCGCAACATTATCAGTAACCGCGAACCGATTGCAGGCAAACCATCGGAGCGCGAGCGCGAAGAACACCGGACGCGGTCGAAAACGCGTCAGCGGAATCCAGGTTCATTGGATTCGAATTCCGACGCGCTCCCTTTTCAGCTTCCGACCTCCTGGCCACCTTGGATCCAAAGAGATTGTACGCGTCCTATTCTAAATCGAATATCTTCGCTCCAGAAGCGGGTTTTCCCTGAAACGATTTGCATAAAATGACAATTCAAATCGTCTCCTCGGTCATCTTTTCCTTCGGCCATCCAAAAATTTATGCAAAAACTTTGCCGATAGTGTCTTTTCTCAATTGACTATTGTCTCAGACATATATATATGGGGGCCATTCCCCTAGGGATTGATCCAATCTAGTTTAACTGTGAGGAGGTATTGGCAATGACTAAGTCCGAACTTATTACTCAACTGGCGAAGAAAACAAATGTTAATAAGAAAGGAGTAGAGTCTGTTCTGAAGTCCCTTATTGAAACCGTACAGCAGGCTCTCAAGAAAGATGGACAGATCAGACTCGACGGGCTTGGCACTTTCAGGGTTATTGAAAGAAAGGCGCGCACTGGTGTTAATCCGCAAACCAGAGCCAAGATGAAGATTCCCGCTAAGAAGGCGCCTGCTTTCAGGGCGGCGAAGGCTCTTAGAGACGCGATAAAAGGTCCGAAAAAGGCTGCCAAGAAGTAGCCGGACAAAGGACTTGATCCATGTAAACAAGTCCGATGTTAAAATATATTTAGCAAATAAGTGGAACCCGATTAGGAATAGTGGAATGGGGGGACCCCCGACATTATGTCCAAGTCCGGAGGTCCCTAGAAACTTCGGTCCATGCGCGACGCCGTGGGGACAGTTCTACGAATAGTCGGGAGAGGCATAAGAATCTAAATTGCTTTAGCGATCCTGTATTGGGATTGCCGAAGCCATAGAATTTAGTTCCCGCTCAAGACCACTCCGAAAGCTCTTTTGAGGCAGCTTGAGGGATACGTCTCTCTAATGTTGGATTCGCTAGCCTCGCGTTGAATGGTCTTCATAATCAAAGATCCCCTTTGTCGAGACCCCACTATAAAGCAACATGCGGAAACAATAGCGCATTTTATTAGTCAACTCCTGCGCAAACAGAAGAGCGGAAATGGATTCGTGAGTTAAAAGCAAATGATCCATACATCCTTTTAACCACGCACGCTGTCCCTGAATTTTTCCGAAAAGTAGGTGACTTTGAAAACCCGTTCAGGCTCTGAGCTTGAAAGAAGGCTCGGCCTATTTCCTTTAACCAACATAGTAATAGCCAATATGATTGGTTCTGGAATTTTTACCACCAGCGGATTGCTCATGAGCGATCTCGGGAATCCAATTGTCATGCTTGGCCTTTGGTTTGTTGGCGGTATTCTCGCCTTCTGCGGTGCGCTGGCTTACGGACAGCTCGGAGCCGCAATACCGGACGCCGGCGGTGAATATGCGTTCCTTTCGAGGTTGTACCATCCGTTGTTAGGGTTCCTAAGCGGGTGGACCTCTTGCATCGTAGGTTTCTCCGCACCTATTGCGGCCTCGGCCATTGGCTTCAGCGAATACTTTGCCCGGGCGTTTCCACAGCTCTTCCTCTGGGGAAATCCCGCGATTCTCAAACAGATTCTCTCCATCTGTGTAATTCTGCTCTTTACCGGAATTCACATGCTAGGAATGAAATTCGGCACACGAATCCAGAATCTCCTGACGGTTTCGAAACTGGTGCTCATCACCTGTTTGATCCTGGGTGCTCTTTTTTTCGGATCAGGCAATCTCCATTACTTTTTTCAAGGGAGCGCGTTCTCTTTCTCCTTTGATGGATGGAAGAAACTTGGCCTTGCTTTGATGTGGGTCATGTTCGCTTACAGCGGATGGAACGCTTCGACGTATATCGGCTCGGAAATCCGGAATCCAACGAAGAATCTTCCTCGATCCCTCTTCTTGGGAACCGGCATAGTGATGCTGCTTTACATCTGCCTCAACATCGTCTTTGTCTATGCGATGCCTCCGGAGGAGATGAAAGGTGTTATCTCCATTGGCGGATTGGCCGCGGGAAAACTCTTTGGCACCTCCGTAGAGGGCATTTTTTCTCTGCTGATCTCCTTTGCCCTTTTTTCCTCATTGAGTGCGTTTATCATTCTCGGCCCGCGGATCTATTACGCCATGGCGAAGGATCGGCTATTCTTTGAAGGGATTGGACACGTGCACCCTAGATTTAAGGTTCCGACTCGAGCGATTGTCATGCAGAGTGCGATTTCCGCTGTGATGGTTTTGTCGGGAACATTCGACCAGATCTTGACCGTAATGGGGTTTGGACTCGGCATCTTTCCTCTCTTTGCTGTGGCAGGGGTATTTCGACTAAAACCATCAGCGGCAACGAACGGTATGTTTTCGGGGTACCCATGGGCGCCGCTGATCTACCTTGCAACAGGAGTGTGCATTCTTCTGCTCGCTTTTTTCCAGCGACCAATCGAGTCATCGATAGCGATCCTGAGTGTGCTCACAGGAGTGCCAGTTTACATCTATTTCAAAAGAAAGCAGACGATACAAACAGTTAATTGAGAGAGCTTCTTATTAATAACATTTGATTTCTTGTTTTCCGGAAAAGAAATGGTGGAGGGAGTTCTCTAAGCTGCTAATTTAAGGAGTCAAAAAGATTCTAATGATCTCGACCAATCTGCGAATCCTGGCGGCCACGAGCCGCTCTACCGTCTCATAAATATATACACAGCCTTGATATGCCGCTAGCAATACTAGAGTTTTTACCGGAGGGGCCGGGCCCACTCGGCGTGGCGCCAACATGCATCTTGAGGCTGACAGCCCCCGATACACCCGGATGCCCGCTGATGCATAATCGCCGTGCGCGGAGCACCATAAAAAGCGGGTTCCCGGTGGCCTTCTCAGCGCCCCTGCTGATTTTCTGGAAAAAAATCCTGGCGGCCTGTTTTGGTTGCGGCCGTAGACCGCGTCTTGAAAGAAGCAAACCGAGGATGCAAGCGGAACAGGTAGACGCTCGCTTTCTTTGGGTAGGGATGGCCATCGGAGGCACGGCAAGCAGCTTGAACTTGGATCGATACGCTGCAGGCCTGGTCTGAGAATCCATTACCACGTTTCAAATTCCTAATGGTATCGCTTCACCCATTCCGGCACTGTCGCGTCGGGCATGCAATCGCTTTCAGGTATATAAGGCTTCAAGTCAATTATCGGCGAACCATCGAAGGCATCAATGGCCTCAACAATAATTTTGTTCTGTTCCACGCCCATTATTCTGCACACAGAGTATCCAATGAGATTCGGCCGGAACGGCGACCGGGTGGCGAACACTCCGGTGAGCGGGTTTGATTTGTCCCCGCGAGGATGGACCTGCAGTGTCGCTCTTTTTTCAGGCGAGTCATTCCGATCGAACCAATAGTAAACCTGGACATGAGAAAACCCGTCCAGCCCCAAGAGGGCATCTTTGAAGGTGGGAAAAATCTCCAGTATGGTCTTGCCGGAGCGCTTTACCACCTTTCCGACAGCTTGAATTGAATAGGTTTCAGCCATGGACTCCTGCCACCAACCTAACGTGAAGGCAAAGACGACAAGCACGTAACAAAGTCGCTTCATCATGAATCGTAATCCTTTCCAAGAAAAATGGGAATTGCATTTGCAAGGCCTGTGCAAAAGGACCTTTCCGGATCGCTTGCCCCGTCGGAGCGTACGGGTGTAGCTTCGGCTAGTGCCTTATTATGTCCCATTTGTTGGTCAGAGGTATAGTCGTTGGAAATATTTGACAGGCTTGGTGGGGAAGTTCGACGTGTGATACACTTGGAGCATTAGGCGAGGTATCCATCATGACTATGGGCCTAGAGGTGATCCGATGATTTGAACTATTGAAGCCAGAATAGATGAACAAGGGAATGTCACGATGAAAAAATCAGGCGTTCCGCCACAACCGAGAAGATCTCGAACCAATAAGGTGTTCCACATCTCCATGCCCCTTCACGACGGTGGGTATGGCTACGTAATTAACCTCAATCTTGAGGTTTAAGCCCACGAGCTTTCAAAGTTTTCCTTGCTGTTACACGTTCATTATGCTAGCCAGGAGCCACAAAATTTTGCTTTCTTACAGAGGCAAGGCTATCTGTGGAGAAACTACGCAAATCTTTTGAGGTAGTATTACCCCCTGTAGAACTGTTCCTAGACGACCTCCAAACATTAATTGATATCGCTAATAAATTGACACCCCATGGCTGGCATCTGGAGACGGATGACTGCAAGTTTAATGACATTGATGACCTTAAATCTAATATCCGCGAAAGGACCATATCCTCACTCAAACTGCAAACCGATTATCCTACTCAGCCCGATATCAACCTAAGTATCAGCCAGTGGAACGTCTATGTCGGCATACGGGAGTCGAAAGCAAATGACTTGGCTGCGGAACTAACCTTTAAAACCCTGAAAGAGTTCTTACTGTCTAAGAAACGACATGTACCATTCTTAACACGACATGCACGCAAATTATGGTGGCAGGCCTTCGTATTTACGCTGTTGCTCATCATTATTGGATTGGTGGATTCCCGCTACTATCCAGTGAACGGTGACTTGATCATGTTTAGCCGCTTGGGGCTCGAGTTTTCAATGCTGATATTGTTGGTAACGGCGTATTTTCTGTGGAAAAGCAGGCCGGGGCGCAGCATCTCAGTCATTTACATGGTAAAGAAGCCGCAGCCGCAAACAGTGTTCGAGAGGATGGACGCATGGATAAATGTGAAAGGTCAGGTCAGTAATCTTGTTGGCCAGGTCCTCAAATGGGGCTTGGCAGTGGGCGGCGGGGCGGCATTATTATATCTGTACGAGCATCGACATGAACTGTTCTGAGGGTCCAATAAGTGTTTAGGATTACTTTACTCAACATTATGACAGCTTCTCCAGGTGAGCATCTGACGTAAGATCGTCCTAGACGTAGTTTTTCAATCGAATCTCATGAACTCGGGTAACCATAAATTGGTCCTATTGCCCGTTGGCTGGGAAAACGTTTATCGCCCTCGTAGATGGGCGATCACCCGCGAAGAATTCTTAATAAACAAATGCGCGCGAGATGTGACCTGTTGATCGGCGTTTTCTGAACCAGAACTGGAACACCTGCTGACAAACATGTGAGGAACTGTTGAGGAGATCGAGACAGATCGCAGCGGGAAAACCGGTAATGCTCTATCCAAGCGAAACCAATCGCAGTCTGGCCCAGAGTTGATTGAAAATCAATAGGAGGAGAGTGCTTGCTCCCTTCACCCAACGTAGAGCCGATTTCATTTGTTTGACCCAAGCTTTAAGCGTCTCCAGAGAATAACCATTCTGAATTTGAGATAAAATTGCGCTGCCCACGACCACTCCGTCAACATGAGGCTTCAACAAAGAAGCGTGGTCATCCCCGTATCCCGGATGGCCCCCGATGACTACTCGGTGAAGGCTGTAAAGGCTTGAGGATCGTGTGTCAAACGCCTGCCTGTAGCCTTAAGAGAAGGTATATCCACTGGAGTCTAACCCGTGAGACTCCCGGTCCAACGAGAATCCATCCATAAAGGAGCCGTTCATAATCAAAACGCCGCTTCTGGAGCCCAGGAAAAAGAAGGCAATATATGGAACGATTTGGCGGCCTTTGTGAAGCAAATTTTGAGCAAACCAGCAAAAGAAAAAGGGGAATTTTGAGCCCAGAGCAGATTTGCACCTTATCACCAATTAGGTCTTTGGACGTCGTGTGTCGCCTCTCCATAAAGACGTCGGGCATCGCATCACAACAAGGTGTGCTGGATCCTCCTCCGTGAGATGCCCGTGCACGCGTCGATTTGTTGCGAGTAGCCTATTGTGCGCCAGATAGTGTGAAAGAAATTCGTGATCTAACTCTGGTCCTATGATACAATGACTTTGGATTACCTACGAACCAGCCGTCCTATACTTAAAGCACACGAGGCGCGTGGTTCAAGTCAGTTGCAGCTGAGGCGATCCAGTGGAAGAAATTACGCGGAAGTGCAAGCGACCTGCTACCTAGGGCGAAAAAGCAGAATGCATTTTTCTTGGAAACTATTAAGCATAAATAGGCTTAAGTTACCCAAAGGATGTTCGCACAGCGAGATCGCTTGAAATCCTAGCTCATGTGCTACACGAGACCAGCAGGTAGATATGAGGTTAGCTTAACAGGGTACTTGGTCCGCGGCCTCGGTGGGTTGCAGATGCTGCGGTGGCCCGGCACTTACGCATTAAGCCCTTCAAAGAAAGTTAGTTAGCGGCCCCGCTTTATGCAGTTGTCCTAGGAGTTAGTAGTGGAACCTATCCCTCCCGCTATCGCTGGCTCTGGGTTATGGAACCGCCTTCGAGACAATCAGCAGTTTTGTGCGGCTTTGCTGACTCTTCGGACGAACGCTGCAGCACTCGCTGATACCATCTCCAGAAGTCTTCCTCATTTTACGGACCACTCGATCCGGCATATGGACACTTTGTGGTGCGTTGCTGACTCCGTCCTATCGCCAACCGAATTTCAGAAGCTCTCCATCGGTGAAGCGTTTCTCCTCGCGTTGTCTTTCTATTTCCATGACATAGGCATGGCTCTCGGTGCAACTGAGGAGGGCCTATTAGCGATCCGGGAATCACAGGCTTTCTCTCAATTTATCGCCCGGTTAAAAGCTGCATGTTCAGATGAAGCAGAGTGGGAGCGGTGCCAGGAAATCGCAGAGTTGCATGCGTTTTCGTATGCTGCTAGGATGCGGCACGCAGCCGAAGCTGGGCATCTTGCTACTGAACTTGTTCCGGGATCGGATATATATTTGCTCGAACCACGGGACATCAGAGATTCATGGGGAGCTACTGCCGGCAAGATCTCGATGAGTCATCATTGGAACCTTGATCGGGTAAATCATGAGCTTGGGCAACAGGGAATTGTACCGCTTCCTCAGGGCAAAGGTGATCTCGGTTATATAGCTTGCATACTACGCATTACGGACTAGGCCCATATCAACCGAGATCGAGCCTCTTGTCTTGAGCGAGCATTCCGCCAAAATATCCCTCCAGACAGCCTCCTTCATTGGCTAGCGCAAGAGAAGATTGATGGTCCAACTCGGGACGGTAACGAGCTCGTCTACCGGTCCGCTGGAGCAATAACTGATGTAGATGCTTGGTGGCTATACTATAGCATGCTAGATGGACTAGACGAAGAGATTCGGTCAGCTCGCCGCTACTTAGATCAGCGTTCTGCTAGTAACGGTCGCCTTAGCTTGACATGGGTCCGCGGGCAGCTTCACCCGAAGACGCCTCGGTTTTTATAGAGCCGGGTGGCTTTGTACCAGTGGAGGTGAACATACGGGCTGGTTCCATTGATCGACTGGTGGAGATTCTCGGCGGAGAAACTCTCTATGGTCCCAACCCGCTGGTACCTGTAAGAGAGCTCCTACAAAAGGCGGCAGGATGCTTTGGCCCTAAAGCGGGTTCTCGCCACCACGGACATCGACACTGTCTCTGCAGAAGCTCCTATCCGTCTAGTACTTCGAACAGTCGACCGTCCCTATTTAGAGATTATCGATCACGGTATAGGTATGTCGCGACAAATCATGCAGGAATATTTGGTTACTATCGCGTCCGATTTCTGGAACTCAGAGCTATTTCATTCAGATTTTCCCCAAGCTATGGATCGAGGGTTTCGACCGGCGGGGAGTTTTGGGATAGGGTTTGTATCCATTTTCATGATCGCAAGCAGCGTCGAGGTGAGTTCAAACAGGCCCGGAGGGGAGCGACTCCTGCTGTGCCTTCGTGGACTTGATCGGCGTGGTCATCTTCGTTTGCTCGATTCGGCACCCGGCAGCGGCACAACTATCAAACTCTGGCTTCGGGCCGAGTCGTTGGAGAGTCTTAACAAATTGTCCGCGTCAGTTAAGGCTATAATTCCGATGTCACAGAATCCTATTATCATTGACCAGGATGGATCGAGTGCGACAATCTTGTGCAATTGGTGGAAAAATTTAGAGGTTAGCGGATTTCGTCATCGAGACAGACGCAATTGCCGAATATCTTTCAAAGAACTCGTACTTGCCACACGCGCCGTCACAGGTTAGACCTCTACGGTCGAACTAGATTCTGGGACATGTTTTACCCACATCGGTTCAGAAACGAGGACCATAAGGACATTTGGCCGCGCGGCTGGCCAGAATGGCGTGATGATCATCTCCGACTTGTTGCCCATCCATACCGGGGTGAGACTGTGTTGTGCCTCCATGGAATTGCCGTGGAGGTTCTTCCAACGCCGGGCTTGACTGGACTGCTTAACCTTAGCGGCGTTCGACCTGATGTCAGAAGATCGCAAGTGTTAGACTTCGATTATGAGGTTTTCTGGAATAAGGCGCGCACGGTGCTTCGTCCGAAGATTGTGGAAAACCTGGACACCCTGGGAAAGGACCAATTCGTTCCAGCTAAACTGGAATTCTTGAGGCTCTGCGTCAGGGCATATGGAGACGAGGTTCTCAGGGAATCGACCCTGCCCTGGATCAGCTTGATAAAGCCACCAGGAAATCTGAAGACGATTTCATCTGCTGGATTCCTAAGACGGCTTCTCACTGGCGAGCACCTGCGGATAGCAGTCGGTATTGAGCCATGGAGTGCAATGCGCCGATGCTCCCCTAGCCGAGCGCCACAATGATGAGTCTAGAGATCGTTTTCGACGAACATGTTGGGTACATGGACGTCCGAAGCGATGAACCGAAAATTGGTGCTCTGCCAGATTTATGGGACGATTACAGTGACTCACTGATGTTCCGATTGATTCTTAGCCTCGTCGCCGAAGCTTGGCAGATACGACCGGAGGCTGTTGTTCGATCGCCAACTTGGGAGAGAGGTCGTGATTGGCTGCTCGGGGAATTTAGCCGAGCACAACTGACTTAAAGTGGCGGATCGCCTAAGTGCCTAAGCAATGAGAGCTTGATCCGAGTATTAAGATTCCGAATGTGCGCCCCAATTCGCCTCATTTTCGTGTACGATCTGCAAATCCTACCTGAAGTGCTCCGTCGGATTTGGATATGGACCCGCAGAGCGATCCCAATTGCCTGAATCAGATCAATTAGAAGAGACATTATATTCAAAGAACCACCAGTACGTCTCGGATGCGATTCCAATAGTAATGTTTTATTGGCTGAGCTGGATTCAACGTAGAGCAGACTTCATTTTCCTGACCCAATCACTGAGCTCTTCTATCGAACAACCATTTTGAATTTGAGACAAAATTGCGTTGCCCACGACCACTCCGTCAACACGAGGCTCCAATAGATGGGCGTGCTCCGGCCGCGAGATACCGAACCCCGCTGCCAAAGGCGAACGGCAAGCCGGCCTGAGCTTCGTGAAATTTCATCCGGAGGGTCGAACTGTTGCCTGAGATGGATCAGCTATCTTTCACCTCAACCAGGACAACAGTCAACAGATGCTCTTCCGAGTCGAACGAGACGCTCTGTATTATTGAATCAAAAGGAGCGACCACCGGATTACCCTTTATCACGCCCAGAGCCGTTCCTTTCCGGACGATATCTCCAATGTCATGCCCAAATTGAGACGCCTCCAATAGGATGATAGCTTTATCTACGGACACTTGGACCCTGCTCCATTCGTTCGCATAACAGGCTGTTCCAGGGTCAATCCGAGGAGCTTCGCCATCTTCTTGGCAATGTCCGTATTATCGTAGAACCCCGAGAACTCTGCTTTACCGGGACCGACAGCCCTGGTAATTACAGGTTGGGCCGTGTGGGCAAACGATGTCCAACCGATTTTGCACCGATCACTTTCAATCGCGCCGAGAGCGTAATGAATCCATGAGAATGCATAGTCGTCAATTTTGGGATAACCGCCAAGTTCGGGAACGCCACTAGCTGGGGTTCCCGGCAAATGCTTGACTAGAAGTTCTCTTTCCTTCTCTGTTAAGTCAAATCCTGCTTCCTTGATGTATTTCTCTAAGTTGGCCGGATCTTTTTTGATCTTCTTGTTGAGATACTCCAGAGTATTCTTGATCGGCTCCAGCGTCTTCATGGC
This sequence comes from uncultured delta proteobacterium, assembly GCA_963741425.1. Taxonomy (GTDB): domain Bacteria; phylum Desulfobacterota; class Desulfomonilia; order Desulfomonilales; family Desulfomonilaceae; genus DATJPW01. Next base: position 65,396 of record CAVUHP010000003.1, read on the forward strand.
AAGAGCATATTCCGTTCCCCTGCCCAATCCCAATCCGCCGGTCTCATGGTCTGCCGTGACGAGCACCAGAACATCCGGGTGTTTTTTTTGGAATTCCAAAGCCGCTTTCACGGCCAAGTCGAAGTCCAACGTCTCGTAAATGGATGCCTTAATGTCATGACCATGGCAGGCATGGTCGATACGGCCGCCCTCTATCATGACAAAGAATCCCTTGGGGTTCTTTTCCAGGATTGAAAGAGCAGCCTCCGTCATATCCGCCAAACTGGGTTGAGTCCTCAAGGCGGGTTCGTTTTCACGGTCAAGGGCATAGTCCATGTGCGAAGCAGCGAACAAACCCAAGAGTTTGTCTGCCTTAGGGTCGAGCGCCTTCAATTCGTCCTTATTTGTCACGTACTGATACCCTTTGCTCTTCATCACCTCAAGGAGATTTGCCGAGTCTTTTCGTTTGCTCCCAGTCTCATTTTGCGGAATAAAATACCGCTTCCCGCCTCCCAATGCTACCTCGGGTGAGAATTCGGCTAATTGTTCAGCAATGTAAGCCTCACAATCACGATGCGGGGAGCGACTGTATATCGCAGCCGGAGTGGCATGCGTAATACGAGTGGTCGTGACCGCACCCACTGACAAGCCCGCCTTTTTGGCAGCATGCCCGATTGTGAAGACATCTCTTCCATCCGGTAAGATGTTGATCACGCTGTTGTTAATTTTATATCCGGCATACAATGCCGTGGCAGCCGATGAGGAATCCGTGACTTCCGAATCTGCCGAATAGGTGGTGGTAATCCCTAGCGTACGAATGGAGTTGATAGCGAGGCCCCTATTCTGGATGTGTCTCGAGTAAAGATCGGCGGATCGGACCTGATTTATTCCCATTCCGTCGCCAATAAGAAGGATAATGCCTTTGGCTTTTTGGAGACCTTCTGTCTCTGCGGCAGAGTAGGTGTTCATGCCGATGGCAAGAGCGAGGATGATAATAGCAACTATGAATTTTTTGAGAATGCTCATCCGATTTCTCCTTCAGGATGCATGCGATTTGATAAGACAGTGCAGGCATCGTAAGGCCGGGCGCACGGCCATAACCGGTAAATTGTTTAGCGACGCAATAGTACCTGATGGAGGCGCCCAAGTAGTACGCCTTGAGGATCATCGTCAAGTTGATCAAATCAAGTCAGCTTTGTATAAGGAAAATGTTAATCTTTTGCAAGAAAGTGAGAACGCGACCCAATCTCATCAAATCAAATCCAGGAAGACTTTACGTAATTTGCGAGGAGTAACACTGACGCTTCATGTCTCTGGACCAATCCCTGATAGCCTCCAGCGAGTGACCATTCTGAATTTGAGATAAGATTGCACTGCCCACGACCACTCCGTCAACATGAGGCTTCAATAGGGACGCGTGCTCCGGCCGCGAGATACCGAACCCCACCACCAGAGGTAAATGACAAGCCCGCCTTACACTTTCACATTTCTCGGCAAGGCCCGGCGGTAGCGAATCCTTGGCGCCGGTCACCCCGGTGCTCGAGACGTAATACAGGAATCCCGAACCCTCTTCGTCCATTTTCTTTATTCTTTCGGGTGGCGTGGTCGGTGTTGCAAGATAGATCCATGCAAGTCCCGCCTTGTCAGCCAAGGGCTTCAGCCAATGCGCCTCTTCTCTAGGGAGATCCACCACCAGGACGCCGTCCACACCGCAGGCTTCCGCTCGAGATATGAATCTCTCCGGCCCATATTTAAGGATGGGATTAAAGTATCCGAAAAAAATGATCGGGATTTCCGATTGCTTGCGTATATCGGCTATCATATCCAATGCCGCGTCCATGGTGATGCCGCCGCGGATCGCTTCGGCTGATGCTTTCTGGATTACCGGCCCGTCAGCCACAGGATCGGAGAAAGGAAAGCCGAACTCGAGGATATCTCCTGCCTCAGCAAGCGCTAAAAAAATCTTCAGCGATTCTTCCCGGTTCGGGTAGCCCGCCACGGAAAACGGGATAAATCCGGTTTGCCCCTGTTCGTGCAATCTGTTGAATACCTGGTTGATTCGGTCCATTTTAACTCCTTACTTCGTCTGCTTCCGCAGCCAGTCCGGGGGATTCAGTGATTTCTTTGGATGTTTGCCGGAGAGGCCCTTTTTGCAAAAAGGGCCTCTCCGGACCCCACCCCAAAAACTCCCAATTTATGGGTCATTACACTGTGCGGCAACCTAGAGGCGGCCTGCTTGGCTCAGCATCCGTGGCCATTCAATGTGAGTTGGAAACCAGCATCAGACTTGTATCTCAATCTGTGCCGGAAATTTAGGCCATGCGGCCTAATGCACCATAATGTTAGAGTTTTTTGGGAAGGGTCCGGGGAACTCTTTTTTGCAGAAAAAAGGGTTCCCCGGCAGACCTCTTAAAAACCGCTCGACTTCTCGATTATCGGCATGTCCTTGTCGCCTCTGCCCGAGAGGTTAACTATGCAGATGTCTCCTTTGTCCATTTTTGGAAATTCTTTCATTGCCCATGCAAGCGCGTGCGAGGACTCAAGCGCAGGTATTATCCCTTCGACACGGCATAATAATGAAAATGCCTGGAGCGCTTCATCATCCTTGATTGAAACGTAACGTGCCCGCCCGGTGGAGTGAAGGAACGAATGTTCCGGCCCAACGCCCGGATAGTCCAATCCTGCGGAGATCGAGTGCGCCTCCATGATTTGGCCTTGCGCGTCCTGCAATACTCGTGAACGGGAGCCGTGGAACACTCCCGTTTCGCCCGCGCAAATGGTAGCTCCGTGTTTCCCGGTTTCGATTCCAAGACCGGCCGCTTCCACTCCGACCAGCTCCACTTCGGGATTTTCGATGAATCCGTGGAAGATTCCTGCCGCGTTGCTTCCGCCGCCGACGCATGCGATCACCTTCCCGGGAAGCCTGTGCTCCGCTTCGAGAATCTGCCTGCGCGCCTCACGACCGATTATTGATTGGAACTTGCGGACCATCAAAGGGTACGGATGTGGCCCCGCTGTGGAACCAATAATATAATAGGTGTCATTGACGTACGTGGCCCAGTGCCTGAGGGCTTCGCTCATCGCGTCCTTCAAGGTGGCGGTCCCTGTGGTCACCGGGATTACTTCAGCGCCCATCAATTTGATACGAAAGACATTGGGAGCCTGTCTCCGCATGTCTTCCTCTCCCATAAACACTTTACATTCAAGTCCGAGAAGAGCTGCCGCCGCTGCGGTGGCCACTCCATGCTGTCCCGCTCCGGTTTCAGCAATTACCCGCTGCTTGCCCATACGCTTGGCCAGCAGCGCCTGCCCCAAGGTATTGTTTATTTTGTGAGCGCCGGTGTGCAGTAAATCTTCTCTTTTTAAATAGAGCTTGCCGGGACCGAGTTTTTCGGAAAGGCGCTCCGCGAAAAACAACGGTGTCGGACGACCCGCGTATGTCGAGAGTAGGCCATCAAGCTCCTGAGTAAATTCGGGGGAAGACCCGATCCTTAGGAAAGCTTCCTCCAATTCAATTAAGGGGGTGATCAGCGTTTCGGGGACAAAACGGCCCCCGAACTCGCCGAAGTAGCCGTTCGAATCAGGATAATCCGTAAATGGTAGCTCATCCGTATAACGCATTCATAAACTCCTCGATCTTTTTGTGATTTTTTATGCCGGGCTCATCTTCCACTCCGGTTGAGACATCCACCGCATAGGGCTGCACAATACTTGCTGCAAGAGCCACATTTTGAGGATCAAGACCTCCGGCAAGCACAAGTCGGCTGCGAACCGCGGGAGTTTCCGGTTCCAAATCCTTCTTAAGACGCTCCCAATCCAGAGGAATGCCTGTTCCTCCCCATGCCCCGGAAACCTGAGGCTCTACCAGCAGCCCCGACACCGGATACGCGGCCAGGCTAGGTAGCCGCTTGCGCCATGTCGAGCCGAAGAGCCTTGATCACAGGACGGCTGTAGCCTTTGCAATCGTGCGGACGTTCTTGCCCATGAAGCTGAATCATGTGCAGACCCGCGGCCACGACTATTCCTTCTATGTCCGTTCTGCTGCGGTTCACAAATACCCCGACCGCGGTTACAAACGGAGGCAGAGTTTTAATGATGGATGCAGCCAGCTCTGGGCTAACATAGCGCGGGCTGGAAGGATGAAAAATAAAACCCAGAGCATGGACGCCTAGCTCCACAGCTGCATGAGCGTCTTCAGCACGAGTTATTCCGCAGATTTTCACCCTTGGTTTGCTACTACCTCGATCCATGGATCAGCTCCCGAAGCTTTGCGGCCGGGTCCGGCGAGGTGACAATAGATTCCCCGATCAGGCAGCCTTTAATTCCCGCATCTGAAAGGCGCAGGATATCTTCTCGCGATCTGATTCCGCTTTCTGAAATAACTGTACGATCCTGCGGAATCTTCTTGACGAGTTGCAAACTGACATCGAGGTTCACACGAAATGTCCTGAGGTCTCTGTTGTTTATTCCGATGCATCTGGCGCCGGCATTGAGGGCCAAATGAACCTGTCGTGAATTATGAACCTCCACCAATGGCTCCATTTGCCACGCCCGACCAACCTCTATAAGTCTTTTCAATTGGACGAAATTCAATACTCCAACGATGAGAAGGAATGAGTCAGCTCCTGCGGCCCTGGCCTGGATAACTTGATAATCATCGGTTATGAAATCCTTTCTAAGTATTGGGAGCGCTACCTGATCTCTTACCAGTTCCAAGATCTTCAGGCTGCCGGCGAAGTGATCTTGCTCGGTCAAAACCGACACGGCAGAAGCTCCGCCTCGGGCGTATGCACGCACGAGTGCCACCGGATCGAAATCGGGCTTGAGAATTCCCTTTGAAGGAGAGGCTTTCTTCACTTCTGCCATTATGTGCATTCCGGGTCCGGCAAATGCTTGGAGGAAATCCATCGCCGGCGGCTTCTCGAAGGCCTTTTGCTCAATGGCTTCCCGCGATACGAGCCGCTTCTCCGCGGCCAATCTTGCCAGTTTGATTTCAACTATCTTTTTTAGGATGTCTGACATTAGGCATTAAACCTCAAGAAATCGGCCAGCTTAGTTCTGGCCTTGCCGGAATCGACTGCTTCGGTGGCCTTGTTCAGCCCTTCGCGCATATCTTCGGCTGCTCCAGCTACAACGAGGGCCGCTGCTGCGTTGAGCAATGCGATGTCACGCCTTGGTCCGCGGTTGCCTTCCAAAATCTCCACGAGATGGCGCGCGTTTTCCCTTGGGGAACCGCCTCGCACCTGATCAACATCGCAATAATGAAAACCAAGTTCTTCGGGATCAAATAGACAGGTGGTTACTTTGTCCCCGCTCAATCGCGAAATCCTGGTCGGCCCGGAAAGCGAGATTTCGTCCAGCCCGTCCATACCATGCACTACCATTGCAGATCTTGTTCCCAGATCCGAGAGCGCATGGGCTATAACTTCAGTTAGGGAAATATCGTATACGCCGAGAAGTTGGCACGATGCTCCGGCAGGATTAGTAAGCGGCCCAAGAAGATTGAAGACCGTTCGTATTCCCATTTCTTGCCGAGGAGCTGCCGCATGTTTCATAGCCAGATGCAACTTGGGCGCAAAAAGAAAACCGAAACCTGTTTCATCGATACATTGACCGACAATTTCCGGAGATTGGTCGAGATCGGCCCCCAATTCCCTGAGAACATCTGCGCTGCCGCATGAGCTTGAAACCGATCGATTACCGTGCTTAGCCACACGGACTCCCGCGGCGGCAATTATAAAGGCCACGGTTGTGGAGATGTTGAATGTTCCGAGACCGTCCCCTCCGGTTCCACACGTATCCAAGAGGGGCGTTCCATTGTTTTCAACCGGGACGCGGACGGCGTTGCGCCTCATTACAGTGGCAGCTCCGGTGATTTCAGCCACGGTCTCTCCTTTCATCTTCAGAGCAGTCAACAAAGAGCCGATCTGAGCAGGCGTTGCGTCCCCGGCCATGACCTCTTCCATGGCCAGCTCCATTTCTTCTCGAGTGAGATCCTCTTTCCGAGTGGCTTTTTTAATAGCTTCCTTAAGCATGCCGACCTTCTTCGATGACGTCGCACTTGCCGGGTTCTTCCACCACTTGCCCTTACCGGCTGGGGGCCGATATCCTGATTTAGGATCCGGAGGGTTCGGCTGAGGAGGCTCGGATCCAGCAAAGTGAAACTCGTCGGTCATTTTTAGAAAATTCTGGAGGATACGTTTGCCCCCCGGCGTCAGGATGGATTCGGGATGGAACTGGACGCCTTCAATGGGGTATGACCTGTGTTTGATTCCCATGATTTCGCCTTGTTCGGTCACGGCTGTCACGTCAAGGCAGTCGGGCACGCTTTCGGGCTCGATCACAAGACTGTGATAACGGCAAGCCTCAAACGGGTTTTGCAGGCCGGAAAAGAGGCGACTCCCATTGAAGAATATGGCGGAAGTCTTTCCGTGCATCAGCCGAGGGGCCTGGACTATACGAGCGCCAAATGCGGCGCCTATGGCCTGATGGCCCAGGCATACACCCAAAATGGGGATTCGATGACCCAAGCTGCAGATCAGCGGTAGGGATATTCCCGAGTCCTGTGGAGTCCCGGGTCCCGGCGAAATGACGATAGCCTTTGGGTCGAGATCTTGAATGTCCTCGACCGAGATGCAGTCATTACGTTTCACAATGACTTCCCGGGACAGCTCCTGAAGATACTGAACAAGATTGAAAGTAAAAGAATCGTAGTTGTCGATGACCAGAATCATTTCTGCCTCCCTTCGAGTTCCTGGGGTATTGCAAATGCCCTGCGCATAGCCTCCGCCTTTGACATGGTTTCCAGGTATTCCTTCTCGGCAACCGAATCAGCCACAATGCCCGCGCCCGCCTGGAAATAGGCGCGATTCCCTTTCATAGCCACGCTCCGTATGGTTATTCCCATGTCCATAGACCCTGTGAATGAGAAATACCCGACGCATCCTCCGTATGGGCCTCTGTGTTCGGGTTCCAGATCCTCGATTATTTCCATTGCACGGATCTTGGGCGCGCCCGTGAGGGTCCCGGCAGGAAACGTAGCTCGAAGCACGTCGAAAGCGTTGTAACCTTCTGCAATTTTGGCTCGTACGTTGCTCACGATGTGCATCACGTGCGAGTACTTCTCCACCGTCTTGAATTGGTCGACGCTGACGGCGCCGGCCGCGGCGATGCGCCCAAGGTCATTTCGAGCCAGATCGACGAGCATCACGTGTTCAGCCACTTCCTTCGGATCGGCAAGAAGCTCGCTGCATCGACGTTCGTCCTGTTCGGCCGTTTCACCCCTCGGCCGTGTGCCCGAGATGGGCCTGACCACTGCCTCTCCATCTTTGGCCCGCACCATCACCTCGGGCGAAGAGCCCACCAGGCTCTCATCTCCCATACGAAGGAGAAACATATAAGGAGACGGATTAATCATCCGAAGTGCCCGGTAGACACTTAGAGGATCAACGTCGCCTTCACCCTGAAAACGCTGCGACAAGACCACCTGGATAATGTCGCCGGCCCTGATGTGATGCTTTGCCCTGTGGACGATCTCGGTAAAATTTTCAGGTGGCATATTGGGCTCAAACTTGATATCCGTCTTGGACCCGGACGGCGGTCGGGCGGGAATGGGAGCACTGAGTCTTTCTTCAAAACATTTCAATCGATCGCATCCCTCTTTGTAAGCAGCGTTCGTCGATGTGTTTTCTTCAAGCGAGACTGTGGTTACCAGCAGGATTTTGTGGAGAAGGTTGTCGAAAACGATCATGTCGCGGGTTACCATGAACCACGCGTCATTGAACTCCGGATCGGGCTTCGCCAGATTGGGAATTTTCTCGAAACCCCGTACAACGTCGTATCCGAAGAATCCCACGGCTCCGCCGAAAAACTCCGGCAGACCAGGAGCCAAAGCAGGGCGGAATCGATCCATAATCTCTTTCAAGAGCAAAGTAGGATCAGTGGCCCCTGTAAGGGTTTTTTCCGACTCACCTTCCTGAATTTTGACGCTGCCGTTCTTGAAGCTAATTGTCAGCCTGGGATCCGACCCGAGAAAAGAGTATCTGGCCCACTTTGTTCCGCCTTCCACACTTTCAAAAAGAAATGAGTTGGCTGAATCCTCGATTTTCAGGAAAGCCGAAAGGGGTGTCTCCAGATCCCCGGGGATTTCCATGAACATGGGCACGAGGTCGCCTGTTCTACAGAGCTGCTCGAATTCTGCAAATTGCGGTCTAATCATTGAAGTTAACCTTTCCGAAGGTGGATCCTTTCATTGTCGTTTTCCTCGGGCCTTCTCCGGCCGGTACAAACAAAAAGGCCATGGTGTCTACCCATGGCCTTTAATTGCTTTCTATATGTCTATTTTATCAGTCGAGCTTTAGCCGCAGGCAGACCTCCAGTATTCGCTTATCCAGCGCCACCACCAGTTATTTTGGCTGCTGATTGATATCATGAAGTTTCTACCTACAACCGTTACAATATCAGCCTGCTGAGCAGGCTGTCAACACTTTTCCGACATAGAGTCGTTTTCGAGCATCCTTTTCAAGGCAAGCAGCCCGAGATGATAGGAATAGGCGCCGAATCCCGAAATCTGTCCCTTACAAGCTCCGGCGGTAATCGATCTTTGTCTGAACATCTCCCTCGTAGCAATATTGGATAGATGCGCCTCTACGGTCGGGATACCAATAGCAGCGATCGCATCCCTCAAAGCAACGCTGGTATGCGTGAAACCTCCGGGATTCATCAAGACGCCGTCTGCCCAACCCATCGCCTCATGCAAGGAGTCTATGAGCACCCCTTCATGATTCGATTGTATGCAACGAATCTCCATACCAAGCTCACTTGCGTGTCTTGCAAGCTGTTCGTCGATTTCAGACAGCGTAACCTTGCCGTATACATCCGGTTCTCTCACACCGAGTAAGTTCAGGTTAGGGCCGTGCAAAACTAATATCTTCATAAGTTGTCACTCTTTATTTCCTGGAGGACGCGCCTCACGAGTTCGGGAGCGACCTCGCGGCCGTGTTCCACGGACCCGATGTCGTTAATCAGTACAAAACGCACACTGCTTTCAACGACCTTCTTGTCTGCTGCCATGCCGACGATCACATCGTCGGGATCGAGGTTGTGCGTGATTGGTAATTCAGCCCGGACGAGGAGCGCTTCGAGCCTATCACAAGTATTTGAGGTGCAGAGCCTCATTTTGTGCGAAATCCTCGCGGCCGCGACCATTCCTATTGAAACGGCCTCGCCGTGGCTAATGGAGTACCGGCTGCACTTCTCCATCGCATGGCCGACTGTGTGCCCAAAATTGAGGACTTCGCGATATCCTGACTCAAAGGGGTCCTGCTCTACGATTCGAGCTTTGACACCCACGGAACGGATTATCAAATCGGGATCCGGTGAAGGCGTCTCTCGAGAAACTTTCCAGATTCTCAAACAATTCTTTATCTCCAATGACAGCGTGCTTAATAAACTCCGCCATCCCTGTTTGTATTTCTTTCTTTGGAAGAGTTGACAGTGTGTCAGTATCCGCTAAGACAGCCGCAGGTTGTTTGAAAGCGCCGGCCAGGTTCTTTCCTTGAGGCAGGTTAATCCCCGTTTTTCCGCCAATACTGGCGTCGATCATGGCCAGCAATGTAGTAGGGCACTGAACAAATGCAACGCCCCGCATGAAAGTGGCGGCTGCGTATCCCGCGAGATCTCCGATCACGCCCCCTCCTAAAGCAATGACCGCGCCACGGCGGTCCAGCCGTCCCCGGAGGAAAACATCGTAGAGACTCGATAATTGACCAAGATTTTTGCTAGCCTCTCCCGCGGGAACTACACACGAAAAAGGATTAAAACCTGACGCTTGCAACAAGCTAACAATGCTTGGCAGATAAAGCGATTCCAGATTAGTGTCGGTAACCACTGCTATTCTTGATGTTATGCCTCTATCTCTGAATATCTCGCCCAATAATCCTAAAGTCCCCGGCCCCACGGAGAGAGTGTAACCAGCGCCGCCTCGAATATTCACCGAGAGAAACCTGGCTGATTGAGAACGGCCGTTAGTCATAGCCAGAACACGCGCTGCTACGCTTTCGACGCTTAGATGAGTCGTATCCAATTGAAAAGGAAAGACTGCATAGGCCGACTCTCGTTCCCCGAGCAACTGAATAACGCGATGGACCGGGTCAATAGCCTGAAGCATTGGACGGTCAGCTCTGTTTCCAACGCGTCTCACAATTTCCCGCACTTCGCATCTGAGGCAAATAACCACTCCAGCGGAGCAAAGCAGCCGCCGGTTCTCAGGATCAACAGGCATTCCACCGCCCGTCGCGACAACTTGACCTTCTCGTTGGGCAATTTCTTGGCAAATATTTTTCTCAAGGGATCTGAAATGCGATTCACCGAACCTGGCGAAGATCTCTTGGATCGAAGCACCCGAGCGCTTCTCTATCTCATCGTCAGTATCGACAAACTTCAGGCCGAGTTCTCGTGCGATGAGCCGACCGACGGCGGTTTTACCCGTACCCATAAATCCGGTTAATATTATGTTCCTCGACAGGCTACTCATATCCGAACCTCCATGGCACGTTGTCCATGGGCAACTCGTCCAATTTCGCTTTTCGTAGACTCCCGAACCTGGGCATCATCTCTCCAAGGCTGTCGCCGCCAAGCTTTTCCATCAATGCGTCTGCGATAACAAACGCGACCATGGCCTCGGCTACGACCGCTGCTCTGGGGACTGCACAGATATCGCTTCGCTCGTAAATCGTCTTAGCGATTTGTCCTGTGGCGAGATCCATGGACGCGAGCCCCTGAAGCGTAGTGCTGATAGGCTTCATTGCCGCGCGGATCACGAGCGGCTCTCCATTGGTTATGCCCCCTTCTATGCCGCCTGCCCTATTGGATGAACGCCGAAGAAGGATTCCGGAATTTCTGTGCTCCGGAATAATTTCGTCGTGAATCTCTGTGCCTTTAGATTTTGCATTCTGAAACGCCGAACCGAATTCAACTCCCTTAATGGCAGGGATGGACGCTACCGCGGACATCAGCCGCGCCGTAAGCTTGCGTTCCCAGTGAACGTGGCTTCCCAGTCCAGGCGGCACATTCAATGCGACACATTCGAAAATCCCTCCCAATGTGTCACCGGCTTCGCGGGCATGCTTGATTTCTTCAATCATCGCATCGGAAGACTGTTCATCCGGGCAGCGGACCGGACTCGCCTCCGCCCTGCGGAAGAGATCTTGTGAATCGGCTGAATGTCGAATATCCGCATTGACAGCTCCTATGGTAAGCACATAAGAACCTACGATCACGTCGAATTGGAGTAATAACTTGCGGCAGATAGCCCCCATAGCTACGCGGGCCGCGGTTTCTCTTGCGGATGCCCTTTCGAGTCCAATCCTCAGGTCACCGTACCCGTACTTGATAGCTGCTGTGAGATCCGCGTGGCCGGGCCGAGGAACTGTCATTGGAGGGACGTCCTTTTCGCTCCATGCTTGGAAATCCTTGTTCGGAATAACCACACAAACCGGAGCGCCGGTGCTGATCCCAGCCATTATTCCACCGGTTATCCTGAAGTTATCGTCTTCAATTGCCATGCGGCCGCCGGACCCTTCGCTCCGCCGTCGCCGCGCCAAGTCACGTTGTATGTCGACCCTTGTCAGCGGGATGCCCGCGGGCAAGCCTTCCAGAATTACCGTGAGTTCCGGCCCATGAGATTCACCTGCTGTGAAAAATTTCAACATTCTGTCGCTGCTCTTCTCATTATTTCCAACGGAGCCGATGCGCCGGTCCATATTTCAAAAGAAAGCGCGGCTTGATGAACTAGCATCCCCAGCCCGTTCACGGCTTTGATACTATTCGCCTGAGCCAGCTCCATGAAGCGGGTGTTTGGCGGATTATAAACAAGATCGTAGGCGAGTTCGCACTTCGGGAATGCGACTCCTTCCGGCCATGGCGATAATCCGACGTATGGATCCATCCCGAGTGGAGTGGTATTTACGATGATATCAATTTCCCTGCGCAGATCGTGAAGGTCTTCAAACGTCAAAGACTCCGCCAGGTTTGAGTGAAATTGCTTTTTGAAGCTCCCAACCAGCGAAGACACTGTGGCAATGTCCCTACCGCACATTGTCACTGTCGCGCTCTCGGAGAGCAGGGCGTACGTTACAGCACGAGCTGACCCGCCCGAGCCCAGTATCAAAGCTCTAGATCCGTTGGGATTAAAACCTATTTCGGCCAGATCACGCAAAAAACCTACGCAATCGGTATTGTAGCCGAGAAGCCGACCCTGAACTACATTGATAGTGTTGACTGCGCCGATACGTTCAGCCTCGGTCGACATCTCGTCAAGAAAAGGGAGCACCCTTTCCTTGTATGGTACGGTCACGTTTATCCCACGAAATCCGAGCGAGCGGACTCCCTTCATAGCGTCTTTCAAATTATCCGGATCCACGTGAAGCGGGAGATAGTTCCAGTCCATCTGCATTTTTTGGAAAGCGGTATTGTGCATGGCCGGGCTGAGGCTATGAGAGACCGGGTTTCCGATGAGCCCCACAATTTTTGTTGTTCCTTTCAGCATTCCACATCGGCTCCGAGCTGCTTGAGGATGTTCGGGAATTCCGGGAACGACTCGCGGATAATCTCCCATCCTTCGATCACGGTTTCGCCTTTTGCAACCAGTCCGGCAACGGCAAGGCTCATTGCAATCCTGTGATCGCCACGGCCGTTTACCACCGCGCCTTTGAGTTGCACGGGCCCGCGGATCCGAAATCCATCGGGCCGGGTTTCCATAACAGCGCCCATTTTGCCCAACTCCTCAGCCAGAGTCTCAATCCTGTCGGTTTCTTTGAAACGGAGTTCCTTTGCGTCTCGCACAATAGTTGTTCCTTCGGCCTGAGTGGCTGCCACGGCCAAAATGGGGAATTCATCAATCATTCTGGTTACAAGAACACCGCCAACCGTGGCGCCCTTCAAAGCGGAAGACCTGGCGGATAACGTCCCTGTCGGTTCTCCATTGCGTTCGGATTCTGCGGAAACCTTTATATGCGCATTCATTGAATCAAGTACCTCGAATAGTCCGATGCGACCCGGATTCAGGCAAACATCCGATATTTCAATTGCGCAATCCGACACTAGCAGACCGGCAACCAACAAGAATGCGGATGAGGACGGATCCGACGGCAGCTTCAGGTTGAGCGCCGGCAGCGTGAAACCGTCCGGATATAGTATCACGGCGTGTCCACGACTATCTTTCCCGTGCTCGAGCGGGGCGCCTAAACTTATTAAAAGGCGTTCCGTATGATCCCGGCTGGGGTGCGGCTCGACAACCATTGTGGGACCATCCGAATAAAGGCCCGCCAGAAGCAGAGCTGATTTCACCTGAGCGCTGGCCACGGGAAGAACATGCCTGGACGATTCCAATGGATGGGGCGAGAACACAAGTGGCGCATTTCCGTCAGCGGTCTCGACGTGGGCACCCTTGGCTCTCAAGGGTTCAACAATTCGATCCATCGGTCTCATTCGAAGACCCTGATTTCCGTCAAGAACAGAGGGAAAGGATTGACCTGCCATGACACCGGCTAGCAGGCGCATGGTGGTCGCGGAACCATTACAGTTCAAAGGCTGTTCAGGCGCAATCAGGCCATGCAATTTCCTGCCGTGTACAACCAGGACAGGCCGATCGGGCTGGCCTTCAATTATGATCTCAACGCCCATGGATCTCAGGCAGTCAATCATGGCTTCAGTCACGCCGGCTATGAGACAGTTTTCGATCCGGGACACGCCGTCTGCCAGCCCCGCCAAGATAAGCGCCCGATGTGACAGGGACTTGTCCCCTGGGAGCGCAACTTTCCCCTTGAGCTGTCGGGTAGGTCGAATTTTAAGCCCATTCCGGCCTGGCAAGTGTTCTCCTTTTCGCGGATCTGAAATCGATCAGTTCTGAAACATTCCCATTCGGCGATCTCGAATTTTGCTGAGCACGTCCAGAAGCGGCCCATCTTTCCCATCTGAAATCAACTCAATCATCTTGTTAAGCCGTGTGGAAGCTAGATTCATCATCCGGACGACATTGGTTCGGTTGGACGCCAGTATGTCGATCATCATCGTCAGATCGGATCCCGCGAGTCTTGAGGTGTCCCGGAATCCGTTCGCAGCGAGTTCCCAAATCTCGGGACGGTCGATCGCCGCGTTTTCGGCAACTTCCATTAGCGTCATGGCCAGGACATAGGGAAGATGACTGATGCAAGATACTGCAGCATCGTGGCTTTCAGCATCCATGATCATGCGGCGTGCCCCTGCAGCCTCGATCATGGCCTCGACAAGCGACAGCGCTTCGGGGTCGGTTCTCTTCGAAGGGGTAAGCACCCACACCCTTTCTCGGAAAAGCATCGGATCGGCGGAGGTTATCCCGGACGTCTCCTTGCCGCACATCGGGTGGCCACCAACCGCATTAAGATAAGGCGGCAGATCATCCATGGCCTCAACGATGCCCTTCTTGACGCTTCCCATGTCCGTAATAGTCGCTCCTGTTTTGAGGGACCTGTGCAGCTCGGAAACTTGAGCTTCTATGGTCAGAACGGGTGTGGCCAACACTAACAGGTCGGTATCCTCCAAGAGCTGCTGCGCATCGGTTCCCGCAACGTGAGCAGCATCGCGTGCGAGTATGTTTTCGATGGCATCGTTTCGACGGACAAGCGCTCTGACTTCCTTGCACGCGTTGTTTTTGACCAGCGCCATGCCAAGGCTGCCTCCCATGAGCCCCATACCCGCGATTGTTACAATGCTTGATGCAAGCGGCACTAGCTTATCCTTCCGCGGTTCATATCATCTTCGAGGCTGTGTTCTGCTAACGCTTTCAACGAGATTGGCACCTTAAAGAGTCCTGCCGACCGCCTCGGCCACAGGTCGCAACTGCTCCATAAGAGAATGAAACTCCTCAGGGTGAAGGCTTTGATCCCCATCAGACAGAGCGTTTTCAGGGTCCGGGTGCACCTCGATAATCAATCCATCCGCGCCCGCGGCTATCGCTGCACGACTCACTGCTGCAACATATTCGCGTTTGCCGGTTCCATGACTAGGATCCACTATGACCGGGAGATGCGTCATGGATTTCAGGACAGGTATGGCATTTATGTCGACGGTATTCCTTGTGCACGTCTCGAATGTTCGGATCCCGCGTTCACATAGGATTACCCTGGGGTTATTGTGGCTTAATATGTATTCCGCCGCATTCAAGAACTCTTCAATTGTGCTGCTGAGCGCGCGTTTAAGAAGCACTGGCTTGTGTGAAGTTCCTACCGCGTTTAACAGAGCATAATTTTGCATATTCCTGGCGCCGATCTGGAGCACGTCCGCGTATTGGGAAACCAGGGGGACCTGTTCGGGCGAGACCACCTCGGTGACCACCGCCAAACCGGCCATGTCCCTGGCTTCCGCAAGAATTTTGAGGCCCTCCTCTCCCAAGCCTTGGAAGCTGTACGGAGAAGTCCTAGGCTTGAAAGCTCCCCCCCGGAGGGCCACGGCACCGCCTTTCTTGACCTCCAGCGCGGCTTGAATCAGTTGCTCCCTGTTTTCAACCGCACAAGGTCCTGCGATGACGATGATCTTTTTTTCGCCAATCTTGGAGCCATCTATCGAGAAGACGGTATTCTCTTCCCTGAAGTCACGGCTGGCGAGCATGACCGGCCCGGGTACCGAAATTACTCGCTCAACACCTTGCAGTCCCTCAAAATACCCGCACTCAGCGCCTTTGGTGGCCCCTATGACGCCAACGAATGTGTGGGCCGTTCCTCTCGAAAGATGCGCCTTGCAGCCAAGCGCTTCTATCTTGAACAAGATCTGCGCAACTTGGGATTCTGTCGCGTCTTCTTTCATAATGACCACCATGTTGTCCTCCAGAACAAAAAAAGAAGATGCGGAGCGCTTGCTCCGCATCTTCTTTTTGTATTGGTTCCAACGAACTAAAAGTTAGGAGCGCGCGCTACCCTCCGCGGGTACATAAAAGTACCACCAATAATAAGAATTAAATGCGCTCGCTTGTAGATCGTTGGTCATTGACTCAGAATTTCCTTCTAGTGAATATGTGTAACACCAGTTAAAAGCTTGGTCAAGCGGTTTTTGTAAGGGTGCGTAACTATTCAGTTAATGGGGGCCAAAGAATGTCGTTGCGAGCGGATAACCCGCGGCCTGTCATTGCGACCACGTTGTATAACGGGGGAAGCAATCTCTATTATCACGTGTGGATGTAACAAATCCCGAGATTGCCACGTCGTTTCACTCCTCGCAATGACAAATCCACGCTCCTCGTAACAGAGATGTAACAAGGGGATATAGACTTTCCAATTTGTCCGGACATCTTCAATCCCTTAGACTGGTCATTGCGCCGCTTGCTTGCTATATTTCTTACGTCATTATAGGTTCTAAACTTATGGGACCGACTTCCTAAAACCGATTTTGCGGATCGACGGCGGGGGACTTATGACAGATGAGAAACTTGAGGATCTGAGAGCAAGAATTGATGGACTGGATCTTCAAATACTTGACCTTCTCAACAAAAGGATGAGCCTTTCTCTGATTATCGGGCGTTTGAAAGCAGCGGAAAATCAAAATGCACTGGATCTTGTTCGCGAAGAGGAGATACTTCGTCGGCTGGAAGCGCTCAACTCCGGCCCAATGCTGCGAGTGACCTTGGACGCAATTTATCGGGAGATCTTCTCGGGTTCGAGAGCCTTACAGTCACCGCTGACAATAGCCTATCTTGGTCCTCCGGGAACGCACACACACAATGCCGCCTTGAAAAGATTCGGAAATTCACATTCATTTTTGCCTTGCTTCACAGTGAGAGAAATCTTTGAGGAAATCAGCCGATCCGAAGCGGATTACGGGGTTGTCCCGGTAGAGAATAGCGTCGAAGGGTCAGTGCGCGAGACCCTGGATGCATTAATGACCTCAGAGATACAGATTTGCGGCGAAATTGCGTTGCCGATCCGGCATGCGTTACTGAATCTGAGCGGCCGTATGGAAGATATTCAAACCGTGAGTTCTCATCCTCAGGCGTTAGCCCAATGTCGGCAATGGCTTAACCGGCATTTGCCAAAAATTACCATCCTGGAGACATCCAGCACCGCAAAAGCCGCGGAGATGGCTCGGCAAAATCCGGAAACAGCAGCAGTGGCTCACGAAGCAATAGCAGAGATAATGGGACTGAAGGTCATAAAAAGAAACATACAAGACATGCAGGACAATATAACTAGATTTTTGGTGTTGGGCCGCGACAAACCGGCGGCAACCGGCAATGATAGGACCTCTATAATCTTTTGGACAAAAAACAGGCCTGGCGCGCTATTCAAGATCCTTCAAGCGTTCGCTGCGCGAGAGATAAATCTATCCAGGATAGAATCCAGGCCGGATAGAGGATCTGTTCCGTGGAAATATGCCTTTTTTGTGGATCTGGAAGGTCATCGGGATGAACCAAAGGTCTCGGCTTGTCTGAAGGACATAGAAGAACAAGGGACAGTGGTAAAGATCTTGGGATCGTACCCTATTCATTCATACATTAGCGATTTTGCAGAAGCACCACCGCAAGATTCCGACTAAAAACTTCAAAGGGCTCGAAGGAATTCCGGCCTAAGTCGCTGTTTGTCTCGCGACCTGAGCACGCTGTCTATTGCTTCTACTATTTGTGTCTTTTGCTCGGGAAGAGATGCTTTAACCGGCAGATAATTCGAAGCATGGTTCGACCTGAAGACACAGTGGCTAAAGTTCGATTCCGCAATCATTATTCGAAGCTCGTTGATCAAGCCGAACGGCTCGGGAATTTCGAACCGACCCTCAACATGGTCCTGGTACAAGGGAGTTCCCGGCACCAGAATGACGCTCAACGCACCAACATAATCCGGATCCATGTCAGTCAGTATTCTGGCGGTTCCGCGGGCATGTTGCTCGCTTCCTTCGATGCCTCCGATGCCGAGCAGGACAGTCACCGAGAGCGCAATACCAGCATCCTTCACGCGGTGGGCCGCTTCGACAAGCTGATCGTAGCTGGCTCCCTTACAAATTTTTTGAAGAAGAACCGGATCGCCGGTTTCGACGCCCAAATAGATAATCCCAAGATTCAGCTTATGAAGCGCCTTTAAATCATCCAGTGACTTGTGCAGTATGTTTCCGGCACTTGCATAAATACCTATTCTTTTCACCGAAGGTATAAACTCATTAACCATCTCCATTATCTGCACGAGGCGCTTCTGGGGAATGGCCAGAGCATCACCGTCTGCAAGAAAAACCTTATCCACGGGTCCCATGTATGCGACGTCTTGCAAATCGCGCTTTATTTCATCTAGTTGTCTCACCTGAAACGGTTTGTCCAAATAACTTCCGCAAAAAGTGCACTTATTGTGACTACATCCAAGTGTCACCTGAATAATCAAACTATGTGCCTCGCTTGGAGGCCGATAAACGCTCCCTATGTGTCTCAAGACAAATTGCTCCTTTTTGAAATCCTGGTCGATTCGAATATGGTCATTCTACAAAGTTAACGATATTTAATGTCTTCGCGGACTAATTTCTCAAGTTTCTTGCGGGCCGGTTCAATAGCATCACCGTCGGCTCTCATCAGAATATAGTAAACATACTGGTCCCCGGCAACAAGGTATAGGATACGCTCCCTTCGAATTATCGGACCTAGCATAATCGTTTCAGGTCTGCCGGTTAGTGGATCGTTGATAGTTACCTGGGTCCATCCCTCTGCGGGTTCTTCAGTTTTCGTTCCTGCTTTGTCATCGATGCGCTTTCGTTTTCGAATGTATTTCGGCCGAAAGATCACCTTGTATGCGTTCCAGCCATCTATTTTAGTGTATTCCTCAGTATCTCCCGGTCTTATTATTTCTCCTTCGGGGAATAGGGCGCCGTAATTGATGGCCAAGTTTTCAATGGGACGAGGGCTCGGGACTTTTCGGACTTCGATAGAAGCGTCATCATCGCGTAATCCAAATTTGGCGCTTGAATCATCTTCATGAATTATATCATACGGGTGATCGGTGATTTCTGTGATGCCGTACGTTCCGATGCAACCCGCAAGGCAGATCACCAGCGGAAAATAAATCAAGTAATACGCCTTCGAAAAACCATGTGAAGAATGTGTGAGCATCACCTTCCGGATTTTGTGAAAAGCGGGGACAGACATAGCCCTATTTTCGTATACGGTTCGAAAGCTTCAACCCTTCACGCATGTCCGGTAACGGCACGGAGCCAGTATCCACCCGCGAATTATCGGTTTTGGTTGAAGGCTCCGCGCCCAATTTTAGGGCCGCGATTCTGCTCTTTCTCAGCCCTTGGGCCGACCGATCATTAGTTATCACGTCGGTGAAATCATCTACAGCTGAAGAAAGATTTTCCTTCAAACCTGTTTTTACGTACGCAAGCGCTCTCAACTTCTTGACCTCTATGGAGTCCGAATCGATTGAAAGCACCTCGTTGTAATGTTTAATAGCCATTTCGTAATCTCCCGCCGAATGGTATGCCATTCCTCGGAGGAACATTGAGTCGACGTCCTTTTTTTGCGTTTTCAGGACTGCACTAAAATATGAGATGGCTTTTTGTAAGGAATCCAGTCGCTTGGCCTCTCCTGCTTCTTTCGCAAAAGCTATGCCGATTTCCACAAGGCCCGTATCAAAAAATATTTTCGGCATGTCTGCGGGTAGGTGCCCGGTTTCTTGCAAGATTTTTCCAAACTGTACGGCCTCGGCGTAAGATTTTGCCGCCTCCTCCAACTTCTCTTTCTGGTGGAGGGCCACGCCCCGCTGGAATTTGCTACGAAAGCACATATTGATATCTATTTTAATAGGATTGCGGCCCTCCGCGGAATATGAGTTGCCTTTGGGATCGGTGAAATTCACCCTTAGACTGTAGCTAGGAGCCAATGGGACCAAATTCGGAGCTAATGGAACTTTTAGCTGTAATGGCTTTCCTTCATTTCCGAAATCAACAGCAACTTTTTGATCCGGCGAATCGTAGGCCTGATCTAATTGAATGAGTCGTTCCTTTTCCTGTTCCCTGGCTACCAGGAATGCATTGACCCGAGCGGGTTTTTCTTCCGCCTTGAAATCCAATTTAAGATAAACATCTTGACCTGGACAAACGGCTTCCAGGCTCTCATCCGTCCGTGCGTCCTCCGTCAGCCTCAACTTGTCGATTTCAGCCTTCACCGCCTTAAAATTCAGAGCGACTGGTTCTCGGCCCAACTTGGTTATTTCGTGAGCGGGCCAAAAGCTGTACTCCTTTTTGCGCGGTACCACTACGAAATTGCCTTCGGAGAGCACTTCAGCCGTAAAAGCCCCTTTAGGATCGGTCTCGGTCTTAAAAACAGCCTTATCGCTGTTTGGCTCCATCACCATGATTTCGACTCCGCCCAGCCCGGCGCCATCAGGCATGACCACTTGACCTTTACCCGTGAATGCTACCCGAAAATCGGATTTCTTCACCAGCTTCTGTTCTCCATGAGCGACTGTTACCTCGATCCGATAATTACCAGGCTCAAGCTTCTTGTTAAATGACTTTGTTGCCGCAGTCTTAACACCCTTTCCATCAGGTTCCTTGAAGAGCATCCAGGTGAACTGGGGCCCTTCCTTCCTTTTCACGTCATCGGCCTGATATTCAGCTTGAAACGCGACTTCCTGATCCACAGAGAAGAGTTGGTGGCTTTTTGGAGAGACGAGTTTCAGGGTTGCTATAATTGGTTTTGCTCCTTTGGATTTGCCGGACGATCCAAAGCTCAGCAGTGACTGAATCGGTTTAGGTACTTTTTCCTTAACCAGCGTCACCGGATCGCAACCGAAAAGAACCAACACACAGGCAAGAATGAGGGAGGTCCGGAAGAATTTCAGTAACATGATAATTAACTCCAGTGCAGCGCATAATCGCGAATGTTTCTGAAGATTGAATGCTTACAACTTTACCTTAATCAAGCGGATTCAAAAAGAGATTCTTTCATCGGATTATAGAATCCGAGTGAACTTTATGTGACGCTGCAGTTAGAGGCGGCCAAAGAATACAATTGCGAGCGCATAACGCGACGCGTGTCATCGCGACCCCACTGAAAAACGAGGGAAGCAATCTCTATTTCCTGCGTGGCTGGAACAAAGCCTCTTACGCCATTATCAGATCTACTCTCGGTTCTGAAGAAACCGTCTCAAAACTCAGAATAGAGAAAGAACCGTGCCACGATGCCAATGCAAAGACGGAACCCACCTGAAAGCGCATGCCGTGAAACTGGTGGTCGGTAGCAAACAGCCACTGTAGGGGCGCCGCTTGCTGCGCCTTTTCTGGGCAGGACAAGCCCTGCCCCTAGTGCGCCTGCGGGCGTGCTCACACAGAGAGGTGCAAGTCCTCTCCAGGTGTACGCTACAGCCTGTAACCGACTGTAACTGCGTCGTCGTGAGGCGGGGTGGAGAGCAACAGGAGGTGAACGACCAGTCCGTAGGATGACGAACCCGATTCGTCCGGGTGATTTCGGCGAGCCTGCTAGGACAAGGCGAAGCCTAGACCCATTCTGACGGTGGCCTGAGTCGATGGGAAAGGCAAAGGGTCTAGAGATGGGAGACCTGTGTCCCACATGAAAACCCTGTTAACCCTACCGCCAGCAATAATAAGAGTTTTTTCCGGAGAGGGTGTGGGAGAAACCGGCTTTTTGCAAAAAGCGGGTTCCCCCGCATTCTTGCCTTCCTCTTCTTTTCTCTTCCCGCGGGTTCCAGGTGGCCTTCTCGGCTCGTTACTTGCCGTGCGTGATGGCGATCTTTTCGAACATCAGGGCCATCCCTGCGGTAATCCTGTAGATTGAATCAATGTCGAGATTTTCTTCGGCAGTATCATCGAAAAAGACATTCAGCGAGGATTCCATGTTGTCATCGGGTTTCCAATAGCAAATGAGTACAGGTATTCTGGGCAGGGGGTGTAGAACCACTGCGATATCCGATTCAAATGCATTCGGTGCAGGTTTCGCATTGAAGACCTGGATCATATGCTCAAATAGATCCGTGTAAGTATCAGCGACCCCCTTGAGTGGTTTTTCACATCGCTGCCCAAAAAGACCCGCCCAAACGGCTCCGTTCTTCAGCTCACGCATAGGGATCCAATTTCCGGAAACATCTTTCCCGGAGCAGGATATGACATAATTGAGGAGCGGAACTGTAATCCATCCATGAACGTGAACTTCAGATGTAACATTGCCCCTGGAATCTACGTGGAAGTCTTTGCCGAGACACTTGATTGTCAGTTTATCGCCCGAAAATGAGGCGCCTAATCTGTCTGCGGCCGAAGCCAGATCCATGCCACGAATTTCTTGTCGTAACTGTCTAAGGGCCTGAACTTCCTCCCGTTCCAATGTCCTGGAATCGGAATTGCCGACTTCGAATGTATCCAAAGCGGCTTTTTCGATATGCAGGCAGTCAGCGAGTTTTTTGTCGCCTTTGAAAACAGCCGCGGCAAAAGCAAAGCAAGTGGGTACTCTACAATCCTTACAATTCGTCCTGGGCAGAATTTTGAAAATCTCCATAGCATTATTTAATCGGGTCATCTCAGATTATCTCATCTTTCGAACCGCCGCCCTGCTTAGTTATTATTCTCTTCCTGGTTCCAAGCGGATCCTGGGAACGAGATAATTGGGTGGTCAGCAGTTCAGCGGCTTCTAAATTTGTCATTGAGGGGAGTGTGTGGTAGGGCATGCGTCTCGCCTGTGTATTAGAATAACCGGCAAGATGTCGGTTCCACCAGCAATTCCCAAAGCTCCGTGAGATTGCTTCGCTCCGCTCGCAACGACAGTCTTCGGCAACTGTCAGATAATATTATCCAACTTTTTACATGTTCTATCAATGTTCCCGCGGATTGATTTGCGTTGGTTCTGATATTCGGCGGCCGCGCGTGAGAGGGTTCAAATTATGATCTTGCCGGCGCGGTTTTTCGTATCATTTTTTGGATTTCACCGAGCAAGGCAGGCAATAAATCTTCCTCGCTGTACGTTCCAATAATTTCTCCATGTTTGAACAGCAAACCCCGTTTTTTCCCGCCGGCTATGCCAATATCCGCTTCCTTGGCTTCTCCGGGGCCGTTAACGACACAGCCCATTACTGCTACCTTAAGTGGTTGCTGAATCTGTGAGAGGGTTCTTTCCACCTTGGATGCAAGTCCGATAATATCAATTTCAGTGCGAGAGCAAGTAGGGCAAGAGATCACTTCGACCCCTCGAGCACGCAATCCCAAAGCTCTGAGTATTGCATATGCGGCTGTGATTTCATGAATTGGAGGTGCCGTAAGGGAAACGCGGATGGTGTCACCAATTCCTTCGGCCAGAAGAATCCCGATACCAACAGCGGATTTTGCAGTGCCCGGGATGAGAGTCCCCGCTTCGGTTATACCTACATGAAGTGGATAATCCACCCGCTCGGCCAGCATGCGGTAAGCATCCACTGTGCGAGGAATATCCGAAGCCTTTAACGATATTTTGATATCGTGAAAATTCTCCTTTTCTAAAAGAGCTACGTGGCCCAAGGCGCTCTCCACCATTGCTTCGGGAGTGGCTCCGCCATATTTCTGCAGGAACTTCTTCTCAACCGAGCCGGAATTCACACCGATTCGTATTGGGGCGCCCCGTTCGGCGGCGGCTCGGGTGACCTCACGCACTTTGGCATGAGAACCGATATTACCGGGGTTTAATCGCAAGCCGTCCGCTCCCTGGCGTAGGGCCTCCAAGGCCAGGCGGTGATCGAAATGTATGTCTGCAATCAAAGGTATCCGGATTCGCTTTTTAATCGAATTCAGGTTCCGTGCGGCATCCATGCTGGGGACACCTACTCGTATAATTTCGCAACCCGCTCGCTCCAGTCGCCGGATTTGACGGACAGTGGCGTCAGGATCCCTCGTATCGGTATTCGTCATGGACTGAACGGCAATTGGCGCACCATTCCCAATGGGAACCGACCCAATAAATATTCTCCGGGTTTTTCGTCGTTCAATGTCCACGGATCAAACGGCTTTCTAAGAGCAGACGAATACGAGACAGTTTTCAAAGACCTCGCTCTACAGCCTGAGAGAAAATGCAGGCGGGAATAGTTCGGAGATCTCTATTACGCGAAAATTTGTAAAATGCTGTCCAGTATAAGACAAATAATTTAGGAGTTTTTGGAGTGGGGGTCCGGGGGAGGGATCCCGCGCAGAACGCGGGACAAAAAGTCCCTCTCCCCGTCCTCCGCCAAACTAGCATCCGCAGCGGCTGACGTACCATTCATTGTAATAGGTGAGGTATTCACCTGTCTTGATTCGGCGCCACCAGGTTTCATGCTCCAGGTACCAGCATATAGTCTGGTCCATTCCTTCTTCAAAGGACATGCAGGGGCTCCAAGCGAGTTCTTTCTTTAATTTGGAGGCATCCATCGCATATCGGCGGTCATGACCCGGCCGGTCCTGCACAAACCGTATGAGCGACTGCGGCTTCTCAAGTCTTTCCAGAATATGTTGAACAATGCGCAGGTTGGGAAACTCCGATTCCGCCCCGATATTATAAACCTCACCAGGCCTGCCTTTGTGCAGTACCAGATCGATTGCCCGACAATGGTCCTGAACGTGTATCCAGTCTCTGACATTCATTCCATCGCCGTACACAGGCAATTCGATATCTTCAAGAGCATTTGTAATCATGAGAGGGATTAGCTTTTCGGGGAATTGGTATGGTCCGTAATTATTTGAGCATCTGGTTATCACAACGTCCAAGCCGTATGTCTTGTGATATGAGCGACAAATCAGATCGGCAGCGGCTTTCGACGCAGCATATGGACTATTCGGCGCAATATGATGATCTTCGGTAAATACCCCATCCTGTCCAAGGGAACCGTACACTTCATCCGTAGAAATCTGAACAAAGCGGCTGACGCCGAACTCGCGGCATGCTTCCAATAATACCTGCGTTCCGACCACATTGGTCTTGAGGAATGTGGAACAATCTATTATCGAACGGTCAACATGGCTTTCTGCTGCGAAATTTATAACCGCGTCCGGCTTGGTGCAAACTATATTGCAGACCAGCTCGCGGTCGGCAATGTCGCCCCGGATGAACCCATACCGTTCCCCATAGGGCGCGGTGTCCTGAAGATTTTCCAGGTTTCCCGCATACGTGAGTAGGTCCAGATTGGTGATGCTTATGTCGGGGTACGTCTCCAACATATGCATAATGAAGTTTGACCCTATGAAACCGCAACCTCCGGTGACCAGAAGCTTCATTTTCTCCTCATCAGTTCTCAAACCCTAATCACTGCAATTAGTACGTGATCAGTTTATCCAAGATATTCTCATCCGTCTCTGGTTGTCCAATCATACGGAATTTCTCCGGAATGCGGAGCGATACGATACTCGTCCGGGTCGGATCGGTTATACGGCTCGGAAGGTATATTGACTACGTACGCCTCGCAATCCCCGATGCATTTCCATCCATGGTAGATTCCCGAGGGAATAATTATCAGACACGGATTATGCTCACCCACATAGATCTCATTAAGAAAACCGCGAGTCGGCGAATCGTCTCGTTCATCATAGAATACAGCTTTGACCATGCCTCGTACACAGGTGAAACGGTCTTCCTGGATTTTGTGAAAATGCCAGGCTTTGACGATACCCGGGTAAACAGTAGTAACGTAAACCTGACCGAATCCGGAGAAGAACGGATCGTCCCTCCTCATGATTTCCATCACCCTGCCTCGTTCATCGGGAATCACCTTTAGAGGGTGAACGATCAAACCATGTATTAGCTTTGAATCAGGTTTCTTGAATTTCTCACTTTTCATTATACTAATCTTTATTCGCGCCGCCTTGGGCGACCAAGTTGCTGGCCCTGAGGAGCGATTCAAAGGTTCCGGCATCCGACCACCAGCCATCAAGCTCGGACCAGGTCATTGCGCCTTGTTCAATGTAAAGATTATTCACATCCGTTATTTCGAGTTCCCCCCGTTGAGACGGGGATAGAGTGCTGATGAAATCAAAGACTCTGGAATCGTACAAGTAAATTCCAATGACGGCATAATTTGACGCGGGATTCTGTGGTTTTTCTTCTATACGGATGACCGAATTGCCTTTCAGCAAAGGCACCCCGAATCTTTGGGGATCATCCACCTGCTTTAGGAGAATTTTAGCCCCGCCTCCCTGACTTTTATATTCATTCACGGCCATTTTGATGCTTTTTTCTATAATATTGTCGCCGAGGACAACGCAAACAGACCCGTCCCCTACGTGAGCCGCGGCCAAAGCAAGGGCATCAGCTATACCACCTTCCCCTTCCTGGTATGCATAGCTAATGTGGTCCACTCCGTATTCTTTTCCGTTGCCGAGTAATTTCAAGAAGTCGCCTGGATTATTGCCGCCGGTCACGACGAGGATATCCTTAATCCCGGCGTTAACCAGGCATTCTATCGGATAGGTGATCATGGGCCTATTATAGACCGGGAGAAGATGTTTATTCGTGACTTTGGTTAACGGATAAAGTCTGGTTCCAAGACCACCCGCGAGCACGACTCCTTTGACCTGGGTTTCGGGCATCAGGCACTCCAACAATGGATGATTGCGGGGTGATCCTATCATCCGCTGTCATATTAGTCAAACACGGCTTCATCGGCCAAACTTGTGATTGTAACACTTGCGTTTCACCGCAAAACTGGGTGAGTATGGTAATCGCGTGATCTGAGTTGTCCATAGCCGGCCATCTCAGTGGTTCTAAATACTCGACGTCGGCACATATTGCCGATATAATATTTTTCAGTTTGTAGATCGAATGGGGAGCCCCCATCTCAAGGCGTCCTAATGATTCGATTCAAATTGTAAGCTTCCGGTGATGGAGCGTGGATGCGACTGCCAATTGATAGCCTGTTGGAGAGCTTTCCTGGAGGGGCTGCCGTTATTGGTCCGGATGCACGGGTGATTCGGGTAAACTCTTACTTGTCAGAAAAATTAGGTCCGTGTATAGGAAAAACTTGTTACAAAGCATTGGCCGGTCTCAAGTCAGTCTGCCCCTTCTGCGCGTTTGAAGAACTCATTGCCGGGTCGGCTGGACAGGAGATACAAGGAATTCAGATTAGGCAGGATAACAAGTGTTCTGTCACGCTGCGCCATTTAAAACAAAAGCAAAAAGGTTTTATCCTCGAAACAATGTGCAATTTGAGTGAACAAGAGTCGTCCAAGAATGCATCGGGGGGACTTGACGTGCCCGAGTCTTCCAACAAGCTGGCAAATCTACTGTCGATTAGTCGAATTCTGCTGGGCAAAACTCCTTTCGAAGAAAAGATTGAAAAGGTAGTGCACCAAGTATCTCTTTCTATGGAGCATCCCACAAATTCAAGAGTTTGGGTTGAAATTGACAACGTGATTTACGGCGAACCATCCGAGGAATCTCAGGGCAAAGTATTCAAATATGAAATAACTGTTAAGGGCGAATCAAGGGGTTTTATTCATGCCGATCATGGTGTGAAGGAAGTGCAGACCGAGGAAAAGGATTATTTGGAAGAAGTAGCCCAGCTCATCGGCTCCGGATTGGAAATATCGGACCTGGAAAATAGGTTGAGGCAATCTGAGGAGCAATACAAAGAACAGACCGATGCCTTGGGCGAATATATGAAAAAGAGCACTACCGCTCTAACTGAAAAAACCAGTTATCTGGAAGCGATACTCCGTTACTCGGAAGACATGATCATTACGACGGACCTTGATTCGCGTATCGTGGTGTTCAATCCTGGCGCGGAGAGGATGCTTGGATATAGAGCAGAGGAGGTGCAGGGTAAGGAAGTAGGCGAATTATGGATCGACGCGGCTGAAAGAAAAAAGATTCTAGACGAGGTTACCGCTTCGGGTGGTGTTCGCAATTATGAGACGCGTCTTAGAACCAAAAACGGTGAAACAATCGAAATATCGTTAACCCTGTCATTACTGAAAAGTCGGCAAGGAAAAGTCTTGGGCACGGTAGGTATCAGCAAGGATATCAGCCGCGAGTTAGCTATCAGGAGAGAGCTCGAACAGGTCAATCAGAATTTTAGAGAGGCCATTCATTTCATCAATCATGAGACCAAAAATTCTCTCATAGTAATGGGTGGCTTTTTGAGAAGGCTTTTGGATAAGGAGACCGATCCGAGTCGGAAAGAACATCTGCAAATTATTTATCATCATTCACAATTCTTGGAGGCCATGAGCCGTGACTTTCTCTTTATGGCCGAAATTGAGCATGGAGAATTCACCGTTCGGAAGCAGCTGATCCAAAATTTTTATGAAGACGTAATTCTTCCGGCCATAACAGGGCTAAAAGAACGCTATCCTGACTCATTTCAAAGTTACGATACGAGCATGGGAGGAGTGGGCGCCATCAGATTGGAGGGCGACCCGGCCCTGCTGGAAATAGTGTATCGAAATCTCTTCGGGAATGCTCTCAAGTATTCAAATCCGGGAGGTAAATTAGCCTACGGCTTTGTAGATCGAGGAGATTCTTTTTTATTCAACGTCTGGAATTCCGGTCCTGGCGTGGAGCCTATTTTAGTCGACAGAATATTTGATAAATTTTATCGAGTTCGCGACGATTCGACCAGGGGTAAGAGAGGAACCGGTTTGGGTCTTTACAATGTGCGCAAAATAATTGAGGCGCATGGAGGTCGGATTTGGTGCGAAACCAAATACGGAGAGTGGATCAATTTCCTGTTCGTGCTTCCAAAGAAATAACTTGGATTAGAAAGAATTAAAACCAGCCAGTCAAAACCCGTCAGTTTAGCATTCCGTTCCGATCAGTTCGCCGCGGCTCGCCTGGTATCCCTTTCCGATGGGGGTAGTTGGATGCGACTGGCCTCTTTGAGGGCCTTACGGTAAACGAGCCGAGTATCTCGAAAGTGATCGGGGCTCCCGAGCACTACAATCATGAATACGTTGCGGCCTGGAGTAAAAGCGGTTGCAAGGCAATGCCCTGCTTTTGCGGTGTAGCCTGTCTTACCGCCAACCAGAGGTAAGTCATCTCGAAGTAATTTATTCGTATTCTTTACAAAATATCCGGTCTTTTCCACAGCGCTCGCCATAACGTGCGTTTGCTTCCTGGAAATCTCACGAATGAGGCTATTAGAAAACGCAGTGAGGGCTATTTGCGAAATCTCACGAGCCGTCGATACATTAGATTCCACGTCCCCCGCTTTCTTGCCTTCTGTCGGATGATCCGGTTTTTGGTCCAGGCCCGAAGGCGTATAGAAATGAGTCGATCGCATCCCCAACGTGCGCACTTTATCGTTCATCATTTCAACGAATTTATCCCTTCCTCCGGGATAACCGCAAGCGAGAGTTTCGGCACAATCGTTTCCTGAATTTATAAGCAATCCATGCAGAAGATCCTCAACGCTGACCTGGTCTCCGGCTTTTAACCCCACCACTGTCTTAGGAACTGATTTTATATCCTCAGGCACTATGATCTTCTGCTTCAAAGGCATCTTATCGAGTGTGACCAAAGCTGTGACCAATTTTGTCAAACTCGCTATAGGTAACTGTTTGTCCGGATCTCTGGACAATAAAGTCCGCTTGTTGGCCAGGTTCTCACAATAAAAAGACTTCGCCTGTATCCCCTTAGGAGCTTGTTTCACTTTCTTTTTATCTGTCTTTTTATCTATCTTCTTGACTGCCTTCTTATCCGCTCGGATTTTAGTAACATTCTTGATGACGCAATTTTTCTTTTCAATTTTCTTCTTTGCGTACTTATTGTGCGCCTGTTTAATCTTAGAATTGCGCTGTTCGGCTTGAGACTCAAAGGCCGATGAAAAAATCAGAATTAAAGCGATTCCGAGAACTATTGCAAAACGGTAACCTAATCTAAATAGTGACAATGACATACTCTTATTATCTTTCGTTTGGGGGATTCTGAGACGTTTTTGTCTTGTCAAATTCATCAGTTAATTGTTTCTTCTATAGCATACATCTAACATTTTTCAAAGTTCTTTTTTGTCCAGGACCAATATTCAAGTGGAAATACTCTGCACTTTTAATATAAATAAAAAGAAGAAAGTCCTCATATTCTTCCAATGGAGGAGCCCATTGATAAGAGCAAAAGTATGGTTCCGCTGCGCCGCGATGCATGATCCGGTAATGCCTGTGCAGGTTCGCCCCGCGATTATCGGTTGGAAAGCAAAGCAGCGTTCCATTGACCTGGTCATCGAGAGAGAATTCACCGGCGAAGAACTCGTCAAAAGAATGAAAGGATGGATCACAGTAGATCCCAAAACCGCTATAAAGATTTTTCAGCAACATGGTCGACTTAAATGCTTTGACAATGGAGAATTAGTGGTCGAAGTCGAAGAGGAATCGAATTTGGAAGCTCTGAAGCAGGATCTCAAAATTCAATTCGGCGATCAGTGCAACCTTGAGCTTTTCCCTACAGGAGTTTGATTCCGTCAGGTTAAAGCGTCTGAATCCAGTTCTCCTGTACGAATCCGAACTACTTTGTCGATTTTTTCAACCGTCACCCTGCCGTCCTCTATCTTGCCCGACGAGCCATGGATGCGCACAGCCTCTATGATCCGCTCGGCAAGTTCGGTCGGGGCTGCGACCTGGATCTTGATTTTCGGGACCAGGCCGATAGCTGCATGACTAGGCCCAAAGGATCGGCCTCGGGTTTGCGCCGCCGTCTGAATCAATTCAGTTACGGTTATGCCTCCGACGCCGAGTTCTTCCAAAGCCTCTTTTATATCGTCCAGTTTAAAAGGTTTAATTATGGCTTCTATCAGAACCATGATAGCCTTTCGTGCCAGGCACGGCAACCGATCCGATGATCGGTCCGCGAAAAAACGATTGACTTGATGGAAAATATTAACATAAATTAAAGAGATAAGCTACAGAGCTACCCCTATTATCAATGCCCCCGTAGCTCAGTGGATAGAGCGACGGATTCCTAATCCGCAGGTCGCAAGTTCGATCCTTGCCGGGGGTACCAAAAAAATCAACAAGGTCAGATAGTTAGCCAACGGCTACAAGGTGCCTTTTGCGCCTCAAGATGACCATTGTGTCAGTTTTGTGTCTTTCGTCTGGGCAAACGTTATTGGCAGCCGCTATCAGACTCTCTAGTTCCGGCGCACTGTAATGGGTTGTGATCCTGTCGGATTTGTGGCCTAGAAGGTCCTGTCTGTCCTCGAACCCAACACCCGCGGCACGGAGTCTCCGGCCAAAGGTATGTTTCAAGTCGTGGACCCTCACGTCAGGCAACCCCGCCCGCTTTCTAGCATTCTTCCAAACCGTGCCATAAATGCTGTAAAGTGGCATCCCTTTACGCGAAAACACGTGGGTAGGATGTACGCCGCGCATCTCCTCAATCACCATCCTGGCAAATCGATTGAGAATCACAAGTCTATCAGTCCTATTCTTAACCCCCTTTTCCTCCTCTTCTCTGAAACGAGCAGGAATGATAAACACGGTTGTATCTAGCTGCGGTACTGGCTGTTCCCATTCCCATAACAAATTGCACACTTCCTGATCTCTACAACCGGTATTCACCGTAAAAAGGGCTGCCTTGGCGAGGTAAGGAGGTAGCTCAGCAAAGAGCCTGGTTTGCTCCCCCCATGAGAGGGGGTAAGGCTCTTTCTTGTCATCTTCTACAAGCAGCTTGATCTTCGGGGCGTGGAGAAGCCAGGTTTGCCCCCTTTCATCATGCCATTCGGATGCTGCTAGGTTGAGAATATGCCGAACCGTTTGCAGAGCGGAGTTTATCGTACGCTTACGCACGTTCTTAGTCCTGGGTTCGTCTTTTCGACCGCCCTGGTGTTTGCGCTCCTTAATGAAGGTCTGCAAAGTCCCCATGTGAACGGCTTCCAACGGAAGATCTCCAATATAGTCGTCAAGATACTCGAGCTGTCGTGAATCCTCGCCAATTGTGGCTTTCGTAGCTTCGTTCAAGTACTTGGTGGCGGCCTCTCGGAAGTACGCTTGGGCCGGACGCCATAGACTTCGGCCTGCCTGATTTCCTCCATGCGGTGAGCTAAGTATCTCTCCGCTTCCGCGAGGTCGCTCGTTGCAGTGCTTTCTCGAATTCTTCTTTCTCCAATTTGTTTTTGGATATGCCAAACTTGACCTCTTTTGATGAGCCCTGGTGGGACTTTCTGCCCCATGACTCTCCTCCTTTCATTGCCTTACCAGGACGCCCGTTGCGGCTTTTATATTGCTCGACCCAGGAGTCTAAGTCAACTTTGTCGAATGCCACACCTTGTTTTCCGATTGGGATTTCTGTCAGGTAAGGTCGAACCTCTACGTTGAAGCGATTGGGATCCATTCCCACATAACCCGGAGCATCGCGAAGTCGTATTAACCGTTGCATGATGGCTGCCGATTTCCTCAGCCGTTTGGCTCTCCTCAATTTTGGAGAGTCCTGCATCGCAGACGGTGTCCGTGAAGTCTTCGAGATGGCATTGACCAAATCTTTCAATTCCTGGACAAGCCCAGCGATATGTTTAACGCAAGGCGGCTCAAGTTCCACCAGCGGTCGCTCTCTGTTTTCACTAAACAGTTCCAGGTGTTCCGGTGGTTCGTCACCCAGATATCCCGCTGTCCGAAGGGTCAAAATGTTCGGATCGTCCATATCATTATTCATGGCTTTGCCTCGCATTGCGATCAGTGGACATCTTGTCCAAGCTATCCCCGAGCTGTTTTAATTCCAATAGTTCCCAGACGACGCCACCCCAAGGCCAATAAATCGGCCCAAGAAGGGTTCAAAAAAAACTCGAAGGAGAAGTAGCCAAAGAGGCCAAACGCCAAGCGAAAAAAGGAAAGCGTGTCCTGCCTATGTTTCAGGACGAAGCCCGCTTTGGCAGAATCAATAATCCTCACAACTGTTGGGCTCCGCCAGGCGTGCGACCATCTGTGCCTTGTCATATGGTTCGCGAATACACTTACGCATATGCGGCAGTATCACCGGCTGATGGCATTCTGGATTCTTTGGTTCTTCCCGTGGTTAATGCACACGCCATGTCGCTGTTTCTCTCTGAGGTGTCTCAGCGTCATCCCAACGATTTCATCCTCATGGTAATGGATAAAGCCGGATGGCACCGAGCCAAGGACCTCAACATTCCCACGAATATGCGGATCATCTTCTTGCCACCCTATAGCCCGGAACTCAATCCCGTAGAGCACCTCTGGGAAGAGATCCGTGAAAAGTGGTTCTTACCCATTCTGCTTGCCTCCAAAGGCCACCGTTGTTTTTGTTGAAATTGAACATGTCTGTCCAACTGAAAAATCTGAGAAGACCGGCAATATTTGCCGGTCCTCGTTGAGTTCCAGTGATGTCAATCGTTGCCGGCGACGATCTCCTTAAGTAACGCGTGGAAACGGGCCAAGGTGTTTACGTAAGTCTGAGCTAAGAGTTTTGCGATGGACACCCTCTTGATAAGAGTGTCGCGATCCTCGGTCGCCAGTCCGGCCCATTTTGCCCTGTCGGAAAGAGATCCCGATTTTTCCTCATCTGCCAGATCCCTCGGATTCTCAAGTTTGCTCGTGATGGTATCGAGCAGAGTCTTGGGGGGACGAGAATCGGGGCTCCGCCTTATCTACTTCCAGAGCCAGTCTCCTCACTGAAAACCGATTCTCTTCTGCTTCTTCAGCGAGACGGAGCTTGCTCTTATCTTCTTTCAGAGCCAGCAGGGCGATATAATGCGAACAGGTCAGATGCTTAAACTTCTTCCCTTTCTTTTGAAAGGTGTTCACCAGATTGGCGGCTTTCACCCATCTGGCAAGGGTCGTAGCATCCAAGTCCATATTCTCGTGCTCGACAATCCTCTTGAATGAGTTGTTTTTCTTGGGATTTCTCGAACATGCCTCGCTCAGAGCAAGAGCGCGGACTTCGAGGAATCCGATCCCTGGGCCTGACCGCCGAAAATGATAATGGCGACCTGGAAAAAACTGAATACTAGAAAGGGAAGTCGCATGAAGCGTCTCCACAAGAATCTGCAGCAGTCGTCCAAATCCTTTGAAGCTCACTGATGGCCTTGGAGTTTCCTCCATGCGAGGGGCCAACTAACATGCGGTTCATCTCGTGTCTATGATAGCACTCGGCCAGATAATACGACAAGGACTTCAGCCAAGGAAGAGAGCCAAAGACCACCGTCCATCTGGATCTTCGACCCGTTCTCGTCCTCGGACGATGACGTGATCGTGTTCGGACTCGCCGACAGCCGTGTTTGGAGGAACAAGCCAACTAACAAAACGTAATGCGACTAAAATGGCCGACTATTGCCCTTTACTGGGGCCTTGTCGAATGTTTATCCTTCATAGTAATACCTTACTCGGAATAAGGACCACGCAACGGGCCCGACGTAAACAGTAAAAGAGGTGAAAGATGAATCTCAACGATTACTTTGACAACACAAAAGGCTATGGTGTTCTTGCGACTGCTGATTCTGCCGGCAAGGTTAATGCCGCGGTGTATGCCAGGCCTCACTTTTTTGACGAGAACACGATCGCGTTCATCATGAGGGAACGGCTGACCCACGCGAACCTCCAGGCGAATCCTCATGCTACCTACCTGTTCATTCAGTCCGGACCAGGTTACTCGGGCAAGAGGCTCTACCTCACGAAGCTCCGTGAGGAGACCAATGACGAGTTGGTAGCAAGCATTTGCCGCCGATGCGACTATTCCATGTTCACAGAGCAGCTCATGCGTCATGTCGTTTTTTTCACCATCGACAAGGTCTTGCCCCTGATCGGCAGTGGCAGTTAACGATTAAGCAACAAAGGTCGGCGCCTTGCTTGGATTTTCGGTGGTGGTTCGTTTCGGGAAGATGACATCAAGGAAGGTCAAAAGGGCTGACGTGAAAAAAGTTGGGGAGCGGTATGGTACAATCCTATGATTACGATGTGATTGTGATAGGCGCGGGCATCGCGGGAATGGTGTCCGCAGTAACGGCCAATGGTCTGGGCAAACGTGTGGCGGTCGTTGAGAAAAGGAAAGTCGGAGGGAACTGCACCAATTTCACATGTATTCCTAGCAAGACGCTAATTCGGCTCAGCCATACGAATCGGGAGATTTCCCGACTTGCCGCTCTCGGCTTGCTTTCGGGTGACACGACAACCGTGGACAGCCGCAAAGTGATGACTCACATAAGGTCTGTCGTGAAGAGGGCCTATGAGAAGGATGTTCCCGAAACATTTGAGCACATTGGAATCACCATGCTTTCCGGGGCCGCGTCTTTCGTCGATCGACACCACGTCGAGGTGAGCGGCAAAAACATCTCGGCAGCGAAGTTCATCATAGCCGTCGGAACGCGTCCTCTCATTCCCCCAATTTCCGGGCATCCGAGACATCGACTACCTGACGAACGAGACGCTCTACGAACTGGACGACCTCCCCAAGTCCCTCATAATCCTTGGTGGAGGCGTAGACGGTCTCGAGTACGGATCAGCTTTCGGGCGACTCGGCGTAGAGACTACTGTTGTGGAAATGGGATCGCGACTTCTCCCTGGAGCAGACCGAGAGCTGGTCAATCACCTGCTTCGGGCACTGCAAGCCGACGGAATCCGGTTAATGCCGGGGACTAAGGCCACAAGCTTGAAGAACCACCAAGGGAAGGTTGTTCTGGCCTATGAGCAGGGAAATGGGGACCTCGGTGAGGTCCAAGCGGACCGGATTCTCGTAGCCCTCGGGAGGAAGGCGGATCTTGAGGCGCTTGCCCTGGACAAGGCAGGCGTTAATTGCACTCCCCGGGGCATTATTGCGGACAAGACTCTCCGGACATCCGCTCCCAACATCTACGCGTGCGGAGACATCGTCGGTCCTGACCAGTTGGCTTCCATGGCCGAGTATCAGGGAATCGTCGCTGCCACGAACGCCATTCTACCAATGAAACAAAAGGTCGATTACCGGAACAGCGTATATGTGATATTCACAGACCCTCCGTTGGCCTTCATCGGATTTACGGAAGCCCAAGCGCATGCAGAAGCATGGACACAAGTTGAAGGTGTACCGGTTTGATTACTCGAACTATGCGCCGGGCATTGATAGACGGAACCACAACCGGAATGGCGAAATTCCTCTGCGATGGCCGCGGGAGACTCATCGGAGCCCACATCCTGGGCGAGGCTGCGGCGGAAGTCATTCACGAGGCTCAAGTAATCAAGGCCTTGAAGAAACCGCTACAGAAACTCCATCTTGTGACTCATGCTTACCCCACGTACGCTCAGGCGCTTGTGGGCCGAGCCAGCCAGCTGGCATTTCTCGACAAAATGGGGAGCAATTTCTTTGTCAAGACAGCGCTCCGTATCTTCCCGGGATTGGAAAACAGAGCTGAATCTGGCAAGAGATCGTCTGGCCGAAACGTCGCCCGGCGCTGGTCAGAGAACAAGAAGGCAAGTATAAATGTAGTCATAGACGCTGAGGCCAAGCCCCCCGCACAAATCCGGATGAACGCTGTCTACATTGATGACAGGGCGTGCGTCATTGAATCTTCCCGAAGACCTCATGGACCATCGATGAGCGGCCTATCGTGGCCGCATATGCCTGGAATGGGTCCAAGGATCCCAAGAGCCTGATTCTCAACTTTGCCCGGGTTCGCAGCATGAACGGCCTCGGGGCAAGTATGCTGGTGAAGCTTTCGGCGCGTGCCAAGAAAAGGGACAGGACATTTCGGCGTTTGGAGTCGGCCACGACCTTCGAGCAAATTTTCAAGGTTACCGAGCTTGATCAGGCAATCCAGATCCACGCGACTGAAACTGATGCGCTCTCGGCTGCAGGTGTTCCCGGGAGAGCAATCGTCGTCGCAGGCAGCAGAGAAACCTGATGTCTTGGTGAATTTGACAAGCTGGGCCAAACCTGTTTCCGAGTTGTTTGTGCCTGCCATGCTCAAGGAAGCGAGAAATCTCAACGTAAATGGTCTTCGCGCCGTCGGTCCAGTCAATGGGTTCGGCCAGCTGTGCCAGAAGGTATTTCGTCTTCACATCAGTGATCCTTGCATATCGCCTGAAGAGGCCATTGCGGCTCTCAAGGAGAACTTCCCCAGCTTCCAGCCCTCTTTCAACCGCTTCTACCCTTCTTCCAGGAGGCATTCAGGCGGGTGAGATCGTCCTCATTGATTCTTCCACGCCTGGCGGCCCCGTCTCCACTGGCGTCATGATCCTATATGCAGACGAACGTTCGTTTACGTTCAATACGCCGCAAGGACATCCGGAATGCGGATTTGTTAGTTTCAGCGGACACGAAGGGAGTACGGGCACGGTCGTACAGATAGTGGGATTGGCCCGAGCCAGCGATCCAGTCTATGAGGCAGCGTTTCGATTAGTCGGATCCAAGATCCAGACGAGAATATGGACCCATGTGCTCACATCGCTTGCACTACATTTTGGAGTTCCCGCTGACATTACCCTTGAGCAAGATTGTGTGGATAAAAGCCTGCGGTGGTCGCAAATCGGAAACGTTTATTACAATGCCCAGATCAGGACTATGATCCACGAGCCCAAGGCGATGGTTGAGGTTGCGGTAGGAGATCTCGGTGGAGGCAGATTCGATGCCTTCTCATTTGGAATACGATGCCGTGGTGGTGGGCTCCGGTCCCAATGGTTTGGCGGCGGCAATAACCATCGCGCAGGCGGGCCGGTCAGTCCTTGTCCTGGAGGCCAAAGACACCATTGGCGGCGGTACCCGGACGCAAGAGCTCACTTTGCCCGGTTTTCGCCACGACGTGTGCTCGGCTATTCATCCAATGGCGCTGATATCACCGTTTTTCCGCTCACTCGATCTGGGACCCCATGGTCTTGAATGGGTCCATCCCCCGGTTCCCCTGGCACACCCCTTGGATGACGAACCTGCCGTGCTCCTCGAAAGATCGCTTGAAGCGACTGCAGAAGGCCTCGGTCAGGACGCAGACAGCTATCGTCGACTCATAGGTCCTGATGTTCGTGATTGGGACCAGCTCGTGCCGGAGCTCTTCAAACCTCTCGGCATTCCTCGGAATCCGCTTGCTCTTCTTCGCTTCGGCCTCCCGCGCCATGCGGTCCGCAGTGGGCTTGGCTCGGTCCTGGTTCAAAGGGGCCAGGGCTAAAGCCCTTTTTGCAGGTAATTCGGCTCACGCTATCTTTCCGCTGCGAAACAGGTCGAGCGCGGGTTTCGGGCTCATGCTGTGCATGTCGGCCCATGCCGTTGGATGGCCCATAGCCCGTGGTGGTTCCCAGGCAATTGCAGACGCTCTCGCTTCGTATCTCGTGTCACTGGGCGGAACAATTAAAGTTGGCTCACCGGTCTCCTCAATGAGTGATCTGCCCAAGGCACGGGCTGTTCTTTTCGACGTCACACCGAGGCAACTGGCTCGGATTGCCGGCTCAATATTTCCGTCCGGTTATCAGAAGCGACTTAAAAAGCACCGCTACGGGTCCGGGGTCTTCAAGGTGGATTGGGCCCTGGATGGCCCAATTCCTTGGAGAGATCCCCATTGCGCACAGCGCAGGGACACTCCACCTCGGTGGCACTCTTGAACGAAATCGCTGCTGCCGAACTGGATGTCTGGCGTGGGGTTCTTCCTGAAAAGCCGTTTGTTCTCATTGCACAACCCAGCCTCTTCGATTCGAGCCGCGCCCCGGAGGGAATGCACACGGCCTGGGGATATTGCCATGTTCCGAACGGGTGCACGGTCGACATGACCCCGCGGATTGAAGACCAGGTGGAGCGTTTTGCCCCTGGATTCCGGAGTCGAGTATCGGCCAGACACACTATGTCACCGTCAGAGATGGAGGCATACAACGCAAACTATATCGGCGGGGATATAGCAGGTGGTGTCCAGAGCTTCCGGCAACTATTCGTAAGGCCTTTGGGGAGGTGGGGAGCATATTCCACGCCTCAAAAGGGCCTTTACATTTGCTCTTCTTCAATGCCCCCAGGTGGTGGAGTGCATGGAATGTGCGGACACCTTGCAGCACAGCTTGCACTCAAGGAAGTCCTTTAGTGTCTCGTTTTCGAACGCTCAGCCAAGAATTATACCCGGCACCGATCAACGCCGGCCTTGCCGGCCGCTGGGTCATGATTTGAAATTCAGCATGCTCACGTTTTCGAAGCGGCTCACAAGGAGGTAGGATTCTACATCAACCTTGATAAGAGCCGTGGAAGGAGAGGACAAGAATTCTTCCATGTGCGGCTGCTTTTCCAGATAGACTCGTTCGAATCTTTCTCTTTCCGAGTCTGGGACTTCGAGGGCGATGCCTATTATGGTTACGGCCATCGCCTCGCGAATGTCCGCTGCGTCGTTAGACCGATTGTCTACGAGCAATGCAACGCCGGAATTGCGATGAGAGATTCCCGTACTTCCTCGTGGCCCTGGTGTAGCAAACAGTATGGTTCGGAGATCATTGGCCGCAGCGAAAGCAACGAAGTTGAGATACGGATGATCCTGCTCCTGAGTCGATAGGACGGCAAATTTTTGGGATGCCAACAGGTTCCTGACTTCTGACTCGAGTATTGATTTCTTCCTTCACAGCTTTCGGAGCCTCCTTGTGGAACCGTTGGAGTGGCGTGCGCAACCACCCACAAGCTTTACCCGGCAGAACACAGACCAGTTCCTTCCTCTGTACAATGGCGCTCGGTCTTCTTCAGCGGCCGGCAAACTACAGGTGGCTGGCCTCATTTGAGCTCAATGCTAAGCGGGCGTGGATCAATTTTCGGTACTTCTCCGCTAGCTTGCCCGTATCACCCTTCGTGAGCGCATTCAGCATGTCGCCCTCCAGTTCAGCTACCTCGAGCCTCGAGTAATAATCAAGAGTTTCCTTGAGATGGGCCAGCACGATCTTTCCCGTCAAGAGGGGATGATTGTTAGTAACGTTTGCATCCGGGAACTGCAGTCCATGCTCCAGTTCAACTTCCAATCCGCGGCGGAACTCATCAGCAGTGATTTGGGTCGCCTCGGCTCCGACAGAGTTTCGTATGATCTGCGCCTCTTCAACAGTAACGGCGGCCTCTTTCAGCTGTGTCCAGTCCCTGATGCCGAGTTCACGACACACCCTCTGCACTTCCTCAGTCGTAATGTATTGTGGAAGTTTCATTCCTTGCTCCTCTCGTATGCCTCATGATCAGTGAAATAGTTGCAGTTCATCCGTTTATTTCTTTCATCTTGCTTATTATAGGACAATTCGCCGTGCGGCAACGTCCAACCCGTCATGTCTGAGAATCAGATCATCGCGAAAGTTCTCTTGCAAGGAAAAGCCTCACTTAAGATCATCAAGGACCTTCTTGGCCTCCGGAACCGTGTTTTCCGGTTTGACTTTATACCACGCGGCCATAATTTTGCCAGCCTCATCGATAAGGAAGGACGAACGGACGATTCCCATGTACGATTTCCGTACATCTTCTTCTCACCCCATGCGCCATAGAGCTCCGCCACCTTGTGATCGGGGTCTGACAACAGAGGGAACGCTAAGGCGTGCTTCCTGTCGAACTTCTTCTGAGTGTCCGCTCCATCGGGGCTGATCCCCAATGCAGCGACTCCGAGATCCTGGAGTTCCGGCCGCGCATCTCGAACACTACAGGCCTGCTTTGTGCACCCTGGTGTGTCGGCTTTCGGATAAAAGTACAAGAGAACCTTTTTACCTTTGAAGTCAGCCAATTTTACCTTCTTGCCGTCCTGATCCACCAAGTTAAAAGCAGGTGCTTTATCTCCCTTTTTCAAAGTTGCCATTTTTCGCTCCTCCTGTTGGTTGCTGTGTCATGCATAATTAAGAATGGGCCGATTCATTGAATCCGGAAAGAACTCATTCCGAGTATTTCCGGAGGTACTGCTTCAATCGAAGCTTCCTGGCCGTGTTTTGGGACGACATATACCTGATCTTTCCGAATACAGGCCGCTCAGGAGCCCAGGGTCTGTCGTACCGTCCCAAAGTCCAGAATATTCCCGTGTAGGAATTGGGATTCCGACCGTCGAGCGCATACTTGTTGTTGAGGTGGATCATGATATCCAGCGCCTCTTCCGGAGATCGTGTCCACTCGAGGATCTTCTTGCCCCACAGCATGCGAATATAGTTGTGGAGCCGTCCTTCTCTCTTTAGCTGCGTTTGTGCGGCATTCCATATCGAATCATGGGTATCGGCATTCTCGAAGTGATCAAGGTCGTACAGCGAGGGTCGGGGATCTTTCCTGTGCCTGTCCATGCGTCTCCTGTGCCCAGGCCGGAAGGGACTCGTAACGGTCATAGTTGTGCAGATGAG
This sequence comes from uncultured delta proteobacterium, assembly GCA_963741425.1. Classification (GTDB taxonomy): domain Bacteria; phylum Desulfobacterota; class Desulfomonilia; order Desulfomonilales; family Desulfomonilaceae; genus DATJPW01. The sequence continues at coordinate 106,541 of CAVUHP010000003.1, forward strand.
CGCACATGTTGTACCCGAGCTCGCGCCATGTGATCAGCTGGTCCAGAAACGCTTCAGCGTTCTTGCTCATGCCCCACCACCCATCACGCTGTCCCCTCCCGCCTCCCCAAATCCTCGCCTTGGACCATCCTTCATGATCTATAAGGTCCTGAAACACCTGATGGACTGAGATATGACCAAAATGAAGATAGGGTGAAAGACGGCTCGTGGCATCGTCGTCAGGATGGTTTCGGCAATCCGTGTATCGATGGATGCCTTCTTGGAGGAACTTCTCCAGAGTCAGATTTGCTGCACGCTCTCCCCCGTGGATCGGCGAAGGTGGGACTGAATGATCAATGGGAAAGGAAGCCAAAGACCTTTCATGTAGGGACTCGAGGAAATCGTGTGCCGGTGGCCATCGCTCAAGAATTTGTCCTGGGATCTGATCCTTGAATGGCAGAACACCTTCGGCGAGAGGGTCGGGCAGTGGCAATGAGTGTAAATGGGGCTCGATGTTGTTCTGCAGGAAACGCCTGAATGAGAAAGCAGTCAAGAAGACCCTGTCTGCCCAACGTATCGGCAGGAGCCCGTTTGAGTCGACTTTCTCCATGAGGACACTCACCTGACCGGCTGCCGAGGCGACCATACGGGGTAAGAAGAATGAGGGGAAATCATCAGTGACGACGACACAGGCCCGCTTGCCCAATTCACGCAAGAGTCCTTTGCCCGCGCCTAGGGATAGGTTCCAAATACGGATAGTAGAATACTCCGGTGCTCTCGAGCCGAGCAGCGTTGTCCTTCATGCCCTCCATCACAAATAGGTGGATCCGGTCAGATGCCCACGGATAACCGCACCTCAGAGCTTCCAAGATCAAGAGAGGCTTGTTCAAATCGGTTCGACCACTCGACCGCCCGTTGGAGACTGAAATTCCAATGAGTTCTACGGTTGGCAATCATCCAGTACAGGACATATGCGCCTTGTGGGTTTTCCTCAGCCGCGTTGCACTTTTGAATCCGGAAATCTGGTACCTGCGTCACTCTCTGGCCCATCAATAGCTTTCTTCTGTCAGCCGATCGGCTGATTCTCGTCGCAGTCCTTGACCTACTGTCCGAAATGTGCGGTAATTCCGGCTGATCGCTCGCTGCTTGCCGAGGAATTCGGCCAATCTGTTGACGAAGGATGATAATCCCCATGGAAGAGCAGATCAAGCTCGGAGTCAGCGCGTGCCTCTTAGGCCAAAACGTCCGTTACAATGGTGGGCACAGCCGGGATCCCTTCATCACGGACACCCTATCCCAATACGTTGAATTCTTTCCGGTTTGTCCGGAGGTCGAGTGCGGGCTCCCAATTCCGCGGGAGTCGATGCGCCTCGTGGGAGACCCGGCGGCGCCTCGCCTCATGACCGGCAACACGAAACAGGATCACACGGATCGGATGTTGAGGTGGTGCGCAAAGAAAGTTTCGGAATTGGAGGAGCTTGATCTGTACGGATTCATATTCAAAAAGGGATCACCCAGCAGTGGTATGGAACGGGTCAAAGTTTACGATGACAAGGGGATGCCCTCGAACCGTGGAATCGGTATGTTCGCCCGTGCCTTCATGGAGCACTTCCCTCTCCTGCCGGTTGAAGAGGAGGGACGGCTCCATGATCCCAAACTCAGGGAGAATTTCATTGAGGCAATATTCGTCCTGAAGAGATGGAGACAGAGCCTTTCTCCGAAACCGACGCGGCGAGGATTCGTGGAATTCCATACGAAACACAAGCTCCTAATCATGGCCCATAGCCCGACTCATATGCGACTGATGGGCAAGCTGGTTGCTGGCCTGAAAGACTTCATAGTTGATGATTTCCGGGTCCAATATCAGAAGTTGTTGATGGAGGCTCTGAGACTCAAGACAACGCGACGCAAACACACCGACGTGCTCATGCACTGCATGGGGTTTTTGAAGCAGCTCTTATCCTCTGATGAAAAGAAAGAGCTCCTTGAAATTATTGAGCAGTATCGTCAGGGCCATCTTCCTCTCATCGTGCCGGTGACCCTACTCAACCATTATGTGCGGAAATACGACCCACCCTATCTGAGAGAACAGTGCTATCTGAAGCCGCATCCGATCGAGCTGCAGCTCCGGAACCATGCTTGAGAGGCCGTCCCGCATACGGTTAGGATAGTGTTTCCCTGCGCCTCAGACAAACAGATTGGGGCCGTTTGACATGGAAATGGATGATCGAATCACCGGTCAGCCGATAACATTTGGAATTTGGATTCAGCGCCACGGTTCCATGTCATATGGATATACGGGCCATTACGCCTTTTGCGCCTTTCTTAGGCTTATCGTTCCGTAGTCTCTTAGTGGGAGGCTCAGATTATGATTGAAAATCTCGATCCGGTTTTGCTCGCACGCATCCAGTTCGCTTTCACAATCTCGTTTCACATCATTTTTCCGGCCTTCACGATCGGACTGGCCAGCTGGTTGGCCGTGCTCGAGTGGCGATGGCTGAAAACGGGAAAGCCGGTCTATGCAGAGACATACCGCATGTGGGTGAAAATTTTTGCCGTGACATTCGGAATGGGCGTAGTCTCCGGAGTGGTAATGTCCTTCCAGTTCGGTACTAATTGGGCGGTATTCTCGGACAAAGCCGGAAATGTGCTCGGGCCATTGTTAGGCTACGAAGTGCTGACCGCATTTTTTCTGGAGGCGTCCTTTCTTGGGGTCATGTTGTTTGGATGGAATCGCGTCAGTCCGCGGATGCATTTTGCAGCGACCATCATTGTCGCCATTGGGACCCTTATTTCTGCATTCTGGATCTTGTCCGCCAACAGTTGGATGCAAACGCCCCAGGGATATCGAATCGGAGAAGCGGGCCTGGTCTATCCTGTAAACTGGCTGGAAGTTGTCTTCAATCCTTCGTTCCCCTACCGCTTTGTCCACATGGTCACCGCAGCCTACCTGACCACGGCCTTTGTTGTGGGAGGCATAGGCGCATTCTACATGGTGCGTGGTCGTCATCAGAAATGTGCTCGAGTGATGTTTGGTATGGCAATGATCATGGCCATCTTTGTTGCGCCGCTGCAATTCTTTTTGGGGGATCAGCACGGTCTGAACACTCTGAAGCATCAGCCGGCCAAGGTGGCTGCCATGGAAGGTCTCTGGGAAACCACGACCGGAGCGCCCCTCAATCTCTTTGGATGGCCTGATCAGGGCGAGGAGATCACAAAATACGCAATCAAAATCCCCAAACTATCCAGCCTGATTCTCACCCATGACCTGGATGGCGAGGTCAAGGGTTTGAAGGCGTGGCCTAAAGACGAACGTCCGCCGGTGCTATGGGTTTTTTGGTCCTTCCGCATTATGGTAGGGCTTGGCACATTGATGATCTTGACCGGTTTAGCGGCGCTTGTTTCTTTTTCTAAAGAAGCGATTGTTTGAGACGAAGTGGTTTCACTATTGGTGCGTGGCCATGACCCCGGCCGGCTTTGTTGCCGTTCTTGCGGGATGGTTTGTAACGGAAATCGGCAGGCAGCCATACATAATCTACGGCGTCATGCGATCGTCAGAGGCCGTTTCACCGGTGTTAGGTCCCCCTATCGCCATGTCCCTGGCAGGCTTCTTA
>CAVUHP010000004.1:0-371738 GCA_963741425.1 uncultured delta proteobacterium
TTATCCCGAGGATGCTGGCGATTATGGTCCCCACATGGGCATTTTTGAAGACCGGGCTGACATCACTCAGCAACTCCGAAGTAGCCACTCTCATGAATCGTACTACCAGTTGCATGATCGTGATGGCCAGGAAGATCATCATGACGCTCCCGTAAGATCTTCCGACTTCAGCCGGCAAACCCAGAGCAGCAAGGAATTTGGAGACGCCGGCAGCGAAGACAGTAGCTGGTCCTTTCGCAACTGCGGCGCCGTAGTCCGCGGAGGAAGTGTAAATGGTGCCCGCAATGATAAGAGCAAATAACGCAAGCATCATTTCAAGGAACATGATACCTGCACCCACAGGCCGTGCATCCAGTTCGCTCTCCAACTGCCTGGCCGTGCCTGAGCTCGACACAATGCTGTGCCAACCGGAGATGGCCCCGCAGGCAATGGTCACAAACATGATCGGCCATAACGGTCCGATGCCGATGTTGAATTGATTGTACGCCGGTAGCGTGAAATCGGGGCGGGTCACAAGGATTCCGATAATCCCGAAAAATAGGCCAAAAAATACAATATATGCGGCAACATAGTTGATAGGAAGGGCGAAACGCCAGATCGGCAAAACTGCGGCAAAGTAACAGAAAACAAAAGCCATTATAGCCCACAAAACACGGCTATTCGCCAGACCCGCGCCCAAAACCGAATCCGAAGGCGCTATACTACCTATATATATACCCAGAAGGGACATCGCGACACAGACTACTGTGGTCAAAATGATATCCTGCTTCCAGCGATATATCATTTGGCCGGCCAGGATACCTGCCCCAGTCAGAAAGAGCCACGCCATGGGCGCTGCCTTGAGTCCGACGGCCGTGCTCACCACGACATTTCCGAAAGCGCCGGCAATCAGCAGTAGATAGAAATAGATGAATGCAAGAAGTATGAGCCGTGCCCTGGGTGATATCAGCCGATGGCTCAATCCGCCGAACGAGGCCCCTTCGTTCCTCAGGGAAATCATCGCGCTGGCATAGTCGTGAACCCAGCCGATGAAAAATGCTCCAAAAAGTATCCAGAGCAGGGCAGGTAACCAGCCCCATTGAATGGCGATGATAGGGCCAATGATCGGCGCCGCGCCGGCAATCGACTTGAAGTGATAGCCGTAAAGTATGTTCCTGCTGGTGGGCATGAACTCCACGCCGTCCATGTACATTTTGGCTGGAGTTGCGCGGTTCGGATCTGCCTGGATCACCTTCTCGTCTATGTACTTGGCGTACACCCGGTAGCCGATGAAGGCGAACACCAAACCGAGGATTAAGACGTATACTGCGTTCATGCTACCCCCTTTGCTTCATGGAAGCCCTTTTGGAGGGCTTAAAATTTTAGCCGGCGATCAAGCCGATACCATACGAAACGTTATAAACTTCCGCGGGTCGCAGTGACCAGCGCAGATTTCTTAAAGATTGCAAGTTGAAGAGGGCTCTACTGCGTTAACTGCAGAGAAACCTCATAAAATAAGACACGATGGATTCAGAAATTCTCTGAATGAGAAAAGATATAGAACCAATATGTTGTGAGCATAGTACCGCAATGGGACAGTGTCAAGGATTATTTTTTAGAATGATTCCATTGCTAAAGCGTCTATGTCACTTAATTAATTAGGGATGATTATTTTTCCGCTGCACATACATACCAACTCGGGACCATCGGCTTTTCTTGACTCAGTCACACGATTGACGTAAGTCTCAGCCCGTATGAAAATTAACATCATTTCTCATTTTAGAATAGCTTCCAAATAATAATTGATTCCGCGGATCTTGACCGCCCCACTGCTCATGGCAGACGGGAACATTCTCGGCCGGGTAATTCAGAATTTTTCTAGCAGAGAGGATAAACAGATGAACGTTACACCCGATTCGAAGGATGAAGGCTCAACTTGTTTACTAAAGCCGCCGGACATCTACTCGGATGACCGAGTCCTGCTGGCTTGGCATCGCAGCCATCTGGCCAACGAGAGGACCTTCCTTTCCTGGAGTAGGACGAGCATTTCTCTGCTGGCATTCGGGTTTGTGATAGAACGATTCGAGCTTTTCATTCGGCAGTGGTTTAAAATTCAGGGATTGGAGGACCGGTTGGTAGCTCATCATAGCATTATATATTTGGCTCTGTTCTGTTTTGTCTTGGCCGGCGTTTCCATAATCCTTTCAGGAATACGATTCATGCAGGTCAGGACGCACATCAACAGAGGAGAAGCGATTTTTACTGTTGCGCCTGACGTCCTGGTAATAATGTCGGTGGCTGCCATCATTATCATGGCCCTGGTGCTTTCCTTGCCCAGACTCTATGAAATTCTGGGACCCTTTGGATGATGTCACATCCAGCAATAAAAAATATCGAATTATGCAGGGGCATACCCAGACTATTAAATAATAAAAGGGGATTAAACGGAGAACAGGCCGGCAAATTAGTATTTTCTTCATAATCTTGACAAATCGATGTAGATTCGATACCCTAGTGTCACTTTCACATCTGGGAGTTATAAAAACATGCGAACTTTGCTAGTGGCGACTACTTTTGTACTGGTTTCGTTTACAACGTTTTTCAGCACTCATTTATTCGCCGGAGAGTCGAATGCATCGGCCACCAAGAGATACGCATCCGACAGTTCCACGCCACACAAAAGTTTTGCCGGTATTGTAGCGGCTGCGCAGAAAAAAGCGTCGGATATAAAATCCGGTGGCAATGGGGTCACAAAATCCTCCAAAATTAAACACAGGAAAACGAAAAATTCGAAAAAGATCGCAGCCTCCAAAAATAAATCTTCATCAAAAGGTGTCTTAAAGAAATCAGGGTCAGCGAAGAGCGTTTCAGCAACCAAGAAGACTTACCTGAAAAAATTGTCAATTCCCAAGTCCAAGCTGGCCGACAGATCGTCAAAGAACAAGAAGTATACACGGAATTACTCGGTAAAATCCAAAAGCTTAAAGGATCCGACCAAACGTAAAACTATTGTCCCCGGAAAAACCTCGGCCGCGCAATAAAAGCATCTCACTGTTAAATCGGTCACTGCAAAAGAAGTGTCCGTTCCGGATAAATTACTCGTTATTCACTATCGGATATTGAAAAACCGAACCTGAAAGTTAGGTCAAGAGCCGCTTCCCAGTGGTTTGCACCTTTCTGGTGAATCAGTCGGCGCAAGGCCAATGTGATTGCACACCCGCAAAGCCTAATCCACTTATTATTGACGCCGGAACTCATTGAGCAGATAATCGCAGATTGACAATCACTATATTCGATATAAAGTAAAATCAATCCCGCGAAACCTCGACAATGCGAGTCATGATCAGGTCCTCTGCCCAATAACTCATATGAAAAACCCCCTAAATAATCACTATTTGCCGACTACCTTATAGCAGGATATCGGGTATCAAGAAATCAGCATATCCTCTTTGGATCGGTTATCTGGTAGGTGCAATACGAGATCTCGTGGGCAAACAGGTCCGACTTCATGTCGTCGACGGAGAAGCTCTGGACTATCCCAGTGATTCGATACTTCAGTACAACGACACTATCAACAAGGCTCTTCTTGTCTTTTTCCCGCGTTGCCTGCTCAATTTTGAAGAATTGGCAGAGTTCGCGGAAAATGAGTTGCACCTTCAATTAAACTGGGTTCCGAAAATGAACCGGAATGGTAGCTGTAAGCTGCTATACAAATCACCTGCTGAGTCTTCAGACATTCTCAAGAAAGATCAAAAAAGAATCTCCTCGAACCAAAATCTTCGTCGGGGGTATGCATTCTACAATAGAGCACCGAAACCTGGTACAGCAAATACCGGAGATAGATTATTGTTGCGTCAGGGAAGGAGAAGCGAGTTTTCGAGAGGCGGTACTGACATTTTAAGACAGCAAACAGATCATCGCAATTAGGGCGAGTTCAACAGGCAGTTGATTTTTATTGAACAAAATTACACGACAAATCAAAAAGTTCAATCCCCAACTAATAATTCCCCAATATGGTGCGCTTAATCCTGAATTATCCCCAAGATTAGGTCTCAAAACCCTTCGGCCTGAATATAAATCCGGTGTGCGTCCGGATGATTGGCAGTCGGCGGGCACTGGGGATCAACATACGCGCCATGAGTGTACTGCATTGTTTTGGGAATCGGACCCCGATCTAAACCAAGCTGATTACGAATTGCATCGAACGTGTATCTAAGGAGCCCAAACCCATGAGAGACTGGTGGGCAAATCATGGAAAAGATGAGGACAGCAACAAATAATTTAATTTTCATCTAAGTTTCCTTAAATATTTTAGACGAATATATCAATTATATTACCTAATGTCAAGAATTAGTATCTGCAGAGCTGTAACAACTCAGAATTCTAGTAAGGTGGAGCCTTGCGAAATTTCTGGGGCTTCACCGGGACCAAACAAGGCGGCGGGGGGCATGGGGGCGCAGGAGGTCCATAAGTTTGGTAATTCGGGCTGATACGACTAGGGTGCTCTGGGGCAATACACAAAAAATACCATACCCCCTGCTCTTTAAAGCCCATGAGGGTTTGGTCCAGAAGAGGCACCTTGCTAGCAGTATCTTTGGCAAAGACATATGCAGGCAATAGGGCTGCAAGTGAAACAGCGACAAAAACAAAGATGATGATGTTTCGTCTCAATGGTCACCCCGAGTTTTATACCGAGATTTCACTATAGAATATCACAATAAATTATTATTTTCAAGACTATTTGACCTAGATATTCGTATCGTAAATACTCTTCATTCAAGAGTGAAAGTTGACGCGGGTTCGAAATGTACCTTCGGGCAAATCATCCTGAGAAATAAGGGAAATGGCATAAACCGTGTCCCGCTTTTCACAAATATCAGTAGAGACGAGATGTGGCTTTCACTAATTATTTGAAATTTGCTACTGATTATGGTATAAAGCATGACCATGATGAGTATTTAGATTAATAAGTTATCATTATTATATTGTTTTTATAGATGATTATTAAATACTAAAAAGATACATAGCGTCCGTTGGCTGCGTCTTACTTCTTAGTGGATGTCTCGGTCTGATGCCTTCCCCCTTCAGGCCTTCACCCGGGCCTCAGAAAATGCCTCAAATAAAAGACTTGGTGGAAGCCTTTGATGTAGTGTGCAGAAATTATCGGGTTGGGCCAAACGATCAGCTGTCGATTCTGTTTCAGACCGATTGGAACGTCCCGGCCGGAAACTACATGCTTGATACATTGGATCAACTGAAGATTAAATTCACTCTTGATCCCGCAACTAAATGAAGATGTCGTGATCCGTCCGGACGGCATGATAACACTACAAGCTATTGGCGACATTAAGGCGGCGGGCCTTTCCCCCGAACAGTTGGCGAAGAAGATTGAACAAAAATTCTTGGAAGCCAACATTTTCACTCAGGCGGAAGCAAAGCGTGGCGAATCGAGACGGTACCATCTCGTCACTGTACACGTCGCAACTTTCCATGAAAAAGTGAAGAAACTTATGGAATCGCTGACCACCTTAACTCGGGGAAGTCAAACAGGCACTCGTGGTGAAACCGGACGGGACCATCGATCTTCCACTCGTCAGCGAAAGAGTCCTGTGCGCAGGCCAAACCATTCCGGATATAGAGAGGACCATCAACAAATTGTATCGAGACGGAGTCCTGGAGCACGCGGTGGTCTCAGTCGCGCTGGCCCAGGCAAACTCTCGTAAATTTTACGTATCTGGGAGAGTCGTGGCCGAGGGCGCTTTCGATATTACTCAGCCGATTACTGCTGTTCATGCCTTGGCTATAGCCGGCGGTGCAAACGTAAATGCCGACCTCACCAGCGTAATACTTATATCTAAAGATATTAACGGCAAGCCTATCGGCAGACGACTTGATTTGAAGAAGGTTTTCGACGTTGGGGATATGAGTTCTGCCATAATGATAAAACCATATGACGTGCTATACGTTCCCAGGACCTACATCGCTGATCTTAGAGTTTTCATAGACCAATATCTTGGTGCAATTTCGGATTTAAGAGCATTTGCCGTCAATCTCGCAAAATAGTTTAAAGAAGCGTATTGCAGCAGGTTTGTTAAAACTCAATAATAATAGGCTAGTTCGCCGAACCAGCCTGAGAGCACGGTTTCAAAATTATTTTGAGAATCGTTAAATTCTATAGCGGTTCGTCTGTAGCCACTTTTGAGGGCAACGCTCCCCAGCACGGTTTCCGGTGATTTCAATCCTAGAGAAGCATCCATATCAGTAACGGATGCCCCGGCGACAGCCCATCTGCCCCGAATTTCGAATATTCCTGAAATTCCCCACAAATTCCTGATAGGGTTGTAAACTGCATGAGCGCCGAGGGTAAACGGGTTCTCACCCACTACGCTAATGGCCGCCTGCGGTCGAACTGTTTGCATGAATGTAGGCGCGTAGCACTGATAATCCAGATCCAATCCGACGCGTGATGTTTTGCTTCGGACCAAGTCGAAGTCTCCCCCGAGGCGCACACCCGAGTATTCCAAGTCTGTCCGTCCGATAACGGTCGGATTATCAAGCACCCTGGGAGTAGCTATGAATGCACGCGGCTCATAATGAACCCGAACGGATAAAGCACCCGCTTGCAAGCGCACCATAGTGTCCAAGAATAACGCGCCACGGGATAATCCGAGATCCTCCCGCAGAGTCAAGGTGGCCTGACCAGGCGTTGTCAACGTGCCGCTGCCCACAAACATCCACACTGGTGTTACCTTGGTCTCAGCTTGAAAGCACGGCGGGTAAACCAGAGGACTTAGCGAATCAGCAAGCCCCCCTATACCGAAATCCGCTGCTGCGACGGTGGACACACCTGCAAAAAGGAATATTAATGACGAAAAGATTATTCCGACCGCTAACCGGGTCCAATGACCTTGAATATTTCGATCTGACGGAGGGTTAAGAGATCTGGATTTGATTACCAAGAAACTGGACAATTCTAAGTTCCGAAATTTACATGTCATTTGACGCTGTCTCTACTTATCTGGAAAGTCTCTTCGGCCTCTTTGTCAGTATCGCAGCCCATTTTTATTCGGGCCGCTCACGACGGATCTCGCTAGTGTTCTTTAACCGGAAAGTCAAGCAAATTTACGGCCCATCGCTACTCAAAAAATGATATTCTTTTTCGCGCCGAGTAGGGATGCCTTCTTTATCGGCAGGTAGACTGCACATTGTCTTGCAGAGGAACTGACAAAATAGTTTAACTGCATTTTTGATATCTGGAGCATATACACTGCAACCATTACGCGAAGTCCGACAATTTGTGGCAGCGCTCGCGTTCAAACGATCTCTCGATCCCGATTCTTGTCGCAATTGGACGAATTTGCACTGGGATATAATCCGGACTCACGGGCTAGCTCCCTGGTTTTTCAAGTCCTTTTCGGACCATCCGACAATTGGGTTCCCGGAAGAATTGAGAGATCGCCTACGAAAAGATTATATGATTTCTTTATTGAGTAGTGTGTCTCGTGAAATGTCCTTAAAGGAAATCCTAGAGGCACTAAACAAAAAGGGTGTATCTCCTGTCCTTATAAAAGGAGTTTATATCGGCAACTTCGTATACGGTGATCCGGCCCTTAGAACCATGCGTGATATCGACCTCCTGATTTCGGAAGAAGATTTTGAAGTTTCGGCAAGTATATTGAAAGTATTAGGATATGAAAGCGAATTTGATTCAGGCTGCCCCGAAGATCGCATAATACAAGTGGGGGAAACCTTTACACGAAACGGCGATAGGTTCATGGTCGTGGACCTTCATCGCTCTTTGCGATGTATGGACTATTACCAATTTCCGTCAGCAGAAGTATGGACCCGCACCACCGAAAAATCACTGTACGGTCATCGAGTACAGTTACTCTCTCCGGAACTAAATTTTATCTATACGGGAATGCACGCGCTTAATCATGGACCCCTCTTGCGGGATTGGCTTGACCTTGTCCTGATTTTAAATCGAACAGCTTTTGATTGGGACAAGTTCATTTCTCTATCGACAGTTCTCGGGGCGCTGAGGCCTATGTGGTGGATTTTTCAGGAAATGAGTTATGAGTGGGAATCAATTCCACCAGTCGAGATTGATGATGCCCTGGCTGCCTACCGCCCGCATTGGCTTGAGGATCGCATCATTTCCGGTCGCCTGAAGTATCTTTGGTTATTTTATGCCAGGATGCGGTTGCTCGATGGGTGGTATCCGAAAATCCGTTATATGAAATCGAGGTTATTGCCACCGGAGAACTACCGTGAGGCCCTAGTTGGAACTAGGAATTGGATTCCTTACTTTGGATCGAAATTGAATTATTTTCTTAAATTATGGAAGGAGACCTGAGAAGGGTATTTAGAGTCGAGTCCCGATTTCACGAGAGCCGATGATCTTGGGGTTCGAATGACTCTCATGAATCTTATCCTTTCATGATTTCATATCCGGCAAAGCCGCGATTAAGAAGATCCTGAATAAATTCTTGTAGATGATTCCCGGCTTCATCAGGGACATTGTCGAAATGGTTTTTGATGTCGTCAAGTATCTGCATTGGAGTATGTTCCCCGTCCAAGCGCTTCCAAACGAACACGCTGACCGGGTTCAGGCCGAAACCATCGCCGGAATCAGGATCAAAGAGAATAGCCCAGTCATCGAATTCTTCTCTTAGAACTAGATTGGAATTGGCTATAGGCTTTTTGATCTCGGGCATATTCGTTTTCCGGTTCTGAAGCAGTTAATCAATCCAAAAGAAACGAACCGCAGCTAGGCCACAACCCAGAGCTTATGAGCGACACATTATTCGGGGCTAAATCCTGTAATAATTTTACCCTGAATAGCTCTTGATTATGATAAAAATTTCGCAGATCTTCTTAAAACCCTTTGCGGTTACAAGCTCTTTCTAAGCATTGTCGCTGTGGTAATAACGTTGGTAATGTTTTGAATTATAGCGTACTGGCCACCAATTCTGGGCTCGGCCATGTTTAAAACAACTCCGATAGGGCGCCCTTGCGCCCTGACAACCGCGTCATGTGCTCGCCGCAGCACGTCAACCGAAGTATGCCCCTGTTTTGCAACAAGTACGAGACCGTCAGTGTAGCGACTGATAATGCTTGCATCAGCAAGCCCTAATATAGGCGGGGCGTCGATAATGATGAAATCGAAGGCCTTCTTACAGGCTTCAACAATATCTTGCATGGTCTGGCTCTTCAGCAGAGCCACTGGATTTCTCGCTCCTGCGCCGGCGGTCATGAAGAATAAACCAGGAATATGAGACTTTTGAACTGCCTTTTTCATATCGGCGATCTTCCCGGTGAGCAGATCAGTAAGTCCTGGTGCATCAATCTTTGTTTCGAATACCTCTTGGACTCGAGGACGCCGCATATCCCCATCAATGATAATGCATTTCTTGTTTTCGGATGCAACTGCCGTAGCCATAGATACTGCTATAAATGTCTTACCTTCAAGAGGAAGTGCGCTGGAAATAGTAATGGCCGCTCCGGAATCGATCCCGATGAAGCCCGTTACCGTATGCTGGACGATTCTAATAGCATCTGCAAAAGGAGATACAGGAAGTCCATATGGCAAGAATTCTGCGCTTCGAATTTTGGCGTCTTTCATTCGATAACGTTTTTCACGACCTATTTTGGGAACAAGTCCCAGAATCGGAACGTTTAATTGTTTCTCAACTTCACCGCTTGTTTTGACGGTGCGGTCCAACTGCTCAAAGCCTATGGCGCACGCTATACCTCCGATCAATCCCAGCAGAGCCGCAATTCCCATAATTTTGGTTTTATTGGGATAAATAGACTCCCTGGGCAGAGAAGGCGCACTGGAGACCGTTATGTTGTGTCCTATCACTTCATTATCAACCGCGGCCTGCTTGTATTTCTGTAGCAGCGACACGTAAACTTGCCCATTGGCATCGACCATTCTCTTAAGGACTTGATACTGGACAGCGAGCGGACTTATTTTAATCAGATCTTCTTTTGTCTTTTCATAAGCTTCACCTGCTACCGCTTCTTTCTGCTTTGCAGTTTCCAGGGCTGATGCCCGAGCAGTCTTTTCGATTTCAGCAATTGAACTCTCCAATGACTGAATTTCGCTCTTTAATATTTCCATTTTGTAGAAATCGGGGGTATAAATGGCTTTCATGGACGTATATTTTGATTTGAGCGCAGTCAGTTGACTCTTTAAAGAATTCAGGTATTCGTTTTGCGCCTGAGGCGGTAGCATCGGATCCTTCTGTTTTTGCAAAGCCTCAAGTTGCAGCCTGTTGTCTTTGGATTGGACCAAGTTCTCTCCAGCTCGATTAAGAAATGACTGGCTGTGACTCGGATCGTTATCCAAAAATCCGTATTTTACCTGAAAATCATGCAATTCTCGTTCGGAATCCCTAAGCTGTTTCTCCGTCTCTTGCAACTCCTTGCGCAACCACGATCTTAATTTCTCCGCAAGCTCGCTTCTCTTACGCTGAGTCTCTTCTACAAAAGCTTGAACGTAAGCTCCTAACATTTCTTGAGCGAGTCGCGGATCATCCGCATCCATCTGGACTTCAATTAACTGAGTCCCTTTTACCGGTGTGGCCTGCACTGCCTGCACAGCCGCATTTAATGACTCATTCTTTATCGTATCTTGTGGTCCCGATTTTGGTCCCGAAGCATTAGATTTATCAGTAGAGGGAATCGATCCAGACTTGGACTTATTCGAAGACGCATTCATTATATTCAGGAAGCCGCTCACTACATTGTGGCTCTTCAACAATTCAATTTGCGTTTGGTAAAAGATTTCCGATTGGCCGAATAAAGTAAAAAGGTCTGTAATACCTGCGGAATGCGGATAAACCTTTTCGACTTCGACCATGGCAGTCGAACGGTAAATGGGAATTCGCGTCTCGGCAAACACATAGCCTAAAATTAAACCTGTCGCCAGCATTCCGGCCACAATCCATTTCCGATAGACTATTGCGTGCCAATACTTCGCAAGAGATTCGCTGTCTTCGCTCTGCTCACCATATCCGCCGTATCCGTATCCTCCCCCGTAGCCGTTTCGCTTAGCGGACCATGGCGGCTGGTCGCCACTCTGCAAATTCTCGTCCACAATATTCATAATCCCTGATTTATTATACTTATCCATGACTTGGCCCTTCAAGAGCCCGGAATTGCATAAGCAATTCAAATGTCAAAATAAACCGGACTTTGTTCAGCCTATTCGGTGCTTTGATGTAGCCTGGCCATCAATGACATAAATATGTGATCGAGAATATCCTGCGCTACATCACTCGCCACAATTCATTCAATTGCTTAGACTTTAGCAGATTTGGCAGGGTAAACCTGTCAAGCAAAGTGCAATATCAAGTTTCTCTCGATTTCAAGCACCAGGCTTATAGATTTAGTTGAAGTATTCCCAAAAAAAACATCAACTTCCCGGCACAAGAATCGCTGAATCTATATTGACATAACCACATGTCTCCGGCAAGGCATTTTCATATGTAATGCCGTCATGAAACATTTATTCAACTGCCGTTATGAAAAGCTTACTAAGAACTCTGCTATAAGATAATCAGGAAGCATTTTCTCAACAGGCCCTTTTTCCAGGACGGAAATGGGCATCGAAGGATCCATACAATTATTAATATCTTGAACAAGCGCGATTCCGCCGGCGCTGCGCAGTTTCAAAACGCCCTGAGCGCCCGCCGAACCCGGACCAGTCAGTACAATGGCGACTGCTCTGGGACCGACACTGTAGGCCAATGACTCGAAGAAACGATCTACTATAGTTGTTTTGCTAGAATCATTGTTATTACCTGGATCCATTCTTCCCAATCGGAACCCTCCATTCCCGTCAGCGCCCACAGTTAAACCATCCTGATACGAATAAATGTAACAGACGCCTTTCTCGAGGATCATGCCGTTCCAGGCCGCCTTTACAGGGATTTCACTGTGCGTATCAAGGTAATTCACAAAAGGTTCAATATAGCGAGAAGCGATTAAGCAATTGGCTATCAGCACCTGGTCGAAATTGGGCGGCAGGGCTGGAATGATTCTCAGTAGAGAGTAATAACCTCCAGTACCGGCTCCGATCCCGATGAACCGGGTACTCTCACCGGGTTGCCCATGACCGTGTTTTGTGTATCCTGACAAGTTGGTCGATATTTTAACGTATCTGGCTCGTCCGCTCCTGATTTCCGCGGCTCTTCTGACTTTTGCGATTATATCAGCCTGCTGGGCTTCCAGGCTTTCGTCCTCTCTTTGAGAAGGTTTAGCTATGACATCAATTGCGCCGAACTTCAGTGCATCGAAACTAGTCGCAGCTCCTTCTGTGGTTAATGCGCTGATCATCACTGTCGGGATCGACCATTTCATCATGATGTGCTTGAGGGCCGTGATCCCGTTCATCCTCGGCATTTCCACGTCCATCGTGATAACGTCCGGCTTGACTTCTTCAACCATGGCCAAAGCTTCTATGCCGTCTGCGGCCCGCCCGACTACAGTTAGATCAGGCGCCGAATTCAGTATATTGGAGAGTTGGCGAGCCATCAGTGCTGAATCTTCGACTACCAAGACCCTTCTTATATTATTCGAGTTCTCATGGCTCATATGATGCTCTTGTCCTACTTGGCTACGAACGGATTGCTTTGAGACTACTACTAATTGTCTTCGTCACAATTTAAGAGGGGCCTGTTGCGGCCGGCCGCTTTCATCTTTCACCAGTACCTCTCTGGCCAACTGAATGTATGCCTTAGCCCCCGGCGACTGCATGTCATAGGCGATAACTGGTTCTCGCCTCATCGGGACTTCGGCCAGGCGGGGATCTCTCGGAATAATCGTCCTGAAAACGTGATCCTTTAAATACTGTCGCACTTCTTGCACTACTTTAAGGGTAAATCCGGCCCGTTTATCCGCCATTGTCAATACAAATCCGAAAATACCCAGTCTGACGTTATGGAGTCTCTTCACTTCCAAGGCGGCTTTCAAGGCGCTCCCGACTGTTCCCATTGCAGCATATTCGCATTGTATCGGGATGAGATAAGAATCAGCTGCAATAAGGGCCGCATACGTAGGCTGGTCCAGCCTCGGTGGACAGTCCATAAAAATGTAATCATACGAATCTTTCATGTGCGCCACGACCCGCCGTAAACAGCTTGTGTCCAATCGGAGCAGTTCTAAATATTTCCTTTCTTCAGCCAGCGACCGAATATTTGCAGGAATGATATCGAGCCGCGGCAAACGCGGGTGTCCCCGGGACGTAGCGGTTTTCGCTGAAGCTCCGTCTTCAATGACTTTCAAGATGCCATTCTGCAGCTCCGGAGTGTCCAGACCGAAACACTTGGATAACCCGCACTGCGGATCAATTTCGATCAAAAGGACCTTCTTTTTCGCTGCTGAAAGACACGCTCCCAGGTTGACCGCTGTAGAAGTCTTCCCTACTCCGCCCTTTTGACTAATAATCGCTATCACTTGGCCCATGAAATCGAATTTCCTTTAAAGATTTCCAGTACGTTTCTTCTTCGAACAGGGCCGTTCTGACCTGCCAAGATCCCTGCGCTGCAAGCTGCCTGTGAGTAGCAATAACATCTTCCACGATTTCAGGAATATCAAGTACAAGTGCAATTGCACCATCACCCAGTATGGTGGAACCCGCCAGGCCCCTGCTTTCGAAGACATGCTCACCAAGTGGCTTTATTACTACATCTTGCTCACCGATCAGTTCTTCAACCAAAAGTCCAAGAGTGCTCACTCCGGCTGTGGTCAGGACCAAGAATTTGGGATTTGATTCGTCACAGTTCCTGAGTTTGAAAACTTCATTCATCTTGGTGACTGGGACTGTTTCCTGTCTGAATTTGATGACGTCAAATCCTTCCAGTGAGGTTATGTCTCCGGGCGATATCCGAAGTATTTCTCGTACTGCCGCCATTGGAATTGCAAAAACATGATTCGACGTACGGATCAGCAATGTCTGAATAATGGCCAAGGTCAAAGGAATTTTTATAGAAATTCTTGTGCCCTTATTCTCCCATGATTCAATTTCAACATGTCCATTGATTTTTTCCACATCCTTCTTGACTACGTCCATTCCCACTCCGCGACCGGAGGTACGGGTCACGACAGAGCTTGTGGAAAAACCAGGTAAAAACAGTAAATTGTAAATTTCATATTGAGAAAGGTTTTTGGCCGCCTGTGCATCTATCAGTCCACTGGCTAGAGCTCTTTCCAACACCAGCGCTGTGTCTATTCCTCTTCCATCATCCTCCACATCCACAATGACCTGACTGCCTTGAGAATATGCACGCAAGGTCAATAATCCCTGTTCTTTTTTGCCCAGCATTTTACGCGTCTCGCGGTCCTCGATCCCGTGATCCACCGCATTCCTCACCAGGTGTACCAACGGATTATAAATCTGTTCGATTACCCGCTTGTCGACCTCTGTATCGGCTCCGTGAACTTCAAGGTTAACTACTTTGCCGACCCGCCGAGACAAATCTCTAATGAGCCGTGGCATTCTATTAAAGAGTTGGCCGACCGGAAGCATCCGGAGCTTCATCACGCCCTCTTGAATATCGTTAGCGACTCGTCCTAGAGAAACACTCGCTTCACTCACCTTAGTTGCCAGTTCCCTGGCTGACTGTATTTCCTTTTTGCCAATTTGGTCAACCGAAAGCAATACTCGATGAAAGTCTTTTAGATTCTGAGATAACCGTTCTACATAAGACCGGTTTACAACAAGTTCTCCCACCTGGTTGAGGAGGGTGTCCACTTTGTTTGAGTCGACACGCATTGTTCTGACGACAGCCTTTTCGTGGGAATCCCTTTCCATAAGTAGTTCCTGAAATGCGGTAGACTCTGCTGACTGATCTTTCTGAGGAGTGGATATATCCTGCCGTGGCCCGCCCGCCGGGCTAACGTCAGAGATAGCAGGTGTAGTTATCTGTGTCATAATCGTAGGCAACTCTTCCGGTATGGGTACCTGTGTCTGGCTTGTAACCGCTGCGGGCTGCATGGCCAACGGGGCGGCAGCGGGAGAAATTGGCTGGGTTATATTCGATGTCACCCCTGCAAACTGATTTTGAGCAGAAGCAAAAGCAGTTTTTTCCGGATGGACTTCCGGATTTAAAGCTTTTTCCACGCCGTGCAGGAAATCTTGAAATTTCCAAAGGTTCTCCTGAATTAACAGAATGTCCTGATCTGAGAGTGATTCAAGGTGATCGGCGGCCCAGAGGACTTTCTCGTACCAGTTGTCTAAAAATGTCTCCAGCTTTCGATAGTCCATATAACCGGATGACGAGCGAATGGATTTTATCCAGTCCGCGCATGAGACCATATCGTTTCGGTTGGCCGCGTGGCGGGCTATTTTGGGGATAATCGATTGAAGCTTATCAAGCACCTCATATCCGTAGCCCAAAAAGATCTCTATTATTTCCCGGTCACCATCCTCTCCCATTGCGCCCACTTCTTCCAACAGATCGGTCGCCAAACCGCCGTGTAAAGATGCCATATCGACCTTAAATTCTGCCGTTGGCGCAAAAGCGTCATCCAGGACCTGCTCGAATTCTCTTAGAAGGTCGTCGTCTACATCGGCAAGCATCGAGATTTCCTGGGTTTTGCGTCGAGAGGATTGGGATTCGGACGAATCGGACAACGCTCCTGCATACTGGAGCACTGCCTCGACAGCGGACCGCGAAATCCCGGGAATATTCAGCAACGTCGAGAAGTTTGCTGTGCGAAGTCGCTCTTTCGAAGAGAAGCCGGCCTTCTCAATTTCTGCTGCTATGGCTGGATCCACTCCTGGAACGGCCGACAGCTCTCGAACAAAGGGAGAGATTTCTGATGTGGATTCGATAGCAACATCCGAGTTCCCGGATATTAACCCATTTTCGGACAGAGGAAAAAGCTCCGCTGGATAATAAACTCTGAGAGCGTTCAATAGAGAGCGCAATTCATCAATTTCTTCCGCGGAAAGGCGCTCCTTTTCCGGCTCAATTAAATTGACGCGATTTTCGATACTTGCCAGGACCTCATGAGCCTCTAACATACCTATTGCTGAAAATGATTCTTTGATCCTACCGAGAAGATCAATAAGAGGATCAAGTATTTCACTTGGTCGGACACCATCCTGGAGATCGTCAAAATACAAGGCAATGTTGAGTAGATGCGAAGCAGTTTGCTCAATGGCCGTCTGATTGAAGAATTCTTGATTACCGACACCATCCGCTTCAGATGTATCAGATGCTGTAGAGGTTTCTTCCGGGATTACCTCGACGGCGGCATCCAATTGCCATGCAGTGCTCGTCTCATCGGGTCCGGATTGGGGAGATGTCGGAGATTCAGAACCTTCAACAATCACGGGCTGCTCAGTTTCGCCATCCTGCGCAGCGTTTTGGTCAGTTGTATCCGTCACTGTCTGGGGACTATATTCGCCGGTTCTTCCTACAATGGCTTCCAGGTCTTGCATCAGGCCCAAAATATCCGATTTTTCTACATGATTTTCAGAGACTTCATTGACCAGGGCCGAAACGAGATCTTTGGCGCGAAAAAGAAAATCCGTGATCTTGGCATCAAAATCGATTATCCCCTCGCGGAGTCTGTCCAAAAGGCTCTCCATGCCGTGCGTCAGAGTGCTGGAGCGCTCAAGGCCGATATATTGGGCAGGAAACCTTTTATACAGTGCACCTCGCGGAAGATATTGTTGAGCAGTTCCGGTTTTGCGCCCTCGCGCTCAATCAGCAAAAGATTACTGTCCATTTCTTCAAGAAGCTCTCGAGCTTCATTGCAGTAATCTTGAAGAATTTGGGTGTCTATCATGGCCCTTCCCTTTCACTACATGGCCGCAAAAGAAAGAACAATCTGTCCGGTTCAGGAATCAGTGCGGCCTCATTTTGCGTTGAATGCAATCATATAGACTCACACAGGGCTATCTGATTTATCGCCGTACGACACGACCTTGCGACCTTCGAAACGAGCCTTGTAGAATTTGAAGTTTTTGGTTAAGCTGCTGAGCATCTCCATGTCCTGTTTAAGAGAACTCACCTGTTGCTCTAGTTCAGCGCTAGGCACCAAACGTTTCTCATTCAAGGCTTTTTCTATTTCCTCGATCGCCGCAAACGAGTTTCCGGTCGCAGTCCCTGTAAGCAGAACTATTTCCTGGAAATTTGCTGCCAATTCATTAACAGCAGAGCCCAGTGCCCCGATATCATTATTGGTACCCGCGGGCACTGTGACACTAAGATTTCCTTTCGCAATGGCATCAGTAGCATAAGTGATTTTGTGCAAGGGTACAATAGTCCTGGTCACAAACAAATAGAGAATAGACCCTAGGCACACGACAAGAATCCCGAAAAGCACGAATAATCTCGTTTTGAAGTCTTTAACAAAATGGGCCAAGTTGGCGGAATCGGAAGCTTGCTCTCCCACAGATCGCTCATATCCTTTTTCTTTTGGGTTAATCCCGCTGTCGAAATCCACTATCAACTTTATGTTGGCGGCCAGTGCTATTAAAGCTAATAAACAACAGATCAGCACAAATTTGTTCCGGGCCACCGTGGAAAGTAGCCTCAACGAATTCGGCGCGTGCCTCACATCGTCGGCAGCGGTCGCGATTGTTTGGTTTGGGGCAGCTTGGCTCGCCATTTGGTCTATTCTTTTCGTTTCATTTCTTCTATGAACTTAGAAATCGAGAGATGATCGGCCTTATTAATGAATCCGACGGCGCCTAATTTTTGAGCTTCGGCGCTGACTTTTTCATCCCGCAATATGGTGACGAAAACGATTTTGGCATCGGGATCCTCAGCAAGAATCTGTTTCGCCGCCGTTAGACCATCCATGTCCCTCATGGTGATATCCATAGTGACAATGTCCGGTTTAAGAGACCTATACATCTCAACCGCCTCATTGCCGCTTTTTGCTTGTCCTATTACCGAATGTCCATGGGCGAGAAGTTCTTCCGAGATCCTCTTTCGCATGAACCCCGAGTCATCGACCACCAAGACTCGAGTAGCCATCATTCACCTCACACAACGCCAAATAGCGTCACCAAATGTCTCTAACTTCTGATAATCAAGCCTCCAGCGAGACCCTGAACTGTCCGATGAGATCACCCAATTCCTCGGACAATTCCACCAACCCGCGTGTTGTTTCGGAAGCTCCGGCGGCTCCCTGAGCATTATTCATAGCGACTTCGGCCATTTCCGTCATGATCTGACGAAGGGCGGCTGCTCGTTCTGTCTGCAACCCAGTAAGTCTCGTGATGTTTTCAGCGCGAGCAGTAACGTCTCCCATTTCTGCAGTAACCGACGAAGAAACTTCCACCTCGGAATTTGCTCGAACAGAAATTGTACGGCTGAGTCCTCTAATGTCCGTAATGAGTCCTGCCGCCCTTTCCCTACGCTTTGCCTGCTCGCCGGTAAGGCTCGTAATATCTTGAGCCAGCGTTGTAAGCTGTGTCATCGCTTGTTGGACCCTGTTAGCGTCATCGCTCTGGCGCAGGGTTCCTTCAGAAATTCCCGGCAATGAGCGAGTTGGTTTTGGCGACAGCTTCCTGAATCTGCGCAAGCGCTTCACGACTTGTAGTGGACAACCTTTGCCCTTCTTCAACTCTTTTATTACTCAATTTGATCAGGTCAGCGATTTCATTAGTAGATTCTGCTGTTCGTTCTGCCAGCTTTCGGACTTCATCCGCGACGACTGCGAATCCTTTGCCGTGCTCTCCGGCGCGTGCAGCTTCGATGGCCGCATTCAAAGCGAGAAGGTTGGTTTGTTCAGCAATTGAGGAAATAACGTCCATGATTTCATTGATCTGCTCCGCACTATCTGCGATGCCTTTCATACCTTCGACGACCTTATCGACCGCATCCCCGCCCTGACGTGCAAAGCGGTCGGTCAATTCCGACTGACGCGAGGCCTCAGTGGCGCTCTGTGTCATGTCGCCGATCGTTCGAGCCATACGGCTAACAGCTTCTGCTGTTTGCTGGGCTGAAGTGAACTGCTCACCGGCTTTTCCGGAAACCTCCTGCGCCGTGGCGCCCATCGAATCAATAAGCGATTCGCCTTCGACACTCGCCTGGTCCTGTTGACCGGCGATTTTTGCGACGTCCTGAATTTCAGACGCCATTTTCTGAAGTGACTCGGCCGTTGTGGAAGAGGTTTTGAACGTTTCCTCAGCGTTGCCGGAAACTTCGCGTGCCGTTTCACCCATGGCGCCGACCCGCTCAAGCACGTTTTTGGCTCGTTCCGCCTGTGCAGTAGCATTTACCACGATTCGTTGGGCCGCTTCGTTGACCTGAGACGAGGATTGGCGGACACGTTCAACGCCTTTGAGAATTCCCACAAAAGCGTCCTGCAATCTCTCCAGGAGATCATTAAATGTGGCCGAGATTCTTCCCGTTTCATCCGTTGAAAGGACAGGGGCACGCATGGTCAGGTCCAAATTCTGGCCGACCTGGTCCATTGTCTCGGACAGACGTGTCATCGGCCTGGTGATCCTGCCTGAAGTGATAATTGCCGCAATGGCGACGAGGATCAAAGCGATAAGGGCCACGATGGAATTTGTTTGAATAACTTCACCCAAGCGCGGGCTCAACTCGCCGCGGTCAGCTCCTGCTGCCACTCCCCATCCCAGGCTCTTGAAATTCCCGCTGTCTCGAAGGTAGACTATGCTTACATATTTATCGTCAGCCTTGCCAGTAGTGGGATTCTTGTACTCATAGGAGACGAACGATCTTTTTTCCTTGAATGCAGCTTCCACGACTGGTGCTCCCATTTGAGTCGGGGTTTGGCCATAATTACGCTTATCTGGGTAGAGTATTACCCTTTGATTCTTATCCAGCATGTAAACGTATCCGGTGACACCCACCGGGATCGCTTTTCTGAGTTGTTCCAGGCTGGACCACTTGATGTAAGCTATGATCGTTCCGATCACATTCGTTCCCACTTTGACCGGCGCTGAAACTGTAACCGTCCATCCTTTAGAATCAGGATCGATCTGCTCCACTATGGGAGACTTGTGAAAATCAATAACGGTCAGCTTCCCCTCTTTCGCTCCTTTAAAGGCTTCGTTGCCTGACAAATCTGTGGCGACGAGTGCCGGCCAACTGGACGCGACACAATTGCCTTTTGAGTCGGCCAGCAAGAAAGCATCATACGATCCGTAGGCTTTCACAACTTCTCTCAAAGCTTGAGAAGCGTCCTCACGGACTTCGGCCACTTCGATGGCCTCTTTCATCAATCTCAAGTCGGCCCAAACCACGATATCGTTTATGCGGTCATTCATAAAGCCGGTTATGATATCTGCCGAGGCTTTTGCTATGTTAGCCGTCTCCCGCATCGCGCCTTCTCTGGCTTGACCGGTAAAACTCAAATAGGCGAGGACGCCGGCGACTCCGAACGGAACAATCATGATTATCAAAGAATAAATAAGGAGCTTGTTCCTGAGGCTTCCCAAAAGTCGGGGTATTAAGGGTATCTTCATGTCCTTTCCTCCTGGAATTTCTTATAATTTTTTAAATGTTGCATATTGTTGGAGTCTCTTATCTATCTCTAAAAATGTTAAACTTCTCGTAAACTTGGCAATTTAGCTTGAGGCCCGCTCCAATACAGTCGGGCTCCGCTGAGATATGGCGCTCAAAGTTTCCTTCTCCTCAGGGGACAGTATCCTTTTGAAATCGAGCAGTACCAAAATACCGGTATCCATGTGCAGGACTCCATCGATATATTGGCTCTGAACCCCTGCTACCACTATGTCCGGCGGCGGTAAGATTTTTGAAGACGCCACACTCAAAACCTTTGCAACGGAATCCACTATGAAGCCGGTTACTTCACCTTCGATCTCGACAACCAGAATTCGTGTCCCGGACTTGTTTTCCGGTGGCTTATAATTTCGCAAACGAAGTCTTCTTTTCAGGTCCAGGACTGGAATAATATTGCCCCGAAGATTAATCACCCCTTCGACAAAATCCGGCGCATTCGGGATCTCAGTAATGGTAGACATCATAATGATTTCCTGTACTACCAGGATCTCGACTCCGAAAAGCTCGGTACCGACAGAGAAGCTTATAAGCTGCATCGATTGTTCCGGCTCCGGAATCGCCCTTGCTATTTGGTTCCTACCGTCCATGGAAGCTCTCCTGTTATCGGCGTCGCCGAAAATTTGACCTGAGATTTTCTAATTAACTCTTCAATGCTTGCGGCCAATGACTCGGCAGACACGATGTGATCTACAGTGTCCTGACCTATGGCCGCTTCTGCCATTCGAGGACTCGCGCTGGATGACGGATCTTCCACCAAAGTAATTCCGCCTTCTCGACGGACCGCCCTGAATCCCTCAATTCCCTGCTCTGAACCGCCTGACAGCAAAACGGACAATAGATTCGCTTTCAAAACCTTCGATGCCGAAATAAGCAGATCATCCAAAGTCGAAGATTGAGGAGCCCCACAGGTTCGAACAACTATACGGTTCTCGTCTCTCGTGAGTTCGATAGGTATCGCTGCCGGGTGGACATAACAGACGCCCTGAGACAACCAGTTCCCCGGCTTTAATGGTTGAACTTCGATTCGGCTGCGCCTTTCCAAGTAGTCGATAAACGCGGGAAGCGCCTCCTGTTGCATATCGTGCACTGCGATCACAGCGGAAGGAAGCTCTGCCGGTAAGTTTGGGATCAGCCTAATCAAATCCGCGGAACCACCCACAGAGGAGGCAAGGATAGTCAAAAATTGCGCAGGACGCGAATCATTCCCGGAATCATGATTTCGATTGACCTGAGGCGGAACCTTTACCCGCCTGATCCGGCCGAATTTAATAGAACTGGCTTCCTTAACCCTCCGAACCAAGTCGTCGGCACGACCATCAAGACGCCAATTATTTTGAGGCTTCCGGAGGAAGTCCACTCCACCGAGGCACAACAAATCGATAGGATTGACCCCGACGCCTCCTGCAAAGCTGCTTAGGATGATGACCGGGCATGGTGTTTTTATCATGATGTGCATGAGAGCCGTACTGCCCTTCATCACCGGCATATCCCAGTCAAGAAGTATTAAATCCGGTTTGATTTCTTCTATTTTGGCGAGAGCATCCTGTCCGTTGGTTGCGTAACCAACGACACTCAGGGCCGAATCAGACTCGATTATTTCTTGAACTATTTTTCGTATAAACCGCGAATCATCAACGATCATGATCCGCCTGGCAGGCGCTTCCGCCGGGTGGGATTCAATTTTCGAACCTGATTCCTGTAGAAAGAAGGAAGGCGTGGTGCCATTATCAACTTTTAGATCGGGAACCGGAGACAGAGCATGTCGAATTTCGTCCTTCTGGCGAATGCCCTCCATTAGAAGGCTTTGCCAATCAAGAAAAATGGATTTTTCCGGAACATCGAAAATTACCTGTGAAAGGAATTCCCCGTATTCCCACTCGAGAATTTCGTAAAACGCATCCACTCCAGTGACCGAGCCGCACCTGGAATGAACGATTCCGCCATTATGTACGTAAATCGTGCCTTTGAAGCCATTATGGAATACAGTCAGCAGAGTGCTGTCTCTGCGATAGCAGAACATTTGCACGATATCTTCCAACCTCATCCCGACAACTCTTCCGGCAAAACCCTGATTCGGTTGAAGCATGCTCAAGGCCAAATCGCAGAACTTTTCCTCCGGAACCGGCTTGACCAAATAACTGGCGCATCCCAAGCTGAGAGCCATATTGCGATCGTCCTCCAGAGAAGGATCCGCTAGCAACAGAGTGCGAACGGGCAAACCAGCTTCCCGAATTTCCCGTAGCAATTCAAGTCCATCGATGCCGTCCGATCCATCGTGCTTTGAAATCGCGAGGCCGACGGCATTATCATTTGTCATTTCTTCAATCGCTTGGCGCACTGTGTATACCGCCAATATTTCATAATCCGCTTCCTTCTGAGCGAAATATTTCTCAACAGAACCGCTCAAATCCGAATATTTCTCTAGGATTAATATCCTTTGTTTCGTCAAATACAGCTCCTCGAGCTAAATATCTAATCTTCTAATGAATTAGCAATTGATGGCCTTGACGAAAGTGGCTCAGCACAGGCCGGAGATTGTGCATAATTACGAGGCAATATAAGACAGGCTGTTCCGGGAATGCGGGGGCTATAAGATTCTTTATAATTCCTTCCCGCACGATTGCCTGCGAGTTTATTCCAAATTAGGGTTCCAGCGTTCTGCTGTTCATAACTTCGAGAAGCACCTTCGTCGGGATCCTCATGTTTCTTTCAGAGCCGTCCATCTCATTATAATCAGCATGATTGGCAGTATCCCAGGAAAGCATCTCGAAAAAAGCCTCATCTCCCTGGCAGCTATTCGTGACAGCTGCGTAGATTTCGCCTCCTTTGATATAAATCGAGCCCTGTTTGCTCCCTCTTGTTACCTGTACTGTCCGGGTTTCCCCACTCAGTACAATCAGCCTTACAGTCGTACAAAGATCATAACTGGAGAAATCCATGATCTCCGATAGACTGTCCGGCAACTCAGCGTTATCAACTGGTCGCATTTCGGTATGGAATCCTCGATGCCGTTCAGATCGGCCGGCAACGGAACGGATCGCTGAATAAGAAAGCCCTTAAGGGGGCAAGTTCCTCAAACGTTCCAAACTGTAATCCTCATCTCATTAAGGATCTTCAGCGGAACGACTTCCACTACTTTTCTATATTAGGTTATTGCGACGGTATAATTCTATGTACGGTATATCAAAAGAAACTGCCGAAATCAACAATAATTATCGCGGATTATACAGCCGCGAAGCGCTCGCGTCAGTCGCAGTACAGCAATGTCTCTGAAAAAAGAGTTATAAAAATCCACTGCTTGTTAGCGAATCTTCGCCCGTAGTCTTGAAATATATTTAAAAAATTGGCTGATAAACCCGGGCACTCTTTCCAAATCCACGCACCTGGTAAGATAACCTGAAATCAGGATGAAAATCAACGGAGGCAAAGGCAAGACCATTTGAGCGGGAGCCAGATCGGACCTAGCCATCCTTTCCGTAGCCAGGGTAAATCCATAATAGAGAAAAACCGCTATCATCCCTATGGAAACATTATTGAGTCGGCTTTTTCCAAGATAAAGAGTTCCCAGTGGAAATGCCGCCAAAGCGAGCGCAATACACGCAAGCGGATGAATGAATCGCTGGGTAATTAGAATTTCCGAAATAATTTCTACCCGGTGCCGGTAATTTTCTATCCCCGCCAAATCTTTGATGTCTTCAGTGATTAAGTCCCTGATCCGCTGGCGAATCTCCTCTATTGAAAGCTCTTCAAATGTGGTGTTCGAATTTTCCAACTTTGCTTTATCCAGAGGGTATCGAAATTGGTAGGTTTCAAAAGCCAGGGACCCGGTTGCGTCTCCATTTCTGTCTTCCCGAATAATCGTGCCATTGCGCAGATTGAGAATCAATGCTGTGCGTTCGGGATCGGTCTTGACCTGGCCGGATTGGGCTATTATCGTTTGGATCTCGTCAGGTTGTGATGATTCTTTGATAAAGACACGGTACAGTAGTCCAGTCGCAGGATCCTTTTTCTCTACATACACAACCAGATTTTTTAAAGAATCAAAAAAGGTTCGCTCGTCTATTCCCGCGTCGGCCC
The DNA here is from genome assembly GCA_963741425.1 of uncultured delta proteobacterium. Taxonomy (GTDB): domain Bacteria; phylum Desulfobacterota; class Desulfomonilia; order Desulfomonilales; family Desulfomonilaceae; genus DATJPW01. The sequence goes on from CAVUHP010000004.1 coordinate 24,582, forward strand.
TTTTTGTCGCGGCCTCGTTAAGCAGTTTTCGACCTTCCGAAATACCCTTCGGTATTAGGACCAGCGTGGAAAGGAGGCTTAATAGAAATCCAATAAAACCGAGCAGCAATACAGGCGGAAGCAAACGCCAAATTGAGATTCCGGACGACCTGATTGCCGCGATTTCATTATCAGATGCCATTCGGCCCAGCCCGAGCAGAATCCCGATTGTGATCGACAGAGGCAATACTGTAACGAGCGTGCTGGGCAGAGCACTGATCAAAACCTGAAATAATATCAGGGTAAGCTCAAGACCGGCTTCCATCCCTTTCTGTAGTAGCGGCAAAAAACCGGCAATGATGCCGGAAAAAAGGAACACCGAAAAACAAAACACAAAAGAAACAAGGATTTCCCGGAATATGTATCGATGAATAATGGAGAAATTAGTCAATAGGTAGGCTCCTGACGCACGATTACAACCATCCTTTTCGCCTGAAGAACAAGAGCAGGCCCACCACAACCGCTATTGAGACACCTATGACCATTGGATAGCCCCAACGCCATTCCAATTCGGGCATATGTTTGAAATTCATTCCGTACCAACCGGCTATCCAGGTTAACGGAATAAAAATGGTTGCGAGGATTGTTAAGATTTTCATGATTTCGTTTAATTTGTAGCTGATACTCGAAAGATAAATATCCAGCATTCCCGACACGATATCTCGATATGTCTCCATAGTGTCTATTATGTGAATCGTATGATCGTATACATCTCGAAAATAAGCACGAGAGGACTCCTTTATCAGATTCGATTCGCCCAGTGCGAGCGTGTTTATGACCTCTCTCAACGGCCAGACCGATCTTCGCAGAAATATCATATCCATTTTCAAATTGTGAATCTGGCTAAGAATCTCAGGCGTAGGGTTGGTTACCAGATCTTCCTCGAGCAACTCTATTTTCTCTCCAAGCCTTTCCAGCAATCCGAAATAGTTGTCTACCACAACATCAATCAGACAATAGGCAAGATAATCTGTCCCGCTTTTTCTGATCCGACCTTTGCCCGCTTTGATCCGCTCCATAACCGAATCGAAAATTTTCCCTGATTTCTCCTCAAACGATATTAGAAAATTCGGAGCCAGAATGAAACTCAACTGCTCTGTCGCGATTGAGTCCCTTTCGTCATCGTAGTTCACTATTCTTATAATGACGAAGAAATAGTCCCCCGCATCTTCTGCCTTAGGGCGTTGGTTGGTGTTGACGATATCTTCAAGAAAGAGGGGGTGTACCTTGCAAAGGTTGCCGACGGCTTCAATAATTTCGGTCTGCTGAAGCCCTTGAACTCTTATCCACGTGGTTTCGCGACTTTCTAAATAGGCCGCGAGATCCTGAACATTGTTGATATTCTTCTGCTGAAATTGATTCTCATTGTAATCGATTACCGAAATCGTCGTCTTATCAGGTCCTTTGCTTCCGACATACACAAGGGAGCCGGGAGGTAGTCCGGCTTTCTTCGACCATCTGTGGTCGGTAAGATGCCCATGTTTTGGAGAGTGTCGATAGCTAAGTTTTCCGGATTTCCCTAACTTTCGATTCATAGAAGCTGCCTCAGATGTTGCTGGTCAATGTCTTAGCGCAAACACTGCCTAAGCGCAATTGTTCTGAAGAGCGTGCCTGTCGTATGCCATAGGAACGGGACCTGAGTCATAGAGCAAATCGCTTGGAGAGGGACGTACAAATAAATTCGTTTGACATGTGGCGACAGTTGGGGGATGATCACCAAATTATCAGCTTTGCCCTTCGGGCTGATACCAACGGCGGTAGCAGCGGGGGGCAGAGATGATTCTCACCGAAATTTGTCACGTTTCAAGGCGTGATCGTGAAAAGAAACTTCAACATCAAGGTACGATAAAAGACAGCGTTTTCCGGATACGTTTGGCACGGCAGGAACAACATCGGCAGCATGGGTCTTCGTATAGCAGGGATCTGTAAATCCGGGGGACTATCAACGTTCGGAAATCCGGTCCTGTTTGGCCAATAGCCCTATTGAGGCGGAATATCGTCCAGGACTTATCCTAAGCGCGGCTGATACATGAGGTCAAATACCTGGTGTTCATCACGTCATAGAGGGGATGAACTGATTGTTATCAACTTGGTTTGGCACGGCTGAGGTGTCGGGCCTTTTTTTGTTGAGATGTCCGTAGAAAATTTTAATTCAAGGAGGTGTGCTTATGTTTGGAATAGCTAGCGTTGAACTGGCTATCGCGTATCTATTGTGCATCGCCAGCGCAGTCTGGTGCGTCCTCTATGCCCTGTACTTCTGGGAAGCAAAGGGCAAGGATGCGGAAAGACACGCAGACACGGACTGGGACAAATCACAACGAGACATGGAGAAGCAAACCCCATAGTGGAGGCTCATCCTAATTTTATTATCTATTACAGCTTTTGATTCTAGGAGGTAGCATGGATTCCAGGTACTCTGCTCAAGGTTGTTCTGACGCTTCTCTATATCGCAATCACCTTGTATCTTGGATACAAAGGGTGGAGAGAGACCAAGGACGGGAAAGATTACCTCATCGCCGGTAGGTCTATGGGCGCGTTCGTCATGTCCATGTCCTACGGCTCAACCTTTATCAGCACTTCAGCCATCATCGGGTTTGGCGGTGCCGCGGCTTTATTCGGTTTCCCGCTATTGTGGCTGACAGTTCTTAACATCTTTGTAGGCATCTTCATTGCCATGGTTGTGCTCGGCAGGCGTATTCGCCGGCTTGGTCTGGCAGTGGACGCCCACACATTCCCTGAATTGATCGGCAGGCGATACAATTCTCCGTTTCTGCAGGGTTTTGCCGGTCTCATCATCTTCCTGTTCCTTCCAATCTATGCAGGAGCCGTGCTTATCGGGCTGGCACGTCTGGTGGAAGTCATATTTACCATCCCATATTCCACGGCATTGCTCTTGTGCACATTTATCGTCGCTTTATACGTGCTGACGGGCGGGCTTAAAGCCGTCATGTATACCGATGCGTTTCAGGGTTGCGTCATGTTCGTGGTAATGGTGATTTTCCTGATCGGCACGTATTACCTTGCAGGCGGCTTCACAAGCGCCCATCAGGCGCTGACCGACATGGTGAAGTACTATCCCGCAGGTCTCAAGGCCCAGGGGATGTTGGGATGGACCCAGGGGGCCACATTCTGGAGCCAGGCATGGCTGACCGTATACTCGACCATTGTTCTGGGAGTGGGCATCGGAGTGCTCGCGCAACCGCAGCTTTCGGTTCGAATGATGACAGTGCAGACGGACGCCCAGTTGAAGCGTGCGGTTTTGTACGGTGGAGTCTTTATTTTGGCCATGACCGGTGTAGCCTTTGTGGTCGGCGCCCTCACTAACGTGATCTTTTTCAAGGCCCTGGGGCCCATGATGGACGTGGTTAAGGACGGAGTTACCTCTAAAGCGCCGGCCATCTCAGTCGTTGTCGCAGGCGGGAACATCGACAAGATCATTCCGGCGTACATTGACAAGATGTGGCCCAGTTACTTTGGGATTATTTTTATGCTCGCCATGTTTGCAGCGGCAATGTCGACCCTGAGCGCGCAGTACCACGCGGGTGGAACATCCCTTGGGAGGGATTTCTACGAGAGGGCGCTCCTTGGCAGAGGCAACACCCTGATGGTTACTCGTGTCGCTGTTGCGGTAACGATCCTTATGACACTGCTCTGGGCATGGGTACTTCCCGGGAGCATTATCGCCATCGCGACAGCGTTCTTCATGGGGCTCTGTTCGTCATCCTTCTTGCCGGTTCTTGTTCTGGGCCTCTTCTGGAAGGGGATGACATGGGCAGGAGCTGTATGGAGCATGGTTGGAGGCTTTACCATCAGCACCTTGTATGCGCTCTTCATCCATGCCAGGGAATCCGCGGAGGTTGGCTTGTGCAAGGGTCTCTTCGGAGTGCCGAACCTCATGGCAGGTTTTCCGAAAGACAGCTTCCTGTGGTCGCTCCAGTATCTTGATCAAAACGTGGTGGGCATGCCATGCGCGTTCATCCTGGCGGTCATCGTGAGCTTGTTAACCAAAAAGTACGATGAGCGCCATATCGATCGCTGTTGGAAGAACATGTGAGAACCACTTAGCGACTAGCAGATGGGGGGAACTTCCTGCAAGAGGTTCCCCCAGCATCTTCGGGCATAGTAGCGCTATCGCAACCAATCCGATTCATGCCCCGCCTACCACACGGTGCGTGGTTGAGTTTTCGTATGTCCATCGTCTGTGCGAGCCTGCCGAGTGAGAAACAAGCGATGGTAGTTGCCCATGGGCTGGGACTGGGATCGCCGAGAGGGCTGAAACATAGTCCAGCGATCCAGCATTTGTACGCGTCGCGAACATGGAAAAGTCCTGCCTTTGCAAACCAAAAAAGGATGATCGACCTCGTGGGTCGTCTTGATCCATACTGTCGCCCTAAGTCGCGGCTCTCTATTCAGAGTTAAGGAGTACGGCATCTTCGTAAGTGATTGTAATTGAACCCACTGATCCCGCGCGGTCGACGATCATGAATAAAGGGCTTCTGGGCGCTTGCTCCAAGAAAGAGCCTGCCTGAGCTGGGGATGACCATTTTCATAAATGTATATGTATCTTTGTGTTGTACAAATATTCCTCAGTAAACGCAAATATCTGACGAAGAATCCCAGGTCAAACACGAATCCAGTCCAGAGCCTCCTGAAGCCGCTCTTCGCCAAAGGCTTTGACCTCGCCCTCCATGAAGTGCGAGGCAATCTTTGTGGCCCACTCGACCCATTTGGCTCCGCCTACAACGGCTAATTTCTCGAAGTCGTTCCTGTGCCGGAGTCCGAAGCTGGCGTCGTCCCACATGGCGTGGGCTTCCCATCCGGTAAAGTCTCGGGGTAAGTACAGCAGAACCTTGGCTTTAACTGAACGTTTGATAATTTCTTCAATTCTCGGGATCAGCACTTCCTTGTAGTCAGCGTCAGTTAGTTTGCCGCTGGCCTTGAGGGCCAGCGCAGATCCGTTTGATTCAGGCATTATTTCAATCATGTTGAGCCTCCTGTGGTCTGGAAATCTTTTAGAAGACAGCGTCCTCAGGTCGCTTTCCTAACCACGTAACCACGCAAGCACGAACTTGAGGATCTTTTCAGCTCGAAAGGTCTTTTTTCATCCGCTCAAAATCCTCTCGGGAGATTTCGCCACTGGCGTAGCGCTTCTTCAGAATGTCCATAGGGGTTTCCAAATCCCGCTTTTCTTCCCGGTGCGATCCTCTTGACGGCTCGGAGGGTCGCATTCCTGCTCGGCCAGCGAGCGCATAAATGAGGATCACCACGAGAATGACAACTAATATCAATCCCCATGGGGTCATCCACATGCCCCAGCCCATCATGTCATGCATCCAACCATAATGCTGTCCGATAGGCATTGCTGACCTGCTCCTTGAATCGTGCAAGGGAAGGCATAGTCAAATCTAATTCTGCGCGGATTATTTTGTCTCTAAGTGACCACGCCCCCGTTCACGCATTCTGCTCATTGAGACAAGTCCCCTCTATTCGCGGTTCCTTTTCTAGGATATCGGCTGTCCGAGTGGCCAAGTCAAAGCCGCAATTCGGGGCCTGAGTCATCGTGGCATAGACAAATGGGCGCACCCCTTTGTTTTCAAGTCAGCGCGAGCATGATTATGTTAATAATCAGAAAATTCGGCGGAATGGATCTTCGAGCCTCTTCGGAAGCTCTTCTTGTGAGACTTGTTGATCTTTCGCATAGATCTTTGGTTATTCATCCCTGCAAGGGGGGAAGGAGCAGTCATGGTTTTTTCGCTGCAAAAAAGATTTTTCGTCCTCCTCCTTTTACCAGTTGTCTTCGTTCTCTTGATTCTCGGTTTAGCATCTTTCCTATACGCCCGCTCTTTCTTGCTCGACCAGTGGAATCTCACGACAAAACTAAGTCTTGAAAAAACGGCTCACCAGATACGTATGAGACTCGATGAGAAACGTGAAATGATGGAGCTGATCGCTTTGTCGGAAAAATCCGGAGATCCTACGCAGTCGTTTTTAATCCAAGAATTGAGAAATCAGAAAGGAGTCATGGCCGCGGATCTTAAAACTGTTTCTGCGGGTCGGACTGCCGTTGGGAGCAAGGCATCGACCACGCCGGATGTGAACGGGAACATTGCCTCGAACTTGCAGAGTAAAAGTCCCCCAGGGTTTGGCGCACGCTCAGAAGAATTACACGGCCTGCACGACGTTTTGCCCTCCGCCATGAAGCCCATTAGGATAGACGTAAACCCGGAGAAGGGTTATCTCGTGCTGGAAACGGTTTTCCCAGCTACAAAAAAGACTTCATCTAAGGAACTGAGCGTCACCGTTAGTCTGGATTATCTTGTAGAACACCTGCTCCACATGAGCCCCTGGCATGGCAGCTTCGCATGCCTGGTCGCTTCCGACGGAACTTATCTGGCTCATACCGACCGCTCGCAGAATTGGCCGAAAAGATTGGGGCAAACAGGTCGAGCCTTGGAGACAGAGGTTCTAAAGGAGATAAAAAAACAGGATGCCGGTACCGTATTCGGGCAAGGATCTCAAGCAGATATCATAATGGGCTATTATAGGATCCCTACAACACCGTGGTATCTCATACTATCTTCGAAAAAGAATTCCATATTGGCGCCTGTCTTGTGGTTCAGATACAGCTACCTGTCAGCGGTTCTGGTGAGCGTAATCTTCGTAGGGCTTCTCATCAGGATGAACACAAAGCCGGTGGCCAATTCCATAGGTGAAATAGCTGAAGCAGCGGAAAGAGTGGAACAGGGTGATTATACAGTGAAATTGAGCGAGAGTCGTTCTGATGAAATTGGCCAGCTGAAAAGGAGATTCAATAGAATGGTATCGGGACTCAAACAAAGAGACCTGATCGAGCAGCTTTTCGGCCGTTACGTTGATAAGAAAATTGCGCAGACGCTGATGAACAGGCCGGAAGCCCTGCATCTTGGAGGCGAGCAGCATGAAGTCACCATTCTCATGGCCGACCTCCGCGGATTTACCCCAATAGCCAAGAAGCTTCAACCTAAACAGGTGATTGGACTCCTGAACAGATTCTTCTCACGAATGATCCCAACCATTGAAAAATATAGAGGAATCATAGTAGATTTTTACGGCGATTCCATCCTGGTCTTTTTCAACGGAATAGAGCCTGATATTCGTGTGGCTGCTGCCAACGCCGTCAAATGCGCGATCGAAATGCAACGCGAACTCGCATTGGTCTCCGAACAAAACCTGCGAGACGGTCTGCCTGCTCTCTCAATGGGAATAGGAATTCATAGCGGAGAGGTGGTTGTCGGAAACATAGGTTCTGAGGCAAGGGCTAAATACGGTATTGTCGGATCTGCCGTTAACGAGACCGACCGGATTCAGTCATTCGCCCAAGGGGGCAAGACCATGATCTCCGGGAGAACTTACGAGCTTTTGTCAGATCTATTGGTGGTGGGGCCAAAGTGTGAAGCTTGCCTCAAGGGATTGGAAGGCACTCTGGATCTATATGAGCTAATAGAAATTCGCGTGACGGATTTATCTTGAGAATGATTAGGACGGCGAGATTTGTGAATTTCTCAAATTCTCTAGGACATTGATGTTATTGACGTATATCAAATTTGGCCTTTCCATGAAATTTCAGGTCTGCTATACCTGAAGTGTGTCTCCGAAAGTGTAGCGCTCGATCATCGATCTTACAGCCGGAGCGGGGGATTCCGAACTGTGCCCACTGAACAACCTGAATTCGGTAAATCATATTTATGGTTTTTGGCGGGAGGGCTCGGGCCTCTACTGCATTCTGGTCACTGCGATCACGGGTGATATCGGCTTCAACGGTGACGACTGGTCGGTACTTTCATTTCCTTACTGGAACAACTTTTCCAATTCGCTGATTCTCTATGCACGCAAATTTCTGAGACCGATAGAAGGATTTTACTGGATCAGTCTGTTCGAGCTTTTCGGCTTCAATAAAGTCGCCTTTCATTTATGTTCGCTGCTGCTTCTGGCTGGTGCCGCGGTTCTAATGGGGGTGTCACTGGATCGCGCTTTTCCCGGTCGGCCGACCTGTGTTTCGATGGCCGTGTTGTTAGCGTTTTTCTTGCCTCCCGTGTCATGCCTCACTTACGTTTTGTTCACCGACAATTCGCGGCTGAGTATGTTGTTGTTTTGGGCTTCAGTAATCATGTTCCAGCGGTGGGCGCAGAAAGCGTCGCGGTGGCACGGACTGGCTCTGCCTTTGTTTTTGTATATGGGTTCATTTCTCACCTATGAGGCGCCCAGTTTCCTCATCTTCGTGGCGCCGATGCTGGTGTGGCCTGTCCACCGTTGCTGTTGCGACCGCTCTTCTGACCGGGCATTCGTGATCAAGCTCTGCGTGGGGATCGTGACTGCGTTTGCCGCGGCTGTGGCGTGCAGATTATTTATCCTTAAAGGCGGGGCCGTTGGACAAAGTCATCTCTTGCCGCCCCCGGAACTGCTGTGGTCGTATCTGGCGCTGCTTCCGTTCTATCTGCTTGCGCCGTTTACGTCCATATCTGCGGATCGGTGGGCGCTTCTGGCAGGCTTTCTGGTGGTGCTGGGGACCGCCGGTCTGTTCTTTGTTGCGAGAAGAGGACAGGCTGAAGCGGAGATGTTGCCGGAGGCTCGATTCGAGCAGGGGTCCATATGGTATATTATCATACTCGGCGTAGGGATATTCTGCTGGGGATGTTACCTTACCAGCTGGCCGGATACGGAAGTTTCAACCCACGACTGATTGATACGCTGGTGGCAAAATTGGGGCTGCTGCCGCAGGACGACCTCTCGTGGTTTAATTTCACTTGGGCGAGCAGGATCTATTCCTCTGGTTCCTTTGGCGTGGCCATTTTGCTGGCCGTCGGATTGAGCGGGTTGAGGAAGCCAGCGGCAAAGAGAGTTGGAAAGATGGCTGCCCTGGTTGTCATAGGTCTTCTGGCAGTCTTTCACGCCGGATTGAGCCAAGACTGGAGAGAGGCGGCAGAGATACGAAATAGTCTCATAAGAAATCTGGTCACTCGTGTTCCCGCTGTGAAACCCGACACCAATTTTCTGTTTCTGGATGTCGACTGTTCGCATAAACGCGCGGCGGTAATTCGCAAGTGGAACTGTTTGAGTGAGTTGGTCCGTATGCTGTACGTTGATCGGACATTAGGCGCATGGTATGTATATCGGCACGCATATAATGAGCCCAACCACATGGCGCAACAGGCGCTAGTCACGCCAGCCGGCTTCCTGAGCCGGGGCCAGAGGCAGGGCGAACCCGCCGCACCTGAGACCCTACTCCTGTTCAAGAGATCGGGACGGCAGTTGGTCCTTCTGGACAGGATCACAGCCCGAGATGGTTCAGTTTGTACAGGAATTGAGTGGAGAGGGATTAGACGCCTCGCATCAAATTTCGAGCGGATCGAGGCTTGCAGAAACCACGAACTGGCCCGAGGCAAGACTCGCCCGCAATGCCTGGGCATCCGGGCTTATCTCCACGCTTCGATTAATGAGGCTCCAATCGACCTTGGCATATCTACGGGGCTTAAGATACGGGGTCGCTTATAGCGCACGCCGGCGTCCTTTGTTTAAGTTGCGCCTGCCACGGATGAAGGCCCGCCTCTGATCGGTTCCTCCGCGGAGTGAATTGCATTCTGTGATCTACCAGAATATGTTATCTTTACCAACGATTAAAAAGAGCGGCATCGGAGCTCAGTTTTTCTAGGAATAATTGATGTCTTCTTGTTATAACAGGTTAGAATTTCCATCCGCCTTTTCGCTGCCGGATCACGGGAGCGACTCGATCTCCCGACGAAAAGCCATCACCCGCGAAAAAATCTGGTCCTCGCGCATCTCCTGCGCTTTTCTTGACGGCATCTGCCGTAGCAACGTCTATTGATTGCCACGAACCTATGCTCATGAACCGTCAGTCATCTCGAACCCGACATTTCACTGCTAATAATCCTTCTCACTGTTGGAGATGCCAAAATGACCGAAGGCATGAAAATCACGTCAGCCATGAGTGCAGTGAGTATGGAAGCAGCGCCGAGAATTCCGAACGATACGACGGGACGAAAAGGCGATATGACAAGGACCAGAAATCCGAAGAAAAGAACCGCTGACGTGGACAACATGGCTTTTGCCGTAATATCAAAGGCTCTGCGGACACAAATTTGAATTGACCCTTTTTCTCGTTGAGTTCTCATTTCCAATTTCAATTGGGTCAAGAAATGGACGGTGTCGTCTACGGCAAGGCCTAGGGCCACCGATGCGGCAAAAACAGTAACGCTATCAAGAGAAATCCCCGTCCAGCCCATAATACCGAAGATGAGCGCTACGGGAGGAATGTTCGGAATAAGGCTTACGAGCCCCAGCCTTACAGATCTCAAGTTCACAATCAACAACCCGGTGATGAGGATGAATGCGAGTGCCAGAGATTTAATCTGTGATCTGATTAGGGCCGAGGACTGAGCAGCAAAGACGGAAATATCTCCGGTGACTATAATTCGCCCATGACCTTCCATGACCGATTCTGCGGTCGAGCGCACGGCATCTATGGTGTCCGCGATCGGAACGGAAGGCGAGTTCTTGATCCGAACGGACATGTGCAATCTGCCGAAGCCATCGTCCAAGTATCGACCGGTCAGCCTCCTTCCCTCACTGCTCATTGATGTAAGCATAAGAAGCTGAGGCAGAAGCGCCGGATTTGAAAAGAGGTTGTTCTCGGACCCGTGAGAATCTCCTAGCAAGCTCTGCAAGTACTCCAAAAGGGGCAACAATGAATCATTAGCCACTACCTCCGGAATCGTGCGAAGCTTTCCGTCCAGCTCTGCCGCTTTTTTCCAGACCTCCGAACTCTTGAATGTTCCGTTTGGGGCATCTATGAGCAGCTCCAAGGAGTGCACAGAGGTAAGTTGCTCCTCGACAAATCCAAGATCCTTTATTTCTTGAGTGGATGCTGAAAGCATCCTCAGGATCTGTGTGTCACTTTTAACAAAAGGGATGCCCGCAACCATTACCGTCGTGAAGATCAGTCCCACTGCTGTGACGAAGCGATAATGATTAAATATGGTATCTTCCATTCGTCTGAGGGTTCTTGCCAGCCAGTCGCCGGCCATTCGCTGGTACGAGTTCGGATTGAGCGGTCTCATTGAGGTGAGCAGCGCTGTTGCCACAAGGATTGACACGACAAAAGAGAGCATCACCCCCAGGGACATCACAAGCCCCAATTGAAATACCATCGGTATAGAAGAAACCATTGTGGTTCCGAACCCGACAGCTGTAGTTGTAGAGCATATCAAGCACGGGACCAAAACCACGCCAAGGGCCTGCCGCATTGCCTCTGCGCGATGGTGCACGATCTGGTAACGTTCGTTAAAATGAGTCACTATGCGTATGCTTGTAGCCAGACTTACAACGAGTACCAGCCCAAAAGAGAGCGCCGTGGTCGATGTCAACGGGATCTCGCACAGGGACATGAAGGCAATATCCATACCACCACGATTCCCACCACTACATAAGTCATAATAGCGACTCTTACAGTCTTGAATATGTACCAGGAAACCGCGGTTCCTATCACCAAGCAAAGTATACCGAAAACCACCGCTGTCTGAAGGTTGTACCTGTGTACGGCCAACCTTACAACTTGAGGCCCTACCATGCGATACTGACCACCAGGCAACATGTGGCGTTGTACTATGGAAGAGACTTCATTCAGAAGCGTCTCGATGACTGGGATTTCAAATCTGTCTGCTTCTTCAGTGCGAACGAGGAATCCTACCGTTTTGAGATCCTTGGAAACGAGAAAATCCGTGACGGGTAACGCTTTTCGGAGACTGTTCCACTCCTCTTCTGTTGGGAGCCCGGGATGGCCGTCCGTCATGCTTACAACAGGATAGACCCCGAAAAGCCCCTTGCGCTGTCCAAAGACTTTTAGATTCGCCAGACTTACCACTTCGGTAACCTTCTCAACGCTTTCCAGGTCTCCGGTGATGGCCTGCACGCTTTTAAGGGCTTCCGGTTCGCCTACTTGTCGGCCCAGATTGAGGACAATGAGAATGAACTCTTCGTTGCCGAAGTGGTCCATAAAATTTTGATACTGCTGATAAGCCCCGGAGGTAGTATCTATGCCTGATCTCATGGATGGATCACGGGTCACACCCCCGGCGAACAAAGCGAGAACAGCCGTAGCAGCCAACAAAATTCCTGCGAGTACCCAGCGGTAGTCTATCAGGATGTCTATACATTTTTTTGCAAGGGATCTTCGCGTCTCGTGCATCATGAGTTCCTGGGAAACTTACCAGTGGAAATGTTTGACAAGTCGGCCCCTTTCTTCGAGGTCTTGCACGTCAAACAGCAGAGCGGCAACCGTGCTGAATATATCTGACAGCTGGACAAGCCCCTTTAGCTTTCCCTCTCCCATCACCGGCACCAAGGACACGCAGTGGTCCATCATGATGTCCAGGGCTCTAAGGATACTATCGTTCTCTGCCACTGTTCCCGCAAAAGGTACGACCAACTCTCTGAGGGGCGTTGTGGCCTTGTCCAACTCGCACGGTCGGTCGGGTTGCAGGCACAAGTGCCGGACACTCTTTAAGAGGTCTGCCAGATGGACGAATCCCAGGAGATCATAGTTGTCATCGAGGACAAGAGGAGTGGAGTGACCATGCTCCAGCATCCTATCTTCGTTAACGATCCGTAACACCTTGAGTGCATCCCCAATCGTGGTCTCAGCTCTGAGCTGTGGCCATTCATTTCTCGGAATCATAAGTTTTGATACAGTCACTGAATGCGGCATGTTGGAACCTCTTTCTTGATATGATTGAGCACGCGGAGTGTGGACTTTTGGGTTCTTAGGTGCTCGTCCCTAGTAGCGGACCAGCAGGAATATCGACGAGGCGACTAGGCTCAAAATCGTAATTGGCGCCGCTTCCTTTAGATACTGATAGAAGCTTATCTTGTAACCGGCTTTTTCGGCCATTCCAGTGGTTACGACATTCGCGGACGCTCCTATTATGGTGCCATTGCCTCCAAAACACGCACCCAAAGCTAAAGCCCACCAAAGGACACCGGTCTCGGCACCTGGAATCGTCTTGCCTAGAAAAGCCGTGACCGGAAGCATAGTTGCGGTAAAAGGAATGTTATCTACAATGGCCGAGGCAATTCCGGAGACCCAAAGAATGATGAGCACCGCAATTGTCAGGTTCCCCTGACACACTTTCAGTATCCAGTCGGCAATTGCTTGCAAAATCCCTGCCTGTTCCGCGCCACCCACGACGATAAACAGCATTATGAAGAAGACGAGAGATGGCCACTCGATTTCCTTTTCCAACAACTCGACAATATCCATTCTGTTGAGCAGGATTATCAACGCTGCCCCAAAAAGGGCTGCCACGCTGACCTCCATATGAAACACCCCGTGAAGAACGAAGAGCACGATCACGCCCAGAAGCACGCTTCCTCCGACAGTCAAGACCCGGTGATCCGTGATGGGGTATTTCTCCTTCAGGAACGAGATCATCTTGGGGGCATCATCCACTTTTGCCTCATGGTATTGGCGTCCATAAATCATTTTGTTGTAAAGAATTTGAGTGATCAACACTACTATTACGACCGGGGTCAAATTGATCACGAAATCGTTGAACGTCAACCCGGCGTACGAACCGATCATGATATTAGGCGGATCGCCGATCAGGGTTGCGGTGCCCCCGAAATTCGAAGCAACGACTTCAGGCAAGAGAAACACAAACGGGGACACGCCCAGTACTAGAGCGATCTCCATAGTGACTGGAGTCAGGAGCAGCATCGTGGTCACGTTGTCGAGAAAAGCGCTCAAGACAGCCGTGACAACGCAAAGGACTGATGAGAGGAGAAAGATCTTGCCCCTTGCCACTTGAAAAGATTTGTAGGCCAGCCACTGGAATACCCCCGAGGGCTTCAATACACCTACAATGATCATCATGCCCATCAAAAGGAAAATCACGTTCCAGTCTACGCTACGTAGAGCTTGTTCATACGTCAGTATCTTGTAGGCGTCGTCGAAATTCCCAAGGGTATGAGTTATGACCAAAAGCGCCATTGCGCCGAGAAAAGCGGCCAGGGTCCTGTGAAGAATCTCGAACACGATCAGGATATACACTGCAGCGAATACTATGAGGGCAATCCAAAAGGCAGTACCTTGGTATCGCTCAAGAGAGATCGTGGTGGTGGCCAAAAAACGTTGGGTGCCTTCTTGGTTCGATCCTTCATCATGAAGCTTGTTCAGCGGAATTACGCTTGACGGCTTGAAACTCGGCCTAGTGATCTTAACAGACCATTTTCCATCTTTGATCTGGTCCGGCGGAGCCGGAATCTCTATCATGAAGAGCCCATTATTTCCGGTGGTCAACCCTTTGTGTCCCTCTGGCCCATGAAATCGCGGAATAAATGCTTTCCCATCCAGGTATGGGAACACGTTAGCGTCCGATAGCGGATTTCCAGCAGAGTCCAGCACCTTGCCCTGCAATACTAACAGGCCTGAGAGCGAATCTGTTTTTTCACACCAACTGTCCCCCACAAAGATAAAGACGATGAACATTGTCGCTATGAGAATCCATCGAGTATGCCTCATAATCCATCCTTTCATGAACGCCAATCATCCCTTGGAATCAGCTCTGCCCAAAGCATGCCTAGCATCGGAGCTGAATTCCGCCGGAATCCCATGATTGCCAGAGAACCTCTGTGCTAATCCCACAACATCATGAGAATAAAGCCTGCCGGAATGCAACATGAAGATGCCGATACTGGCAAATTGAGTAATGATCACGTTTATGACCATTGACAGTGTCATAACGGTCGCCGTGATAGGTGTTTCTCTCACCAGATGTTGCGAGATCCGTATGGATCATTGCTTGAAAGCTCTTATTTGCTCGCCGACTTTCTGAAACACATCACAGAGTAATAAGATACCTACGGTTTTGCCCTTTGAAGTTACGATCAGTGATTGATCCTGCCCGATGATCAGTTGGTGGAGTGCTTGATTTATAGATGCTTCTGCTTCAATGAATTCTCCGGCCAACGGCGGGCTTGTGATATCTCCAATTCGCATACCAGAAGCCTTACGGCAAATCTCATTCAACGGGGCTTCCCATAGCTCGTACCTATCGATCATGGACCTCAAGAGGTCTGAGCTTAGTCCATATCCGGCTATCTTTTTCAGGTCTCCCATCTCCGCATATTTTGGTTCAAGGCATCTCAATATATCCAACTGGCTGAGTTTTCCGATCACTCGGCCACTTTTTTCAAGGACGATCACGGGAGGGAGCGTGTATCCTGTCACGTCGTATCTCTCTTTCGCTGTCTCTAAGGCTAATATCGCTTCATACAGAGTGGCATCTTCCGATAAAGCAGCGCACCCATCGAGCGGCGCCATCCAATCCTTAACCTTGATGGTTTCCATAAACCCACCTCCAGGGCTCAATTGTCCATAAAGGGATTCTCCGATTGGGGATCTCGTCGTCGGCCCACCCTTGCAGACATGATCACCATCGCTTTCTGAGCATGACCATCAGTTCGACAGGCGTTTGCTCATGGTTTCATGGCTTCAGGCGCTGAAAGTTATTCATTTGCTGAGCAAGCCGCCCTAGGTTTGATAGAGCACCAACACAAGCAAATTTTGTGCCGATAATCACATAAGGAGGATTTTGCAGGACTCTTGATATAAATGAGTGGCACCACTTTGCTCGCAATTGAATAAAAGAGACAGCACGGGGAATGAGAGAGGCATGTCAGAAGAACATTACAGCGAAGATGTGGTGATAATAGGCAAACCTCGCCAGTACAAATCCGAATCATCGCGAAGATATCTACATTACTATTGTTGGCCGGGTTATTTGTGGCAAAGATGAAATTGATTCGCTGTCAGAAAAATCGGACGGCAGCTGTGCTTCTCCCGGTTTGAAAGTGGTTAGAGCAACCAAGAACTCAGAACGAGCAGCTGTTGTGAGCGTCGCACAATATCGCGAGCGCAAGAACTTCCGGCAATACATGGGTGATTTCGGTCAAGACCTAAACTCGTCCTGCGCTTCTTGAGAACGAGCATCGCTCTTAAGATTACGATACAAGGAATCCCTGGACAGCCCTAGAGATCGAGCTGCGGCAGTGCGGTTTCCTCCGCTTCGTCTAACGGCATCGACGCAGACTAGTCTCCGAAATTCTCTAGACAATGCTCTTAATTTCTTCCCTTGTGGCAGCGGAATCTGCAGTGAGTGCTCATCCACGTTTAGCTCAGCGGCCGGTAGACTCAATTTCAATTTTCCGCTCTGCCATAATATCAATCCCTTTTCGAGCACATTTCTCAGCTCTCTCACATTGCCAGGCCAAGAATGCCCCATCAGGCATTTGAAGGATTCAGAATCCAGCGCAGGGGTTCTTGAAAGATTCATCTCGGCCCCCACCTTGGCGATCAGTTCGCGGGACAGTTGAGGGATGTCCTCAATTCGTTCACGAAGAGGAGGCACCCTTATTGGGAATACGTTCAACCTGTAAAAGAGTGGCTTTGAAAAATGTCCTGCCTCAACTTCCGCTTCAAGCTCTCTATGAGTGGCTGCTAGAATACGAGCGTCAACGTGGACAGTCTTTTGACCGCCAAGTCTGAGAAAGGACCTTGAATCTAGGAAACTTAACAGCTTGGACTGCAGCGACGGTGACAGTTCCGCTATTTCATTCAACAGCAGAGTGCCGCCTTCTGCCAGTTCGAGCAACCCTTTCTTCCGATTCCTGGCCCCAGTAAAAGCTCCTGACTCGTAGCCAAAGAGTTCGGATTCTGCCAAATCCTGCGGAACCGCCGCGCAGTTAATACTGAGGTAAGGGCTGCCAGATCGCGCCGAATGTTCATGTACCCATCTGGCAAGATGGTCCTTTCCTGAACCGCTTTCTCCAAGCAGTAGAACGATACTGTCCGTAGCTGCGGCCTGTCCGGCCAACTCCATGGTTTCTTTCATAGCTCTGGAGCGATAGCCGGACAGGGTAATATCCGGTTTAGCCATCGCTGAGCGTCGTTCCGAAATATCTCGCCCAATTCCGCAGACTCCAGTTATCTTGCCGGCGCTATTTCTGATCGGCACTCGAACCTCGTGGAAAGTAAGCTTCTCACCCTTCACCGGCACTGTGTGTTCTTCCTCAATCATCTCACCCGAGAGAACACGAAAATCCCAGGCTCGAATTCGCTCTCCGGCTTCCTTGCCGTAGATTTCTTCGGACGTGCGACCGACGATCTCGGATGCCGACAGTCCCAAGACTTTTTCCATAGCAGGATTGACTTCCGAAAATCTCAGATTTCGGTCCTTTGTGAAAACCAGGTCCGGAACTGCCTCGAATAGAGAGCGATAACGTTCAGCGCTTCTGAGGAGAGAAACAGAGGCTGGCTGATCTTCAGTCATTCCAGCGAATACAGCAATAACGACAATTGGATCTTGGGATGTAAGTACAGCTCTGACCGTCGCATACACGGGACGAGAACTTTTCCGAGGCAACAACGATTCGAATGATATGGATTCATCGGAAACTGCCGCCAGAGCTTTACCCAGATCTTTCCAACCATCGAGTCCTTCGATCTCCTGACCTATTAGTTCCGAAGCTTCGTAACCTGTCATGGAAAGAAGGCCGTGATTAGTTTCGATGATCACTCCGTTCTGGAGGATCAATATACCGTCGAAGAGCATGCCCATTATCTGCCGGAACCTTGACTCACCCTCGGTTAAGGATTTGATGGAACTCTTCAACTCGAAACTGGTCCCGGTATTCTGCGCATCCACGGCGCCTGTATCTTTATCCATTTGAATCGTCTCCACATGGAAAATGATTATCCTGGCCGCTCACTTTCACCCTTTCAAAAGCTAACGGCAATCATACGCCGGAGCTTCGGTACCACACAATAATCATTAGCAACTCTCTGAAAATACAACCACGTCGCTTAAGTGATGTCAATATCATGCAAATCCGACTGCAAATCTCTTCGACCCACTTGAACAAATAGCTCGTGCTGGTGGTTTGCCTATCATTGGGAGAGGTTTATTTCTTATCGTCTTAGCCTTAGACAGTCATCTGATCATGAGTAATTAGCAATGCTGAACAGTATGGGGAAACCAGGGGTCCATATGGCGTACAGCTCTACCTGACAAAACTTGGAAGCCACAAAGCAATCTGGGGATAGAGGACCAGAAGAGCCATTGTAATTATATATACAGGGATAAACCATAAGACCCCTCTGAAAACAGTCGCCAGCGGGATTCCATCGCTCATTCCTGATACCACGTAAGCGCTTATCCCTACCGGTGGCGTTACTGCGCCCAAGGTGGTAACAACGTTTATGATTACTCCGAACCAGATTGGATCGTAACCCAGCTTCATTGCGAGGGGGAAGAAGATCGGTATGGATACCAGAAGGAACCCCAAGGCATCCATGACACATCCCGCAATGGCGTAACAAAGAAGGATAACGGCCATTATCGCCCAGGGCTGGACAGGTAACTGTGATGCAAGGTCAGAAACTTGAAATGGAAGACCGCTTACAGTAAGGAATCGACCGAAAATTACGGCTCCCGCCACAATCAAGATGATCATACAGGTGACTCTCAAAGTGTCAATTATCGAGGAAACGAATCCTTTCCACGTGAGTTTCCTCCGGATCAAAGCTAGAGCCAGGGCCATAACTGCTCCTGCAGCACCAGCCTCAGTAGGTGTGTACACTCCGAAAAGAAGTCCAGCCATGACCAGCCCAAAAAGTAGAGCAACCTCGAACGCGCCTGGCAGCGCCTTTATTTTTTGAAGCAACGTCGTTCTTGGTCCTGCTGGGCCCCTTTGAGGGCCAATGAGACACATGATATATACGACTACACAGAACAGAAAAGCCATTATGATGCCTGGGCACGTGCTCGCCCAGAACAACTTCCCTATGGATTGCTCCGTGTAAATGCCATAAACAATCAGCACCACACTTGGTGGGATGACCACTCCAAGGGTTGAGCCACACGCGATGCTTCCGGTCATGAGCGCGGGCTCATATCCGTGCCTCTTCATCTCGGGAAGGGCCACGGCGGTCATTGTAGCTGCTGTAGCCGTATTAGAACCGCAGATCGCTGCGAAACCGGCGCAGGCCATGATGGTCGACATGGCCAATCCGCCTCTTGTGCGCCCCATCCACGTGTATGCCGTACTGTACAGTTTTTCGTTGACGCCAGAATAAAAACATATTTGCCCCATCCACACAAAAAGGGGGATCACGCTCAATCCATATGAGGAAAACGTTCCCCAAATCTCAGTGGCCACAGTTGAGAAAGCTGCCTCTGGAGTGAGAAGGTACCAAAGGCCTCCCAGACCCACTACACCCATAGCAAGTCCCACGGGAAGCTCCAAAAAGAACATTAGCCCCAGAAGGGCGGCAATCCCGACTAACCCGAACATCCACACTCTCCTTTTTGGTTTCCGCAGAGGCTCACCTGAGGGCTTGCACGGTGTAAGCGTCGATCCCAGCCCCAGTGAAGCCAACCCTTTACCCAAGACCAGCTACCTATATGAGAAAACCAGTTTTCGCCTATAAGGCGCACTCATAGATCCCGCGGTCTGGGTTTATTTGCAGCTATTCAAGAATAAAGTCTCAGACCACAATTCCAGCCAACTCGTTGTAGGTTTAACTGGATTGACTACCTTGAAAAACTTCCATGTCTATAACATCTTTACAGATTTCCGTGTATTATGAGACCTGCCAAAAGAAGTAGTATTGGGAAAACGCAGATCGACAGGATTAACGGAAACAACTCTTTCTTGGTCTTGTAACCCCGCCATCCGAAATAAAGCACCACAATTCCCACCACCACAATCACAATCGCGGCGATTACTGCTATTGCGAACATCTTTGTTCCTTCCTTTCTTTATGCTCTCTTTAAAAATACGTCCTAAAAGGCGGCTTCATTCAAGGCTAACCCGACAGCTCTTGTTTTGGGGAGGTTTCGTTCGGTGTTTCGATAGGAAAGCATCTTGTGTGCCAAAATCATCCCCACGTATGCTTGGCATTAATGTGTCACTATTTACAATCAGTTATCCTCGAACTGGATTTGACAGAGCTCAACAGGCAGGCAGGGTCATTCATAACTGTCCTATTTCTAGGACAGGGTATATCTCGATGGAGATTTGCTTATTGATCTAGGCGATTTTTGGGAACTGAGATAACCGGCATCGCGCAGATTGGGTAACTTAACGAGGTTTCGAACTATGGCAAAACCGGACAGTTGGTTAATAATAGTTTAGCCATTAAGAAACTAAAGTATAGTTCTACTCCCTGCGGCCAGCACGTTAGGTCTTTTCCCTCTTTGCCGAGCCTTTCCAAAATGCTCACTGCTGCGCCTGGTTTTGTTTCAATTGGATCCATTTGATACGAAGCGGCCTTATAGATCACTTAAAGAGCTACTTTTGCTGACCACCAGCAGGAAGGCAAGTGGGACGGAAAATCGTCAGGCGCCGCAGAATTGTACCGGGCAAAAACAAACTGATTATTATTCATTTAATTCTTTTTATTAGTACAGATCCGAGCTTTCGCTTTCAGTGATTTCATGAAGCGAATCCGAATGTCTGATGGATTGAAACGCTATAAACATTTTTCGCAAGAATTGTAGCGCCAACAATAAGAAACCTAGTGGAATAACAAATAGTATCTTGTACTTGGCAACATCTACCACCTGAACATCGACAACCCCGCGTTCAGCCATACTCCATACCGTTAAAAAACCGAAATAACACAGGACTAGGCATATGGCGCACCCGACGAGATTGTGGGAAACGCTTAATGCGAGCTTCTTACGTGGTCCGAGCTGACTCGTAACAAGATCAATGGCAATATGCCGATTCCTACCTAAAACCCAGGCCGAGCCAAGGAAGGTTATCCAGAGCAGCGCATACTCGGTGAATTGAGTGACCCATGGCGGTGAGGATATATGTAATGCCCTGGCCAAAATGACGTACCCGACGAGTATGGTGACTACGATCAATAGGACTCCCGCAACCGCAGCAAACAGCTTGCAAATTAAATCGATCAGCTTTCCCATTATTGAACCTCTATGCTGTCTATTTCAGCATATTGTGTGCCAATTAGTTTTGAAGCTGATTTAGGGATAACCAAGTGGACTGTAATAATCAGATCAGGTGAGCGCGGACAGAGAGTTGAAAGATGATGCAGAGAATATCTCAATGAAAACCCGATTACTGTCAATGGGTGTCTTTATTAGACGCGAAATCTGAAGGTGTTAGTATTAAATCAATGTATATGCTGGCGAACCATGGTGTCATAAAAATCTGACGCTATTTCTTTGCTTGACGCCCAGATTCTGTATCTGTGCACAACAATTCTTGTCCAGTAATTCTTGCCACCTGGAGCATTGGTCACCATCGGATCTTCCTGATTTACCAGCGTGATAATTGAGGCAGGCATTCACATGGGAATTATTATGAATCGCCTTGCACCGGAACGCATTTGAAATTGAAACGAGTTCCCGATACGCGTTTCGCTGGAAGCTTCAGCCGGATTTCTGTCCTTGAACTGGCTTGCTCCAGAAAAACCCGTCTGAGCAGGCTTTTTTCCTATAAAAATATACGTGACCGATTTTTAGGACAATTGTCCATGTTGGATGGAGCAAGCACATGAAAAACATTGAAGGTATCGGCTTCATCTAACAGATTATATGTTCGCTACAACCTGATACGGCTTGCAATACCTATCGCCAATGTCCGATCCGCCAGACACGAGACTGCCCAGTGCGCTATGCAGTACATCGGTATCACATAGCCATCAAACCAACCCAATGTTTTGAGTGAACTTATTCATGCTTCCTGCTCGAACACCTCACTTCGCATGAATACTGCTTAAAAACGATTACTTGCCCTGTCTCTTACCTGTTTTTCTATTAACGCTTGGAAGGAGAATAACAAGTATTTTAAGGCAAGGCATCGTTTCTTTTGGCCCTATTTTCGTAGCTGTCGTTATGACGATATTCTTAAAAGAGGCATGCCGCAATGGAACAGCAGGTCAACATCTGTATGGAGAAGGGCATCGAATTGAGCGCAAACGTGGAAAGCGAGCTGAAGATCCGACCCCAAAAAAAGGGCACACAGATAATCTCCACCAGGATAAAGTCTAACCCCGACAGGAAGTCCGCAGACCAGGAGGATTTTACCGGCAAGAAGCGAACTTATTTTTCATTTTGTGAGTAATATTGACCAGAACGTGGTGGGCATGCCTTGGGCATTCATTATAGCCTTAGTAGTGAGCCTTCTAACGAAAAAGTTCGATCAGCGCCATATCGATCGCTGCTGGAAAAACTTGTGAGAACCGCGTAGCGCTCAGGCACGACGCAAGGCGCTGTCTTACAGCGTTGTTGGTTGATAGTTTGTGCCAAGCATAACTTTTAGTCTGTGCCCTCCTCAGAGAGGGCACAGACCTCAATCCAGCGTTACGTTCGCCAATTTGCTAATGGGGGGGAGGTAAGCTATTATTGCGGGGGCGGACCTACGTGTCCGCCGGGTAAGACGTCCCGTGTTTCGCGGGACCCCTTACCACAACAATCCCAATATTCCCCCTTTATAGAAGGAGGGTAATGAATCGCCTCTTGGCGCGTAGCCGCATGTTTGCGACTGGACGAAACGTCAGAGGCGGCAGGGAACTATAGAAGATGGAGGTCTGATGAAGCAGTCCACAGGAGCAACGCGGAATTTTGTGATCGTTCTTTCTTTGTGCTTTGCAGTAACCCTGATCTTTGGGGCCTGCTTCACGGCTTATGGAGCTGGGGAAGAGAAAAGCTCGCCTGCTGAGACTTTCGAATCTGTGAAACAACTCGCAGAAAAGGGCAGCGCGGAAGCTCAGTTAAAGCTGGCGCAAATGTATCAAGAAGGAAAAGGAGTAGCGCAAAACCTTCAAGAAGCCTTCAAGTGGTCTAAGAAAGCGGCCGAGCAGGGACTTGCTCAAGCGCAACTCTTCTTGGGGCAGATGTACGCGACGGGCAAAGGCGTTGCACAGGACGCAAAAGAGGCCACAAAGTGGATCCAAAAAGCCGCAGATCAGGGGCTCCAAGCAGCCAAGGACGAGATCAAGAAATTGGGCGCGTCAGCACCATCCTTAGATGACGAGATCGATAAAGCCATTAAGATGATTCGTTAAGAATTCGAACGCCCTTCTTATGCTAGACCTTCAGACGTGGCATCTGATCTAAATGAATTCATCATCACCCAGCCCTTGTTCCGCGGCATGGCGAAAATCTCTGAAGGTCACGAGGCCGTGTTCTCGCAGTTTTGCTGCGAGCAATATGAATAGGTACGCTGTCTGCATAGCGTCCTCTAGGGCATCGTGCGAGACAAATAAAGGCAATCCATATTCTCTGGCAAGTTTCGGCAATTGGAAGGTGTCGTCAATACTGATTCCTTTAACACCCGCGCGGTTAAGATAGGCCAGATGTGCCTGAGCCAGCCGGGCGCAATCTATCATGGGATTTTGCAGACGACCGCCAAGTATTTTTTTTGCGGCTTTATCTATGAAGGCCAGATCAAGATGCAGGTAGTGTCCTATCAGGTACAGAGGCACCGCAGAATTCAATGAACTTGGGTAGGACTTCCTCCAGGCCCGGGGCAACTTCGAGTTGCTCAGGTGTTATGCGATGAATGAGGGTGCTTTCCTTTCGGGAAGGTTTAACAGCATGCACATAAGTATGGAAATTCTCCCCGACGACAATACGCATGTTTCTCACTCGCACAGCGCCTATGGAAACAATTTCGTGTCTCCACGGATTGAGTCCGGTAAGCTCGGTATCAAGCACTACAAAATCGCATTCCTCCAGAGGCCGATCTTCGTCGAACATGAGGAATGATTCCTCATTACTCTTCAGCATCGGGTGTTTAGGCGTACCACGGAACCATTGTCTAAATCGGTTCAGGACCAAGGCGATTCACCTGCTACGCAACGTGTTAATACTCGTCTGTAAAACCGAGCTTTGCAACAAAGGTTTGAAGCCGGTTGATTACGTCAAATGCGGCCTTAAGTGTCATCCTTTCAAGGTCGGATAATTGTGCGGGATCGACAAAATTGTGTGGAGTGGTTCCAGCCTCGATCATTTTTAGCTGATGCGCCAACCGGACCTGCATGATAAACTCATAAGCCTCAACAGTTTCGCGGACCATCTCTTCCGACATATGTCCCAATACGGCCAACATTTGGAGCCGTTCCAAGGTATTAGTCTCTTTAATACCGTATCTCAAGGCCATCATTCGAGCGAAATCCACGAAAGGGACCAATCCGCGCAGCTTAAGATCGAACCGATTCTTGTGCTCTCCGTCCTTTTCAACCATGAAGTTGCGGAAAAAGGAGAGAGGGGTTTGAGCTTCGATGAAATCACGGGCGAGGTGCCTGACCACAAATCTTGAATGCTGGGCCGTCTCTGTAAGGTGCTCTCTCAAGCGATCCGCAATCTCCGGCGAACCATAAGCGGGCCTAAAGTCAAAGAAAATCTTTGCATTAAGGGTTTCCATAGGTTCCGCCGTGGACATCCAGCTATCAAAGTACCCTACCCACACCGCATATGGCTTGCGCCACCTCGAATTGGAAGCCATCATCTGTCCCTTGCAAAGAGGGTATCCGCACGCAACCAGATGCTCTATGGCCTTGTTGCCGAGTCGTCTAAAATAGAGCTTCGCTGCTTTGACAGTCTCCCATTGCTCGCCCGGGTCTTCATACAGAATGGCATTGTCTTGATCGGTCCTAAAAGTCTGCTCTTTTCGGCCCTCACTCCCGGTAACCATCCAGCAAAATGGCACAGGAGCCGGCCCCATCTCGTTCTGCATTAAGTCGAGTAGGCGTTCCAGAATATGATCGTTTACAACTGTGATGACTCGTGTGATGTGGCTTGCCTTTGCTCCTTCCTCTATGAGGCTCCGTCACTACCAATGGCGCCCTTTCAGATAGTTCATATAAACCTTCAATACTGCGCTGGGAACCGACCTGACGCAAGAGATCCAACGGGGAATTGCCTGGAATGACCATGATATCACGGTCGGTAACTACTCCCACCATTTTGCCGTTCCACTCAACACCCAGGTAATGCACCTGCCGGTTCATCATTTCGATGAGCGCTTCAAAGCAAAGATCGGCCGCCGACACTTTCAAAACCGGAAAGGACATCACCTTCTCAACGGGTTCCGTAACATTTAGCCCTTCTGCAACCACCTTTGTTCGCAAATCTTTATCCGTAACAATGCCGACGACGTCTTTACTGGAATTGGTTACTAACAGTGAACCAATCTCCAGATCCGTCATTTTTTTCGCGGCAATCCGGATCGATTCCGATCCACCAATGAATTCGGGAGGTTTTTTAATAACATCCTTGATTCGCCGGCTGAACAGGTGGAATGCTTCATCGGCTCGCATGCCCACCTTTACGCGCCGCAACTCGGAATAGGCCTTGTCGACAATGCCGTCGGATATACCTCGGAAGAAGTGCTGCGAAAATATCGGATCGTGTTGAAGCGTTTCGAGGAATGGCTCTTTACCAATTAAAAAGCAGAAGGTATCTTCAACCGCTTCCACAGTAAGGGTCGATTTGGAACCACTTATCAGGGCAACGGCTCCGAAACTCGAACCTTCCCCGCGATGATCAACCAAAGCCGAACTCTTGTCAGGGTTTACCCGATAAATTTTAACCGCGCCCTTTTGTATCAAATAAAGTTTATCTACCTGCGACGCGTATTGTTGCAGGATTATTTGACCCTTAGGATAGAAATCTACGAGGCCACCAAGAGTCAGTTGATTCAGAACGTTCCGATCCAATTCCGAAAAAGGGAGTGTCTTCTCAAAAAAATCTATTAGTACGCGCGGCGAGACAGCATTTGCACTGGTGAAATTGGTCACTGGCCGGCCTCTTCAACCGTTGGGATGTTCCGGCTCGTCATTTTCATCTTATACCACTTCGCGTTCAAAGAAGTGACATCCTTTGGTACGGCGCGCACCTGCGTGTGCGCCCAGGGAACGGGCAGAACACAGGTCTGACCCTACAGTCGCTGCGACCTTACCATTGGAAGTCGAATTCGTGTCATCTCTTCGAGAGCGCATTGGTATTAATGCGTCGTACCAATGACACGCGATGGATCACACCGGCGCAGCTATGGAGAAACCGATGATGATCCCTTGACCCGACAGATTGAAATCGACCCGTCTCGAACCTTGCCATCGCTGTGCCATCGGGGAAACCGTTGGGAGAGCGCTTCCGACCTTCATCCGAAGGAGTCCTAGCTCCTGTAACCGCTCCTAGTACCGTAGCAGTAAGAAAACCGACGAGATGATGAGGCTTATGATCGTGATGGGAGCCGCCTGCTTCATGAACTCGTAGAAGGTGATTTTGTACCCGGCCTTTTCTGCCAATCCCGTAGTGACTACATTGGCCGACGCTCCGATGATCGTTCCATTACCTCCAAAGCAGGCCCCGAGGGACAAGGCCCACCAGAGCACCCCACTGTCTCCGCCGGGAATCGTCTTGCTCAAGTACCGCGACTATGGGCAGCATGGTCGCGGTGTAGGGGATATTGTCCACAATCGCGGATGAGAAGCCGGAGACCCACAGTATAACAAGGACAGCCGCTGTCAGGTTTCCCTGGCAGACCGTGAGGATGTAGTCCGCTAAGGCCTGGAGAATCCCGGTCTGCTCAGCTCCTCCCACCACCATGAAGAGCATGATGAAAAAGACCAGCGAAGGCCATTCGACCTCCTTTTCCAAGAGTTCCACGATGTCCATCCTGTTCAGGAGGATGACCAAAGCAGCTCCAAAGAGGGCGGCGACGCTCACCTGCATCTCGAGTTGTCCGTGCCCGATGAACATGGCAATCACACCGGCCAACACCGTGCCCCCTATCTTGAGCACCCGCTGATCGCTGATCCGGTACTTTTCCCTCAGGAAACTTGTCATCTTGGGCACGTCTTCTACCTTACCCCTGCTGTACTCGCGGCCGTAATAGAAACTTGTTGTAGAGGATCTGGCCGACCATCACCGCTATCACGACAGGGGTCAAGTTTAACACGAACTCATTAAAGGTAATCCCTGCGTAAGAGCCGATCATGATGTTGGGCGGATCGCCAATCAGGGTAGCTGTGCCGCCGAAGTTCGACGCGAGGATCTCCGGTACGAGGAGCACGAAGGGAGATATCCCGAGGACGACAGCGATCTCCATCGTGACCGGCGTCATTAGCATCATTGTGGTCACATTATCCAGGAACGCGCTGACAGTTGCCGTGACAACGCACAGAGCCGAGCAGAGCAGGAAGACCTTGCCCCTGGAAATCTCGAAGGACTTGTACGCCAGCCATTGAAACACACCCGAGGCCTTCAGCACGCCGACAATGATCATCATGCCCATGAGAAGGAAGATCACGTTCCAGTCAACCGCGTGAATCGCCTGTTCGTAGGTCAGCACCTTGTAAGCTTCGTCGAAGGTGCCAAACGTGTGGGTAATGAACAGGAGCACGGCAGCCCCAAGAAACGCGGCCAACGTCCGATGGATCACTTCGAACACGATCAGGCCGTACATAACCAGAAAGACAATTAAGGCAATCCAGAACGCACTCCCCTGATACCGATCCATCTGGAGCGATACGGCCGCGACGAACCGTTCAGCGCCCTTCCCGTCAGTCTCCTGACCGCTGATCTTCAGCGGAATCATCTGGGACGGCTTGAAGCTGGGCCTGGTGATCTTGATCGACCATTTTCCGTCTTTGATCGTTTCCGCCGGCGCTGGGATCTCGATCATGAACAAGCCGTTTAGGCCGGTGGAGAAAGCCTTCAGGTGCTCTGCTCCAGTTCCCTTGGGCAAGAAGAGGCGCCCATTGTGGTAAGGAAGAACACTTGCGTCGTTGAGCGAGTTGCCCGCTGAGTCCAGCACTTTGCCATGGACGGCCAGCACGGCCTGATTGGCCGGAGGATTATCTCCTACACAGTGACCCGGCACGATGAGGGAAGTGAGAACGATAGCTATGAGGGACAACAACTTGAGCATCATGATCCATTCCTCGTTATTGTATTGTAGAATCAGCCTTTTTCGGACACTGAGAACGGGCCCTCACGGATTTCTGTCGTGGTCAGCGCTTCATGCCAACCTTCAAGTCATGATGTATTTTACGAATGAGCGAAGTCAGAGCGTCACCCGGGGCCGGAATCATGCGGCGGTCATCCCATTTGTGGCGGTCTTCGGGCATTAACCGGTCGTGGCATGTTTCCTTTGACCTCGAACAGGTCCCAGTCGTGGTTCCCTACAAGACCTGACAGGGGCAAAATCGTAGTTAAGTTGCTGAAAAATCCTTTATTTTAGCGTTCCTGAGCGTACCTCACCTCTTGACCCTCGGTCAAGAACAATCCAGCACGTGCCCGTCTACCCGAGCACAGTGCGGTAATGTCCGGCAAAGGCAAGTTTGGTTCGTATAGTCAAGCAATCAATGTAGATAGACGTCCCCTCTTTTCGGTGAGAGTTTTTGAATCGAGCCCATGTGGTTTGACAAAAGCTTCTTCATCGTCGACGAGCAGGAGCCTCGTTGGTATCATTTCAACTACCCCTCTCCTGGTCTTTATCTCTTCAACAACAAGGCCGTGAGTCTGAGCAGGCTACCGCAACCTGAGCCAGGGCCTCATGATCGGCAAGCATCAACTGTGAAACAAACGATAATCTCTCAACAGCCTGTGACGCTCCTCCGGGTCTTGCTCGTCGAACAGCAAAGCGGCCACTGTGTTAAATATGTCCGATAATTTTACGATTCCTTCCAGTTTCCCGTCCTTCATTACCGGCACCATCGACACGTTGTTGTCCGCCATGATGTCCAGGGCCTTGAGAATGCTATCATCGGGATGTACTGTGCCGGCGAACGGCACGACAAGCTCTTTTAGCTTCATAGTGGCCTCGGGCAACTCGCAAGGTTCATTCGGTTTGTCGCAAAGAGGTCTTATGGCTTTGAGCAGGTCGGTAAGATGGACAAAGCCTAGTAGGTTGTAATTTTCGTCCATTACTATCGGCGAATGTCCATGTTCCAGTTTTTCGTCTTCAGTGACGATCCTAAGGATCTTTATGGCAGTACTCACATCCGTATCGCCTGAGAGCTGCGGCCACTCGTTTCTCTGTATCATGAGCTTTGAAACCGGCATTGAATGTGGCATGTTACACCTCTGTCTCGATATTTAAAAAAGGCCGCCCGGCGACAAATACGCCCTTGCGGCCTGCATTATCCTGAATTAATGCGGCGGCCTTTCCTTTTCGGGAATATTTGGGCAGGTGCCCGTTCGCTGGATGGGGGCCGGACTCTTGTCAGGATTTACCCGATAGATTTTGACCGCGCCCTTTTGTACCAAATACAGTTTATTCACCCGCGACGCGTCTTGTTGCGGGATTGTTTGACCTTTAGGATAAAAATCTGGGAGACCACCAAGAGCCGGTTGATACAGAACGTCCCGATCCAATTCAGAAAAAGGGAGGGTCTTCTCAAAAAAATCTGTCAGTACGCGCGGCGAGACAGCATGTGCACTGGTGAAATTGGTCACAGGATAGCCTCGGTCAAATACTGGGATGCTCTCGCGCTTTGAAATAGAGGAAAATGATATGTACAAGTGTCATTAGGTTATAATGACTGATTTTTCCAGCTTCAGATCATTGTCCAGTTTCTGCCAGAATTCTTTTTCCGATATCCTCCACTCCGGCCCGAATTTTTTGCCGAAAACAACGCCCGTTGTGTCAAGACTCTTTTTCCAGACTTCCTGATAATTCAGTTGCAGAACATCCTCCAGGAATGCGGGCACATCTGCCAACTCATCCTTCAGTAAGTACGCTCTTGCGCCTAGCTCTATGGATTTTTTGATGGCATTGGGAGTGGCGGCATGGGCTGTAAGCATGATGACGGGCAAATTCTTGGCTACGGCAAGCTGCAGTAGATCAAAACCGCGGACGCCCATGATGTCGAGGACCACCAGATCGTAGGTGAGGGAATTAATCTTTTGCCGTGCTTCCTCGAATGAAGTCGCGGAATCGAGTTTCGCCCCGTAGCCGGTGAGGCTTTCCTCTAAAACCTGCAAAACATCATCTTCATCATCAACGGCGAGAATTTCTTTACCGTTCAGAGGACTGGTTTCCATAATCTCCTCCTTTTCCGATGAATACGCAAATTCCCACTTTACCGCTCAGTCCTATGGTCGCTTGAGCGCATCGAACAGTCAAGGGAAAAAAGCGTTGTAAGAGTGTTCCATCAAAATTACGCGGCTTGCAAGAAATCAGAAGTCGCCCCATTCTGCATGAAGATTCTTGACCATTATCAAGAGGTCGCGGTATTTGCCCTCGGGATCTTTAACGTAATCCTTTAGGACGGTAGCTTGATAAAAATCCAACTTTTGAGCGGCTGCCATGGCCGACTCTTCGATTCCTATGACAAATTCTGCGATTAATCGCTCAATTCCCAAGCTCATGGCAAGCTCTGCGCATTCCAGCATCATTAGACCGCCCAACTTCTGATGACGATACCAGGGATGCACCATTAATCGTAAGTGCGCCACATGTTTTAAAGAAACAGACGACGAGAATAACAGAGTCAAATTAGCTACTATGTAGCCTGTATCCCGGTTCACGGCTATGAGTGGAATTATCCGTTTATAGTCGAGCGTCTCAATCCATTCGTGGAGCATTTCCGGATCGGTCAATTTTTGTCTTTGATACCATCGTTCTTCTTCAGGGATCTCGAAAAAAAACTTATTCAGAGCTTCCTCATCTTGAGCGACAACAGGACGAAGAGTGAGCGTAGTACCATCCTTGATCATGATCTCCTTGGGATAATCCTCAAGCATTCGCCGACTCCTTGAATTCGGGTGGAGAGTACAATTGAAATAGCAGATAGAGAGTAAGCGTTCAACGCAAATTAGACAGTGCGTGTAATCATTCACTTACCGCGCGGGCACGTGGGTACCTTGTCATTGCAAGGAGTGAAACGACGAAGCAATCTCAGATGTGGCGGTGTAGAAGATTGCTTCGCTCCGCTCGCAATCACAATCTTGGGCGGCCCGTAACTGATCGGTTACCAGTGCGTTTCGGTACCGGTAGGTAATATATGAGTTTCCGGCAGGTTCGGATATTTCAGCTAAGATTTGATGTGCGCTTAGGCACTGTTTCCCTGCTGGTAATTACGGTAATGGGAAGTGATTTCAGGGTTATTACGGAACCATTCGACCGTTTTTTGGAATCCTTGCTCAAAGGAATGATCCGGCCGCCAATTTAGCTTTTCAATAGCAAGACGATTATCGCAGACCCATGTATCCGTATCCCAAATACGATCCTCCATGGAGCCCCACTCAGGTTGCATCGTTATCCCAAGGGCCCGACGCGCTGTTTTCACCACCTCAGCAATGGATGTCTGAGTTCCGGAGCCGATATTGTACACCGCTCCGGGGTTGTCCGATTCTACAGTTGCCGCCAACAAATATGCGCGCGTCACGTCGTCGACATACACGAAATCGCGGGCAATCTTCGGATTCACCAGAGGCGGCAATTTCTTTTCTAACCCATTTACGATCAACGTAGGCACTAAGCGCGTCGGCTCTTCATAAGGACCGTATACGGAGTAGAGCCTCAATGTCGGAATCCGCACACCAAGATTACGAGCGGTGTAACGACAGAAAAGGGTGGCCGAAGCTTTGGCCACAGCATAATGACTATTCGGGTCTATCCACTCATTTTCGGCCGGAGCATGATCCTTAAAACCGTATTCCGAAGATGATCCCGTATTGACAAACGCTTCAAATCCGGTCTTTAAGCAAGCCTGGACCAGATTGACGGTCCCTATAATATTGGTCTGAACTATCTTCGCAGTATCGATCTGGGACGAATATGCTCCATGGGCTGCCAGATGGAATATCCATTCCGCGCGTGAACTGTTCACCGCCGCTGTCACGCCATCCGGATCAACGAGATCCGCAATATGAATACTTACATCTTGGAGGATATCCTTAAGGCGCCATTGAGCATGGGATTGCCGCAAAAGAAGATGGACTTCATCGCCTCGGCTTAGAAGAAAACGGGCCAGATTATTTCCGACAAAGCCGGACGCACCTGTGATGAGAACTTTTTTCATTTTGGGAGATTGTTTAAGGGACCGACGCGCGGCCGTTTGGTTCACAAAAAACTCTTGTAATCAAAAATTTCCAAATAAACATCCGCCCATGTCCGCACAGACTCAATCTCATCTCCTGAAAGCTCCTGCGCTGTTGTCTTATTAGCCTGTATAGTAGCTTTGCGAATTGTTCCCCATGGATAGACCTCTTCGAGGGGTTTAGCATTCCAAGTGGGTGCTCGTAAACTTTCTGCCGAAGCTATCCCGATTTTCTCGCACACCTTGCCAAGGCAAGCCTCCGGGTCCGCAACAACATCTTCATAGCGTACTATATGAATGTGATCCGGCCAGAGTTTTTGGAATACAAGGGCATGATATTGAGTGGTGACCCAGGCCGTAAGATAGCGTTCCAAGGATAGAGGAACCGGCCGCTTTTTTGTGTCAGCATACGCAGACCAGGGATTGCGGACTACGTGGAGAACGTAAGATTTGGGAAAATCGGTAATGATTTTATTCGCGTCAACGGCAATTATCGGACTGTAGCCAACATATATTTTTTCGTCATTTGTTCGACGGTAATCCTTCCACGCGTCAAAGGTCGAGCGAAAAAACGCAGCAACATTATTTCCTCGTGACCGACCGGTTTCAGACGAGGTACTTAATGAATGAATCGAGTCGATCGTCATCACTGAGATCAAAAGGCATGTGCCGGAACTTACTCACTTGAGGAGTTCTCGCGCGCACCTTGCATTCTTCATCGATTATGGCTTTGTAATCTTGGACAGGTGTGGCTTCCAAACTAAACTCCGGCCAACGATACTTTACGGGAAACATCGAGGTAAGATGGTCCTGGACAAATCGGGTGCCTAATTGAGATTCGAAGGGATAAACGTACATCTGGGGATGTCCATCGAGAAATCTATGTACAGTATTGCCGCCGTTTTCATACATAGCGGAGAGCATTAATAAGCGGAATTCCATTAATCCTCCTGAGGAAAATTCATTTTAAATGTATAGAAAAGGTCATGTCCGATGTGTTCGAGCGATCTCCCATCGGCTGGAAACGCAAATCCTGTGGTGAAGTCGCAGGGTACCGCCTCGATTCCAAATATCTGGCTACCGTTCGGCCAAATGATACTCCCCAGACTCAGACCTGATTTGATGTCGAGCGCATGTATTCCACAACAGCTAAGGTCAATGTTCACTCCGGGAGCATACTGTTGAAAACGCGACAGGATACGGGAAGTCCCCACAAACATAATCTCGTTAAAAAAGCATAAGCCTCGCGTCCAACCCGGCAGGTTTGCTACTGACTGAAATTTCTCACCGTCTATGTAACCGATCTGCCCATAACCGCTGTTTTCAACCCAAATCTTTTGATTGTGTAGCCGGGCGGAATGTGGACGCGTCAAACCGCGAGCGATTGGCTCCCTAGTAGCGCCCGAAAATATGACGCCTCGGCCGTCAACCGGAAAGGACGGGTCTCCTGGTCGTACGCTGGAGATCTCGTCAGTGGACGCAGAGAAGAAGCTCGTCTCTAAAGTTGGGCCGGCTGCAATGGAATTGAGTTGAAGATGATTTTGCTCAAAGACCGGACCATTATCAGTTTCGATACACTTGGGCCACCAAACTCGGTCGTACGCACCTGAACAGGATAATTTCACAATTGCATTCTGACCGACCGAATTGGCGTGGAGCTTGTCGCCAATCAAGGCGAGATCATGCGTGTACAGGCATCCCGGGTAAAAACTGGTACGCACCGGCAACAGAGGTCTGTCATGCAGAGATGCTTCGTCGAGATCCAGCCGCGGCAATGACCCGTCCACGGGCATAAGGTCAAATATCTGATTCGGGTTTCGAGTACTTGCTACGTGTACCACTCTTTGCGACTGATTTACCGCAATTCCTGATGGATGGGGCATTCTCATCATGGAAACTGTCGGGCCGTATGAATCATGCACATACATTCCCAAAAGAAGGTGCTCGTATTCGCGGGTGACTAGGAGCGTGATACCGGAATCGTGCAAAGCAGACCACCATTGCCCCGCAGTTTCGAATTTCAAGAGCAGAGGATCAATTCGACACGCATCTTGCCAGTAAGAGACTATTTCAGCGGGATTACGAAATTCCGAATCCTGACTTTCCCAGAGTCTCAATTTGTCTTGATCCTCGCCGCTGTTGCTCAAATTTCAGATCCTTCCGAGGTCGAGACGGGCTTTTCAGCGTATAATCGCATAGATAAAGCTCCCAAATACATGCGAGCCGCTGAAATAAAATTCGTCGTGGAGCCGCCACCGTGCCTGGCTGAGGAAACGATGGGAACTTCCAGTATTCGCAGCCCAAGCCGGCCGCACCGAATTATAAATTCAAGATCAATCAGATCGCCGTCTTCTTGGAGATTAAGTCGCTCATATGTGTCCCGGCCGAACACCTTCGGGGTGCCGTTAATGTCCCAAACCGGCAGATCAAATAATGTGCGGCATTCGACATTATAAATTACCGATCCGATACGTCGTGCAAATGGATGTCGTAGTCTTCGGTTGGCCTTTATGATTAATCCGGGATTTGCCAGGGCAAGCATCACGTGCAGCGCCAAATGATACGATGATGTTCGAGCGGAATTGGTGTAGCATAAGATATCTCCCGTTGCGGCTTCCAGTCCTTTGCGAACGGCCCGACCCCAGCCGGATTTCTCATCGTACAGGTACTTTCAACAGATTATATGATTGCGCCAGATCCTGACAGCGTTCTAGTGACCCATCCTTATTGCCGTTAACCACGAGAACAAGTTCGCAAGAATGTTTTAAATTCCCCAGAGACCCGAGATATTGCTGTACGATGCCTTCAACGTGATCAGCCTGATTATAGATGGGAAGCACGACAGATATATCAGGCTTATCATTCATTCGGCAGAACTCCCATAGCAGCTAGAGCGCTTTTAAATATTCCGTCAGCGCTCAGGCCGTTGGCATCCCGGAGACAAGCTTCGCTCCCGCATACCGAGGCAGGCATGGTTTTGATGCCACATCGAATGACCTTGCAGCCGGATCCAGCTTCCGCAGCAATTTCGGAAACCAAGGATCCGAGCCCTCCTTCCGAATAATGTTCTTCAACGGTCAATGTGATCTTGAAACGGGCCAGTAACTCCAGAAGATCTTCCAATGGGGCAGGGCGCAATGATGACACGACACAAATTGTTGCATCTATGCCTTGTAACGCGAGCAGCTCCGCAGCTTTGATCGCCTCAGTGGAAATGCTCCCCATTGTGAGCACGAGTATATCAGACCCTGTTCTAATCGTCTCCACCCGGCCCAATCTAAAACGTCCCTCCAGGCCAGGCAGAACATAATCATCCCTTTTCCCGAGGCGATAATAAATAGGCCCGGGCAAATCGTAAGTCATGCGAATCGCGGCTGAGGCTTGCAAGTGATCCGCGGGCGCAATCACAGTTAACCCCGGTTGGATTCTCGCGATTCCGAGGTCTTCGAGAGCATGATGCGTGTAGCCCGCGTGTCCGTATTCAAACCCGCCTCCTACCCCAACAATTCTTACCGGTAAACCGTGCAAGATAGGACCGTTGCGGATCTGCTCATAACAGCGCATTGAGGCAAAAGTGGCTATCGAGTACGTGAAAGGAACAAAACCGCACGCGGCCAAACCTGTGGCTAGACCGATCATGTTGGCTTCAGCTACACCCACATTAAAAAAACGCGCCGGATAAGCCTCTGCAAACTCCTCCAAAACCATGAATCCGAGATCCGCGGTCAGCAGAATTATTCTGGGATCCGACTCCGCTATTTCACGCAATGCCGTGGTAAGGGCACGTCTCACTTATTATCCCTCTATTTCGCTTAGCGCCTGGATATATTGGTCTTCAGAGAGCGGAAGGTAATGCCATTCCACCTTTCCTTCCATAAACGATACGCCCTTTCCGCAGGTTGTATTCGCAATCAGCACCTTGGGCGCGCCGTTATGGGTGTCAAGCGCTTGAAAAGATCTCATTAGCTCGTCTGTATCGTGTCCTTCGACATGATGGACTTCCCATCCGAACGTGCGCCATTTTTCTCCGAGAGGCTCCAGATCGATCACCTCTTTAGTCTTCCCAAAAGCCTGCTGGCCGTTGTTGTCTACAATTACGATTAAATTGGACAACTTGTGATGTGCGGCAAACATCACGCTTTCCCAAAGTGAACCTTCATTGCATTCCGCGTCACTCACTAAGACGAAGCATCGGTAATATATCTCGCGTAATCGCGATGCAAGAGCCACCCCGGACCCTATGGACAAGCCATGACCCAAAGAGCCTGTTGAGAAATCAATGCCGTCGAGCCGATGTTCAGGATGTACCCCCAGATAGCTGCCGTCGCAACAATAGGTTTGAAGTTGATCACGACTCAGGATTGACCTGAGAAACAAGGCTGCATACAAGGCTAATGCTGCATGCCCTTTCGACAGAATGAAACGATCCCGTGCCGGATCATTGGTCCCCGTTCCGCGCAGCACGCCTTGAAAAAGAACGGCCAAAATGTCTGCTATGGATAATGCGGATCCAATGTGACCGACATTCGCCCTTTTGGATTCTTCAATTATTATCTTCCTGATTTTCTGGGTAGCAATCTCGTGATCTGATTTCATATGGACTTTAATCCTATTTTGGGTAGGCAACATTATCACCGGGCAAAACCTGTGTCAATCAGCCTTGTTCCAGTTGGACGAACTCAATTATCTAACGGGAAGAATCAGGCGCAAGGTTTTTTAGGTGGGTTCTTGTTGAGAACCTTTGTGCGAAGCAAGACTATCCGCTTTGGGGCTTTGCTCACGAATTTTCCGGAACTCCTCTTCTACTTCGACAAATGCATCCACCAGATCAGGATCGAATTGATGTCCTTTATTTTCGATAATTAATGAACAGGCTTCTTCGTGCGTGTAAGCTCTTTTGTACCGCCTTTCCGTCGTGAGCGCGTCGTAAACATCCGTAATAGCCACCACTCGCGCCGACAACGGAATTTCTTGCCCACTTAAACCCGACGGGTAGCCTGTACCGTCCCAGCGCTCATGATGATAATAGGCTATGTCCCTTCCCATGGCCAGGAAACTATCTTGTTCCGTCTCGCCGGCCGTTTCTTCCAGCGCCTGGGCTCCATATGCGCAGTGCCGTTTCATAATGTCATATTCTTCGCGATTGAATTTATCCGGCTTGAAGAGAATCGAATCCGGCAGCCAAACTTTACCGATATCATGAAGCAACGATGATTGAATGAGGTCATCTATGAACTGCTCTGTCATGACTCCGGAATACTTCTCATTTAGCCGGACCCTACAAGAGAGCGTTCTGCAATAGTCTTGCATCCTTTTTAAATGTTGTCCGGTCTCCTCGTCACGAAACTCTGCCAATCTAGCCAGGGCGAATATCGAGGAACGCTGTATTCTCTGCATTCTCCTGTACGATTTTAATAACTCTTCGTGCAAGCGAGCTTCTTCCGTAACGTCCTGTCCGATGCCGAGTATGCCGCGCACAGTGCCCTCAGCATCTATCATCGGAGATATGGCCAAAGAAATAATTAGCTCTCTACCATCTTTCGCGAGTTGCCTCACCTGGGCACGCAGCGTGCCACCCTTCTGCAGAATTTGTTGGCGCAGCATTTCAACCGTTTCGGCAGTGACTCCGTCTTCTTGGTATAGCCGAGTAATCTTAGAGCCGATCATTTCTTCCGCTGTGTAGCCAAAAATATTCTCGGCTCCCCTGTTCCAAAAAAGAACATTTTGATCGAAGTCGGTAAGAATGATGGATATCGCTGATGAACTATGGAGTATACCTTCCAAGAAATCTTTAGTCTGTGCCCATTCTTTTGTTACTTCTGTAGTCGTCTCCGTCGTATTCTCGAGATTTCTCAAATCCTGTTCCGGTCCAGGGTTAGTTCTCATATTGATTGTCTCCTGATCTTGGGCAGAGTGAAAATGCTATCACTCTGCCAAAAGATCACCAAGAGAATTACTCAGGACAATTGTTCTTTCGAATGTGCAGCCGGATTGTTGTACTAAAATTTTCTGTTCAGCGATCTTATGCGGTTTATAGCGCTGTTTGCTCGCCTGAGACTATCATTTAAATCCCTCATACTGCGGTTAAAATCGGTTTGGGACCTTTTTATGCTTCGGACTGCCCTGTCCGATTCTGAAGTAACGATCGGATAAGGAATCCGATTTCCCGGCCTGAGCCGCTCTTGTTGCAATCGCTGTCCGTCATCAATTTGTTGACCGTTCTGTCCGGTTGGGCTCGGTGAGATCTGGGTGTTTGTCCCAGCGGGGCTTGCGGAATTGCCTGCTCCGGTCGTCTTGCTTTCTGGCGCATCTACTGCCGGACATAGCGCCGGAAGCAACACGGTTAAGCAGAGAACGAAGATTGAAATCAGGAATAAGCCGCTGTCGCAACTCTCGTGTCGAAAGAGCTTGGAAATCTCTTTTTTCATATTTGTGACCTGAATTCTATTCCATTAGGAGAAATTAACGCGATTCCGCCAAAAGGTCAAAATTCCGTGCTCCGGGTTATGTCAAAAATCCCATAATGCCTCAATTTTCTTAATAATTTTCCTTGACACCCGTGTGCTCAAGTTCATAGACTGATATCAGGATTAACAGATATCCGGCTACTGATTTTTCGCGAGTCATCGCCCACGCTTTCATACCTTTTCTCAAAGGGGGTCTCCATGAGAAAACTTGTCAGAGTAGATATGAATCAAGGAAAAATTAAATATGAAGATCTAACAGCAGAATATTCGCGATTCGGAGGCCGCGCCCTCACTTCCTTTATCGTTTCGCGCGAGGTTCCGCCGCAATGTCATCCTCTGAGCCCGGAGAACAAATTGGTCATTGCGGGAGGGCTTCTCTCCGGCACGACCTGCGCAAACTCCGGCCGTTTGTCGGTAGGGACTAAGAGTCCGTTAACAGGCGGCATTAAGGAAGCCAACGTTGGAGGAACGGCAGCATTTAAACTCGGCCGATTAAATATAGCAGGAATCGTGCTTGAGCAGAGCCCTCCCCCTGGAAAGCTTTCCTACATTTTTATCAACAAAGACGGCGCGAAGCTCTTGCCTGCCGACGATATGAAGGGCCTCAAGAATTTTGAGCTTTGCGAGCGGTTGAAAAGCAAACACGGTGATAAAGTATCTATAATTTCTATCGGCCCGGCGGGTGAGATGCTCATGTCGTCCGCTTCGGTCGCTGTTACAGACACTATGGGCCTACCGGCCAGGCATGCCGGAAGAGGCGGTGTAGGCGCGGTAATGGGGGCAAAAGGCGTAAAGGCAATCGTCGTGGATGACAAGGAGGCCCCTGGTGTTACTTATCAAGATCAGGAAGGGTTCAAGGCCGCTTCCGTTATTTTTAGAGACGCTCTCAGGGAACATCCTGTGACCAAACCCGGTGGAGGCTTGGCGGTTTACGGAACGAACGTACTCGTAAATGTGATTAACGAGGCCGGAGCATTCCCCACTCGAAACTTCACGGAGGGACGTTTTGAGGGAGCAAACAAAATTAGCGGCGAAACGATGCACGACATCATAAAGGAACGGGAAGGTTCCACGACGCACGCAGCCTGTACCACCTGCATTATCCAGTGCTCCAATGTGTATAACGATAAAAATAAGAAATATCTGACATCCGGCTTCGAATACGAGACTATTTGGGCTAATGGAGCAAATTGCGGCATAGACGATCTGGATGCCATCGCCAAAATCAGTTATCTCTGTGATGACTATGGACTGGACACGATCGAAGTCGGATGCACGATTGCCGTAGCAATGTACGCGGGAGTAAAGAAATTCGGGGACGCCGAAGGTGCCATTGAACTTGTTCATGAAATGGGCAAAGGTTCATATCTGGGTCGCATTCTCGGCAACGGCACATCGGTTACCGGCCAGGCATTCGGGGTCGATCATGTCCCGGTCGTAAAGCGGCAAAGTCTCCCTGCGTACGATCCGAGACCTGTCATGGGGATAGGCGTTACTTATGCGACCACGCCCATGGGCGCGGATCATACTGCCGGATATGCCATAGCCACCAACGTTATGAAGGTCGGTGGATACGTGGATCCTCTCAAGCCGGAGGGTCAAGTGGAACTCTCACGAAATCTTCAAGTCGCCACCGCTGCCGTGGACAGCGCGGGGCTGTGCGTGTTTACCGCGTTTGCTATCCTGGACATACCCAGTGGGCTGGAAGCCATACCCAAGATGCTCAACGGCGTATACGGTTGGAACATGACTTTGGACGACCTTGTTGCGTTCGGCAAACAGGTCTTGCGGGCGGAGAGGGAATTCAACAAAGCCGCAGGTTTTTCTGCAGTGGACGATCGATTGCCTTATTTCTTCAAAACCCAACCTCTGCCGCCGCACAATATAGTTTTCCAGGTGCCTGACGAGGAACTGGACAAGACGTTTGCCGAAATTTAAGACACACGCATAGTTCTCCGGGGGAAATATTCCCCCGGAGGCCCACATTATTCAAATTGAAATTTCAGAGGTTGGACACGAAATGCGCGTTACAGTCCTATTAGGCGGGCATCTCAGAACTGAAGCACACAAAGGGCCTATGGAGCGAACTGTGGAGTTGCCCGAGCAGGCGCGGGGGGTCGATCTTGTTAGTGTATTGGGTTTGCCCGCCGAACGGGTAAGAATGATCTTCATAAACAGCCGAGCCGGGACATTGTCAACCTTGCTCCAAGAAGGCGACAGAGTTGCGCTCTTTCCCCCGGAACTTTCCTATAATACATTTGTAGCGCTTTCATATAGACAGGACAGAATAGAAGATTCCAAGTAGGTCCTCCCGGTTAAAAACTTCTAAATAGATAATATTATTTATTAGCCATTAGCCTTGAATGTTCAGCCATCATGCAATGGTCCTGTACGACCGTTATTCCCGCTTTTCTCGCGATATTTGCGGCTTCTTCGTTTTGTGCTCCCAATTGCATCCAAAGGACCTTTGCTTTGATTTTAACAGCTTGCTCAGCAATTTCAGGCAAAAATTCCGGTCGCCTGAACACATCCACCACGTCCACAGTTTCATTAATGGATAGCAAGTCAGGATAACTTTTTTCCCCCAAGATCTCATCAACAGCCGGATTTACGGGTATGATGCGGTATCCGTTTTTCTTCAGGTACGCAGCTACTCCGTTACTATCCCTGGACGGATTTGTAGATATTCCGACAACAGCAACAGTCTTCGCGTTGGTAAGAATCGTCTTTAAATCCTCGTCGGTCAATTTCTCATCTGACATAATGTTCCTCCTACCAATAGAATGTGTATTAATTGGTAAATTCGCTTTCCGTATTTTCATTTAATCCCCGCGACTGCATTTTGGAAGTATCAAAAGTAAGTATCGATACCAAATGCTCTTTGATATTCTATTCTTATGCACGTGTTGGAAGGCTGATAACGAATTTGCGCGCTTGACATGTTGGGGTGCGAGTACAATCTTTGGATAAATAGGCAATTGGAAGCTACCGGCCTAATTGATGAGTAACCGGAGGTGAATTATGAAAAAAGGATTAGTAATTGTTGCATTGGTTCTCGCTGTTATGGCTATGACCGCTCTGGTACCGTCCGCAGCCCCGGCTTGTGGATGTGGCTACGGCGGCTACGGTGGCTACGGCGGCTACGCCAGCTATGGCGGCTATGGCGGCTACGGCGGCTACGGCGGCTACGGCGGCTACGGCGGCTACGGCGGCTACGGTGGCTACGGTGGCGGTGGATGGCTCGGCATGGGACTTGGGGGCGTAGGAAGTGGCATAGGATTTGGGGGCGCGCGACGCTGGGGACGCTACTGATACAATTGTCAGTAACCCGAGCAAACAAGTTCAAGCCCCTCATTGCGTAGTGGGCGGCGATGTTCATCGAGACCCAAGGGTGTAGGTCTGCGAATATTTTTTGCGGACGGGATCGGGACTCGGTTCATTGAGTACAAGCCGGTAGCTCCAGTTGGAGGTTCGGGTCCCGCGGTCAAGCAGAAGCATAATGTGCTAGCGGCGGCCGCACAGATTCGGGATGCTATAACGGTCGGGGCCGAATGCGGAGATGAATCGCTTTACATGTAACGGCTGAATCCCGGAATTCCCATTAGAGGACGGGATTGGGATCGTGACGGCTGAGTTTGTTTCTTTGCGCGAGGAGTTTTGCGTATTTTCGCGCGTACCGACCGTCACCAAACCGGCCCATCACGGGCCAATTTCTCTTTTCAAAGATAGTGCGCTACAAAAAGGAGGCCAGGGGCAGGCAATAACTCGTTTCTCCAATCGGAAAAACCTCGACAGTTTTTCTAAACACCATCTCTGAATTAAACTGCTTGCCACTGGCTCAAAA
The DNA here is from genome assembly GCA_963741425.1 of uncultured delta proteobacterium. Lineage (GTDB taxonomy): Bacteria > Desulfobacterota > Desulfomonilia > Desulfomonilales > Desulfomonilaceae > DATJPW01. The sequence goes on from CAVUHP010000004.1 coordinate 67,066, forward strand.
TCTTGATCTTTTTCAGGGCAATCAATGCCGAAAAGCCGAATCAGTTCCCGCTTACCACGATGTATGACTATCCCCATCAGCAATCCCCACGACCATTCCGGATCCAAGAGTGGTAAATTCCGGCAAATAGAAACAAGAAAATTCCAGAAGGACAATATGAACAAGTCTTATGTTCATGGCGAACATTTGTCTGATGCAAAAAATATAACTTCCATGTAGTTTACTGACTCAAAGAACAGAGGTGTGATGGATGAAGAAAGGTCTTTTGATGCTTTATATAGGTAACCAAGCAGGAACGACTGAAATGGCGCTTGGACAAACATTGAGGGCTATCGGCCGGGGCTTCAGGATCTGTTACATCCAGTTTTCTGAAAATCCCTCTGCTTGCGAATCGATTCCGTGTAAACCCGTATAATGAATTGCTGGAGTTTCAACCAATTTGAGAAAAACTCAACCGACTCGGATTCAGAAAAGGAAGAATCCCGCGTCCTCAACTCATTCGTGGAACCTGGCGCAGAAAGCGATTATCTCGGAAGAATTCCGATTAGTGGTTCTCGAAGGTATAACAGGGCTTTTGGAAAGCGGTAATTTGAATAGGGAATCAGTAGTGGATTTCCTACGCGCCTGCCCTGCGGGTACAAACATCATTCTCACAGGACGCGACGCGCCCAGATATCTTATTGAGGCGGCAGATCTGGTCACGGAAGTCCGTGAGACATGCCAATAACCAAAAGATAGCTTGTCGCTCGGGGGCGATCAGTTTACGCGCTATACTTCAGATAACTTTATGGCGCTGCATGCCTCATTGAAGATATCGATTATTCTCAATATTCCCAAAGATCGGCCATCCTCCACGACGACCAGTGAGAGCAAATTTCCCATAAGCATTCTGTGCACGGCCTCACTCAATGGAGCATCCTGCTCAATCATGTCATATTCACTGAGTACTGACATGATCTTTGTCACTTTTACTGAAGAAGCTCTGCGGCTCATCCCACCCAGGGATTCATCCCACAGGTGAAACTCGTTTAAACTGGATTTCACTAGTCCGGAACTTAAGCCGAGGCAGAACAAGATTTTCATCTGATCGAGGCTTGTCATGTTTGCATCGAGAATCTTCATGGCAGGCGCGTATTTTGCATCCAAATTTTTTAGGAGTTCGTTATACTTAGGCTCGAGAGCCTTTAGGATCTCAAATTGTCTCAGGACTCCGACTACATTGTTGTTCTTATCTTGGATCAATACGACTCGAGGCCGGTAATCCCAGGGGTCACCTCTTAATCGAGTTGCCTCCAACGCCAGAACCGCGTCTCTCAAAACAGCTTCTTCAGAAACCCTCGGACATTGATCCAAGGTGACCATCAAATCCCTGGCTTTGAGCGTCTTCAAATCAGCCCTCCATAATAGCGTATGCTTCGAATTTGCAAATTTATAACGGGCTGTCTGAAAAGTAAATTGTTTAGCAATTTTGTTTAAAGAAATTCGAGGATCTCATCGATTTGTTCGCTCGCCGAAATTTATAAAATCACAACTTGACATCAGCAACAGTTGCGATAAATATGAGCCCCGTTGTTTAGGCAAAATTCAGTTTCAGATTGGCTCCGAACGGCTTCGGCACACGGGGATTGTCAATCAGGCGTCTGGATTGCCATAGGTCTTCACCGGGGTTGAGGACAATGCATGGATCATGTAGTATTATATTAATGAGCAATCATGGCGAACTTTTGACGGAACTCTCCATATGATTTGCCGAATGATAATTCCGGATTTGGCTTTCCTTCTGATTCTGCAATATATGATCCGGAATTTCACAGTCTACCAATCCAAGATCTTAATGCGGGCCTAACTGGAGTAAAGAAATGTACAAGAGCACCAAATTCATATTCATTACAGGCGGAGTGCTTTCATCACTGGGAAAAGGGTTATCGGCCGCCAGTGTTGGCGCACTTATGGAAGGTCGGGGGCTCACCGTTACAATGTTGAAAATGGATCCGTACATAAACGTGGATCCTGGTACGATGAACCCGTTTCAGCATGGGGAAGTTTTCGTAACAGATGACGGCGCAGAAACCGATTTGGATTTGGGCCATTACGAGAGATTCACGCACGCGATGTTGCGGCAAAAGAATAACTTTACTACAGGCCAAATTTACGATTCAGTCATTCAAAAAGAACGTCGTGGTGAATACTTGGGGAAAACTGTTCAGGTGATTCCTCATGTCACTGATGAAATCAAGGATAAAATCAGGGATCTTGGTAACGGTGTTGATGTCGCAATTGTGGAAGTCGGCGGCACAGTCGGCGACATAGAAAGTCTGCCGTTCTTGGAAGCCATCCGTCAATTGCGCGCAGATTTGGGACCTCAAAATGTACTTTATATTCATGTTACTCTAGTGCCATATGTTAGGGCATCCGGTGAGGTTAAAACCAAACCGACTCAGCACAGTGTCAAAGCTCTACGAGAAGTCGGAATTCAGCCGGATATTCTGATATGCAGGACGGAAAAGAAGATTACGAGAGACGTAAAGGAAAAAATTGCTCTTTTCTGTAATGTACGTCCCGAGGAAGTCATAGCCAATGAAGATGTCGAGTGCATTTATGAATTGCCTTTAATGCTTCACGAAGAAGGACTTGATCAAAAGGTCGTCGAGCATCTTAATATCTGGACGAGAGCGCCAAGGCTGGATCAATGGGTGGATTTCGTGAATAGAGTGAAATCCCTGGAATTCGAGGTCACGATCGGGATTGTCGGAAAATATGTGGATCTTCATGAATCTTATAAGAGTCTTAATGAAGCCCTTTTCGCTGGTGCGGTTCATAACAATGCAAGGGTTCATTTAAAATTCATCGACTCTGAAAATATTCAGAAAGTTGGGATTGGAAATGAATTCGACCATGTAGATGGGATACTCGTTCCCGGTGGATTTGGTTCAAGAGGCATAGAGGGAAAAATTCTGGCGGTTCAGTATGCTCGAGAAAATCGAGTACCATATTTTGGGATCTGCCTGGGAATGCAGATGGCGGTGGTTGAATTTGCCAGGAACGTATGTGGAATGAATGGGGCCAATTCCACGGAATTTGATCCGAATACGCCTTATCCGGTAATAGACATAATGGACGAGCAGCGTTGCATTACCGATAAAGGCGGAACCATGCGACTTGGGAGTTACGAATGTCAGCTTGCTCCGGGCAGCATTGTTTCACGGATTTACGGTAAAGACACTATAAGCGAGCGTCACCGCCATAGATATGAATTCAATTCCAAGTATAAGGAGATATTCGAAGAGAAGGGATTGAAAGCAGGGGGACTTTCGCCTGATGGCAAATTGGTTGAATTAGTCGAATATACGGGAGATCATCCCTGGTTGGTTGGATGTCAATTTCATCCTGAGTTCAAATCGCGTCCTATGGAGCCTCATCCGCTGTTCGTCTCCTACATCAAAGCTTGTGTGGAATATAGTAAACGAAAATCCGAAGAACACGAACATGATGAGGAAGCTCTTGGTGAGGAAGCTTTTGGTAAGGAAGCTACGACTCGAAAGTTGATGATCGGAAAAGCTTAGTTTCTTGTTGTCTCAACAATTTCGGAAGCGACACGGGGCAGGTTTTCAAATCGCCCCGTTTTGTTGATGCCGACCTGGGGCGGTATAAACGGGTTGCTCAGAATCAGACCTGGCAGGTGCCGGCGTAGTCGGGCTTCGAGATTTGTGCTTATTTGGGCAATAATCCCGTGTCTGGCGACACCCACATGGTGTTCTGAAGCCGAGGATTTTGAAAGGCTTCTTCAAATCCGCCATACGAAATGGTTAGCTAAATCATTGCCACCTAAAAAGTTCATCTGACCCCTAAATACTTGCCATGAGCATCGGACGAATTACTTATTTCGTTTGTCTTTCAATGATGTCCCCGGTATTTTCAAATCTGTCGTAAGGTTTCAGTTACGCGGGTTTAGATTGGTCATTGCGAGGCCGTAAGGCCGTGGCAATCCCCGAAGCTTTGGGAGATTGCTTCGCTCCGCTCGCAATGACATTCTTTGACCGTCCGCAACTGAAGCCGTACAATCTTTAGGTACATCTCCATAGTGAGAGGGAGCTTCATGGATTCTTCTAACCCTATTCCCAACGGTGTGTCCGTGGGTCGTTATTGTCTGGGACGCAGCGATCAGTTATTTTTGATCTTGGGTCCATGCGTCATTGAATCTGAAGCGCTAACATTAGATGTTGCCGCGGAAGTGGCTCGAATCGGTCGTACTACCGGCATTCCTGTTCTGTTCAAAGCATCATTCGACAAAGCTAACAGGACATCCGTAACATCCTTCAGAGGCCCCGGCCTGGAGAAGGGTTTGAGCATTTTGTCGCATGTGCGAGAGAAGACAGGCCTTCCAATAGTCTCAGACATTCACATCCCGGATCAGGCTTCGGTCGCGGGAGAAATTCTTGATGTCATTCAAATACCGGCTTTCCTGTGCCGACAAACGGATCTGCTTCTGGCTGCGGGAAGAACCGGAAAAACAATTAACGTAAAAAAAGGCCAATTTATGGCTCCGGAAGACATGGAGCACGTTGTCAATAAGATCACGAGCACCGGGAATTCCGCCATCTTGCTTACTGAACGCGGCGCGGCTTTCGGTTATGGTGACCTTGTGGCTGACATGCGTTCCATATTGCGCATGAAGTCTTTCGGATATCCCGTAGTGTTTGATGCCACCCACTCCTCCCAATTTCCCGGGCGCGGCGCGGGCTGTTCAAGTGGGGAAAGATCATATGTTGGGCCATTGGCTAGAGCTGCAGTTGCCGCAGGCGCTGATGGGATTTTCATGGAAGTTCATCCTGATCCTGATCGAGCCCTGTGCGACGGGCCAAATTCGTTGGCACTGGCGAATTTGGAATCGCTCGTCATGAACCTTAAGGAAATCCATAAGATAGTATCGCCAAAGGACTCTACAGTGGGTGGAACACTGTCGACTATAGAGAAGCCGGGACCTTCGATTTACCCCTTGGAAGAAAAATTAAAAAAAATTCGTCTATTGATCTTTGATGTAGATGGAGTGCTCACAGACGGTAGAATCACCTTCGGCAGCGGTGATCTTGAGATAAAATCCTTTGATGTAAGAGACGGACATGGTATAAAGATTGCTATGAGGTTTGGTCTCGAAGTCGCCCTGGTTACTGGGAGGACCTCGGAAGTCGTCCTCAAACGGGCGCGTGATCTGGAGATTTCAAGGGTTTATCAGGGAATTTTCGACAAAAAACCGGTTTTAACCGAGCTGATGGAATCCCTGAATCTTCAGGCGGAAGAAGTGGCGGTCATTGGAGATGACGTGGTGGACATTCCGCTGTTACGTCGAGTAGGAGTCGGATTCGCCGTCGCTGATGCGCCTGAAGAAGTCCGAATGGCCGCGGATTACGTAACCACGCGACGTGGTGGCCGCGGCGCGGCCCGAGAGATGGTCGAGCTTATTTTAAAGGCCCAAGGTAAGTGGGATAGCGCCTTGGCTAGATATTATGAATGACCTGGCACGGAGTGTTACGAGATTTATAATCAAATCCGCCTGTTTCATGTGATGAAATTGGGTACTTCGGTGACAGGGCGGCTCAGGGGCCGCTAGATGAATCATAAAGAACTCGAGCGCTGGTACAGACTTAGAAATATTAAAAGGGCATCGCAGTTGATGATTGTCTTGTGCTCGGTGCTCGCAGTTTCCGGATACGTGGTATCTGCCTGGCTCAGGCCTGATCCATCGCAATCGGATTCATTTATTCCATCCGACGCAGGAATACGAATCGAGAATTTTTCTTATGCCGTTCCAGGTGCCCGCCCGTGGGAACTGCGCGCGCCTTCAGCCATAGTATCTGAATCTTTGGACGAGATTGCCTTGCAAGAACCACGGATCGTTTACCAGGCAGGCCCGGGCGGAAGAATTTCACTGGCTTCTCAGACGGGGAGCTTATATAGGAAGACCGTTAGCGTTGTCGCACGTGGAGACGTAACCCTGACATATAAAGATTATATCTTTCGCTCGGATGAAATGAACTACTCCCATGAAAAACTCAGCGCTTCAACTTCATCTCCCGTATTTTTTGAGGCTCCGGATCTGAGCCTGACCGGAACGGGAATGACGATGAATCTCGAAAATGAAGAAATAGTGATCGAAAATGACGTTAAGGCCCGGTTATTTAATTTAAAATGGGTAGAGAGCAAGGACAGGCTGCCGATGTGAAAATGGAGACTTTATCCATGAAATATATAACTTCTTGGTTAGTAGGCTTTCTGTTTTCTGGCGCAATAATGTCGGTCGTATACGCAGAAAATGGCTATTTTACGCTCGGCCAAGGGTCACAGCAGCTTGAAATAAGCGCCAATAAGGTCAACATCACGGACCGGCCTGAGGAGGGAAAAACCGCGGAAGGCAACGTCAAGGTCGTTCAGGGTAACATAACATTGACTTGTGACAAGTTGGTCATAGCCTACAACCCCAATAACGGAGCGGCTCCAACGGAAAGTCACAGCAAGAAGCCTCTTAAGAATTGGCTGACGGACAGCAATATCAAATCCTTTACAGCCTCAGGTAATGTGAAGATTATCCAGGATGAACGAACTGCTACAGCAGGTAAAGCTTTTTTCGACAGTGTCAATCGGATTATCACATTGACTGATAGCCCGCGTATCTGGCAAGGCCGTGACGCGGGAATAGCGGATGCCATTGTCATGTATCTGGATGAAAACCGATGGGAGTTCCGCGGCGGCGATGACAGCCCAATCAAATTCACCATTCACCCGGGTGATCAGAAGAATGGAAAAAAGAAGGAATCTCCACATAAAAGGAACTAGAGTCGAAAGATTAGCGCCACCACACGGTAAGGATTTGGGTCCGGTTAAGGAGCAAGGCGCGATTGATAGTCTGATTTAAACCTGTGCGAGATTTATGATACGCGGCTGATGTCAAAAAATGAAAGGTTTCTCAATTAAAATTAGCATTGTTGCACTGATTTTGACTCTGGCTCTGCTGCCACAGGCAGCAAATACGGAAAATGGTCAAGCAATTAGCCGGAAAAACCCGGAAGGAACGGTCGATGTAACCTCCAGAAAATTTACATCAAGGCCGTACGCCGATGGAAGAGAAACTATTTTCGAAGGCAATGTGACCGTCAAGCAGGTGGATATCACGTTGCTTTGTGACAGATTGATCATAATCAGTGATGAGAACAAGGGAAGCGCAGCGCCTGAAAGTCGAACCAAGAAGCTTTCCAAGGATTTGCAGATAAATAGTGCAGTAAAGACCGTTACGGCTCTGGGAAACGTTAAGATTACCCAGAAAGACCGGACGGTTACAGCAGGCAAGGCAATTTATGATCACGCGAAACGAACGGTCACGTTGACCGAAGGGCCTCCTCGATTTTGGCAGGGACGTGATTCGGGCATGGCAGATACTGTTGTCATGCATCTGGATGAAAACCGTTTTGAATTGTTCAAGCCAAATTTCATAATAGATCCTGGTGAACAGAAAAAGGAGAACAAGAAGTAATCGCTACGGCAAGAGAACTAAAAGCCAAAGGTTTGGTTAAAGCATACAGCGGAAGGCGGGTAGTTGACGACGTTAGCCTCCGGATAAATTCAGGCCAGGTCGTAGGCCTGTTGGGTCCGAACGGAGCTGGGAAAACCACCACTTTCTATATGATTACCGGACTTGTGAAACCGGATAGCGGAGAAGTTTACCTGGATGATCAGGACATCTCTGAATTGCCGGTGTATCTGCGAGCCAGGCTGGGAATAAGTTATCTTCCGCAGGAGACTTCAGTTTTTCGAAAACTGACGGTCAGTGACAATATCATGGCGATTCTGGAAACTGTCGAGTCTGACAAGAGTCGGCGAAACGAAAGATTGGATGAGCTACTTGCTGAGTTGGATATTTCCGCTCTACGTGACCAGCGGGCGGATAGTCTTTCCGGCGGTCAGAAGAGGCGACTCGAAATAACTCGTGCGCTGGTGACCGACCCTGACTTCATTCTACTGGATGAGCCGTTTTCGGGTTTGGATCCAATCGTGGTACTCGAGATTCAAAAAATAATCAAAAAACTCAAAGATCGAGATATTGGCATAGTAATTACCGACCACAACACTAGAGAGACACTAGGCGTTTGTGATACAATTTACTTATTGGATAAAGGTCGTATACTGGAATATGGCGATCCCGGAACGATAGCGGCGAGCGAACGTGCCCGAGAGGTGTATCTCGGGAAAAAATTCAGAATGTAACAGCAATAATGGCCCTTGAGATAAAACAACAGCTGCGTCAAACACAGCAATTGGTAATGACGCCTCAACTTCAGCAGGCGATCAAACTGCTCCAATTCAACCATTTGGAAATGGTCACTGCGGTGGAGCTGGAAATGGTGGAGAATCCCCTGCTGGAAGCCGCAGCAGATGATGATCCGTTCACCGACAAAGAGATTGAAAGCCGAAACGATCTTGAAGAATTGGAGGACACGGTCAGAGAGCCCGAGCGACCGGAGAGCGATGTTCTGGACGCTGATTGGGAAAACTACCTGGACAGTTATGGCGGTGATTATTCTCCCGCGATGCGGGATTTTTCGGAACAGCGGCCTTTGGAAAATCGGGCTTCAGCGAAGGAAAACCTGTTCGACCATCTTCTCGAACAGCTTCACTACTGCAATCTTGATGAGGGCGACTGCAGAATCGCTCTGGAAATAATTGGCAATCTGGATGAGAACGGATATCTGGACGTTTCTCTCGAAGAATTGTCCAGATCGTCCAATGGCGATGCGGATAAAATCCGTGCGGTCTTGGCCGAAGTTCAACGATTCGATCCGCGTGGTATTGCTGCGCGTGATTTGCGAGAATGCCTGTTGATTCAGGCCAGAGCCTTGGAGCCCCCGGATCACTTGGCAGTGCGGATTCTCGAAGAAGCCTTTGATTCACTTCATCGCGGTAAAATAGATGAGGTTGCCAGAAAGCTCAAAGTATCAGCAGAACATGCGAGAGGGGCCGTGAGGGTCATTTCAGGTCTGAATCCCAGGCCCGGCGCACTTTTTGCAAATTCGGATACGGTATACATCGTTCCGGATATTTTCATAATAAAGCTCGGAAACGATTACTCCATACTTCTGAATGATGATGGGCTACCGAGACTAAGGATCAGTTCGTTTTATCAGCAGGCCCTTCATTCCGGTATTTCTTCACCCGGCGCCAAGGATTATATTCAAGAAAAGATGCGCGCGGCGGTGTGGTTGATTAAGAGCATTCACCAAAGGCAGCGGACGATCTACAAGGTGACTCAATCTATTATAAAATTTCAAAGGCAATTTTTTGATAAAGGTATCGATTATCTAAGACCATTAATTCTGAAAGATGTAGCCGATGATGTAGAAATGCATGAATCCACAATAAGTCGAGTTACAACAAACAAATACGTCCATACGCCGAGAGGCATATTCGAGCTGAAATATTTTTTTAATTCCGGAATTAGGCATGGGGCGGATTCCATTGCCTCGGAATCGGTTAAAAATCAAATTTCGCGGATTGTTAAGAATGAAAGTCTGAAAAAACCCGCAAGTGATAAACAAATTGTGGAGGAACTTGCCAGATCTAATATATACATAGCCCGCAGAACAGTGGCAAAGTATAGGGACATATTGGGCATTCCTCCTTCGAGCAGGCGAAGAAAGAAATTTTAAAAGAATCCAATCATTTGTGACAGGACAGGGAGGTGGATGTAATGCAGGTGTCTGTGACTTTCAGGCATATGGAGCCTTCGGAAGCCTTGAAAGGTTATGTAATTGAACGAACGTCTAAACTCACCAAGTACATCGATAAACCTATCGATAGCCAAGCGACTCTTTCCGTGGAAAAATTCAGGCAAATTGCCGAATTGATTGTGAACGTCAATGGCATACGAATCGCCGGACAGGAATCTCATGAAGACATGTATGCCGCAATCGACTTGGTGATGGAAAAAATCGAACGTCAAGTAAAGAAATATAGAGATAAAATCAGAAGACACAAACCTTTCCCGGAAAAGGAAATAAAGTGGCGCAGAGACATTTATGACCAGGAAAGTTTCGAAGAAGATAGGGAGCCGGCTGTTATCAAAACTGAACATTATTTTGTAAAACCCATGTCAGTGGACGAAGCCGCAATGCAGATGAACTTGTCTCAACAAGAGTTCTTGGTCTTCAATAACGCGGGAAGCCAAACGGTTAACGTGCTATATCGAAGGAAGGACGGCAACTACGGTCTTATAGTCCCTCAAAGCTCTTGAAGAAAATAAACGCGGCATCCCACTGGAGAATTCGGTAGAGCGATGAAAGGCGTGCCCGGTGTCGGTATCATGAACAACCTGACATCGGGCACATTTTATTAACCGTTCGCATAAATCGGTTATACTGTTTGCCAAAAATGATGGCGTATTGCCACTCGTCACCTCGGCGAAGGCCGGGGTCTATACATTGTCCTAAGTAAAGCCTGGAACCATCCATTCCTGGATTCCGGCTTCCGCCGGAATGACGGAATCTGGCGACATGCAATCGGACAAAACTTTTGGCAACTGTTATAAAACAAGGCGAAAGTAGTTCTGAGCAAAAGAAGCGGGCCGGATGTGCTTCCTGTAGATTCCTTCTCAATGTGATTCGGCCTCGCTCTACAGCGTGCTAAACATGAAAATTTTGGATTTTCTTAAAATGGATGGAATTATCTGCCCTCTTGAATCAGATACAAAGGCAGGAATTCTTGAGGAACTCGTAAAACCAATAACCAAAACCAATCCCAGCCTCGACAAACCCGGGTTAATTAAGATCCTCATGGAAAGAGAAAATTTGGGGAGTACAGGGATTGGTGGCGGTATAGCCATACCACATGGCAAATTCGACGGCTTGAAACATCTGGTGTCCAGCTTCGGAAAAAGTCACAAAGGTATTGATTTCAGCTCTATGGATAATAAGCCTGCATTTATTTTCTTTTTACTGGTCGCCCCCAAAAAATCAGCGGGAGAGCACCTTAAAGCTTTGGCCCGAATATCCAGGTTGCTAAAAGATCCTATGTTGCTCAGCGGACTTCAACAGGCCGAATCTCCGGAACGTATTTACAGTTTATTGGAAGAATATGACTCGCGGTTGCCTTGATTTTCTTGATTAGAGCAATCCCTGATCGAGGCTCCTCGAGACCGGCTGTTCATCCCTCAAGCCTGGTCAAAATAATTAAATTTTCGAGAAATTGGACAAAATTTTCAGTCCATTCTCTTGGCTTTTCTCCGGATGGAACTGCAGCGCTACAATATTTTCTTTGGCCACTGCGCAGGTAAATTTTATTCCGTATTCGGTTTCGCCCGCTATGTCTGATTCGTTTTGAGGCACGACATAGAAGGAGTGTACAAAATAGAAATAGGAACCATTCGGGATTCCTTGAAAGACTGGCTCATTGTTGCGAAATAGAACCTGATTCCATCCCATGTGAGGGATCTTTAGGCCCATATTTCTGTCGAACCCTTTGACTACGCCTTGCACAATCTTAAGTCCGGGGTGAACACCGAATTCCTCCGACTCGTCGAACAGTAACTGTAATCCCAGGCAGATGCCGAGAAATGGACGTCCGGAGCTGATAAATTCAAGGATAGGTTCAATAAGACTCAAACGCGTCAGGTTTCTCATACATTCCGGGAAAGCCCCAACCCCGGGTAGAACCAGGTGATCGGCATTTCTTATCGTGTCCGGGTCCCTCGAAATCAGGGCTTCTGTACCCACTTTTTCAAATGCTTTCTGAACGCTCCTCAGATTACCCATACCGTAATCGACTATTGCTATCATGCTATCTTTATCGACCTCCGAGCTAATAGTATAGCTCTGAAAGGAATTACTGACCAGACCGATCTGAGGCCCTAATAGCGTGTCTCAGCCCTGCCGATGCCTTAGCGGTCCGGTTCGATTGAAGGTGAAAAGCGGCTTGTTCCGTCATCCTGGCGGCAGCCGGAGTCCGGGCTTGAACCCTCAACCCTCGACCGGCGCTTCCCGGTTTGCAATTATTCCAGGACGCCTTTGGTGGACGGAATTTCATTGATCCTGGGGTCGAGTTCCACTGCTTCCCTTAGTGCCTTGCCGAGGGCCTTGAACAATGCTTCTGCCGTGTGATGGGGGTTTTCCGCTGTGTGAACCGTAGCATGGAGTGTAATACCCGCGCGATCCGCCAGAGCTTGCAAAAAAACAGGGACCAGGTCCAGGGAGAATTCACCGGTGCTGCGAGATCCTAATGGGTTGGAATAAACCAGATACGAACGACCGGATAAATCAAGCGCGACCGATGCCAGAGCCTCATCCATCGGAGCCATGGCAAATCCGTATCGGCGAATACCCTTTTTATCGGCCAAGGCCTTCCTAAAAGACTCTCCAAGGCAGAGCCCCACATCTTCAACTGTGTGATGATAGTCCACGTGGAGGTCTCCCCCCGCGGAAACATCCATATCAAAGAGCCCGTGCTTCTTCACGTGGCTCAGCATATGGTCGAAGAAACCGATTCCCGTGGCTATGGACCCTTTACCGGTCCCGTCCAGACCAAGTCTCACTTTGACGTCAGTTTCCGTTGTCTTCCTGGCTACAGATGCGGTTCTCACGATAATGCTGCCTTCGGATGGATTTGTTTAGATGATAATGTCTGTTTCGCGGCGAATATCAGCGCCCAACTTCCTAAGTTTCTCCTCAATTCGCTCATATCCTCTATCCAGATGGTATGCTCTATGTACTTCGGTAACCCCTTTGGCAGCCAATCCGGCGAGAATAAGACACGCGCTGGCCCTCAGGTCTGTAGCTTGGACATGCGCTCCTGACAGCTGCTCCACTCCTTGCAGCTCGGCCGTTCGTGCGGATACTTTGATGCTTGCGCCCATACGAACTAGCTCTTGAACGTGCATGAAACGATTCTCGAAAACGTTTTCAGTTATCATACATCGTCCGTCTGCCAGCGCCATGAGAGCCATGTACTGAGCTTGAAGATCTGTAGCAAATCCCGGATACGGGTTGGTTGTCACATCGCTGCTTTTCATTCGCCCGTTGGAAACGACCCTCACTTCATGCTCACCGATTTCCACCTTCAAACCAGCTTCTTCCAGTTTCTCCAAAAGCGGCAAAAGGTGAGTCGGCTCGCATTCGCATACTCGTACATCTCCTCGAGTAATGGCGCCTGCAATTAGATGCGTGCCGGCCTCAATACGATCGGGCATTATTTGATGCTTTGCGCCGTGCAGCTCATCTTTTCCTTCGATAACTATCGTTTCGGGGTTCGAGATATCCACGCTGCCGCCCATTTCGTTTATTAAATTGGCAAGCTCGTTTATTTCCGGCTCCACCGCACAATTGCGTAGAACTGTGGTGCCCTCTGCCAATGAGGCGGCCATCATGAGGTTTTCGGTGCCTGTTACGGTGTTCAGATCAAAAGTAAAATCAGCCCCTCTAAGCTTCCGAGCTTTTGCACGGACATATCCGCCTTCGAGTTTAATTTCAGCTCCCATTGCTTCGAGTCCCTTGAGATGCTGATCAATGGGTCGGGCCCCGATGGCGCACCCGCCCGGCAAGCTGACGATGGCCCGTCCTTCTCGTGCCATAAGGGGTCCCAACACCAAAACTGAAGCCCTCATGGTCTTTACCATTTCATATGGAGCCGTATGGTCAATAATTTCGCGTGCCTTGATTTTCAGCGTACCGGCGGATAGATCGTCAAGCTGAACTCCCAGTTGCAGCAAAAGCTGCTTGGCCGTAAGAATGTCTTTGAGGCAAGGAACTCGGTGCAGATCGATTTCCTCATCTGTCAGGATCGAAGCGTACATAAGCGGCAGCGCAGCATTTTTAGCCCCGCTTGTCTGCACCGATCCTTCTAATCTGTTACCGCCTCGGATTACTATTTTTTGCATTGGCTGAAATCCTTGTTAATTAGAGTCCCGACGCGTAAATAATTATCGAAATCATGCAACAACCAATCATAATTCATCTGTGGCTCTATAGCATCTTCAGAGGCCCCGCGCAAGAGATGTGAGGATGTAAGAATTCATATGCCGGGAGGTCTCGCCCCTGATTGGAAGGGAAACGAAGAGGTGATCCTCAGATATGAAGCTCCGCCTCGCTTGCAATGACAGGTTTCGGGTTACACGGTCGCAATGGCAGGCCCCAACTTGTCATTGCGAGAAGCGAAGCGACAAAGCAATCTCTGGCTTTGCCAGACACGCGTGAGAACAGAGATTGCTTCGCTTCGCTCGCAATGACACTCTTTGGCCCCCAGTAACCGATTAGTTAAGTTTGAAGCAAAAATGACCTTGCCACATTTGATTTTATTTGCTTATAATTGCTGTACAAATTTCTGCATATCGGCTCATTATAAAGAACGCTGTCGTGATTTCATCCCGTTCCCGGGAATTGATGTGGAGGGAGGGAATGGTAATTCCGAGAGGGCTTCTTGGCGCCGTTGTCGTTTTAATTTTTGTCGCGGGAGTGCCGGAAGCTGATTGTGGCTTGGGGCCAAGGCACACTTCCAATGGCCAGGGACGAGTCCTGGAAGTAATTGCTCCCAATCTGCTCACAGTTAAACTGGTCAATCCCGACCGAGTACTTCATGTTCGTCTCCTGGGAGTCGGCTCGCCGAAAAATCGGGATCGGATAAAGACTCTCGATCGTGAAGTTATTACTTATATCCAAAAGAACGCGCTGTGGGATGAATCTCGCAAGTATGTGGAATCGCTTGTTCATGGCAAATTAGTCGAACTCTGGACTCGAAAGTGGGATCGCGTTGACGACAAGAACAGGCTGCTTGCCTATATACTCGTTCCGAACGGAGGATCGAAACCTCTCGACGTGAATGCTGAAATCATCAAAAAAGGTTTTGGCTTTGTAACCAGAGATTACGTTCATGTCACCTTTGCCGATTACAGGCGATTGGAACAGGAGGCCCGAAAAAGTCGGCTGGGAATCTGGCGCGGGCTTTTGAATCGTTACTCCACATTAATCAAATAATTGTATCGGCCTAGGCTTGGAACAGTTCATCTCGGAATGCAAACAGAAATCAATCCCCATCATTGAAACAGGTTTCGATGATTATTTGGCGGATGAATCCCGTTTTCGAGGGCACGCGTCAGCGCTGATTCGCGCCCGAGAAGTTCGTCATGTAGTGGAAACCGTAAAGCTCGCGGTCAAATACACTGTCAAGTTGACAGTTGTGTCGGGCAAGACGTCCCTCACCGGCGCGCCGGTTCCTCTGGGTGGAGTGATAATCGATCTTGCAGGACTGGATTCCATCGATCCTGACGATCCATCCGAAGTCGGTCCGGGAATTATTCTTAAACGCTACAGGGATCATGTGGAGGGCCGCGGGTTATTTTACCCACCCGACCCTACTTCGGCAGATTCATGCACTATCGGTGGAAATGTGGTTTGCAATGCCTCGGGCGCTCTCAGCTATCTTTATGGGCCAACGCGCGATTATATTCGCGGCTTGAAGATAGTTCTCCCAACGGGGAACATCTTGGATATTGAGCGAGGTGCAATCACAAGCTCCGCTGGATTCTTCAATATTCCAAAAGAATTGTTGGTGGGCGACAGTTCCCAAGAATTAAAGATCCCGGTCCCCACCAGGGGATCACGACCTTGGAAGATCTGTAAGAGTTCCGCAGGCCTGTACTCTTCCGAACCCATGGACCTTGTGGATCTGTTCATCGGTAGTGAAGGTATTTTAGGCATAGTAGTTCAGATCAGAACAAAGTTACTGCCGAGAAGAAACCCCTATTTCGCACTGATGCTTTATACTGCAAATCGTGAGCAGACGGTCGATCTGGTCACTTTGCTGGATTTGTTCAAGCGCTGCTTTCATGACGGTG
This sequence comes from uncultured delta proteobacterium, assembly GCA_963741425.1. Taxonomy (GTDB): domain Bacteria; phylum Desulfobacterota; class Desulfomonilia; order Desulfomonilales; family Desulfomonilaceae; genus DATJPW01. Next base: position 82,931 of record CAVUHP010000004.1, read on the forward strand.
ACTACTCTTCTAAAACGAAAATAGATCAAAAATTAACGTATTTGACGCGTAAAGCCGGGCCTCCTTACTGCGAGCAGTTCAGCAAAATAACGCCTGCTTGTATGGAATGGTTCGGTGCCGGCGTGGCGGCTTTTCTTTCACCGGAACAGTCGCGAAAAATGAAAGAATTCTACGGCTGTATGTATATCGAACAGGAATATCCTTTTGGAGAGGACTCCCTGGACTCAGCCCAACAATGGGCTGAGCTTATATCCTCAATTAACAACGGCCAATTGATCAAAATTGAGGCAGAGGTCGCGCTGGACCAAGCCCAGATACGCAATTGGAGAGAAGAAAGAAGAAAAGTCCCGGAAAAGCTGAATGAATCTATAAGACCTGGCAGGGTCAAAGTGGGAATGGATTATGCCGTGCCAATGGAAAAACTAGGGGATTTGCTCAAACTATACGATGATCTGCTGCCGGCAGGAAAATCCTACGCATTCGGACATATAGGAAACGCCCACATACATTGCAATACGATTCCAGAAAATGAAGAAGAAGCAATTAGTTCGCGTCAGATGGTCCGCAAAATAGGGGAAGAAGTATGCAAGATAGGCGGGAGCGTCTCGGGCGAGCACGGGATCGGCAAGCTGAAACACCAGGCACTCGAAATGATGCTTGGCCCTGAAGGCATCAATGAAATAAAAACCATTAAAAAACTATTCGATCCAAATCTGATACTGAATATCGGCAACATGGTAACAATTGACCGCTAGAAAGGATTCACCGCATAAAGCGCGGGAAAAGGTTAGGAATGTCAAGATCTTTCCGTTCCTGGATGTAACTCCTCAGTTACAAGGGGGCTGTGGTTTGTCATTGCGAGGAGTGAAACGACGAAGCAATCCCCCAAGCTGGAGATTGCTTCGCTCCGCTCGCAATGACAGTATTTGGCCGATCGTAACTGAAGGAATACTCCTGGATATTCCGATTTGCTCCTGAACCGTTCCGCGGGCTGTTTCCGGAAATATCTCATTCTACTTGCGATGGGGCCAACCGGTTTTAGTCTTCGGCCGCAAACGGGTTTCTGGCCATACGGCAGGTGCAGTTTCCTTCGTCTCCGCTGTTCCACTCATTGATGATTTTCCTCAGACCTTCACGATCCAAACCCAAATATTTCTTCACTGCTCCCTGAGTGATGAGCCTCATTTTGTATGCCAGAAAAACAGCCTCTTCCAATAGCGCGGGCGTGAATGGGAGCCGCTCTTTCAGGAGCCCTCGGCGATCCAACAGATTCAGAATTTCATTGTACGATTCCGTCATTTGTTCCTGGTACCCTGGTAGGCTCATTTCTTCACGGTCGGTTCTTTTTTTGCATCGGCAACTTTAACAAGGCTGTAGTGCCAAGACCTTCCTCGGAGGCTAAATTCATGGAACCTCCCAACGATTCCACCAGGCCCAAACAAACCGCCAATCCCAGGCCTGTGCCTCTTCCAGGTTCTTTTGTCGTGAAAAAAGGATCAAAAACCTTCTCCAAATTTTCCGCGGAAATTCCGCACCCATTATCCTCGATCTCGATTTCCACATTATTGTCATGGGTCCGTGTGCGAAGCATTATCTTTCCGCCCTGCGCTGTGGCGTCTGCCGCATTGATCACCAGGTTTACCACTGCCTGTCGTATCTTTTCGGGCTCGGTTAGAATGCTGGACGCCTGCGGGTCCAGTTCATACAAGAACTCCACGTGATGAAAACCCTTGCGCCCCTTCACCAAAGCTGCACAGTCCTTGAGCAGCTCGTTAACGTCGCACTCAACCACGTTACTTTGAATAGGCCGAGCGAAATCCAGCAGACGTCTGAGTATCTCATGAATTCGCCTGAGTTCCTGCTCCATTCTCGGCAGGATCTCCCGGCGCTGCTCCGGATCGGCTCCGCGACCCAACAGCTCAATATAGCCTAAAAGTATTTGCAATGGGTTCCCGATTTCATGGGCAACACCCGCTGCGAGTCTTCCCACGCTGGCCAGTTTTTCCGACCTGATCAATCCTTGCTGGGCTGCCTGCAAATCGCGGTTAATCTCGCTCAACTGCTCGACGAGCTTTTCCATTTTTTCACGATCGTCAACGATCTTCACGATCATGTTCTTGAGACCCGCCGAGATCTTTTGAATATCTCCCTGCAGGCTCAAGGTATCCGGAAATCTGGCAATTTCTGTTATCCCCGAGGATTTTTCAGCCAGTTGAGCGACTTCTCTGACGGGTCCAATAACGGTTCTGTGGAACAGAATGTACCCGAGCAGAAAAAGCGTCAACTGAGTCAGCGTTAGATATGCTGCGAAGAACTTCCATGCAGGCGCAAATACTGATGAAGGAATATCCAGGAAGAGTCTGACCGATTGCACCCCATGAGGAAATGGTCCTGCCCGATCGACCACTACTCTCATATCCTGGAATAGAATCCAGGGCCAATCGGCTCCTGTAACCCACACTCGCTGAGCCCCATCGAATTGCGTAGGGGCTTCCAAGGCCGGGTTAGCTCCACACCCTCCCAGATTCTTTCCACCTGCCCCGTACAGAACCAGTCTTAATCCCGTGCGTCCGGCGCATACGCTTCGAACTTTATCCCATAGTTTGTCGGAAGATTCTGTTTTGAGGACCTGATTCTCGATAAGATCTGCAATTGCGTTGGAGTCCTGGATTTTGGCATCAATCGCGGCTCGTTTGATGGACACGCTGAACACCAAAAAGAGCACGAGCCCGCTTACGATCAATATCACTGCCAGATTCGCCAGAATTCCCCAGCGCAAGAAATCGCCTCCTGATTACTTCTTAGCTCTGCTGGATCTCCAGGGCGCTTTTTCTTGCAAGAAACCGCCCCTCGGCCAACTCCGAAGAACTCTATAATATCGTACTTAAGCTTTCTTGGGGGAAACGATACTCTCGCCACTTCCTTGCTTCTCCGCAACCATCTAAGGGTTTTCCGATCGGGAGTAATATTGCCTCCTACGGATCGCGTCGAAGAACTCCCGTAAGGCATCGCGGCCCGGAACCGTAATCGATCGTCTCCTTTGCCGGGATAGTGATAACCTGCATCCCTTTTTTCAAATAGGCTTCGGCAATTCGTGTATGGTGCTCGGCTACTATGATAGTGTTTTCATTAATACTCAGATTGTTCGCGCCGGCAACCTCATCCGGTCCAATTTCAATTTTGTCCCATTTGTTCAGCGGTTCGGGAAGAGGGTCGACCAATGCCTCGGGACAGTAGGTTAGAAGACCTGGACGGTTCAGGCTGAGCAGCCAATCGAGATGAAAGAGGTTGGGCTGGAGCCGGATTGTGTGGACTCGATAATCATCGCCGAGCAACTGCGTCAACCAGGCCACGCCCTTCGGACTTGTAGCATTTCCCGACATTCCGACATACACGTTATGACCATCGACCATGATATCGCCGTTTTCCAAATAAAGATCGTCGCGGGTGTAATGCGGAGATGGCGGCGGGGTCGCAATGTACGTGGCATTGTTGCCTTCGAGAAGAGGTTCCAGCATTCTGCGGACTGACCATACGTTGCTTCGTCTGAAGGGCAAATGAAATGAATTCAGAAGAAACACGTGTGTGCCCAGCACCCTGAAAAAATCTGCACCTCCTATAGTATAACTGCCTTTTTGCACATTCTTCAGGTATTCTTTTTCTTCATCAAAACCATCCGGAATCGGCCTGGTGCGGTGGACCGTAACCCCGTGTTCTCTAAGTACGTGTTCTAATCTATCGAGGGTATAATTTATCTTCTTGGCAATCTCAGGAAAAGCTTCTCGTGTCAGCCATCCCGGCTTATTTCTCAGGGCCTCTTTTCCTTCTCCGGACACCCAGACGAGTGCGGGCATATATTCCGGCTCGGCCAGATCATCCACATACCCTAGAGCCACTTCCCGCAGTTTGCCCCATTCGTTCCACGCTCCGAACATCTTTCGTTCACTCAACGCACATACCTCTATCTCGGCAACTCCGTTTGGGAATCCGTCAATTGTCGATTTTGTCCGCGTTCCGCTTCGCCACGGCATCTGCGACAACACAGAAGATCTGGAAAAGAAGGTCCGCGCCGGCCAGAGCTGTGATACCCGCGCTGTCAAATGGAGGCGAAACCTCCACCAGGTCACCACCGACAAAATTCAGGCCGCGAAGACCGCGGATCACTTGCTGGGCTTCGAAGCTTGTAATACCACCCACCTCCGGCGTGCCCGTCCCGGGCGCATAGGCCGGGTCGAGGCAGTCGATGTCAAAGCTGAGGTAAACCGGCTCGGCGCCTACAATTCCGCGGATTTCCTCTACCACCTTCTTCCAGCCCAGTTCATAGAATTCCTCCACATGGATCACCCGCATTCCGCTTTCATACGAAAAGGACCATATTAACTCGCCTTTGCCTCGAATGCCGATCTGAACCGTACGCCTGGGATCAAGCACGCCCGCTTCGACTGCCTGTCGGAAAGGTCCGCCATGGTGAAATCTGCTTCCATGCATCTCGCCCGCTGTATCGCAGTGTGAATCGAAATGGATCAAGCCGAGCGGCTGTTTTGCTCCGATGGCCTTCAGAATCGGAAAAGTGATCGAATGATCGCCGCCACACGTCACAGGCACTACACCCGCGGTAATGAGACCGCTGAAATACGATTCCAATTCGGCGATTGCTTCATCATGATGATAACGATTGTGTATGAGCACGTCGCCTATATCCGCACAGCGGCATATGAATGCAGGCATGATTTGCGTCTGGTGCTCGTAACCGCCGACAACACATGAAGCATCTCGAACAGCCCGAGGTCCCCCGCGGGTCCCTGTGCGACCGGTCAGTCGGCCATCATATGGTACTCCGACCAGAGCGATATCCAGATTCGACGGATCCTCCTGATGAGGTAAACGGAAGAAAGTGGCGATCCCTACATAGGATGGTTGGAGCAGCAATGGGCTAAGAGGCGTCTTAGAGTTGGCCGCAAGCTGCTTGAGAATGGCCTCGGTATCCTGGGCAATTGACTCGGTGGTCTGTTTATCTTTGTTCATGGGATGTTTAGAAATGAATGTTAGCGGCCCAATCCCGCGGGCCGTCTAAATTTAGAGACTGGGCCGTCTCCAGGATAGATGTGGATTCTCGTGTGTCAGGTTCCAAGGTTTCGACCGTAACCCGGACGCGCGGTATTGGGCTCAAGGTTGAGCGGATTCTCGGGACGCAGCACCTTGCCGTCAAAGATTGCTTCGGTTGTCTCAACCATCATCTTCTCCGGTGTTATTCACTGGATGAGAGTATACCAGACTTGGACATTATTTGCGCTTAATGCCCTTGCAGCTTTTCCGCAATTGCCTCATCGGCAAGTTTGTCCAACACATCTTCCGATTCCGCGAAAGTTTTCGTCCAAACCCTTTCGGAGTGCAGCTCGTCCAGGACCCACTTGGCCAATCTATTCTGCTCGATCTCGGGAAGTCTGGAAGCCTCGTCAAAGGCTTTCTCAAGGGACTTAGTCATTCTCCTCCTGTCCTCTTTAGTCACTGCAACTCCCCGACTCAGCATGCTGGTCGACTTACTGGTGGCTGCACATTATTGTTTGCTTGAAGTGTGCGAAACATCATCAAGAATGCTCTCAAGGTGACTAATACCTCCCGGAAGACCCGGGTGCAGCTCAACGGTCCGATTACGCAGAAGCGATCGGAAACGCTCAGCAACACTTGGATCTGGGTCAAAGACATGGACGACAAGTTCACTACCGGCAGAATCCTGAAGGAGACTTCGAACGAGTGCGTCGTATTGAGGCAAGCTGTAGCCGACGACGAGCCATTTACGCGACGAAGCAAGGGCGCTTTTGGCGTTGATCCATACAGATTCCAAGTAGCGTGGAAGAACCTTCGAGGTGACAGGAGCTACTATGGCCGCGTCGCCTCGGATCGCAGGGCGGCAGTCGTAGTAGCGAACGAGTTGACCTTTGCTGTATGACCATGATACGGAGCCGTGAAGCTTATAAATGGGTACGCTACCGGCAGCCCATATTTTCCGGATATGCGAGTACGAAGGGTAGCCTCCACCAGTCAGTTCCTCTGGCCCCCAACCGTAGTGAAAACCCGGTCGCTGCACGCGCGGGCGGGATATGTGACGAATGCCGCGCTCCGGCAGAATGTCGTAGTTCGTCGTGATGACGCTTATATCTTCCGTTCTTCGGAAAATGGTGCTCCAGAAGTCTTCATGCGATTCAATTCGTGTAGTTCGGTTGAGGTTGTGGCGTGTGATCCTCGCCTGCATTCCGACTAACTCAACACGGCCCATCCCCAGCGCAATCACGAGTCCAACATACCATTGGGCATCCAGCCACGCCCTCCCAAAGTCCTGCTGGAGATAGGCAAGGTATTCTTCAGGAGATTGGCCGTTCTTGGCATGCCATTGATGCCAGCGCTGTAAGACTCTGTCGACCAATTGTTCGCGTATCACCTTGTCGACCACTGGTCTTGCGTCGAACAGCCGGGATGCCAGCGGCACGCCTGCAGGAGCCGAAAAACCTGCACCTAGGACGATCGATATCATCTCTGCCTTGCATAACAACGATTATTGATGTTGAAGCCCAACGCGAAGTGTCTCGCTTTTCTTGTCAGCACATAGCCATTTGAACTATTCGGAAGTCTCAGTGCTGATGATATCAACAAACCTTAAGTGTGATTACTGCGGTACTTGATAGGCTTGTCAGGAAATTCACCTCCCGAGCGATAACCAAAAAGAACCGAATAGAGTTCATCTTCACCTATCGAGACAATGTCGGCATTGCTCTCTTTCCTCATTGTTCGAATTAATTGTATGAATGCCTTGCGCGCAGTCGAGGATTGAAACGTGACGTCGGTTTTGTCGAACTCGGCTAAGGAAGCAACCACTTCAGAGTGCCCATAAACAGCTATTCTTGCCCTAGCATCTGCTACTAAAGCCGCAAATTCGAGTTCTGTCTTCTTATCTTTGAATCTTTGGGCTTGAGCTATGCCCGATACAGCCTTAAGGAAGTCGACATAAGCCTGCACACGCCTGTCTTGCAAGCGAGACCAATTCGTCGTTGTTCGAGAAAACCAGAACTGCAGTGATGCCCCGATCACTACCCCAAGCACTGATATTAAAGCCGTGAGATACGGATTCATGTTTTTCATACTCGTGGATTGATTAACAATTGAAGTCTAGTAGCTATGTATTACTTCGGCCGGTCTGTGTAAGGGCTCCAGCCACAGTGCGCTGTTCGTGAATGACTCTCGATGCGCTATTTGAATCGCCTGTACCTGAGTCGTAGACTGGGTCGCTGGTTTGGTGTCTCTCCCTGTCATGCAAGCCGACTCGTTATTGAGCCGGACAATTGTTAGACTACACGCACCAATAGGAATTATCCCTTCCCGCAAAAATAGAAGGTGAGATGATATTGCCACAAAAACGACGAAGTTTCACGAGAAAGTTGGATGGCTTAAAGCATCCGTAGAGGAGTCCCAGTCTTGTGCCCAAAAGACCCGCCTGGCATCCCACAACTCGCGGTCCCCTACAGAACCGCCATCCTCTACCGCCAGCCATATAGGAGTTTTTTGCGGAGGAGTGTGGGAAGCTGTCACCCCAGACCCAGGATCATCGCCCGGGGCCGGCTCGATCCGTAGTCCAGACGCGGCCTCGACGAAGGCGCGGGTACAGGGTGGTTTCCGGCTTTCGCAGGGACAACGCCTGGATTCCTGCTTTCGCAGGAATGACGTAAAAATCCCCCTGTATCCCCCTTTAGAAAAGGGGGAGATAAGAAGGCGACTCGCCAGGTCGCCCCTACCTACACCTTGACGTTGCCCCTAGTCATCCAGGAGTTTTTGGGGAGGGCATGTATATCAGTTCTCAATAGTTCTGTCGGAAGAGAATAGCACTGCTGGGCAAGCCAGTAGTGGACACCCAGCGGGACTGGTCGATGACGCAAGATCCCAGTTCCATAATCATGGACCCATTATGGCAGGCTGGAAAGCCTGCCCCACGTTAAAAAACACTGCTCACCCTACCACCAACATACTAGAGTTTTGGCCGGAGGGACCGGGAACCGGCTTTTTACATAAAAAGCGGGTTCCCGGCGGCCTGTTTTGGTTACCGCCAGCCATGTAGGAGTTTTTGGGGAGGGGTCTGGGGCCACTCGGCGTGGGGCCAGTAATGCGCCGGAAATGCCACGCCGTTGATCAACATTTCACATGCTTGAGCCTCATTTATCGCCGTGCGCGGAGCACTTTTTGCAAAAACGTCCTTCCCAGAAACTCCTAATTCCCGCTCCTCTGTGCCCTATGCAGCGCGGCGGCACCACCCGTCGTGTGCGGGCGCGCGCTACCGGAACGAGAAGGGCGACTCGCCAGTCGCCCCTACCTTCGCGTTGATGTTACCGCCAGCAATATTAGAGTTCTTGCCGGAGGGGGTGCGGGTCCACTCGGCGTGGAGCCAACATGCATCTTGAGACCGACAGCTCTCGATACACTCCGATGCCCGCTGATGCCTGGTCGCCGTGCGCGGAGCACATTCTTTCAAGAAACGGGTTCCCCCGCATCCTTTCCTTTCCGGCGGGTTCCCGGTGGCCTTCTCAGCGCCCCTTTCCAGCTACGCGCTCCGACAAGAATAGCCTCAGCAGACGTGCGGACGACCACACAGGGTGTCTACCTATTCTGCATGATTCTCATAAATAAAGGTGCAGTGCGAGGCTCCCTCCGCAAGTGTCTTGCCGGGGCCGCCGCGAGAAAACGTCACTTTGTTGGGGGCGTAAGAGTTGTAGAACACGTTGTCCACAGAGCAGAACATGGGACCAAGTTCAGGAACACCCAGACACTTGAACAAGTCCACGTAACCGCAAGAGAGGCATCGGTACTCGAACCGGGAATTGGTCTGCTCCACCACCTCTTCATTCGCATTGCTGAACAGTCCTTGGAGCGCTAGCTCATGAAATTTGATCATATTTTCAAATGTTCTCGGCGCTTCAACAATCTTGAAATTTGCGCCGAATAGAGCCAGCGCAGAGGGCAAGAAAGCCGCGCGTAAAAGCTCGAATGCCTTTTCTCGACCGATCTTATTCTTGAGACGATTATACATCCACGCTGTTACGACTGCCGGTTCGATCCATTTCCCGGAGAATTCCTCGGGTACGCTTTTCCTGAATCCGCGCAGAGTAGCGAAAGTACTCAGCATAAACCATAGGGGATGCTTCACATAACCCCTCAAGACGCCGTATGTGATAAGCAGATATGACATCCTGCCTATACCGGTCGTTGGCCTTAGAAAAGACCGAACCATCATTTCCTTTTCGCTCAAACCGGAATTGTGTAGCGGTTCCGCACTCTGGGCTGTCATGGAATCTCCTTTCGGCCCTTTGAGAGGGCCTCATAGCGAGGGTAAAGTTCGCTCCGGCCGGCTGCTCTGTTGGCGCCGAGCGCCGCCGGGGTCCTTCGGCAAAGGATCGGCAGGGGCGCTGAGAAGGCCACCGGGAACCCGCTTTTTGTGTAAAAAGGTGCTCCGCGCACGGCGACAATGCATAATGCAACATCGAGGAGTATCGACGGCTCTCAGCTTTACGATGCCTATTGGCGCCACACCCAGTGGGCCCGGCCCCTCCGGCAACCAACAACTGGACTAATATTTTCAATGTCAAGCGGGAACATGTCGATCTAACGTGTGCGGGCAAACGAAACTGTCGTTACACCTGTTCGCGGTTCTTCAAGGGCGCCTGGTCACAGGAGACTTCCGGCTTCCTTTCCTCGAGGACCTGGTCAAAGTACAACGCCATGTCCCTGGCGAGTTCGGAGAGGACACCGAATTCCCGGGATTTGAGCCGCCTCAACCGGTCTAAAAATACGGTATCCATTCGAGCGTGAAACTCTTGATGCCCGCGAAACGCGGATTCGCCGCTTTCCGTAAGTCTCGCCCGTACTTCCTTTCTATTGTGCGATCCATTGTACCGCTCAACGAGCTTCTTCTTCACGATTTTTCCGACGATCTGGGCGACCGCAGGTTTCGAGATGCCCAGCATTGAGGCAAGGTCCGTCATATTGATGCCCGGGTGTTGTCCGATCGCCTGGATTGTGTGGATCTCAGACGGGAACAATTTGTCGCCGGTACCGAAATCCCTGGGCAATTTTTCAAGGGTGGTGATTTTGTTCATGATCATGCCGATCAGGCGCATCAAATCGGCTGCTTGGTCTATTTTCGTTTTCATGAAACTTTAGTTAAGCAGCTTAACAATATTTTGTCAAGCTTTTACCCGACCGGCTGATTCGGCGAAAACAAACCAAATACTAACTTTATTATCAGCATCCTAACTTGATTATCGGCTCGGAAAGAGTAGAGAAAACGGTTGTATCAAAGACCGGGCAATGGACCCTCGTTAGGAGCTGTCCCAGCTTTCGCGGTCTTTGCGGGAGCTTCGCGTCTTGTGGACGTGGTTATCAGAGTCGCTCGGCAGATCTTTATTCGTGTGATGGTGAATAGCAGAAATGAATGTGAGAACTCGTAAAGAACTCGCCAACATTATAGTCAGGAAGAAGCCCTGGAGCTTCCAAGGGGCTCTAGAGCGCCTTTTTACGGTCTCGTTCAACGGACTCGTGTACAACCAGATATGGGAAGACCCGCGCGTGGATATCGAAGGGCTTCGACTAGACCATGACAGCCGTCTCCTCACGATCTCCAGCGCCGGCTGTAACATTCTGAATTATCTGACGGTAGAGCCGCAATCCATTATCGCAGTCGACCTGAATGCGTCCCATCTTGCGCTGGCAAGGCTGAAACTGGCCGCGGTGGCGTATCTTCCGAGTCATGATGCCCTGTTTAGGTTTTTCGGCTGCGCTGACGACAAGTCGAATCTGGTCAACTATGAACGCTACTTGCGTGATAGGCTGGACGACCAGACTCGTGAGTTCTGGGAGGGTGGTTCCTGGCTTCGTCAGAGGTTTATCGGACCCCGTATCGAGTTTTTTGCCAGAAACCTTTACGATCATGGAAGCATGGGGCTGTTTAACCGCTTTATCCACATTTTGACGGGCATGAAGAAATTGGAAGCTCAAGAATTTTTGAGCGCGTGCACTCGTGAAGAACGAGAAATACTTTACCGGCAATATTTCGAGCCGAGGCTCAACAGTTTCTTCGCAAAAATGCTCTCCAAGTTGCCGTTCTTGCTCCACGCACTTGGAGTGCCTCCGGCACAGCTTGAGCGTATCAAGATTGAAGAAGGCCGAGACTTGTTGAGTGTGTATCAGGCCCGAATTAAGCGCTTGCTATGCGAGTTCCCCTTGGAAGACAACTACTTCGCCTGGCAGACCTTCGGTCGATGCTATGATACGGTGGAACGCCGCGCCATACCGGATTATCTGAAGGCAGACTATTTTCCCATGTTGAAATCCAATGTTCACCGAATCCAAACCCGTTTTTGCTCCCTGACTGCTTGTCTCCGCATGCAGCCTGACCGTAGCTTGAACAGATTTCTGTTTCTGGATGCCCAGGATTGGATGACCGCGGATCAGATCAATGAGCTCTGGACCGAGGTGGCCCGAGTAGGGCAACCTGGCTCTCGGATCATGTTCCGCACGGGTGGTCGTGAACCGGTGGTCGAAAGCAGTTTGAAACCGAAGCTTCGTGAGCGTTTCGAGTACGAGAGGGAGCTTTCTCTGGACCTCTTTCGACGAGACCGTTCGGCAATTTACGGCGGAGTTCACGTGTACGAGATGATGAACTAATGTGGCGATCACCATCTGAATGCACAAACGAGCCGCCGCCCGCTGAAGTCGCGAGGGCGGATCACGGCGCACTCATGGATCGGATTTATCGCCGCCAACGCTACATATACGATCTGACTCGCCGGTATTTCCTCCTCGGGAGGGATACGTTGATCGAACGGATGCAGGTGAAGGCAGGTGATCGGGTTCTGGAAATCGGGTGCGGGACAGCTCGTAATCTCATACATCTAGCCCGCCGATATCCCTCGGTTGAGCTTTTCGGAATTGACGCGTCAAGCGAAATGCTTAAGAGCGCTCGCTTAAAAGCGACTCGCGCGGGAATCCAGAATCGGATACAAGTGGAATATTGCTTGGCCGAAGAGTTCTCTCCTGGGACGATATTCGGAAGTACCGAACCGTTTGACACGGTATTTTTCTCCTATTCGCTTTCCATGATTCCCGAGTGGCAAGCCGCATTGGACAGGGGCTTGTTCAACCTCAGGACCGGCCGCTCGCTGTGGGTCGTGGATTTTTGGGACCAGGGCGGCCTGCCTAACTGGTTTGCCGGCATCCTCCAACGATGGTTGAGCCTGTTCCACGTCCATTACCGGCCGGAACTATTGGGGTATTTCCGAGAGCTTGAAAGGCGCGGCCTTGTCACGCTTTCCATCGAACCGCTATACCGTCGATACGCTTACTTAGCGAAGCTTACCAAGATCGCCTCAAAAGCGTGACCGCGATTCATCCGGAGACGGCCGGGAAGTTGCGGCAGAAATTTCCTCATCACTTTGAAACCTGTCCGGTTACCCTTCACATTTTCTAAGATCAAACGCCAAACTCCCCATAAAAAAGTGTGGTGTCTCCGCAATTCCGGAATTCGAAATCTCGGACAGAAATGCCGGGAGATCTTGAGACAGAAATCTCTACGATTATTTGTTTAATTCTTCTTTTGAGATGCCGCTCCAGTTACGGGTCACCCTGGTACCTGACTTCTCGCCCCTACTTTGAAAATAGTGTCCTCTTCTTAATATTAATTAGAAATACCCGAGGGTTCGCCAGGCACGCCGGTCGCTACACTCACCACGGCTGCCCCAAGCTCGTATTCGTCCGAACACTGCGACCGGACGCATCCCAGAGACTTTCCGATCCATACCTTTCCATCCAACTCAACTCGGAGCCCAAACCCATGAAACTCTCCATCAGAAATGCCGAGCTCCTCCTGGAGGCACTCCGCACCATACCCGACCCTCGAATGGCCAGGGGTATGCGCCACAAGAAGCTCTCCATCCTTGCCATCGCGGTCTGTGCACTCGTCTGCGGTGCCCACGGCTTTGCTGCCATCGCTCAATGGGCTCAAGCCTGCTCTCAAGACATGCTCAAGCGACTCCTGTGCCGTCGCGACAAGAAAACCGGACGCTACTTACCCCCCAGTGAACCCACCATCCGCCGCTTTATCCAAACCGTTGACGCTGAAGCCGTCGATCTTGGCCTCATGGGTTGGCCTGAAGCTATCGGCCCTTCGGACTCCGCTATCGCAGTCGATGGAAAAACCCTCAAGGGAGCACGCTCCCCTAATGGCCGCCAAACCCATATCCTTACGGCTTTCCTCCATCAAGGAGCCACCGTCGAAAATAGTGCTTGACTGCTGTGCGAGTATGTGAGTAAGCTGTAAATTAGCTATTATTATGCATGGGGGGCCTCGCAACATTCAGTCTAACTTGGAATTAGGCAACTCTTAGATAGCACGGCACAGTGGCTATCGAGCATCAATTTTCTTAAACCAAATCTTATCCGGAGTTTGAGAGAAACCGGCTCTTATGCGGTGGCGCAGCAGAAACCCAGGAGCAAGCCACTTCAACACAACCTGTTGCCGGTAAGCGTTTCCGAGAGCGAATGTCTCTAGAAATGCTGTCGATGGATCGAGAGGGGACGGGGCCGACTTAAACGATCATTCACCAATAATAAACCGAACTTGGCGGTGGGGGGCCGATTATCCGCAGATGGCATCAGATCATGGGGAATGCGCCGCTGTCCGGAATCCGTTTCTGGGCCTTGCGCCGGTCCGGGTAAAGGGGGGGAGCATGACGCGAAATAGACACTTTTTCAAGGTTGTGATGTTCACAATAGCTCTGAGCTGCTTCCTGTATGTGGGAGTCTATGCTCAAGGCGGTCTTTCTGACGATCGTGTCATGCTTCAAGGTTTTTACTGGGAATCGCATCGACACGGCTATCCGGAACAGTTCCCACAGTTTGCAAACAAGAAATGGTACGAGATCGTTCGTGACGAGGCTGACAAAATCCGAGAAGGTCGTTTTGACCTGATTTGGCTCCCTCCCCCGTCATTAGCCGGCTATCCAGGGAGTTATAGTGCTGGTTACGGTCCCAAAGAGTACTTTAACCTCAACAATTGCTACGGCACCTTTGACCAGCACCGGGCCACGCTCGTGAAGCTCCTTCAAAGCGGGATCGAACCCATAGCGGATGTCGTCATCAACCATCGTGACGGATCAAAGGGATGGGCCGATTTCAAGAATCCCGATTGGGGACCGTGGGCCATATGTCGAAGTGACGAGGCCTTCTCAGATTGCCGCTCGGAAGTCAGATGCCTACCGGAAGAGCAGAGAGGGGCCGAAGAGGAGCATCCCGTGCCATATGCCCGACATTTGGGCACAACGTATCAGTACAACGTTTTCAGGGACATCGATCATACTAACCAACAGGTCCGCCGAGACATCATCAAATACTTGCTCCAACTCAGATCTATTGGCTATCGGGGTTGGCGCTACGACATGGTTCACGGGTATCACGCCAAATGGATTGCCGTGTACAACCGGGCTAGTAAACCAACCTTCGCTGTGGGTGAATATGACTGGGGACGCCACGACGAACAACGTGGATGGGTTTGGCACTCCGCGACAATCCAAAGTGATCTGCGGACTTCCTGCTGCGTCTTCGATTTTTCGACGTTCTTTACACTAAAGGACAACAAGGGCCGGTATGACCCGTGGTATGGCTACGGGTACGGCCTTGGACTAATTGGTGACACCACCGACGGTCTCCCTTGGAAAAACCGGGCGGTCACATTTGTCGAAAACCATGACACCGGCTACCGCACCAATGAAGATGGAACCCCTGAGAATGACCATGGCTCCGATTCGTTCTCGAATAACTGGGAAGTGGAACAGGCCTACGCATACATTCTCACGCATCCGGGGATCCCATGCGTATTTTGGAAGCACTATTTTGATTGGGGTGAAGCGCTTCGGGAGCGGATCAAGGCCGTGATTAACGCTCGAAAAGTCGCGGGTGTAAATGCCGGTAGTGTGCTGCATGTCCAAGAAAACGCACGCCAGAAAAATATCTATGCTGCCATGATTGAAGGGAATGAGGGACGAGAGTTGTACGTTCGAATTGGCGGCAGCGATTCCGATTGGCAGCCTTCTTTTTCTAATTACGATGGATACAGAGAATATGCGCAGGGGACCGGATGGAAGGTTTGGGTCAAACTGCCGGGCAACCCTGAAGTCCAACAAGCTCCAGTGCGTCAGGCGGGGTTTCCCGTCCCCGATTACCTCGACCCCTCAAAAATCGAGGTTCCCGATGAGTGGCTGAACTGACCATTCAGGCATTTCAAAGGTTGTACGGGACAGATGAGATAAGCTGAGTCATCATCAGCCGGTACGGCTGGAAAAAGGAGGTTGTTATGGGAATGTACAACGTTCGCATTGTAGCAAAGGATCGGGACGATGCTCGGAGACTCGACGAGATGAACTTGGATCTTCATCGCCGGGGAACGCAACGCCAAGCTAGGGATCGGTTCCTCATTCCCGGGCTCCTTACCGGTGAACAGGTAGATCTCGTGAAAAAAGCCGGCTTTGAAGTTCAAGTTGTCAAAGACGTTTCTGACGTTCCACTACTTCGAGCCGCAGAAGTATCTCGAACGAATCGGTTTGACAAGGTGACGACCGCGGCAGAGATGGCCCCGATGACGGTTCAAGGTTATCTGAATGTGGACGAGATCGATGCGGCAGCAGCGAACCTGTCGACACAGCACTCTGCTGTTGCGAAGCTGATCGAACTACCCAACAAGACTTGGGAGGATCGCATCAGCCATGCGGTGCGACTGGGTGCGGGGAGCCAAACAGATCGAATCGGAGTTATGTTCACTGGAAGCATGCATGCCCGTGAGTGGGGCGGGTCGGACATCTGCGTTTCGTTTATGAACAATCTAGTGAATGCTTACGAAAAGGAAATACCTTTGCGGATCGGACCGGTAATGTATTCGTCGGACCAAGTTAAATCAATTGTTGAGAAGATTTGGATCTACATCTTCCCGTGCGTAAATCCTGACGGCAAACACTACAGCCAGACGCTGGATCAAATGTGGCGAAAGAACAGAAATACTAACGGAACGTCCGACACGCGTAAGCAGGGAGTGGATATCAATCGGAATTTCGACTTTCTTTGGAGCAGCGACTTCGGTGCGTCGTCAGATCCCGCGGACCCCACTTACAAAGGGATCCACGCCTTCTCCGAGCCGGAAAGTCGCAATGTTAAGTATCTCTTCGATACGTACGGCGACATCCGATACTACGTGGATATTCACAGCTTCAGCGGCCTTATTCTCTGTGCCTGGGGTGACGATGACAACCAATCAATCGTCCCTTCGCAAAACTTCTTGAATCCGGCTTTCAATGGCAAACGTGGGATGAAAGACGGATCAGCTTACCGAGAATATATTCCTCTAGCCGATGACTTATTATCCCTTGGTATTGCCGGACGAATGAACGAAGCATGTGCCGCGGTCGGAGATCACGGTTACGTCGTCCAACCGGGAATCGAGCTGTATGCGACTACAGGGACCTCCTCCGATTATGCTTATTCCCGACATATAGCCGATTCCTCAAAAACCAAGATAATGGGCTATACAATTGAGTTCGGGACCGAGTTCATTCCCGTATTTAGAGAGATGCAAGAGATCATCAAGCTAGTGAATGCGGCCATGGTTGAGTTATGCTGGATCGCAGCGAATTGAGACGTTTTGTGCACGAAGCCTGCGGACTTGGCCATAACTCGGGTTTTCCGATTTCTGTTGCCGAACAATCAGCGCTCTGTGTCGCAACTAGGCTCACAACTGGGGTTAATCGGTTTCCAGCAGAGACAGCCCGCAGGGTCGATTCGAACTCAAATTGTAACGGCTTTTCGTTAGAATGCTTCTTTCCGGATTTCAGCGTCTGGGAAGAGGACGCCCAATTCATAAGCCATGGGGGGATCCATGAACCTAGCCAATGAGGAGATTTTAGAACGAACCAGAATAGCTCGTATGCTGCTGTCTCGTGGCACAGACGAGGTTGATTTCGAATTGGCCCCGGATATAAGCTTGCTGCATGCTGCTGCGTTATTGACCAAGAAGTTAGACATCCCATTCCCGTCCGGCCTAAAACCTATGGCCGAGCCGCCTGAGCCGATGCCGGATCCATCCGATCCTCTTCCCCGCGCCGACGTGCTCATAGTAACCTGGACAGTGGACGAGCAAGACGCCCTCGCGGATGTGATTACTCCGGGCCAGGGGCGAAAGAAATGGATTCGGTACGACCACAACTTCGAATCACATTTCGCTCCTCTTATACGCACAGGCGCTCCAGCACTCAAAGCCAAACGACTCGGAAGTTGGATGCCGGCAAAGATCGGGGCCACCTCCGTGCTCTGCTACAAGTCCGAACTCCACCTTAATCAAGATGGCATAAAAGACAAGCTCGGTCCCGGAATAGCGACCCTGCCGGTGAAAGACATGTTTGTGCAACTGATCCAAGAAGTGATGCCAAAGGTGGTGCTGACCGTAGGTACTAGCGGTGGCTTATTCCGCGACCATGACCTTGGCGACGTGTGCGTTTCCAGGGCGGCCAAATTCAGATTGCATTCTGAATTCGTCAATGCGCCGTACAATGGCATTCACTACAAAAGCCATTGGAAAGTGCCTGACGAAAAATTCTCCATAGCGGTACAATTGATGCAGGATTTCGCCGCGAACCTGGTAGAACCTCCGTTCTCGGGACCGACAGTCCGGCACATGGGAACAGTGACGGCTCCAGACTATAAACCGGACATCAAGCAGGAAGGAGTGGGAGGCATACCTGAGTTCCACCCCGTTCTGACCACGGATTACTTTGAGTTTGGGACATCTTCCAACCACCTGGATCAGGAAGGTATCGCGGTTGAAATGGACGACGCTGCACTCGGTCTCGCATGTATGGAATTGAGTAATCCTCCGCTGTGGGCCTGCGTCCGCAATCTATCTGACCCACAGATAAGGGGGGAAATGGACAAGGGCCTCCAGACGGATTACGCTGTGTGGTATTATGTGAAATACGGCTATTGGACCAGCGTAACCGGTGCGCTGGCAACGTGGGCGATCGTGGCGGGATTGTGAGGGACAAGGCTTCAGATCGAGGACGAGATTCCCAGTGTGCGATCTGGCGATCAAGGCAGCTTGTTGCTCGGATTGCTCGTAAAGAAACTAGAGGTCACCCCGCGTTGGAGTAGGCCTCTTAGCCTGCTCCAACGAACAACTGGATTGTCGGGATTCTTGCAACGGGCTGCCGACACATCTTCCTGTAATTGTTGATTATTTAATCTTCACTTCTGCATGGGGTTCAGGTGATCGCCGGTTCAAATCCGGTCGCGCCTGACCAAGGAATTCCGAGAGAAACAGCTTGTAGTCGCCCGCCATCATACCGAAACAGAAGCCGCCCCCATTCGGCATTTTCCACGTCTTCTTCACGCAATTTTCAGGCAGAGGCAAGAAGAATTTTGGTGTCGGGATAGTGACAGATCGTGTCCACAAGACCACTCGTCACAAAGCATGCTCATAAGCTGGAAGGGAGTAGAGGCAAAGCATTTTCTTTAGATTTCGGCAACTGGAAGCCAAAAGTTAGGCCGTGATAAAAAAGAACTTGACACATCTAGAAGACTAGATAAGTTTATGCTCACTTAGACCCAAGTTGTGAAGTTTCATTCTGTCCATTAACCGGACAGTATTCGTCAGCAAATAGCCGATCAGGCCAAGCAAGGCCCTATGCAGATATACACGGAAAGGAGTATCGCCATGAAGAGGAGAAGGGAATTAGCAGTACCGATTTTTGCCTTTGTTTTAGCGATTATCTTTGTTGTCGGGGCCGTACCGTTTCAGGCCCAAGCGCAAGATGTGATCAAGCTCAAATACTCGGATATCTATGCCCCAGCCCACAAGAACGGCATACTTGCACAGCAATGGTGCAAAGAGGTGGAAAAGCGAACAAACGGCAAAGTCAAAATAACTCATTTCCCGGGCGGCACTCTGACCCCCCCTCCTCAGACTTACGACAGTGTCGTAAAAGGAATCGCTGACATCGGCCATACTTTAGCGGCCTATTCAGCGGGCCGGTTCCTTCTCACAGAGGTTCTGGGGCAGCCCATCGGGTTTACCAGCGGATACCAGGCGACAAAGACCTGTAACGCGTACTACAAGAAATTCAAGCCAAAAGAATTCGACGATACAAAGATCATGTATATTCACGGCCATGGGCCGGGCATGTTTCAGACTGTCAAACCTGTGTCATCAATTGACGATATCAAGGGCCGCCGGATCAAAGCCAACACGGAAAATGCGCCTATTGCTGTGGCCTTGGGCGCCGCGCCGGTCGCCCTGCCCATAACCGAAACATACGATGCATGCCTGAAGGGATTGCTCGATGGGCTTTTGTTGCCCATAGAGCCGCTCAAGGGATGGAAGTTTGCCGATGTCATTAAGACAGTCATCGTCATGTCCAGCCATGTCGTACACGGCTCCGATTCCTGTGTTCATGAACAAGGATAAGTGGAATTCTCTCCCCAAAGATATCCAAGCGACTATAGAGAAGATCAACGAAGAATGGATCGTTAAGCAGGCCAAGCTATGGAATGAACTGGACGAAGAGGCCACGGAATTGGCCAAAAAGAAGGGTATCAAGATAATCAAGGAGTCAAAAGAACAAAACGACAAAGTGGCGGAAAAAATGAAAGCCGTAAAGGCGGACTGGGTGAAGAAGACGAGCGCAAAAGGGCTACCGGCCCAGGAAGCGTTGGATTTCTGTATTGATTATGTCAAGACGCATCCGAAGCCCTAGTAACCGTGCTTCCCAAATGCCATAAAGTGTTCTTTATAGCGCATGGCTCTAGTACCAGGTAGGACCGGCCCCGGCGCCGGCCCTACCAATTCGGAGATCGCAGATGTGGAGGGAGGTCGTGGACGTGCAAAAATTCATAAAAGCAGTGGTAACCGCTGACTATGCGCTCTTCATTGTCGGCGGTCTCGGTTTGGCTTTCATGATGCTGGTGACTCTCACCGACGTCGTGATGAGATATATGGGCAAGCCGATCTTCGGCAGCATGGAAATAGTCTGTTTTACCAGTGCGGTAGTGATTGGCTTCGCCATACCGTACACATCATGGACCAAGGGACATACTCATAGTTGATTTCTTATTGGAAATGCTAACACCTAGGACAGCCAGGATTTTTCAGATGGTTACAAGGCTAATGGGAATAACGCTCTCCCTGTTTGCGGGATTCAATTTTGTCCTTTTCTCATTGGATCTCATCAGAAGTGGCGAAGTGAGTCCCGGTTTCAGGATTCCGTGTTACCCGATCACATTCTACCCTTAAAAGTCAGTTCTTTTCTGGCCGCAGCAGGAGGAAAGATTATGAACTTGGCCACAAACCTGGAACGGTCTGCGTTCTTCTTCCCCGATCGACCGGCAATTAGTGAAGCCGGAGTGGACATCAGTTATGCGCAGCTAAATGACCGATCCAATCGCCTAGCAACTGCATTAATCAGAATGGGTATCAAACCTGGCGAGCGGATTGGGCTTTGTGCTCCAAATTCCGCCGACTGGATAGCTTTTTATTTTGGCGTTTTAAAAGCCGGCGCAGTAGCAATAACGTTACCCTTTCTTCTCACAGCCGGCGAACTCACCCGATTGCTCGATCATGCGAAACCAAGGTTTGTTTTTACTTCTGACGATAAGCTCGATGATCTGGAAAGCTTCCGAGGTTCCGCGGGGGTCGAAAAAACCATCTGTCCCAACGGCGACCTAACCCTGCAGCAGGTACTCGATATGGGCACGTCATCATTTAAAGCTGTGGATAGACAGCGAACGGATGTCGCCGCGGTCCTGTACACCGGAGGGACTACGGGAAACCCCAAAGGGGCCATGCTGAGCCATGAACACATAAGCCTCTCAAGTCATAACATCGCATACTGTGAGCATTCGTCCGAGACCGACCGTGCCTTATGTTTTCTGCCTTTTAATCATGTGTTCGGTCAGATACACATCATGAACGCTACCATCCTGAGTTGCGGGTGCGTGGCGATCCTTCCGCATTATGACCTGGATGAGGTTCTGTCACTGATCGGTGCCGGCCGAGTGACAAAATTTTTCGGGGTACCCACTATTTATGCACGCCTGCTGACGATTGACGGACTGAAGGAAAAGCTGGGAAAGGTTCGATATTCTTTTTCGGCCGCGGCCAGCATGGCCGGCGAAATAGTCCGTCAGTGGACGGAACAAACCGGTTTGACGATTTATGAAAGCTACGGCATGACTGAGACAATGCCGGTTACGTGGAACCATTATTATCGGCACGTAGTCGGTTCGGTAGGTACTCCGATACCCGGTGTGGAGGTGCAGATGAGGGATGCTGAGGGGCACCTCGTGCCGGTGGGAAAAGAGGGTGAGATCTGCATTCGTTCGCGTAGCCTCATGACAGGGTACCTCGATAATCCTGAGGATACGAGAAACTCATTCTGGGAAGGTGGCTGGTTTCGGTCCGGCGACATAGGTGTGTTTGATGATAACGAATACATTTATATCGTGGATCGGCTCAAAGATCTGATCATAACGGGCGGTGAAAACGTGTATCCGCGAGAGGTGGAAGAAGTTATCTACACTTATCCGGAAGTGCAGGAATGTGCAGTTATAGGAATTCCTGACAAGGAATGGGGTGAGCGGGTCACGGCGGTTCTCGTGCCCCGGCCGAATCGAAAAATCGAAACCACGGGACTGAATGCTTTCCTTAAAGGACACCTGGCTAAGTTTAAGGTCCCCAAGAAATACCTGGTGCTGGATGAACTGCCGAAAAACGCTACCGGGAAAATTCTGAAACGAGAACTCAGGAAACAACTTGCCGATTGATGAGTTCATCCCGGCAAGAACTCGAGAATATGACAACGACTCAATAAAATTGAGTAAAAGCTCCGAAATTCGAAGAAGGAAAGAAAGTCGCTCATGATCATAATTGGTGAGAAAATTAATGGGACCAGGAAACAAGTAGCTGCTGCCATTCATGATCGCGATGCGGATTTTATTCGAAACCTCGCGACGCGGCAGTTTGAAAATGGCGCCACTTATATAGATCTTAATGCGGGCACGCTTCCCGAGCGAGAGCCGGATGATATGGTCTGGCTAGTGGAAACAGTGCAGGAAGCGCTTCCGGACGCGACGCTGTGTTTGGACAGCGCCAATCACCACACGCTCCGGGCCGGAATCGAAAAGACGAAACGGACCCCAATGCTCAATTCCTTGAGTGGTGAAAAGCTGCGGATTGATGGGGTATTGCCCCTTGCCTCAGAATTTCAAACCGAATTGATCGTTCTTTCGCTGGACGATGCCGGGATCCCAAAGACGAGCGAAGATCGGCTCAATGTTGTGCGTCGGCTGGTTAAAATCACTCGCACTGCAGGACTATCAGACGAAAAACTCTACATTGATCCGTTGGTTATGGCTATTGCCACCGGAACGGAAAATGGAAATATTGCACTGGAGACCTGCCGAAACATAAAAACCGAATTCCCCGAGGTTCACCTAACCTGCGGTCTATCCAATATTTCTTTCGGCATGCCCTTACGCGCAATATTGAACCAAGCTTTTGTAGCACTCACAATAGAAGCAGGGATGGATAGCGTTATCATGAATCCGGATGACACGGAACTTCGAGGAATTATGATGGCAGCTGAAACACTTATTGGGAAAGACCGTCACTGCCTTAATTTTATCCGGGCTTTTCGGGCTGGAAAGATCGGGCCGAAAACCGATCACTGATGCAGTTTTGTAGCTGAATTCAAGCGTACGAATGGACTCCATGAAGGAGAAGAGTCAATGCAAGAACTTACAAATGCAATAGTTGAAATGAGGGAAGAGGACGCGCTGGCACTGACCAAGAACTATTTGGAACAGGGTACCGATCCGATGCTGGTTTTCGATGCTTACAAAGAAGCCTTGGGCATAATTGGGAAGCGGTTCGAAGAAGGTACCTATTTTGTGCCGGAATTGATTATGGCGGGAGAGATGATGAAAACCGCATCCGAGCTGATGATGCCTCTAGTCACTGCAAAACAGGGAGAGGAAACCTCCAAAATAGGCAAATTCCTTCTGGGTACGGTTGAAGGGGACATTCACGATATTGGGAAGGATATCGTGCATATGCTGCTGGATATCAACGGATTCGAGGTCAGAGATCTTGGCGTAGATGTGCCGGCCAAACGGTTCTGGGACGAATATAAAGAATTTCAACCTGATATCGTAGGAATGAGTGGACTGCTTACGCTCGCATACGAGTCCATGAAACAGGTGGTAGACGGCCTGAAAGAGATGGGCGTGCGAGACAAGGTCAAAGTTATAATCGGTGGCGGCCAGGTTGATGAGCACGCCAGCAAATATGTAGGCGCGGACGCGTGGGTGAACGATGCTGTTGCCGGTGTAAAATATTCTCTTGAATGGATTGAAAAATAATCTTGAGGAGATTGGCACGATGAGCGATTCACAAGAATTATTCCGGCAAAGGGAAAAGCGCATCCTGGATGCGATCGCTCTCAATAAACCGGATAGGGTCCCAATCGTGACCATGTGGGATTTCTTCCCGGCAAAATGGAAAGGTTATACCGTAAAAGAAGTTATGTACAACCCCCAACTCATGTTTGATTTGTGGGTAGACTGCATGGTGCACTTCAAGCCCGACTTGGGAGACAACCCCTACCCGTTGCGAGGATTCGGCCCTTTATTGGAGATATTGGATTTCCAGCAGTTAAAATGGGCCGGCCACGGTGTTGGGGACGATATGACTTACCAGTTCGTAGAACTGGAATTAATGAAGGCGGACGAATACGATCATTTTCTTTTTGACCCTTCCGATTTCATGGTACGGCGATTCTGGCCGCGAGTTAATAAGGCTCTTGCTCCATTGGAAAACCTGCCCCCTTTAAGTCACGCGATTTCTTATACTTGGGGACTGTACAATCCTGTCTTTCTTTTAACACCCGAAATGGAAAAGGCTCGCACCGCCCTGATTGAAGCCGGCAAAGCGTCCGCGGAGGTGCTGAAATGGGCGGCGGCGTTCAACCAGAAAATGGTCGAGCTTGGATTTCCGCCGTCCTCCGGAGGTTTTGCTCAGGTACCTTTCGACACCCTGGGTGATATTTTCCGAGGCACCAAAGGTATCATGATGGATCTATACCGGCGTCCTGATAAGGTCATGGCCGCGTGTGAAAAACTGCTACCCATCATGATCGATTCCGCAGTCGCCTCTGCCAAACGTACCGGTGTTCCGAGAATTTTTATTCCGCTTCATAAAGGGCTTGACGGTTTTTTGTCGCCACAGCAGTTCGCGAAATACTACTGGCCGCATATGAAAGAGCTGTTGGAAGCTCTTATTCGGGAAGGTATCACTCCCTGGGTTTTTGCAGAAGGCGCGTGCAATACCCGACTGGACGATTTTAAAGATGTGACTCCAGGTAAGGTGATCTACCAATTCGAAGCGACGGATATTTTCAGAGCTAAAGAAATAATGCGTGACCGCTGTTGTATTCGCGGAAACGTCCCTGCGAGCATCCTCACGGTAGGAACAGCGGAAGATGTCAAAGCTTATTGCAAGAAACTCATCGATATCTGTGCAGTGGATGGTGGCTACATAATGGACGCGTCGTGCCCTCTTGCCGATGCAAAACCGGACAACGTGCAAGTCATGTACGATTTTGCGCGGGAATACCACGGACTGTAACCCAGAGAATGCTTGCCTATGCCTGATCGTATCAATAAAGACCGCTTCGAGCCAGCGTATGCTCAGTTGGCTACTATCATACGACGTCAGATAGCTGGTGGTGTTTACCCGCCCGGTGAGAAAATTCCTTCCGAGTCTTCAATCGGCAAACAGTACGGACTTTCCACTATGACCGTCCGGCAAGCCATAGGCGTGCTTATAGATCAGGGGCTGGTCGAACGTGTTCAAGGCTCTGGGACCTTTGTCAAACTCCTCGCGTTGACCGAATCGCGTTTCGACTTAGATAGTATTAAGCAAATCTTTCGAGACCCCGATAGAATTCACGTGAAAGTCCTCCAACTCAATCTGACTCGAGCTGATACGGCTACTGCCGAGAAATTGGATTTAGGCGGAAACGCTCGGATCATTGTCATCAGGCGACTCTTACTTCGAGATGAGGAGCCCATCATGTTTCACGAAGGACGGGTCCGTTGTGATCCGTCACGTCCGTTGGTTGAAGCAGAGCTGAATTTGGGACCGCTTTCCGATTTGTTTAACGGAAACGGTGGCGGCACCGTGAAAAAGGGTGAGCTGGTACTGCTTCCAAGCTCGTTGGACGAAGAAAAGGCAGCCTTGTTGGGCCGACCTGTCGGAACACCTACGTTTAGACTGGAATATGTAGTGTATGATTTTGACGACGTGCCTTTTGGTTGGGGATGGTTCACCACCACACCGGAAATCATGAGCCTGAAGACCAGCCTTGGCCTATGGGAAGCGCCGAGGGGCTAGATGCACAAGAAAACCCAAAAGAGTTTAAGTTATGAAATGACGGAACTTGCCGTGCGCGTTTCGGAATTGAAGGAGGACGAAGTCCTCGCGATGATCCAACAGCATCTCAAATCGGGCACGCCTCCTGCCGAACTCCTCTCCGCGTGCCAAGAAGGTATGCGCCTTGTCGGCCTAATGCATGAAAAGGGCCAATACTTTATCGCCGGACTGATTATGGCGGGAGAGATCATGTACCAGGCAGTGGAGTTGGTTCGGCCTGTAATGATCAAAGCACGCTCCGGCCAAAACGCGGGACGAGTAGTATTAGGGACCATCGCTGGCGATATTCATGATATTGGGAAGAATCTCTTTAAAGATCTCCTTGAGTGTCATGGTTTTGAGGTAATGGACCTTGGGGTCGACGTTGCCCCCGCTGAGTTTCTTCGTGCCGGCATCGAATTCGGTGCGGACCTGATCGCTGCATCCGACCTGATGACGGGCAGCTTTCCACAATTACGCGAACTGGTCCGATTATTTGATGAAAATGCCAACCGTGGGAAAGGCGCGGCCCAGGATCATTATAGGCGGCGGACAGGTGGACAAAATGGTTTTCGATATGACGGGTTCAGACTACTGGGCAGCAGATGCATTTTCCGGTGTACGGCTTTGCCAACAAATCATGGCTGGACGATCGCAAAACCCAACCCTGTGATCCAGTCATATATAATTATTCTATAATGTAGTAAAATCAGGAAAAGAAAGCATATCCAAATGTTATCTACCCTTGATCGGCTGCTACCAACCTGAGTTCTCGAACGAGAATGAGGTTCAGGTTCGCATAAATTGAGATATGTCGAGGAAAATTTTAATTGTGGAAACGGTTATTCTAGCCTGCAATACCATACGTGACGAACTCGAAAAAGCTGCCCACGAAATCAAGTGCGAGTACCCCTTCATGTGGATTGAATCGGGTCTCCATCTGAATCCCGATTCCTTGCGTCGACGCATGCAAGAGGAGCTGGACACGATCGGGAAAGCGCAACGGGTACTACTGGGTTTTGGGTTTTGTGGTAATTCGTTGATCGGACTGCACTCGCAAAATTTCCAGATGATCTTTCCCAAGGTTGACGATTGCATTACCATGTTGCTGGGATCGAAAGAAAACAGGGACAGATTGATGCGGCGCGGTGGAACCTATTTTCTTACGAAAGGCTGGCTCGAGGGAGAAGCAAATATCTGGAGAGAATATGAAGCTGTACTGGAACGGTTTGGTACAGAGAGAACTGAACGGATCTACAAACGTATGCTGGCTCACTACCGATATTTGGGTTTGATCGATACCGGAGCTTATAATTTGGAGGCACTACTCCCTTTGGCGAATAAGATAGCTGATACGCTCAAGCTCGAGCCCTGTATTTTGCCGGGATCGGATCGTTACTTGAAGAAATTCCTTGCAGGCCCCTGGTTGTCTCCTGATTTTGTAGTTATAGAGCCGTTTGCCACGGTTGATCTGTCACGTCTGAGCAACAATTATGATTCAAAGCAGAATCCGCTCCAAGGCATCGCATAACGAGAAGAATTCTTTGCCAAAAATCATCTTCGCAGGTCATGATTCGGTCATTGAGGCGCAAAAAGGCGAAACACTTTTGTCATGCATTCGTCGCGCCGGGCTAGCCGTGGATTCAACTTGTGACGGCAAAGGCAAATGCGGCAAGTGCCGGATTACGGTTCAGGGAGAGGTCTCCCCCCGTAATGAAACCGAAGCATACCGTCTCGGGAATAAAACGGCTGAGGTCCGGTTGGCCTGCCAAGCTAGAGCATTGGGAGACGTACGCATTACTCTTCCCGAGGCGTGGACCAAACTAAAGTCAGTCTCGGGCATATCAAATCGTGAAGTTCCTCTGGACAGTCTCGTAAAACGATTGACTCCTGCCGAGATTCCTCTTGGAAGTTCCGAACCGTATTCTGAAATTTTTCCCGGAAGAATTATGGATCTCCATGTCCTTCAGGAGATAGCACTACTCGACAAGAATGAGGGACATGCCACCAGCGTAGCATTCGGACAAGAAATCCTGGACATTCGGTTCGATAACAAACCTCTCCTTGGTGCAGCAGTGGACCTGGGCACTACGAATATCTCACTGTCGGTTTTCGATCTTGAAAACGGCAAATTGATTGGCACAGCATCAGCTTTGAATCCGCAAACAGCATATGGCGGAGATGTGATCACCCGCATAGCTCACTGCCGCCAAGATCTGCAGGCGGTATCCACGCTACAGAACTTAGCCGTTGAAAAAATAGGAGCATTATTGGAAGAAGCTTTGGACCCTGACCATAACAAGGAGCAGGTGTATGTTATGACGGTTGCGGCCAATACGACAATGCTCCACATTTTAGCAGGCGTCTATCCGTTGTCTTTGGCTATGGCACCGTTCAGGCCTATTTTCATTGAATCTCTTGTTCTCGGGAACCATCATCTCTCTCTTCGAATTAATCCTCATGGGCGCTGCATCTTTTTGCCGGGCATTTCAGCCTATATTGGAGCGGATATCGCGGCTGGACTTGCCGCCATTGACTATCGATCGCGCAAAGGAATCACCCTTTTCATAGACATCGGGACGAACGGCGAAATTGTCCTTATCGAAGGACCGGACAAGATGATTGCGACATCTTCTGCTGTCGGACCCGCACTGGAAGGGATGAATATCTCATGCGGCTGCCGAGCTGTTCCAGGCGCGGTTGATTCGTTCGCTCTGGATAGTGATTTTTGTCCGCGCTTCACAACCATTGACGGTATTTCTCCAAAAGGCATCTGCGGAAGCGGTCTGATCGATCTCACTGCCGCACTGTTGAACGCGGGTCTGATTTCGCCAATGGGAGCATTTGACCCCCGTGCGGACGAACGAGTGAGGTCGCGGCTGTCCGGCGATTGTTATTACCTGGCGGACGGTGTGTTTTTGAGTCAGAAAGATGTTCGGCAGGTGCAGCTTGCTAAAGCCGCTCTGAGTACCGGGATTATGGCACTGTTAAAAGAAGCGGGACGGTCCGTGGACGAAGTGGATGAAATAATCATTGCCGGCTCTTTTGGTTATCATTTGAATGCAGATAATCTGAAAAGACTGGGCATGCTACCGCACAACTACAAAGGACCAATAACTTTTGCCGGTAATACTTCTCTTTCCGGCGCTGCTCTAGCCCTGCTTAATCAAGAAATCCTCAGAGAAATGGAGCGAATCCCGGAATTCTTGCGTGTGGTCGACTTGGCCTCGCACTCTGATTTCCAAGAACTTTTTATTTCAGCACTTAATTTTCCGGTTGAGAGCTGTTAGAGTTTTGTGAAATTTCCGGGATGCCGCGCGGAGAAAAAAAAGATCCCCTTTTCCGGAATGCAGATTTCAACCAAAGGAGGAATGGAATGCCGTATGTAAACATCAAAGTCACAAAAGAGGGAGTTACTGCTGAGCAGAAAGCTAAACTCATCCAGGGCGTCACCCAATTATTATTTGATGTGCTCGGCAAGGATCCCCAGATAACATCTGTAGTGATCGACGAAGTCGAAACGGACAATTGGGGGGTCGGCGGAGAGAGCATCACCGCCAGGCGCAGGAAAGCAAAGAAATAAGCCACAACCACATTCAGAGACCGAACATTGCGCTGCCGGCGCTGCATAGATGAAAATATCGACTCCCCAGCTCTACTCGATCCTACTTTACGGGGCTGCCGACATGTGCATCTTTTTGCTGCTGTTGAACCGCGCTCTTATTCATATGCGGAACAGCAAAACCAAGAGTACCATTATTCTCGTGGTTTTCTTGGCTATGATGGGCGGTTCAGCCACGCTGGGTTTGCTGCTTTACCGGCCCCCTTGGGTCCTTGCTTCTGTGGCAGAGATTCGTCTTGACTGTCATTTTGTGGTGAAGCACGGCGTGCCATTTATTAGTGTCGGCGCAATTGTGCCGGGACCGGACCTCTCAATTCAGGCACAGCATGATATATCT
Source organism: uncultured delta proteobacterium (assembly GCA_963741425.1). Classification (GTDB taxonomy): domain Bacteria; phylum Desulfobacterota; class Desulfomonilia; order Desulfomonilales; family Desulfomonilaceae; genus DATJPW01. Next base: position 112,430 of record CAVUHP010000004.1, read on the forward strand.
CTCCTGAATCCCTTCGCAACACAAGTGAGTCTGACAAATAGACTTTAAGTAGTTTTTGGTTGGCTACAGTCATATCTGGTTATCCTGAGTCAAAATGTCAGCGCCTTGTTGACCCACCTAAACTAGCAATGATATATACTGACACAAACATTTTTGGTTTCTGCCAGTATGAAATCGGACAATTCAGAACCTACAAACGTGCTGCTTACCACCAAGGAGATAGCCAAGCTCCTCGGCGTCAACGAGAAGATGGTCTACAGCCTTATCTCGGAAAAAGGGCTGCCGGCCACGAAGATAACCGGCAAATGGCTTTTCCCTGAGGCATCTGGTGGAACAGTGGATAGATCGGAGCACCATTAACCATCCGGGCACAGCCGCTCCCCTGCCGGCTTACCACGGTCTTCTCATTATTGCAGGTAGTAACGATATCCTTCTGGATCGCACAATCTCATTATTCAATAAGTCATATCCTGAGCATGCGGCGGTCTTCGGCAACCTTGGAAGTCTCGGCGGTCTCCGGGCAATGCGTCGCGGCTGGTGCCACATCGCATCAAGCCATCTGTTGCAGGAAAATGAAGAGGATTACAATTTTGCCTTCGCCAAGGCTGAACTCACAGAAATTCCAGCTGTAGTCAATTTCAGTCGCAGAGAACAGGGGCTGCTATTAGCAAAAGGGAACCCTAAAAAAATTCGCAGGGTGGCAGACTTGGGCAAACGCGGGTTGAAGATCGTCAATAGGTCCGTGGGCACAGGCACTCGCCTGCTGTTCGATCAGGAGCTAAGTAAGGCTGGTTTAAAAGGCGGTAACATCGACGGTTATAGAACCGAACTGCAGCGCCATTTGGATGTGGGATTAGAGATTCTGGCCGGTCGGGCTGATGTCGGACCCGGCATCAGAACGGTGGCCGGAATGCTTGATCTTGATTTCATACCGTTGCGCTGGGAACGTTTTGATCTCTTAATTACCCGAGACAGATTTTTCGATCAGGGGATACAGCTTTTTCTCGGACTTCTTCACGAGAAAGCTTTCCGCGAATCCGCTCGAAGCCTGGAAGGATACGATTTGAGTTTTGCTGGGAAGATGGTGTTCCCGCGTAATGACGGATTTCAGGGGTGAAAAGGGTCAGTAATGAAAATTCTGTTGGAGAAGTTCTTCGTTATATCGATTTTTCTTTTCTTGGCCTGCGTCAGCTCGGCTCACGGAGCAGATGAATGCCAAGGATTGTACGGTAAAGGTCCCAATAAGTTTTCGCTAGCCACTGGAAGCCCTGGCGAGTTGGGCTTATTGAAAGCTCTGGCGGAAGCTTTCGATTCCTCCGCAAAGGCAACTATGTGCTGGAAGAAGGCTGGTTCCGGGGAATCTCTAAAGCTTCTCAAGGAAAAACAGGTCGATATGATCATGGTGCATGCTCCCGCAGCCGAGAAGAAGGCAGTGGAAGACGGATGGGCAATTAAAAGAACACTTATCGGCTCCAATGAATTCTTTATCGTCGGGCCGCCCGAGGACCCGGCGAAAATATCCGAAGCTAAGAGTGCCGGTGAGGCATACTCCAAAATTGCCGCTGCAAAGGCCAAATTTTTCTCTCGTGGAGATAACTCGGGAACACACAAGAAAGAACTGGAAGTTTGGCAAAAGAGCGGCACTTCGCCATCCGGCGAATGGTATTTGGTTACCAAGGATTTTATGACTGCGACCCTGAAAAGGGCCAATGACGAGAAAGGCTATTTTATGACGGACAGCAGCACGTGGGTTGCCGAACAGAAGAACGTTCCCGGTTTGAAGATTCTTTTTCGCGGAGACAAGTTTCTGGTCAACACATACCATGCGCTTTGCCAACCGGATGGCGCAACATCCGGGGCAGCTATAGCTTCGAAGTTTATCGATTTCGTCGGATCCCCTGCAGGTCAAGAAATCATTAGGAGCTACGGCAAGGACCGGTATGGGAAGGGTCTTTATGATGATGCGGCATACGCGAAAAAGTATGACGATTAACCGGAGATTATTAACACGGCGATTCGCCGAGAAGAGATGCTTTGAGCCAGTCTTCGATAGAGGTGTTAAATGAAACGTGTTTTTTCGCTCTTTATCGTTTTGGGATTGACCGTGTTTTTCGCAGCCAATGCGCTTTCAGAAACCCGTCTCCGCATGAGCACCACTACGAGCACTGAGAATTCCGGGTTGCTAAAAGTATTGATGCCCCCTTTCGAAAAAGCAAATAACTGCAAGGTAGACGTAATTTCGGTGGGAACCGGCAAGGCACTTAAGCTGGGCGAGAACGGAGATGTGGATGTTGTCCTGGTCCATTCGCGGGCGGCTGAGGACAAGTTTGTTGCGGAAGGCTACGGCATTGACCGACGAGATGTGATGTACAACGATTATGTGCTGGTCGGCCCCAAGAACGATCCGGCCAAAGTAAAAGAAGCTAAGACTGCGGTGGATGCATTCAAACGTCTGGCAAGCGGTAAGGCTGATTTTATTTCGCGAGGTGATGATTCAGGGACTGACAAGCAAGAAAAGGAGCTATGGGCAGCAGCGGGAATCAAACCCAAGAACAAATGGTATATTGAAGCCGGTCAAGGCATGGGTCCGGTACTGCAAATGGCTTTTGAGAGGAACGGCTATACATTGGCTGATCGCGGAACATTTTATGCGTACGAAAAGAAGATCGGCCTACCAATACTGTTTGAAGGCGACAAGGCGTTGTTCAATCCGTATGGAGTTATCGCGGTGAATCCGAAAAGGCATCCAAATATTAACTACGATTTGGCGACCAAGTTCATCGATTACATTACAGGGACTCAAGGGCGGCAGATCATCGCGGATTTCAAAGTGGAAGGTAAACAACTTTTCTTTCCCACGGAAAAATGCAAAATAAGTCATAAATTAATTCGGAGCAGAATTGAAATTTTTTATTGATGTGCTGTTGGAAGCCTTTCGCCTAATATTCTCTCTTGATCCTGAGATCTATTTCGTCGTCTGGACTTCTCTGAAAGTTGCCGCTTCAGCCACGCTTTTCTCGTCCATATTGGGCGTACCCATAGGACTGGTAATAGCACTCAATCAGTTTCGTGGTAAGCCTGCAATATTGCTGATTTTGAATAGCCTGATGGCCCTTCCGACGGTTGTGATAGGATTGCTTGGTTATTTCTTGCTGACTCGTCACGGAGTTTTGGGATCTTTGGGTTTGCTTTACACCCCTACCGGAATCACTCTTGGGCTTTTCGTCTTGGCTCTGCCTACCATAATAAATCTTACTCTGTCAGCCGTACAGAGTTTGGATCGCAGACTGTTTCTAACTTGCAAGCTGCTCGGGGCTACACCTGGTCAACAAGGCTGGATGATCCTTAAGGAAGGTCGTTTCGCCGTCATGGCGGCCATTGTCGTGGCTTTCGGACGAGTGATTTCGGAAGTTGGGATTGCCATGATGTTGGGGGGGAACATAAGAGGATTCACCCGGACAATGACAACCGCCATAGCCCTGGAAACAGGCAAGGGGGAGTTTGAGCTTGGATTGGCGCTGGGAATATTTTTGATGATAGCCGCATTCGGCGTCAACGCAGTCCTGTTTTTGCTGCAGGGGAGCCGCGGGTGAAGACTGCTTACGAGCTGGATAACGTGAGCTTTTCCTACGGCGGCCCTCCGGTCCTGGTCATTGACCATCTGGAAATAGCTGCAGGCGAGGTCGTGGCATTAGTTGGTCCAAATGGCGCAGGCAAGACCACTCTATTACATCTTTTGGCTCTTTTATTAACTCCCCAAACAGGTGACATATTTTTTTTCGGTTCAAAAATAAGCTCGGATTCTTTGCTGAGTCTCCGCCGAAGAGTGGGATTGCTCCTCCAGAATCCTTATCTTTTTAACATGTCGGTAATGGGTAATTTGCTCTGGGGACTTCGTATAAGGGGCATATCGAAATCGAACGGTCGAGCGTTATGTCTGAATGCGCTTAGCCGTGTGGGGCTCTCAGGATTCGAAACTCGCCACGTAAGAACGCTTTCCGGAGGTGAGAGTCAACGAGTGGCCTTGGCCAGAGCAATTGTTTTAGATCCGGATGTGCTTCTTCTGGATGAGCCCGCCACTCATATGGATCGAGAGAGCATCGAAAGAACAGAACAAATTGTCTTGGAAATGAACGGAACTCAGGGCAAAACAGTAATTATTACAACACACAATCCTTCGCAAGTAATGGGCATAACACATAAATTTCTTCACATTGTTCAAGGGGGTTGCTGCTCCGCAGCGCCTGACAACCTCTTTACAGGAGGGATAATCGCAAATGGGGCCATTTTCGATACCGGCCGCATTCGTGTACGTCTTCCTGATTCCACTGCTTGCGGCAGTCATCTGAGTATAGATCCTTCACTGCTAACCCTTTCGACGAAAAAGCCCGAGCCTGAGCCTATGAATTTATTCGAAGGAACTATCGTGGCGCTTTCTGAAGAGAACGGATCTATTAGGGTGCAGGTGCACGCGGGCGAACGATTCAATATTTTAATAAAGGGAGGTCCGGATAAAGTTGAGGACCTGCGATTGGGGAAAACAGTGTGGCTAACTTTTGAGACTAACGCCGTACAAACTCTCTGAAATGGCCATTAATAGAAGCGGCGCTATTTTTCAATCCATTCCCTGGACAATTGCCTCGACTTTGTGTTAGGAACGTCATGGGGGATTCCCCGGATAATGATAAATTCAATCGATGGAGGAAGGAGTCATGAAAAAATTCGCATTAATAATTGTTCTGACTGTGTCGCTGGGCCTGGCGGGCGCGATTATGGTCGATCAGGCCTCCGCTTTCGGGTTCTTCGGTAAGGGCTTCGGTGGCGGGTACGGCGCAGGTTACGGCTGCGGTTACGGCGGCGGCTATGGCAGCGGCTATGGCGCCTATTACGGAATTATGCCGTATTGGGGATACGGATACGGCGGCTATGGCTACGGCGCTTACTGGGGCAAAGGGAAGAGAGGCAGAATGGGAAGGTATTAGTCCTTCCTTTTCATTCAGATAAGATCTTTTGGGGCTAGTGGTTCATCTAACAAAGGATAACCACATGCCAAATAGTTGCAGTCACTTCCCGGGGGCGGACGGAATAACTCCGAAATCTCCCTCCGGGAGGTCTGACTGTGGAAGTATTGCCGGATTATCGGATGCTGACGTTCGTCAGCGGCTGGGTGGGTACGTTTCTTCCCGAAATTAGAGAACCTGCCATGCGCCCCACCCGTGAATCACCAGTTGTGAGACCTGCCATTCTTTTCATTATTATGACTGATTGTTGATAACCAGGTTCCTGGTGCTCTCGATTATCGATTTTGTTCGGCTATTTGGTTCAGAGTGTCTATTTTATCCATCAAGAGATCCGCCGCGGATTTGAGCGTCTCAGGATCGAATGAAAATACTGCTCCAGCTGTCGAGTAAAGGGAAGGCAGGCTCACCGTCCCCCCAAGAGAAAGGGCTTTGCGATAGGAGGCTACGGCCGCGGGCTGATTCCTTAACGAGTTGCCCCAGACCTGGACCGCCCCAAGCTGAGCAAGACCATATTCAATGTAGTAGAATGGAACTGTATGAATATGCAGCTTTCTTTGCCAGCCGGTTTTAAGCTCCTCATCCAGTCCGCTCCAGTCTATCCATGGCGTAAATCTCTTCCAAACTGTGCTCCAATAAGCATCACAGATGGACGGATCGACCGAATCTGAAGGATTCTCATATACCCAGTGCTGGAACGCATCTACAACGGCCATATAAGGCCAGAAGAGAATGCTTCGTTCAAGATGCTCGGATATTGCCCTAGCGGCATCGCCATCAGTGTAAAATCCACCCCGATCGCGAGCGAGATAAGGCGATGCCAAAAATTCCATGGCCATGGAAGCCACTTCCGCAAATTCCATATTCACATGTCGTTGCTGATAATAAGGAAGGCGGGCTCGTTCAAACGCGTGGAACGCATGACCTGCTTCATGCAAGATTGTTTGTACATCGTCATGAACACCAACAGCATTCATAAAAATGAAGGGGCGTTTCGTCGAAGCAAATTCGGTGCAATAGCCGCCGGGCGCCTTATTCTTACGATTATCCAAGTCCAAGAGGTCTTCTTCGATCATTGTTTTGAAATAAGACCCGAGAGTCGGGTCAACCTGAAGGAAGATCGATGAAGCGCCTGTTTTGAGTTCCGTAACGTCTTCAAAAGGTTTCAGAGGAGGCCGGTTAAAGGGGTCCACCTCCAAGTCCCAGGGCTTGAGAGTCTTAAGCCCAAGAAGCTTGCGCCTCCGCTCGCAAATTCGAGATGCCAGAGGAACTATCACCCGTTCTATTGCCTCGTGGAAGCGGACGCAGTCCGAAGGGCTGTAGTCGAAACGCTCCAACTGTTTCCATCTGAACGACCGATAATCTTCGAAATCGGCATTAGCTGCTAACTTTTGCCGCAAACCCATAAATTTCTTCCACAGCTCGCCGACAGTCTCACGATCTTGAAGATGCCGCCCCAGCGCTAGCCGCCATGCGCTTTCCCTTAAATTCCTATCGGCGCTCTGATAGACAGGTCTCAATTGCGCAACGGTTATTTCCTTCCCTTCCCATTGAACCGTTTGCGCGCCGATAATTTTGTCATATTCCATTGAGAGTTTATGCTCTTTAACAAACAAAGGTAGATTCGCATCCCTGAAAAGTTCAACTTCAGAGCGCATTTTCAGCACAGGGATTTCCATACCTTCTGGAACAGAGCCATAAACCAACAGCTTTTCTCTTAACCGCTGTTCTGCCTCCTCGGCTTTTGGATAAACCTGATCGAGCAATGTATGATATTTCCGTTCAGCCTCTTTATCCGCAGTATTGACCGTAGTAGCCACGTGCAGCCGGCTGAACGTTTCGTCCACAGCCTCACTCAAGCGCGTCCAATCCGTAAGAAAACCTTTTAAGGAGTCAGCAGTCAGGCTTCTGTTGTTGAGGTCGGAATAATAGGGCTCGAACTCAGGCCACGACCAGCCGGCCAATTTGGTGATATTTTCCTGCAACGACTCAAACATGGGATCTCCTATAATCCTTAGAGTACGAGATCGTATCGACATTCATTCTGAATGGACAACGACCTCTGCCGATCTATTCTATTTTCCGGCACAAAATTCATCGGCATCGCAGGTCAGGTCCTGACGGTGCTATCTTCGATGAACGCTGCTTCCATTTTTGCCTAGACTCACAACTTCCAGTTTGCAAACAGAAATTCTTGATCGGAGCGCGGATCAAGATAAATCTTAAGTTGAGACCTATCGGGTCTCAGCTCGGCATTAAGGACCCTTGCACAAAAGCGTGGAACTTTTCAGCCATTTCTTTGAGGTGCCTACCGAGCGACTGAGTCGATTCCAGAATATCCAAGTACACAGAAGATGCTCGGGGAGCGCAACTGCCATCTAATAGACGCTCCACATGTGCCAATTGCCAATCCTGGCACAACTGATCCAACTGTGTTGCTTGCGAAATCACGTGTTCCAACAGGAAGCTGTTTGGGGCAATGAGCGTATCACGGAAGTTGATCATCATGTCCAGCATCAGTCTGAACGTCTCTTCGAGTTCTTGATTGGCTATGTCACTGAAATTCAGCCCATCGTTGCATTTTATGCTACAGCAATTCAGGATCCGTTCCGAGTAGTCACCTACTCGACCAAGGTGGGTTGGGAACATAACAAAGATTTTGCACAGCTCGGGAGGAACGGATTCGGCACACGCCAAATCCGTAAGGAGTAATTTTTCTTGCTGGTCGACATCCTCGGCCAATTTATGGAAAACGTTGAGGTCATTTGCACAATTGGTGAAATACGCTTCACGAGTGAGACGAGTCATCTCAATCAGTTTACATAGCATCACCACCAGACCTTGTTCGAACGTAAAAGTTGCGGACACAGGCTGCCGATGCAACTCTTCCAGTCGCTCGGCTTCGGAATCCAACTTAGGGCTGATCATTCGGACCGGATTAAAAAAAATATGTTTATCTTTCACAGCCAAACCTCCCTTTCTAAATTGGGGTCTCAAGGAATATGCGTCAAGGTGTTCTTCACTACGTTACGAAAGCCGCCGTTTCTACGCCCGATTGACAACAATAGACACGGCTTCCAATACTCCCCAAGAATGAATGGACAATAAATGAGAGCCGCGGATTTTAATATCGGAAAACAAATATCAGAGCCGTGGATTCAAGACAATCATTTGTGGCGAATATACCTTTACAGTAGGTATTTTGTGTGATATCATTCCCCCCAAGGTAGGTGATACATGGCAAGAAACAAGCAAATAAAGAGCAAAATGGAAAAATATACGGTCAATGATTTTCACCGGGACTTTCCTAGTGACAAAATTTGTCTCGAATGGCTCAAAAACTATCGTTACCCGGAAGGGATTTTTTGCAAAGTTTGCGGCAAAGTTACGAAGCACCACTTAATGACAACCCGCCGCTCGTATTCTTGCCAGGAATGTGGACATCATATTCATCCTACGGCGGGAACGATATTTCATAAGTCAACCACCGCGTTGACAACTTGGTTTCGTGTGATTTTCCTGATGGCTTCTACTCGTTGCGGGATCTCTGCGAAGGAAGTAGGGCGGCAAACCGGAGTGACCTACAAAACCGCTTGGCGCATGTGCAAACTGATCCGAACACGGCTTGACCAGAAAACAAGTCTATTTGATGGGAGTGTTGAAGCTGATGAGGGCTATTTTGGCGGTGCTAAGAAGGGTGGCAAGAGCGGTCGGGGATCGGAAAACAAGACGGCGGTCCTAGGAATAGTCGAACGTAGCGGGCGCATTCAAGCCACAGTCGTCCCCAATGTGAGCAGTGGCACGCTAGAGCCTATAATCGAAGGCTCTGTCAAGAAGGGAACGATAGTCTATACTGACGAGTTCGGTTCTTACAATTGGCTCGGGCACATGGGCTATAGACACAAAACAATCAGGCATAAAGACAACGTCTACGTTACAGGTAACATTCATACCCAAACGATTGATGGTTTTTGGGGTAACGTCAAAAACGGCATTAAAGGCGTTTACCACAATGTCAGCCCTAAATATCTACAGCACTATTTGAATGAATATCAATTCCGATATAATCACCGGAACGACGTGACCCCCATGTTCAGGTCGTTTCTTCGTCGGATTTAGGATTACTTACCTTTCCAAGCGCTTCTTCAAAGTCTTCTTTAGTAAAAGGTCTTTCTTGTTTCTCTTGAATATCCTGTATAGAAGTATCCATTGTTGGGGTGTTCTCCCTTCTCCACTTCATCGCTTCATCTGCCTCTTTTCTTTTTTCCAATAGTTTTGGTTGATCTAACACCTCAAGTATTTTCTGTGCTGGAATTACAATACCGATGCCGGAGTTAACCTTCACTTTTAGATCCTCATGTCTGGAAGCGATAGGGAATATATCAGGTACGGCTAAATCCCAGTGTCCATGCATCAGCCCCAATAATAGATACACCCCTTCATCGTTCATTGAAGTCATTGTTTTCCCACCAACCTTTCTAGTAACGCCCAGGTGAACAAAAACTGGAGATCCACTTAACCCACCAATAGATCTTGTTTCTACCAAATATGCCTCCATCGGACCCAACGAAGTGCTTACGGGTTTTCTGGCATGGCAGCAATATTGCCGATCCTCACGATGGGGATATTTCTGTTCACCCCGGCATGTTGATTGAACAATCCAGTTATAAAAACATCTTCCCCAACCTTAATATCGTGTTTTTTTAGTATGTCGTTCGTAACAAACGAGTCGACACGAAATCCCGTAAGGTCCATATTCATAAATACAAAGGGTACAAGAGACACGGCTATATCAATATCAAGATCGCTGGGATGAAAGTGCCAATCACTAATTTTATTTTTCGCCCAGAAGGTTGAACTACGCGTATTTAGTCTGAAATAAACATATCCATCAGCGGTTCCGGTCTCATAGAATTCTTCTATTTTCTTAACGACATGAGCAGCCGTTACCGCATAAACAAGAGACGTATCAGGAATGCTAGGCAGTGGCACCGCAACAAAAAAGACAGTCCCCATAAATCCTTCTTTGTTATCTTTGCGCCACATCAAAAAGGCAACACACTTTCGGACCTCTTCAGGCACTCTCATGGTATTCCTTGTTCGCCGCCAACTCTTCCAATGGGGCAAGGTGTTAAGGTTTCGATCTCTTAGTATTTTATCACGCTCATATAACACTGGTTCCATTTTTATTCTTCCTTGTCCGAATTTCTTTATTACCTACCGTGCGGGGATATTCGCCTCATTTGTTATGATGACTCCCCCCTTGGTCAACGTATAAGTTCCGGAATCTATTTTGGGAAGGCGAATCAGCGGCGCCTGTCGTGCTTCACTATGGACGATGCACCTCCCGTAATTACACATCGGCCAAGAAAGTGAGACAACCTTATGCATGTCAATTGGCACTACCTCACTGAGGACGGTTTAGCGAAAGAGTATCAGAACCTTTTTTAATTTTGTGGTAATATTATGGGGGTGGGTGCCCTCTGTCGTGACAGTTGCCGCGGTAGAATCACTTTGTTGACCCGATCTCGCTATTCAGAGGTCAAAAATGCTTAAAAAATCAGTCCGTCAGATCACCGGCGGGCTACTCGATATTCCGGAGGAAGGGACCTCTCCGGAACGATATAGAATATTGCGTCGCAATATTACTGTTCTCATGCTGCTAATAACTATTATTCCCCTCGTGTTAATGGCCGTAATCAATTATTACCAGTATCAAACTGCACTGAAAGATGAAATTCTTGCTCCACTGCGTGTGCTTGTGAATAAGACGAAGCACTCCTTCGAACTTTTCCTGGCCGGCCGACTCTCGACAGTAAATTTCATTGCTTCAGCGTACACTTATGAAGAACTGGCTGATGAAAAGAATCTCAGTAGAATTTTTCTAGTATTGAAGAAAGAAATCGAAGGAATCGTAGATATAGGGCTTATAGATTCCGGCGGCCGACAAGTCAGCTATGCCGGGCCATATGAGTTGAAGGGCAAAAACTACTCGGACCAGGCATGGTTTGAACACGTAAAAGTAGCTGGAGTCTACATCAGCGACGTATTTATGGGTTTCCGACGGTTTCCGCACATTGTAATGGCGGTGAGACATTTTTCGGAATCGGGTGACTGGTGGATCGTCCGGGTTACCATTGATACCGCAAGATTTGAAGACATTATTATCTCCATGGGCTTGGATCCGAAGAGTGACGCTTTTTTGATCAATCGTGAAGGGATCTGCCAAACGAACTCCAGATTTTATGGCAAGATTCTAGACCACTGTGCGATAAGCGTACCGCAATTGAGTTATGAACCTAATGTGGTCGAGATGAAAGACGCTCAGGGGCGGGATATCCTGATGGCCTATGCTTATTTAAACCGCTCGGATTTCATTCTGATGCTCCTGAAACCGTCGGGCGAGCTCTTGAAGGCGTGGTACACGCTCAAAAGCGAATTGCTTTTCGTCTTCATCGGAAGCGTCGTAATAATCGTTCTGGTCGTGTTGCGGCTGACCCGTTTGTTGGTTGATAGGATGAAGCAGAGCGATGACAGACGAGAATTGGCCTACAGGGAAATAGAACACTCTCAGAAACTGTCCTCCATCGGCAGGCTGGCAGCAGGAGTAGCTCACGAGGTGAACAATCCTTTAGCTATAATAAATGAAAAAGCGGGGCTGATGAAGGATATGGTTGAATTCACCCCCGAGTTTGGTAATAAGGAAGTTTTCCTCGCCCCTATTCGTTCAATAATTCAATCGGTTGAAAGGTGCCGCGCCATAACTCATCGACTCCTGGGCTTTGCCAAGAGAATGGATGTTGAAATCGAAATTCTGGATATTAACGAGTTGCTAAAGGAAGTTTTGGGATTTCTTGAAAAAGAGGCACTATACAGAAATATTAAGATCGGATTGCATTTAGCAGGTGATTTGCCGCGCTTGGCTTCCGACCGGGGACAGCTCCAGCAGGTTTTTCTCAATATTCTAAACAATGCTTTTGCTGCGGTGCAGGATGGAGGGACAGTTTCAGTAGTCACCTGGGAGAAAGACATCGACACTATCGGCATTACTTTTCAGGATACGGGTCAAGGCATGTCGGAAGAGACTCTAAAACATATTTTCGAACCGTTTTTCACCACAAAGAAAGGGCAAGGAACAGGTCTGGGATTGTCTATTACTTATGGAATCGTGAAAAGGCTTGGCGGCGACATTGATGTTCAGAGCAGGCCCGGGATAGGCACAAGATTTACTGTTTTCCTCCCCAAGAAAAACAAGGAAGGTTCGGGCAACTAGTATGGAAAACTGGAAAGTGCTTCTAGTAGACGATGAGAAAGAGTTTGTCTCGACCTTGGCGGAAAGATTGCGCCTCAGAGGCATTCAGGCTGATGAGACTGGCAGCGGTGAAGAAGCCCTGCGGCTCATTGCTGATGCAACTCCGCAAGTAGTAGTATTGGACCTGATGATGCCGGGAATGAGCGGCCTGGAAGTTCTCCGGCGAGTGAAATCCAGGTATCCACAAATAGAGGTGATACTTCTGAGTGGAATAGGTAGCAACAAAGAAGCTATAGAGGGCATGAAGCTGGGAGCTTTTGATTTTTTGATGAAACCCTTACAAATTGAAGAATTGATCGAAAAGATTGGGAAGGCAATTAAGAAAGCCGGAGGAAATGCGTGAACGAGACGGAGCCGGGCAAAACCGCTTTCATGGGCAAAATAACGGCAGGGGCTACTCATGAAATGAAAAACGTTCTGGCCATCATCAAAGAATCCGCCGGTCTTATGGAAGATCTATTAAATGTTGGCCAGGAAGATTCTTTTCCAATCCGAGAGAAATTCCTGAAGATTTTGTCCGGAATAGGCGATCAGGTCACCCGAGGGGTGAACCTAACCAATGCTCTCAATGGGTTTGCTCACAATCCGGATCAATCGATCACGACGGTAGACATCAATCGTTTAATTGTCGAATTGATTTTTCTGTGTCAACGTTTTGCCTTATCAAAGAAACTTACTTTAAAGAATGTAGCTCCCGAACAGCCGCTCCAGTACAATTGCGATCCCGTGGAATTCCAGATGACGATTTACCGAGGCATAGACTTGCTCCTAAACATGGCGGACCCTGGCACAATTATAACAATCCGGGCTGTGGCTCGACCCAACGGCGACCCGGCCGTCGAGTTCTTGTCCGATGGAAACGGGATTGAACTCCAAAATATTCCGGAAACTGTCAAAGCATTATTGTGGGATCCAATGGTCGCTTGCGCTGAAAGCATGAATGCAAAAGTCGAAGCCGGGTGGTCGCCTATTTGTTTTGTGATGGTTTTCACTGGGCATGGTTAAAATGAAAACAGCCCTAGATTGAAGTGACAAATGATTAACCGATTGTTTTTGCTTATTGTTGTTTTTGCCGTTCTTTCTGTTACATAATATTTGAAGAATTTTGAAAGTACGTTGCACTCACAAGAAAAACAGCTAAAATTGTTTCTGAAACCCAACAAGCAGGAGTAAACAATTAATGACCTTCGGCTCAAAAAAAGTGGAGAATTGGTTCGCTGCCGTGGCCTTTGCCGAGGCCGGCGAACATGATACGGTCATTGAAATGATAGGAGGTCGCAAGACAATGAAAGAACGAGCCGGAATATGGGACACCCTGAGTAAATATTTCGCCGCATCTGCATTCGCTGAGGAGAACTGCCCCGAGGCCGCATTGCAAATCATCGGCGGAGCAAAACGGAACTCTTTTCTGGAGACAGTCGGACTCAAAGGCGTCAAAGTTTGGTACGGAAGTGTTTCTGCCGGGCCCGTCTCATTTCTCGAGGAACTTGGAATTTCAGGAGTTCGCGTCCGATATGCAACCATTACGCTCTAATTTTGAGAATCCGGGTGGGGGCATATTTATAGTTGAAGGATTTATAGGCGACGTATTACTTTTCGGGGCCCGATGTGTGGTAATACGAGATTTAGCGCTCTCTGGCCTTATATCTTCAATATGAAGTTAATTATCTCTTGACGGAGCACGAGCATGAAAGAATTCAAAGTTCTGATGGTAGATGATGAGGAGGATTTCGTAACGACGCTGTCCGAAAGAATGAAGTTGCGTGAGGTTGATTCTGAGGTGGCTCTGGACGGCGAACAGGCTCTGCAACGCGTGGAGGAGGATATACCGGACGTGATGGTATTGGACCTCAAGATGCCAGGTATTGATGGATTGGAGGTGCTTCGGAGAGTAAGAAAGGCTTATCCCCAAATCCCGGTAGTAATACTAACCGGTCATGGATCCGAAAAAGACGAAGCCGAGGCCCGGCGTTTGGGTGCTTTCGATTATCTGCAAAAGCCGGTTGATATAGAGAAATTGATAAAAACCTTGAGAAAAGCGTACAAGAGCAAAGTGGAAAATACTATGGCTGCAGCTGCTTTCGCAGAAGAAGGAGAATTCGGGACCGCAAGGGAAATTGTTTCTGAAGACAAAAAAGGCAGTTAACAGGGGGAGACCATGGGCGCAAAGGTGCTCTTGGTGGATGATGAGAAAGATTTCGTAGAGGTACTAGCGGAACGTTTGCAAAACAGGGGATTCGACGTTCGGCAAGCGTTCAATGGGGAAGACGCGATCAATCTGCTGAATCAGCAGGATGCTGATGTCGTGATACTTGATGTGCTTATGCCCGGCAAGGACGGTGTACAAACGTTGAGCGAAATCAAACAATTGAAGCCGCTTACGGAAGTAATTATGCTCACCGGCTATGGCACGATCGAAACAGCTATTCAGGGGATGAAATTCGGGGCATATGATTACTTGATGAAACCCACGGAAACCGAAGATCTTGTAGTTAAAATAAATAAGGCTTATAAGCTGAAATCCGAACATGAGGAGCGAATCAGGCAGGCGGAAAGCAGCATTATAAAGTAGATCGGGATTCCTAAGTCCGTTTTCGGAGAGCCGGGCAATGTCGGCTTGTGAGAATTTAAGGCTCCCCAAAGAGATCTCATGCTGATAATCGAGTGGTAGCCTATTTTATTTTCGCAATGCCACCTCTAACCAAGGCTTTCATTTTTGCCTTCTGTTGCACCACCTATTTGTATTCAGTTTGCTCTGTGGGGAATGAGGCTGCTATTTTCAATTCAGGAGTTTAGAATGGCGCGAGCAGTTAAACCGTGCTTAATTGCAATTTTTTTTATTTTAGTGGCGCCAATTATGTCAGCGCCGGCGTGGGCTGAATCGGCGAACGCACTATCGAACGCCGGGGCCTATCCGTGGTGGTTTTGGGCGCTGGTTTTGTTTGTAGTGACGTTCGTTATGGGAATAGGCGCAGTCCTTGGGGGTGTTGGAGGCGGAGTTCTTTTTGTTCCCATCATAAGCGGTTTTTTCCCGTTTCACCTTGATTTCGTCCGTGGCGCAGGTCTTTTGGTAGCTCTTGCCGGAGCATTGGCAGCCGGTCCGGGTTTACTAAAAATGAACTTGGCCAGCTTGCGCCTCGCCATGCCAGTGGCGCTTATCGCTTCCACTTTCTCTATCATTGGAGCAATGATTGGGCTGGCACTGCCCACAAATGTTATTCAGATAGCTCTCGGTGTAACTATCCTTGGCATTTGCATCCTAATGTTAACCGCAAAAAAATCGGAGCTGCCTGAGGTGCCTCAGGCCGATCCTCTATCATCAGCTTTGCGCATTTATGGTGTTTATCAGGAAGCAAGTACAGGGCAGGTCATTGACTGGAAAATACACAGAACTGCACAAGGTCTGGTTCTCTTCATCGCTATAGGAATCATGGCCGGCATGTTCGGTCTTGGGGCCGGTTGGGCAAATGTACCGGTGTTAAATCTTCTGATGGGCGCTCCGCTGAAAATTAGCGTGGCTACCAGCAAGTTCCTACTGTCCATAACGGATACATCGGCTGCGTGGATATATTTGAACAACGGATGCGTAATCCCGATGATAGTTGTGCCCTCTCTCATTGGAATAATGTTGGGTTCATTTGTAGGGGTCGCTCTGTTGAGGAAGACCAAACCCGGCCTCGTGCGCTGGATAGTGATCGGTATGCTGGGCTTTGCCGGTTTAAGAGCCCTTATGAAAGGACTCGGTATATAAACGCAATTCTAACAGTAGAATGACAGCCTGGAGGCTACTATGGAGGGTAATCCTCGAAAATCTCTGCAAGCCGGTCCGGAACAACTCGCATATGCAGCCGTTTTGGAAAAAGGCATGCTGCTTGGCATGGTACTTTTGCTCATAACCTATTCTATTTACGTTGTAGGAATTCTCAAATCCTATATCCCTCTTACAGAAATTCCGAACTGCTGGTCCATGAACGTCCACGATTACCTTGGTCACTGTAAAATAGATACAGGCTGGAGTTGGGTAACAATGCTTAGTTACGGTGATTTCCTCAACTTTACCGGGATTGCATTGTTGGCAGGTGTAACAATTATTTGTTTTTTGTCCATTGTTCCCGTTCTCTTGAAACAGGGGGACAAGTTATATGCTTTTTTTGCTGTTCTAGAAGCAATAATTTTAGGTGTCGCGGCAAGTGGCATACTTGGAACAGGTGGTCATTAGGACCTGGTTTTATTTGGTAAGAACATGGTGTTGGCTCCACTCATGAATCGGGGGAATTAAATTTAATGCCTATAAGTATGACAGTCAGAGACCTGATGGTGCCCATTGATCGTTACGCTGTGACAACGGTCGACCAAACTTTGGGAGAGGCGATTCCTAACCTAAGGAAGCTTTATTGCGAGGTTGAATGGGGTAAATGCACCGAAGCCGGACATAGAACGATTCTGGTGTTGAACCAGACCGGGAATTTGGTAGGAATTCTGGATTTCAAGACTATTTTGTCAGTACTGATTCCCGAAATTGCCGGCGGGCTGACGGCAAGACTTGAAGCGCTAGGTGTCTCGATCGCTTTTGCGCAAGCCGATTCCGCAAATTTGGATGAGGCAAGAATGGGCTTCAGGGCCAGGGTGATCAAGAACTCGGAAACCAGAGTCGGTGATGTAATGCTTAAAATTAGAGGCACAATAAAGGCCGATGCGAGACTCACCGAAGCGCTAAAAACTATTTACAAGAATAAAATTACGGTTGTTCCCGTATATGAGGGTGATCGGCTGGTCGGCGTGCTGCGGGATTCCGACCTTTTTTTGGCTGTCGCGGACATTTTGATGGAACCGGAGAGCTAATTCTTATGGTTGCTTTTAACCACTTTAAGAGGGCCCATCAGCTTCTCCTCTAACGTCCTGTTCCAAATAGTTTTCAACATAATCTTGAACCGCGTCTTCAAGCGTAGCAAATTTATCGCTGAAACCCGCGGCTCGTAACTTCTCCATCTGGGCACAAGTATAGGACCTGATATCGTTTGTCCAGGCCTTCCGGCATATCAATATATTCTATATCTTCTGCTTTTCCGGTAGCCGAGAATACAGATGAAGCCAAGTCGTTAAAATTGCGTGGCATTCCTGTCCCCACATTGAATATCCCGTTGGCATCCGGCCTCTCCAAAAAATAAAGCGTTACCTTCACAGCATCTTTAACGTATATGAAATCCCGACACTGCTCGCCATCTTTGTAGTCAACTCGATAAGACTTGAAAAGCTTTACTTTGTTCAAGGTTTCTGGCCTGGAAATAGGATCTAATGACAACGCTGCGCATATCTCCTTTGTGATACTCATTAGGACCGAACACGTTAAAATATTTCAGTCCTATGGCCCTTTTAATGAAACCGGTGCTTAGCGCCCACAGATCGAACAGGTGCTTGGAATATCCGTACATATTGAGTGGCCGCAGCAATGACAATGCATCATGCGCATCTGAATATCCTCGAGAGCCGTCGCCGTAAGTAGCTGCACTGGACGCATAAATGAAACGAACTCCCGTGCTGCCTCCATATCTTTTCGCAAGAGACCGCGAGTACTGATAATTGTTTGCTATTAAATAGTCGGCATTTTGTTCTGTGGTTGAACTGCATGCGCCCATGTGTATCACGGCACTTATGCCGTGATCGAAAAGTCCGCGCTCCAGCATAATCAAAAAATCGTCTTTGTTTTCATAGTCTACAAAACTCAAATCCATCAGATTTTTCCATTTTTCGCCTTGGCCGAGATGATCCACCACGAGGATTTTATCCTCACCCGCGTCATTGAGCGCTTTAACGATGTTACTGCCTATGAAGCCGGCTCCACCTGTGACTATGATCAAATGAGTTCCTTTCTATTCATTTTAAGTAATATTCAAAGAGTGTTTCTCTGATTCATTGAGTCTTCGATTCGCCAATGATCTACCACAACTATCAAAATCAATACAAGCTCGGTCATAAATAAAATGATGTGTGCTACGATAGGCTCATTACGACAGTTTGAGGAAAAAATGAAAGCTTTGGTCTTTGAAGAAACATTATCTCTGAAAGAGATCCCCGTACCGGAGCCCGCGTCCGGAGAGGCCTTAATCAAAGTATCCATGGCGGGAATCTGCAAAACGGATATTGAAATCAGCCGTGGGTACATGGATTTTAGAGGCGTTCCCGGTCACGAATTCGTGGGAGTGGTTGAAAGCTCGCCGGAAGCTCATCAAATTGGAACCCGTGTAGTAGGAGAGATCAATGCCGGTTGCGGAGAATGCCTCCAGTGCAGAAAAGGCATGGAGCGGCACTGCCCCAATCGCACGGTGCTCGGCATTTTAGGTCGTAATGGCGCATTGGCCGAATACCTCACCTTACCCGCTCAGAACCTGGTCTCGGTCCCTGAAAGACTTCCGGATGAAAAGGCCGTCTTTGTGGAGCCTTTGGCCGCGGCCCTTGAGATTCTCGAACAAATAGCTGTTCGGCCCATCGACCGTGTTTTGGTGATAGGCGACGGCAAACTTGGTTTATTAATATCAATGGTTTTAAGGCTGACCGGATGTGATCTGAAATTGGTTGGCAAGCACCCCGACAAGCTCGCTTTGTTTTCGGCCCTCGGGGGGTCGGTGGAACGGCTGGAATCTTTTTTTGTGGATGACCACAGTTTTGACACTGTTATAGAGGCTTCCGGCCATCCCTCAGGATGCGAACTTGCCTTGAGAAACGTGAAGCCGCGCGGGACACTTGTTCTAAAAAGCACGTATCATGGAACGATCAATTTTGATTCTGCTCCACTGGTCATCAATGAAGTCACCGTGTTGGGGTCCAGATGCGGCCGGTTTGAACCCGCGCTTAGACTAATGGAACAGGGATTAATCGATCCGACGCCTCTGATATCTGACATCTTTTCCATAAACAAGGTCGAGGAGGCTTTCAGGAAATCGCTTGAAAAAGATAGTCTTAAGGTCCTGGTAAAGATACCGTAAGACAACGATACGCAAGCAGAAACAATATCTTACAACGAATAAGGTGGAGGGCGCGTAAAATATTGTTTAGACTATCTCCTCGATCTCGAGCTTATCTCCGGTGACTCGGTGCATTGCACTTGCCTTTTAAAGTTGATTTTTTTTCGCTGCAAGGTTAAAATCCGACGTGAGGTGGCCTATGAAACGTCTGCTAATCATTCTCTGTTGTACCGGGCTAATTGCGTTAGCGTGGATTTCTGCCGTATCAGCGCAGAACTTCCCGGCAACGAACGCCCCCGCAGCAGGCCCGCGGCAACCGGCGGTTGCTTCGGCTCAGCAGCAGATGACTTACGGTTACGTTCCGCCTCCCCCCATTCGAGAGACATGGCCGGGTGGGTACCGAGTCATCTTTCACGAACTCGTCAATACGTTCTCCCAGCATCTTCTCGGTCACTATTAATATTTCGTGATTCATATCGTCGAAATTAGGCGTCAGGGACATTGCGCAGAAATTCATGGTCCGGACGGGATATCCAAAGGTCTTCCAAACAGCAACTAAAGACTTGTACCACAATGTTAGAGTTTTGGAGGAAGGGTCTGGGACTCCATTTTTGCACAAGAAAATGGGACAGTCATGTTGCCATCATCTGTCGGGGGGCTTGGCAGCAAAGTCGGTGAAGCAGAATAGGAGTCTTATCTGAGATGTTTGTGTGAACCTTCCAGATTTGTTGAGGTAAGAAGATGACCACAGAAGATATTCGGATTGCTACAATGGCAGATCTGGAAGCAATGGAGAAAACCCCCATTGAAGAGAGGCTCCCATTTTTTAATACTTACGATTTGATCAAGCACGGCGCGGCCTTGGATCCTGGTGCCATTGCTGTCAGCTTCATGCCGACAGGCGGGCAATATGACAATCCGATCCAGATAACCTATTCCGAGTTTCTGGAGCGGGTTACTCAAACGGCCAACCTGTTCCATGATCTAGGTATCGGCCCTGAGGATGTGGTTTCCTATCTTTTGCCGAGTCTGCCGTATACGCATTATATTCTCTGGGGAGGCGAGGCCGCAGGCATAGTCAATCCGATCAACCCTCTTTTGGAACCTGCCACCATCATTGAGATTTGCAAGTCCGCCAACACAAAGGTGCTCGTGGCGCTTGAGGAATGGCCGGGCACGATTATCTGGAATAAGGCCCTGGCTGTGCGCAAAGAACTGCCGAACCTGAAAGCCATTGTAAGAATTTTGGGCCCTAGCGACGAAGCCAACGGTATTTACGGTTATGACGAAATTGTTGGCCGGTATAATAGCAAAAACCTGGATTCCGGCCGACAGATCGCTCCTGAAGACCTGGCTTCAATCTACCACACCGGTGGCACTACCGGGACTCCCAAGCTCGCACCGCACACGCATTTCAATGAAGTCGCCATGGCCTGGATGATGAAGCTGCACGGTCTACTTCGGCAAGGGGACGTAATCCTCTCAGGACTGCCGCTTTTTCACGTAAACGGCACTACAGTAACCGGATCGTACCCTTTTTCCATCGGCGCCCATGTGGTCATTCTCGGTCCGCAGGGGTATCGAGACCCTGAAATTATCAAGAACTTCTACAAAATTGTGGAGTATTACAAGGCGGTAAGTTTCTCTCTGGTTCCCACGGTCCTTTCTATGCTGCTGCAAGTCCCCACGGATGGCGCTGATATTTCTTCGCTCAGGTACGGGGTCTGTGGCGCGGCACCTTTGTCCGTGGAGCTTTTTCAGAAATTCGAGGCACATTCAGGGATGAAAATTCTTGAAGGATACGGATTAACCGAAGGCACATGCGCTTCCGCTGTCAATCCCTTTCACGGCGAGCGCAAAATCGGATCAATCGGGCTGCATCACCCCTATCAGGAGATGAAAGTCTTTATTGTGAATGACGAGGGCAAGTTTGTCCGGGAGGCGGAGACGGACGAAATCGGCTCCGTCTGCATCAAAGGCCCGAATGTTTTCAAAGGCTACCTGGACGAACGTCATAACATCGGTATCTGGCCTAAAGAGGGCTGGCTGAACACCGGTGATCTGGGACGCCAGGACAGCGACGGATATTTCTGGATTACCGGGCGTAAAAAGGAACTTATCATACGAGGCGGTCATAATATCGACCCCGCGGCCATCGAGGAGCCTCTGTACGCCATACCGGGCGTTCAAACTGCCGCGGCCGTCGGAGGGCCCGATCCTTACGCGGGTGAAGTCCCCGTGGCGTACGTGCAACTCCAGGAGGATGCTAATCTTACGCCGGAACAGATCCTCAACAATCTGAGACAAACCATAGGCGAACGGGCCGCTATTCCGAAACAGGTGATTATTGTAGATCAGATACCCTTGACGCCGGTGGGAAAGATCTTTAAGCCCGCACTGCGTTGGGATGCGATCAAGCGGGTCTATGAAGAGGAACTCCGCCAATTGGGCGATCTCGTGGAATCCATTGAGGTAAAAGTGTCCCAAGACAAGATCCACGGCTCATTGGCAACAATCACCGTAAAACCTGCCCCGATATTTCCAACGACCGGATCGTTGATGCAATAAATGAGATTCTCGGCCGGTACACGGTGAAGTACCGGCTGGAGATTATTTAGAATTTTGTGCCTCGTCTCCTAGACCTTGAAAGCATTCCTACTTGACAATACCCCGCCAATGGCGTACCTACTATGCAGGGAGTGGTGATGGTCTTTGTTGAGACTCCAATTTTTGCTCGGCAGGTACAGGATCTTCTCTCGGAGGACCAGTATCGGGAGCTGCAAGAGGAGCTGAGAAAGCATCCGGACGCCGGCTCCAAGATCAAAGGTTCAGGAGGTCTCCGAAAATTACGCTGGGCGAGAGAGAGGCGAGGAACGAGAGGTGGAGTCCGAGTCATCTACTACTGGGCAGTTGCCCAAGATCGGATTTTCATGATTTACATGTACCCAAAAAGCAAACAGGACGACCTCTCTCCTGAACAACTCAAGGCGCTTAAAAAAACTGTGGAAAAGGAATTCGGATGAAGGAAGAAATGTTCAAAGAACTTGTCGAAAGCGTGCGACAAGCCGGAGCAATAATGAGAGGCGAAATGGAGCCCGCTCGTGTTTTCGTGGGTGAAGCGCCGGATGTTAAAGCTATCAGGGCCAAGCTCGGAGTTTCTCAAGAAGAGTTCGCCTCGCTGCTTGGTATTAGCGTCAGAACGCTCGAAAACTGGGAGCAAAAGCGTAGAATACCAAAAGGGCCGGCTCGTGTCTTGTTGGAGGTCGCCGCGGCCCACCCGGACGCAGTATGGGATGTGGTGAGGTCCGGTAGGAGAACCCGACAGCGATCTATGAACGCAGAGAACAGAGCATGACTGACTTATCCACCCCACTACGGTCCTTTTTTTCTTTTTCCACCAACGGAAATCTTCAAGCCGGCACCGCGTTGGGATGCGATACGGCAGGTCTATTAAGAGGAACTCCGCCAATTGGGCGATCTCGTGGAATCCATTGAGGTAAAAGTGTCCCAAGACAAGATCCACGGCTCATTGGCAACAATCATCGTGAAACCTACACCCAATATTTCCAACGA
This sequence comes from uncultured delta proteobacterium, assembly GCA_963741425.1. Lineage (GTDB taxonomy): Bacteria > Desulfobacterota > Desulfomonilia > Desulfomonilales > Desulfomonilaceae > DATJPW01. Next base: position 135,295 of record CAVUHP010000004.1, read on the forward strand.
CCGGATCGTTGATGCAATAAATGAGATTCTCGGCCGGTACACGGTGAGGTACCGGCTGGAGATTGTTTAGACTGCACATGGAGCAAGACGCCGCATCGAATTATGAGAATCAGTAGGACCGGCATCTTGCCGGTCATCCTCAGATGATTTCATGTGAAGAGAAATTAAAGCTTTCCTCGGCGATATCTAAAAACAGCGAGCGGCAAAAAAAGAATTATAATAGTAGTTAATTAAAAGACGACGAGGTGGATTGGGAGGGAGCCGATACTCATGGAAGGAAAAGCCGTCAGAGAGAGCCAAATTACGATGGCGATACAAATGAATCCGGAAGACGCCAATCCGGTGGGAAATGTCCATGGCGGGGTAATAATGAAGTACATAGATACCGCCGCGGGAGCTGTAGCTATCCGCCATGCCAGAAAAATCTGTGTTACTGCTTCCATTGACCGTCTGGACTTTCACGATCCGGTGTTTGTGGGTGATTTGCTTATATTAAAGGCGTCGATCACGATGGTTGGAAGGACATCTATGGAGGTAGGAGTCCGAGTCGAGGCGGAAAATCTTTACACCGGAAACGTGCGGCATACGGCGTCGGCTTACCTGTCCTATGTGGCGTTGGATGAAAAAGGCGTTCCGACACCAGTCCCTCCGCTAATCCTGGAGACTGATGAAGAAAATCGCCGCAACTGTGAGGCCCAGATAAGGAGACAGGTTCGTCTGTCAGAAAAAGAGCGGGAGGATAGCTGCGCCACATAGACTCGCATTTCAAAAGTGTGTACCATACACACAATAGGATCGGCATCTGAAACTGTCTCAGAATTATCGTATCTGCCAAAATCGTAGCACGGTGCTGCAGTAGGGGCGGGGCTTGCCCTGCCCAGAAAGGGCGCAGCAAGCGGCGCCCCTACAGTGGCTGTTTGCTACCGACCGCCAGTTTCACGGCATGCACGTTCAGATGGGTTCCGCTTCTGCATTGATACCGCGGAACTATTTCGGGTTAGAATTCTGAGACAGTCTCATCTTGCCGGTCACTCCTTAGACCCGCGTACAAGATTAATCGCAGTCTTTATATGTGAGAGAGGACACATGACAAAGTGGAAATGTACGACCTGTGGCTGGATTTACGACCCATTGCAGGGCGACCCGGAGAACGGAATCAGCGCAGGAACGCTCTTCGAGGATCTACCGGATTCCTGGGTCTGCCCGGTTTGTGGGTCCGGAAAAGAATTCTTCGAGTTGGAAGGCTCCGCGCCGGGATCGAGTTCCGATCCCGACAAGTTCATTATGGATGAGCGGGCGCAAAAACTCCTCAGTGTCGGCACAACCATGTACAAGGAACGCTTTGAAAACATTTTTCGACTGGCCCAGAAGCTCACATCCTCGTTGAATATTGGCGAAGTCCTGGAAATGATACGGGACGAAGCGAGAGCCATACTCCCTCAATTACAAGAAGTTTGCCTCCTCCTGATGGACCCGGAAGCCCAGCATTACACCCGCCCTCTTCATTGTGCCGTTGAAAAACAGAGAATCAATTGCCAGCTCTGCAAAAGGGGTAGAGGAACGATAGATAGTGCCCTTGGCAAGGGTTCCTCAGCGGTGTGTTTCCTCCCGGGCGAGCGAGGCGGCCATCCGGTAGTGGACGGCTTCCCGCCGGAGAATTTTGCCGAGATCGTGTTCCCGATTTGCGAAGGTGATAGGCCCCTGGCCGTCTTGGATGCAATTGCCGCGCCTGACGGCGCGGGTCTGAGCGGGAAAGACTTCATGCTGCTGAAAGACCTCGTGGAGCTTGCGAGCAATGTAATCAAGAACGCTCGAAGCCACTGGACAATGTCTCAAGAGAAACTGACCGTCGATAAAATTCTGGAGCATCTGAGGCCATTTGTTCCTTCAACCGTTCAAAGGATTGTGGACAAAGACCCATCCGCCCCTGACTTGGAAAAAAAAGACATGGATGTGACAGTTCTGTTCTTGGATGTTGCAGGTTATACCCGCATCAGCGAGACTCAGAGCAGGGATAAGGTGACATTCATAATTGAGAAGTATTTCTCCAGTTTCCTGGACATCATTTCGGTCAATGGAGGAGATGTAAACGAGACCGCTGGTGACGGCCTAATGGTAATATTTCAGGGCAATCCAAAAGATACTGCGGTGAGCGCAGTGAAGGCGGCGCTCGAGATTCGAAGCAAGACATTGGAGATCAACGAAGAGCTGAAGAATCGATTCCTGCCGGTCAAGGTTAACATGGGTATCAACTCGGGAGTCGCGGCTGTGGGAATGAACCGATTCGAGGGAACTTCGGGAACCAGAATGACCTTTACGGCTACCGGACCGGTGACCAATCTTGCGGCACGGATAGCGTCCGCGGCAACGCACGGGGATATCCTTGTCGGGCCCGAGACCGCTCAAAGGGTACGGAAGGATATAAAGCTTTTTGAAAAGGGACTGATGAATTTCAAGAACGTCAGCAAGCCGGTGCAGGTTTTCAGCCTAATCCGGCATTCAGAAGATGACGGAGCGGATACGAGCAATATGGGTTCGGCATGAACACCATTCATACATAATTAAGCCAATGCCCCAATTATCCGTATCGATTCATCAATCACGACAGAGTTGTCTGAGAATTACCAACTCATTCGGTTTCATATTCGAGGAGGACTTTTACAACGTCGGCGTGATGCATAGAGGTTGCCCACATCATAGCGGTCCACCCATTCCTGTCGAGCGCTTTACTATTGGCGCCTCGCTCCAATAGCTGTTTTGCGACACCAGCATGACCTTCCGACGAAGCCATGATAAGGGCTGTCGCCCCGTACTGGTCCGCGTCCTCCGGGTTAGCTCCGTGCTCCAAAAGCAGCTTCACCACGTCTGAATGTCCTCGTCGTGCTGCTCGCATAAGTGAGGTCCAGCCGAATTCATCTTTCGTGTTAACGTCAGCTCCATGCGCAAGAAGGTGTTTGGTCACCTCGACAAAGCCTCTGCGACAAGCCTTCATCACTGATGTTGCTCCGTACTGGTCTCGCACATCCGGTTTCGCGCCATGTTCTAAGAGCAACACCACGATATCAGGAAAATCCATAGCCGCGGCCCACATCAACGCGGACCAACCAAACTCGTCGCGGGCATTGGGATCGGCTCCATCCGTGAGGAGTCGCTTCAGTTCGACAGTATCTCCTGCTGTGGCCGCACTCAGGTACTTTTTCTTTCATAAATTCGATCTCCCCAACGATTTAGGAGTCTACTTACGCAATGGTTGTACCATTACGATGTGCAGCAATTCATCGTGTACAAGCTTGTTTTTTTTAGAATTCCATCAGTGATTTTGACCGGGCGTGTCGAAATTCTTTACATCATGTAAAGATACGGTTTGGAAATCGGACATTTTAGGATAGAGGACCTGAGGTAATCATCAATTTATATGGGGTCCGTTGCCCAGGCTTACGACTGGCCCAAGCGTGTTCGGCAAAATTCGGGATTGCTTTCCTGCGGAACGCGGGATTTCACTCCTCGCAATGGCAAACCTGCACCGGCACAACCAGAGCCTGGCATTGCGAGCGTAGCGAAGCAATCTCTACTCGTACACTTCTTTTGAGATTCCTGTTCTCACATATCATCCGAAATATAGATAACTTTTGTTCCTTGTGGCTCGAAATGAAACGGGAGCTCCTGCAGTTCATTCAATGCTTCTCGGACTCGTCCATGGTTCTGTTTTTCGGCATAAAATAAAAGGAATCCTCCCCCACCGGCTCCCAACAGTTTCCCTCCCAACGCCCCTGCTTTGAGTCCGGTTTCATAGTAACGGTCAATCGCATTATTCGTGATTGAATCCACGAGAGTTCGTTTCCATTTCCAGCCTTGGTGCAATATTTCCCCAAATTTATGAAGCGATTTTCCCTCCCGCAGCAGATCTAATGCTTCGTGACAAAGGTCTTTCATGTGGGATAGGACATCCATTTTTTGACTTGTGGTTGCCTTTTTGTACTTCGAGTATGTCTCCGGCGCGTCTGGTCCCGCCTGTGTAAAAGATAAGCAAGTTTTCTTCCAGAGCTTTCTTGGTCTCATATGAGCAGATTACGGGGTCGACGAAGACCGACTCATCCGGATTGAATCGTATATGGCATATTCCACCGTACGCGGCAATGTATTGATCCTGCTTTCCTATGGGGTCACCCAGCCTTTGAATCTCAATTTCACATGCCTCCTTGGCGAGCTGACCTGCGGAGACATATTCGCCCTTCAGCGTATGTAGTGCATGCAACAGCGCCACAGCATAGGAACTCGATGAGCCCAAACCGGTCCCGGCGGGAATGTCGGCCATAGACGTAATTTCTACTCGATCTATTATGCCCGTCATCTTCAGGGCTTCGCGAATTATCGGATGCCGGATTTCTTCCACCGAATCGACCAGTTCCGTTTGAGAATATTTAAGCAATATACTGTGGGCAAAATATGGGCTTAGCCGATTAACGGTAATGTAAATATATTTGTTTACCGCTGTGCTTAACACAGCCCCCTGTTGCTTAAGATAATATGACGGGAGATCGGTGCCTCCTCCACAAAAGCTTATACGCAAAGGGGTGCGCGTGATGATCATGAATCACCTTCGAAATAGAATTACGCTGATGGCGTTTTGAGGGAAAAATATGCGGTGGTATGTATGCGCGAACAGCAATACACCTGGGGAATCTCGGTTTTATATCCCCCGCCTCGGAAAGACGCACCCGAATAATGACCGAGGCGGGGGCCCTCAACCCTCCTTGCCAATACACAAAAAAAAATATTCCGGATGCGATGATCCTTTAAGCATATGCCGGGACATTGACCGTAGTCAAGAATTTTTAATCGAAAACCAGTGTTGGTGCCGATAAACAGACGTTATCCGTTTACTATTGTGAACACGGAGGACTCATCACCATCACCAAGAACATTGAATTCCGAGTTCGCGGGAAAGCAGGCCCCTCCTGGCGAGATTGACGTCGCAATCTCAGGATTTGTTCCAGCCCTGAATGAGATTGCTTCGCTTCGCTCGCAATGACAGGCTTTTAGTTACGCGGCGAGCGGGTTTGTCATTGCGAAGCCGTCAGGCCACAGCCCCCAACGTGGCATTGCGAGGAACGAAGTGACGAAGCAATCTCAGTATCTTATCCACAGATTCCACTGATGTGCGCAGATGAGAAAACATATGTATGCTGGCTTCTTGAATCTGCGATCGTCTGAGAAATCTGTAGATCGATTTCCCTGGTTTCAGTGGCTTATAGTTTGTCAATGAAGCTTCGGAACTTCTGAAAATATTCCCCGTGACAGGCATCGGGTCAACAATGCCACTCAATCGTCACTTAAGAAATCAATGACAGCTTTACCGAATTCCGAGCAGGAAACTTGGGTGCAGCCCTTCATTAATCTTGCCAGATCGTACGTTACGATCCCGGCCTGAATAGCTTTAGAGATCCCATTCTTTATCAGGATCGCAGCCTCCTGCCACCCAATGTGCTCCAGCATCATAACGCCGGACAAAAGGAGCGAGCCTGGATTAACTTTGTTCAAGCCCGCGTACTTGGGCGCGCTTCCGTGTGTGGCCTCGAAAATGGCGCAATTGTCTCCAATATTGGCACCGGGCGCCATACCGATGCCGCCGATCTGGGCTGCCAGGGCATCGGAAAGGTAATCTCCATTGAGGTTCGGCATTGCTAAAACTTCGTATTCGCCAGGTCGCAACAATACCTGTTGAAACATCGAATCGGCAATACGGTCATTCAGAAGAAGCTTCCCTTGGGGAAGTGCATTTCCGTATTCAGCCAGCTCTCTCTCCAATACTATTTTGTCGCCGAATTCGTCATGTGCTAACTCATATCCCCATTCCCGGAAAGCGCCCTCTGTAAATTTCATAATATTTCCCTTATGAACCAGAGTTACTCTCTTTCTTCCATGATCAAGCGCATAACGAATAGCACGCCGGACTAGTCTCTTGACCGCAGACGGACTCATCGGCTTCAGACCTATGGCGGATGATTCAGGCAGCCGAATTTTGAAAGTTTGGTTCAGGAAATCAATGACTTTTTCAGCCTCAGGGCTGCCTGACTTCCATTCGATACCGGCATAGACGTCTTCGGTATTTTCACGAAAGATCACCATGTCTACATCTTCGGGTTTTTTGACAGGTGAAGGGGTTCCCGGAATATATTTAATCGGCCGGATACATGCGTAAAGATCGAGTTTCTGTCGTAGGGTTACATTCAGGCTGCGAAATCCGCCACCAACAGGGGTGGTCAAAGGACCTTTGAGCACCACAACCGCTCGTTTGATTGCGTCAAAAGTTTCTTTGGGAAGGTATTCGCCATATTTCGTAAAAGACGATTCGCCCGCCGGCAGCTCCCACCAGCGAATACATCGTAAGCCTTTAAAAGCCTTTTCAACAGCGGCATCGAACACCGGAATAGACGCAGCCACGATATCGGGACCGACGCCGTCCCCTTTCATTAAGCCTATAATCGGATTGTCCGGCACCTTGAGTGTGAACTGATTGGCAATTGTTATCCACGCGCCATCTGCCGGGGGAGATTCAAATTGAAATTTCACATTGCTTCTCCTGATTTCAGCCGTACCGTTACGATTGGTTCTCGCTACCCCAGGTTTTCACGTCTGATTTCTTATGGTAAAATATGTGGTTCAGTAACTAACAATTTTAAATAGCGGCTTCCCCCGGCTGTTTCCACAATTCCTCGACAGAACTCATTGCTTCAAAATATTCGTTAAAATCCATGGGCTTGGTAATGCACAGCGAGGCCCCGAGATCGTTCCAAACTTTAGTGTCCGCGACAGCATCAAATGTTGTTACCACTACGACTTTGATATTTGAGAGACTGGGATCTTTTTTGATTTCGGATAACACCTCATTGCCGCTGGTCTTCGGAAGATCGAGATCCAAAAGTATTAAATCGGGTCGAGGTGATTCGGCAAAACTACCGCGAGCGAATATGAAATCAAGCGCCTGTTCGCCATCCTGGACCACGTGCAAATAATTCTTGGTGCTCCATTTTTTCAGACATTCTCTGATCATCAAGATGTCCATAGGATTATCTTCGACCAACAAAATTTGTATTGGACCGACCCGCTGAGTCATGACTCCGGTCTTTCGGATGAGAAAAAGAGAATATATTTTTAGCGAACAATTCTAACTGTTAATGTGATGCATTGCAAGAAAAGTCGTCCACGGATGATCCAAATGCTCTGAGCCTATATCATAGCCCTGATCCTGCATAAGCTCCTTCAAAGTATTTCCTTGATATTCGCTTATCCCGGAAATTATCCAGAAACGGTGCAGTGAGGCGCCTTTAAGAACTAAAATGTCTCGCAAGACTTCGAAAGGAAGGTTGGCTGTCACGATGTCATATTTTCGATCTATGAAGAGGCGGGCTTCTCCTTCTCGTACCGTCACAATTTTATCATAATTATTCGTTTGGACATTATTCTTGGCGACACTCGCGGCCAGTCGGTTTTTGTCAATTGCCATTATTTCCCTCAAACCGAGACGAGCACCTGCCAAAGCTAATATGCCTGTGCCGGTCCCCAGGTCCAGAAGCGACGTCGCGGAATATTTACCCAATATTTCGACCAAAAAAGTCAAACATCGGATTGTGGTGGGATGACTCCCGTCTCCGAATACTACCGAGGGATCCAATAAAATCGAGCCCGGCGGAGGAGCGGGATGATCATCAGGCATGAATTGTAAACTGTCTATCTTTAAACCATTTGCAGGCAGACCCGTCTGCCAATCGGAATATTGCACCTCATGGCGCGAACTGATTCTCGAAGTATCGAAGTTTAAAATGTCTTGAACATACTCGTCCTCCGGATGAGTGAAAAAGACATAAAAGAAATCCTCTTCATTCCAAATTCCGATGAACGAAGCTGGAGGAGCTTTAAAATCATCAAATGAATCCCCCCGAATCTCATAGACGTACAGAGTAGTTTCCGGGGATAACATACGAATGCCTCAATTTCGAATTCTTCAGGTGATCCGTTAGCCGCGGGTTTCAATTTCTCCGATTTCACGAACAATGTCCATGTAGGTGAGGACTGCCTCAAGAAGATCGCTTTTGGCAGTAGCAAGATCGGCTATTTCGCCGGCGGTAAGATAATCTCGAGCTAGAAGATTATCAATTCTTCTGTTTATCTCGACGATCTGTTCGGGAGAGACCAGTTCTCCTATATCAATTTGCTGTTCGTCTCGCTGGGCTGACTTGATATCAAACTCTCGTGCTGGGGCAAGTTGATCGTCCCATTTATCTTGTTCTTTCCATTTGCTTATAGTTGCCGGACTAACTCCGGTTCTCTTAGCCAATTCCTTGTTCGTGATGTTGCCTTCGGCTTCGATATAGATGTTCAGTGCCTTATCTCGAGCAGCCTTCTTACGCACTATTGTTCCTGACGCGGCTCCAGTCGTAACTTGAGACGGTTCGTCCCCCTTGAGCTTAGCCCCCCATTTGTCTTCGTTTTTCCATCGCCCGATGGTCAATGCGTTTACATTTACAGCTTTAGCTATGTCTCGGTTCGTAATCTTCCCACCAGCTTTAATGAATATTTTTTCAGCTTGAGCTCGCGCTTCTTTTTTCATTGGCTGCTCCTTAATGTTTATGGGTTTACATAATACCCGGAGCTGGAATTGCTTTTGTGTTACATAAATTTAATACAAGATACAAAAAATAACAAATACAAAAAAGTTGATATTTTAATACCTTCCTTCGTTAAACATCTATTCTGCCGATGCGGCATCGCATTAAATCAATTTCTATACGTTACGAGGCACTACGAAATATGTTTAGTTTAGCAATGGAATTGTGTGAGACTACCCTAGGAGAAGCCGCGCAATCAACCTGTTACGCAGCACTGGCTTGCCTCAAGGACGGACTCGAATCGGAAAGAGCCCCAAGGAGCCTCTCAGGGATGAGGTTAACGGTTATTTATAACGCGAGTCCTGCCATTGAAAGCGCATAACCCGAGACCCGTCATTGCGAGCGTAGCGAAGCAATCTCTACTCTACGTGTGACCGTACCAAATCCTGAGATTGCCACGTCGCTAACGCTCCTCGCAATGACACATTGGGAGCCACGGCCTGACGGCCTCGCAATGACAAATCTGCGCCCCGCGTAACTAAAAACCTGTTGAAAACGATTCGGCTGCGTCTCGCCTGAAGGGAGAACAGGACTTGCGAGCGGCAGCCAGCGTGTACAGTAACATCCGTCACAACCGCAAAACATATCCGCACGTCAAGTCCGGCTTACTCTAACTCTTCAGCAGGAAAGCGGCCACCGGATTTTGACTTTAGGAGGTCTTGGAATGAGTCGAATGTTCATGGCGCCCGGTCGTTACGTTCAAGGGGCCGGCGCCATCGCCGAAATCGGGATCCACGCGACCAGGATAGGTACCAAGGCCTTATTCATAGGAGGAAAGACTGCGCTAAATGTGTGCGGTTCCATGGTCGAGGCCAGCCTTAAAGACAACAAGGTCGGCTGCCGCAAGGAAGTATTCAACGGCGAATGCTCGGACAAGGAGATCGGTCGGTTGGTGAACGTGGCTAAGGCCAACGCCGCGGATCTTGTTATTGCCGCGGGTGGAGGCAAAGTAATCGATACAGGCAAGGCGATAGGACACGAAATGAAGATCCCCGTAATAATTGTCCCCACCATTGCCGCCACAGATGCCCCTTGTTCGGCCCTTTCGGTCATCTATTCGGAACATGGTGTTTTCGAACGCTACCTGGTTCTGCCAAAAAATCCGGACTGCGTCGTGGTTGACACGATTCTGGTGGCTAATGCTCCCGTAGAGTTGCTGGTATCCGGAATGGGGGATGCTCTGGCCACTTATTGGGAAGCGGACACGTGCGCCAAGAGCTGCAAGCCGAATGCCCTGACCGGAGCCTGCCCGCCCACCCTATCCTCTCTTGCATTGGCACGACTCTGCTATGACACGTTGCTGGAATACGGGCTTCAGGCGAAGCTGGCTGTGGAAAAGAAATCCGTTACACCAGCCGTCGAAGCGATAGTCGAAGCCAACACCTTGCTAAGCGGCTTGGGTTTTGAGAGCGGAGGCTTGGCCGGAGCCCACGCCCTCCACAACGGCTTGACCGTGCTGGAAGCGTCGCACGACAAGTTTCATGGACAAAAGGTGGCCTTCGGAGTTCTTACGCAGATGGTCCTGGAGGGCCGACCGTCAAAAGACGTGGACCAGGTCCTGAATTTTTGTCTGAGTGTGGGGCTGCCGGTCTGTCTGGAGGATCTGGGCATATCCGGCCCGAGCCTCGAGGACATAAGGAAAGTAGCCGAGGCAACCACGGCGGATGGTGAGACTATTCATGCCACCTGGTTTCCCGTGACCGCTGAGATGGTTGAGTCGGCTATCTGGGCCGCAGACGCTCTGGGCAAGGAACGCAAAGGAAGATGGGCTTCGCAGCCGCTGGACAGCTGACCCGGACGGGTTTCTGGAAAGGAGAATGATCGATGGCACCAAAAATTGATGCGGAGCTCCGTTCATCAATGGTCAGCCTCGCGGACGAGGACAAGGTCAAGGAGGTCCTGGTCGGCACCATCTTGGATCTTTGGGAGGTCGTGAATAATCTAACCCGTCTTCGGCCGTCGAAAAAAGAGAGCTACCGAGTGACTATTTTCGGCTCGGCACGGGTCCCCAAAGGTTCATGGGTATATGACGAGGTCGCGCGTCTTGCCGGGGCACTGTCACGCATGGGCTGCGACATAGTGACCGGGGGCGGACCAGGCTTGATGCGGGCAGCCAATGAAGGAGCCAAGCAGGCCGGCAAAGGCGGACGTGGCAGGTCTGTCGGGGTGCGCGTCAGCCTTCCGTTCGAGCAAGAGATCAATCCCTTTGTGGAGCAAGCGTACGAGCACCGCACATTCTTCACCCGGCTGCATCAGTTCGTGCTCATGTCGGATGCCTTTGTCATTGTGCCGGGCGGCATCGGTACGGTGCTGGAGACGATGATGGTCTGGCAGCTCTTGCAAGTGCGGCACCTTGACCGAACGCCGCTCATCCTGATCGGGAAAATGTATGCGGACCTAGTGGAGTGGGCGCGCGAGCACCTGCTCAGGCACGATTTCCCGCTGGCGAATCCTGAGGACATAGAGATCCCGATCTGCGTCGGCACCGCAGATGAAGCGATCGCGTCCATCCGCAGACACCATGCTTCCTGGAAGAAGGAACAGGCAGGAAGACCCAAACCATCCAAACGTGGGCGAGGCACCGGTCTGAAGAAGCGATAATCGGAATGGGCGTTCGGTAGACAATATAGGTTCACGAAGTCTGTCCTGATGATATCACGTTTCAAAAACATTCAGTGGTTAGAACTCCCGAGACGGCCATAGAACGCGAAGAGCCTGTAAGCTCACTGAATGCCAAGCTCGACCGCATGACATATTAGTGGCATTGGGTCTGGGGAAATGCTAGAGTCCTCAGCCGATAAGGCGGAAGATTCTCCAAAAGGCAAGCAAGTGAGCGATGCCCTTACGACCCCGCGGTCTCCAGTGCCGTGGACAACTCTACGGCGTTACGATCTCGATTGGCTGCGGGTTTACGTGATTTTCGCAGTCTTTGTGTTTCACAGCGGTCGATTTTTCGACACGGACGGTTGGCACGTCAAGAATCCGGCGACCTACGTTGCATCGCAAGTCTGGACATCATTTCTCGCCAACTGGCTGATGCCGCTGATCTTCGTCATATCGGGCGCAAGCTTATTTTATGCGCTTGGTTCTCGCGGAATGGATAAATTCATCGACAGCAAAATTCAGCGATTGCTCGTACCCTTCATTGCCGGCACTTTGACGCACGTCATGATCCAGGTCTATTTGGAACGCATCTCGAGTCATCAATTTGAAGGCTCGTTCTTCGATTTCATTCCGCATTATTTCCAGGGTTTGTACGGATTCGGCGGAAATTTTGCCTGGATGGGTTTACACCTCTGGTATTTGCTCGTCCTGTTTCTGTTCAGCTTGCTCTTTTATCCGCTCTGTCAATGGTTGAGGGATGGCTCCGGCAAAAGGATTTTGCGAGGAATCGGTGATTTTCTCGCGCTGCCCGGCGCAATTTACATACTCGCTTTGCCTATCGCGCTTGCGCTCATGAAAATTGATCCGCATTCCATCATTGGAAACCGCAATTTTGGCGGATGGCCGCTTCCCTTTTACGTCTTTTTCCTTATCTATGGCTTCATCATCGTGTCGAACGATCATTTGCAGGAATCCATCCAGAGATTGCGCTGGGTTTCGCTGGTGACAGCCGTACTGTGTTGGCTAGCGTTGTTCTTGATATGGAGCAAGCTGGGCTATATGGCGCACAGGACCGGGCGATATCCGGAATTGCTCGGGATTCTCGGCATTAGTTCCTGGCTCTGGATTTTGGCTTTCTTAGGTTTTGGCTTCAAGCATCTCACGCGAAGCAAACCGATTCTATCGTATGCCAATGAAGCCGTGCTGCCGTTCTACATTCTGCATCAAACAGTTTTGTTGAGCGTGGGATATTTTGTCATACAATGGAAGATTCCCGATTTGCTCAAATGGGCTATCATCTTCGTAATTTCATTTCCTGTCGTCATCGGGTTGTATGAGTTCGGTATTCGCCGGTTCAACGTTATGAGGTTCCTATTCGGCATGAAAGCGTTACCGCAGCCGAAGGCTGGCCGCCAGTTCGATGAACGGCCTATCCTGGGAAAAACCTTGAACGAGGCGGACAGGATCTAGCCCCGGCGGGGCGGCATAGAGGAGTTTGATCCGACAACAAAGGGGACATTCTTCTTTTTTGTTACTGTTCCCGATGGCCTTCTCGGGGCTCCATATCTACCGTCGCTATCGTGAACACGGCGATTGCTGGCCACTGGAAATGACCGGCAAGATGCCGGTCCTCTAGAGCAAGAAATCGGCAGGCTGGAAAGCCTGCCCCACATTAGAAACCCTGTTTAGCTACCGCCAGCAATTATGAGAGTTTTTGCCGGAAGGGGTGCGGGGAATCCGGCTTCTTATTAATAACATTTGATTTCTTGTTTTCCGGAAAAGAAATGGTGGAGAGAGCTCTCTAAGCTGCTAATTTAAGGAGTCAAAAAGGTTTGAATTGATCTCGACCAATCTGCGAATCCTGGCGGCCACGAGCCGCTCTACCGTCTCACAAATATATACACAGCCTTGATATGCCACTAGCAATACTAGAGTTTTTACCGGAGGGGCCGGGAACCGGCTTTTTACATAAAAAGCGGGTTCCCGGTGGCCTTCTCAGCGCCCCTGCTGATTTTCTGGAAAAAAATCCTGGCGGCCTGTTATGGTTGCGGCCGTAGACCGCGTCCTGAAAGAAGCGGGGTCTCCCACATTCTTCCCTTCTCTTCTCAGCGGGTTCTCCCGGACTTATTCTCCACGTTCCTACTTCACCACCACTTCTTCACCGGGGTTGAGCCCGGAGATTATTTCCACTTTTCCGTCGCTCAGCTTACGACCGGTTTTGACGTGGCGAATCTTCACTACACCGCCTTCCAGGACTTTGATCGTCTCAAGCTGTCCGACTGATTGGACCGCGTCTGCGGGAACTAGAACCACATCTGACGCAACAGTTTTGAACGTCAACGTTCCGTACAGCCCCGGACCAAGCCCGGGATGTTCGGAAAGTGGGGTTTTGACTGTAATCGTTCTTGTTCTTTCGTCACGTTGCGGCACTACTTCCCGTATTTTGGAAGACTGCTCGACCTTTGCCGAAGGAATAGTGATCGTGACTGGCTCTTCCAGGCGCAAATAAGGAGCATACTGCTCCCCGATTGCTGCTACCAATTCAAGCGTACCCGGCATGTAGATGCTCAATAATGGTTTTCCAGGGGTAGCGAGGTCACCGAGATTAATTTCCCTGCCCGAAACAATACCGTCAAAGGGGGCTGTAACTATGGCGTAAGAAAGCTGAGTCTTTGCCTCTTCCAGGGCGGCAGCGGCTCTTTGTTCCGCAGCCTGTGACATTTCGAAACGGGCCAACGCGTCATCGTAATCCTTTTTTGCAACTGATTCTTTTTCGAATAGACTTTTGTAGCGCTCATAATCATTCCTGGTTTTCACCAAATCCGCGCGAGCGCTTTCAAGAGCGGCTTGTGCCTGATCCTCGCGCTGTGCCATATCTTTCGCGTCTATCCGAAGCAGCACCTGACCTTTTTTGACCGTGTCACCAGCTTCGACGTTAAGTTCCACCACGTACCCCAGCACTCGGGAAGCCACCCTTGCGGTTTCTCTGGAAACGACGGTTCCCGACACGGTCACCTCTCCGCCACTGTGGCCGGTCTCTGCCTTAACGGTCTTGAGTTCTGATGTGCTTTTTCCAGGGGGAGATGTGATTCCCCCTGGAACTTTGGAGTGAAACCCACCCTGAGTCCACATTAGGATCAATATCAATCCTACAAGTGCCAAACAAGCTGTAAGTATCTTCTTCCTGCTTACCAAGACCATTCCTCGATTTTGCTAACCCCAGAGTTCGAGCAAAATATCGAGACAAATGTTATCAATTCTCTTTCATCACATAGTCATCATATTCAATTTCGAATCGTAACTTATGCTTGGCTTCTTCCTGGGCAAGAGAGAGGAAAACCGCCTGAAGCGAGCCGTCGTCCACGACACCGGCTAAATCATTGTACATTTTAAAGGCCTTTTTTTCTTTTTTCATGGCAACAATGAGAGCCTGTTGATAATCCATTTCCCCGCTGGGTTCCACATCGATTAGATAGTCCCCGATCTTTAAATCCAAGACCTTGCTTTGGGAAGGCAAAAGCTTTTTGCCTGTTTTTATATCTTCCAGTTTTCTTTTTGTGCCCGAGTTCCTCCTGGGCAAAGCTCTTGAAGATCTCGCTCATCCATGGCCTATCCATGCGAGCGGATAAATCCGTATAAAATTGAAAAGCCTCTTGTTCCTGGCCGATCGCAAAATCCAGTACCTCGTCCACTGATTTCCACTGCTGCATGATATGTCCTCCAATAATATTTTTAGCAGGGCTCTATTCAGACCCATTCTCCACGCTGCTCGACAAAAAATGTGGCAGCGTGCTCAAATCGTATTTGTACTGTGACTCAATTTAGAATACTACCTAAATCAGGAGTGTATCACATCAGATTTTTGACAGCCGTCAGAGCCGCATCGAAATCGGGCTCATTAACAATGTCGTTCACTATTTGGGCATGACGAATTACGCCATCCGCGTCAACAACAAACACAGCGCGGGCTAGAAGACGCATTCCGTCTATAAGAACCCCGTATGAAGTTCCGAAGGAAGCGTCTTTATGATCGGAAAGAGTCTGCACTCCTTTTATATCAGCAGCGGCGCACCAGCGTGCCTGAGCGAAAGGAAGATCCATACTTACAGCTAATACGATTACGTCGGCCCCCAACTGGGTCGCTTCTTCGTTAAACCTCCTTGTGGTCCTATCACAGACCGGCGTATCCAGAGACGGAACAGAATAAATCACGCATATTTTTCCTTTAAATGACGAAAAATTCACGGGCTTCATGTCTGTCCCTGTCACCGAAAAATCAGGCGCGCGTTCGCCGATTTTCACCGGTTCTCCTAGAAGGGTTATAGGATTCCCATTCATCGTGACCAGACCACTACGTCTTGTCATGGACCAATTCCTCTCAGGTAAGTTTTTATTCCGGCAGTTATATACATAAGCACTATGGAGATTTGTGCAATCATCCAATTTGGTCACGTAAAGACAGGGAATAAGGCGGGTCGGCGATCAGGTACTCATAAGGAAGGAATAGCTTCCTGTGCTCAACTAGAGCAAATCTGTCGGTCATTCCAGCAATGTAATCGCAAACTACTCTTTCGACCGAATCTTCAACTGCTAAAATTCTCTTTTGGACACCGGGCGGAAGCTGTGACGGTCTGGACACATATTCCTGAAAAAGGTCCGTCAATAGGCGAGCTGCCTTATATTGCATTCTCATAATTTTATGATGTGTATAGAATCTTGTGTGAAGGAAGTGATTGAGCTGCTCTTTCCATTTCTGCATTTCAGGAGTAAACGTAGCGACTTTTTCCGGAAAATTGATGATATCCGTCGGACTCTGAAAATTCTCGTTCGACAGGCATTCCTCAGTCCCTTGCACGAGGTCGCGAATGAATGTGTCGATAAGAATTCGAATGCACTGATAACGGAAAGTATCCCGATCCAGATTAGGATGTCGGTCGTTGATAATTCTGGTCACTTCGTTCCAAATATCGAGTTCTCCGAGTTCGTGTTCGTCAAAAAAACCGGACCGGACGCCATCCTCGATGTCATGACAATTATAGGCTATCTCATCGGCAATGTTGACGATCTGCGCCTCGAGACTGGGCGATGGTCCCAGCATGAACTCTTTCAGAAACATGAGCAGGCGCCTGATCGTACACTGTGGAATGTCTTGCGATTCCGCTGCGTGTCTCGAACGTTAAATTCAGTCCCGGGAAATTGGGATATCGTGCTTCCAGCAGGTCCACAACCCGGAGGGACTGAGTATTGTGCTCAAATCCGCCGTGGTCCTGCATAAGGCAGTGAAGAGCTTCTTCTCCGGCATGGCCGAAAGGCGTATGGCCGAGATCGTGCGCTAGAGCCACTGCATGGGTCAGCTCCTCATTGACGCCCAAATACTGAGCCAAGCTTCGGGCAATCTGCGCCACTTCGAGCGTATGGGTCAGCCTTGTGCGGTAGTGGTCCCCTTCATAATATGCGAAAACTTGAGTCTTGTATTCGAGTCGGCGGAATGCCCTCGAATGAATGATTCGGTCGCGGTCCCTTTGAAATGCCGACCGATAAGGACATTCCTCCTCCGGATGGACCCGGCCCCGACTATCTTCCGAGCGAACCGCGTACGGTGCGAGAAATAACCGTTCCCTCTCTTCTTGGGCTGAACGCTTTACGATCACTTTTTAGATCCTGGAATATGACAGCCGGGATTAAATTGCATTATCTTACTTTTATCTGTTTGGCTTATCTTTCTGACGCGGGGAAGCAGGGGCTGAGCCCTTTACCGGTGCAGTATCTCCGCCGCTTTTCATAAGTGTCTGTTCCTCTTGCGATTGAACCGCTCCCGAGACTCCCTTGAATCCTGAAGGTCCCGGCAGAATTATATTAACCAACAAAGCAAAAAGTATGATGACGACGAGGGAGGCCACGGCCAAAATAATTGTTTTCGACCCGATAGCGGGCCACCCCATAGCGGTCTTGGGGGAGTTATTTTGGCGATCCTGCTCAGCGGGGAAGCGAAAATCCTTGAAGGCATCATGGGGCAGCGAAACGTCATATTCCATTTCGGGTTTATCACTAAGCAGTTCCCGCAACTCGAATTTGGATTGATCGGGTTGGCTGACCGGCTGCTCGTCTAACAAACTCGGGGGCGGATTCGGCGCGGATGTATTTTCTATGTATCCGATGCCATGGCAATGAGGACACCGGACTTTTACCTTCGGTTTATCCGGGATATTCTTCGCATCCAGTCTCATCGTGCCTTGGCAATGAGCGCAGCGTATTACCATGTTTGACTAGGCCTCAAACGATTTTTCATTATGAATTCGATTTAATGGCCTGAAGCAACAAGTCGTGAATGATGCCGTTAGTTGCAACAATAAACTTAGTGTAAGGGTCGGTCCTGTCGCCTGACTCATCGCTTACACGGCCTCCGGCTTCTTGCACCAGGAGCATACCCGCGGCCATATCCCACGGTTTCAATTTCTGTTCCCAAAAACCATCCAATCGACCGCACGAAACATAGGCTAAATCCAGCGCAGCAGACCCACCACGCCTAATTCCTTGTACGCGCAACAGCACCTTTGAAAATTCCGCAATATTATTATCCGGTGAAAATGCTTTGTCATAAGGGAAACCGGTAGAGAGGATGCTCTCTGGTAGTCGTGCTGCTCCGGACACGTGAATAGGATTACCATTCAGAAAAGCGCCGCTGTTTTTTATGGCATAGAAACTTTCTTTTTTCAATGGATCATGGACCATTCCGGCAACGAGCACGCCACTTTCCATGAGAGCTAACGATACCGAAAACATTGGATATCCATGGGCGAAATTCACTGTGCCATCGAGGGGATCCACAAGCCATAGCCATGGAGAGCCCTTTAGTTCAATACTTCTCTCTTCGGTAAGAATATCATGTTCCGGAAATTCTCGATTTATGGCCTCAAGAATGAAATCTTCAGACGCACGATCCGCATCGGTAACAATATCTATGGCGCCGGGACGGCTATCCTTGAGAGTCACTCCCAGGTTTTCTTTGGAATAGGTCAGTATCCGTTTGCCGGCCTCTTCAGTTACTCGGGTCAGAAATTCCAGAATCTTCTTTGAATCTATTTTATGTGTCATCCCGCTTCCTCGTTATTTCACAATCGAGTTCTCCACGGTGAAGCCTTATTCGCACTTCTTCTCCGGGTTTGGTCTCTCGAGCGTCCTTGATCACAGTGCCGGTCCGGGAATCGAAAGTAATGGAATAACCCCTGGCCAGTATCCCCAGCGGGCTTAGAGCATCCAATTGTCCCGCGAGAATATTGAAAGACTGTTGAGCGTCATGAACAGATGCTCGACCCGCCGCGGCCAAGCGTCCAAATAAAGAATCAAACTGATCTCTTTTTTCTCCGACTATCCTCACCACGTGCTCGGGTTTAAGTCTCGCCGCCAAGGAATCGGCTTCCCTCCGGAGATCGTAGAATTTCCGTTTTGTCGTCTTTATAAGCCTGATATTCAGATCGTCAATCCTCATACGATATTCCGATATCTGCCTTAAAGGATCGTGAAGACGTCTGATAAGTTCTCCTACACTCGAGGCGGAACGGTCCACGACCGCCGTCATACAATGCCTTAATCTCGCCTGGAAATGTTCCAATGCCGCTTCTAAATCTCTTTTGTCTGAAACAAGCATCTGCGCAGCAGCCGACGGTGTGGGCGCTCTCAGATCAGCAGCAAAATCCGTCAGCGTGACATCGGTCTCGTGTCCCACTGCGCTGATGATCGGCAGCCTGCATCCAGCGACAGCCCGAACCACCCTCTCGTCGTTAAACGCCCAGAGGTCTTCTATCGGGCCTCCTCCTCGCCCGAGAATTATGACATCCACGTCACGAGTCTCGCAGAGTCTTTTTATAGCCAGCGTGATTTCTTCGGGAGCCTTATCTCCTTGAACTGACGATGGACTTACAACAATGTCTATCCATGGAGCACGATGCCGAATTATTCGGATCATATCGAGAACGACTGAGCCTCGAGGAGAAGTCACCAAACCAATGGTCCTCGGGAACGGGGGCAAGGGTTTCTTCCGGCTTTCATCAAACAGGCCCTCTGCCGTGAGCTTAGTCTTTAATTGCTCGAAAGCCAGCATCAGGCTTCCAAAACCAAAGGGTTCCATAGTGTCGAGTATTAATTGATACTCGCCCCGAAGGCTATAAACAGACAATCTGCCCCACGCGATAACGTGCAGTCCGTCTTCCGGCCTGAATTTCAGGAAACGCCCCTGGAGCCTGAACATCACGCACCTGATCTGGGCCGTCTCGTCCTTTAAGGTAAAATACAGATGGCCCGATGGAGCACCACGGAAATTTGATATTTCGCCCTGTATCCAGACCGAAGGGTATTCTGTTTCCAAGATCTCCCTGATCTTTTCAGTGAATTCCGAGACCTGGTAGATTTTTCTCTCAGGCAGTTCCAAGGTTACTCCTGTAATAATCTAAGCTGGTTTATTTGATTCTTCCAATCACGAATATCCTTAAGAGCCCGTTCCACAATTATTTCCCTTTTGCGTTGCTTGGGAGTTCCCTCAGGCGCTTGCTCGATGATGCCGAAATTTATATTCATCGGTTCGTATTTGGCAACAGATTCGTCTCTCGTGTGTTTCAGCAGCGCACCTATGGCAGTGGTTTCAGGCGGCGTATGAGGCGTTGAATTCTGTGACAATAAGCCCGCCATTATACCAACCGCAAGACCCGAGGCGGTAGACTCGATATATCCTTCCACTCCTGTCATCTGACCTGCAAAGAAAACATGAGGATCTTTGCGCGATCGCGAGAACTGGTCCAGGAGCCGTGGAGAATCCAAAAAGGTATTCCGGTGAATTGACCCGAGCCGCGTGAAATTCGGCTTTCTCCAAGCCCGGAATTTGCCGGAAAATTCTTTCCTGCTCAGGATGCTTCATTTTGGTTTGGAATCCTACAAGATTGTATAGCGTTCGCTCGAGATTTTCCGCACGGAGTTGTACGTACGGCATGCGGGCGCCTGCCGGTGGCCGGATTCGTTAATCCCACGGGTTTCATCGGACCGAATGCCAGTGTATTCGGACCCCTTCGGGCCAATTCTTCGATGGGAAGACATCCTTCAAAATGAGGGATGTTCTCGAACGGATACGGATCGACCTTCTCCGCGAGCAGAATTTCGGAAACGAAATTCAAGTAAGCAGGCTCATCCATTGGAGCGTTCAGATAATCCCCTTCCCCGTCTCCATAACGGGATGCACGGAACAGTCGGCTCATGTCCAAACTATCGGCGGTTACTATGGGGGCTATGGCATCATAGAAACAGAGTCCATCGGAACCCAAGCTTTTCAGTATGTCGCCGGCCAATTTATCGGCAGTAAGGGGACCGGTGGCCACGATGACCATCCCATCTTCCGACCGCGGAATATGGGTTACTTCACGAATTTCCAGGTTTACCAGAGGATGGTTGTGGATTTTTTCGGTTATGAACCGCGCGAAGAGCGTCCTATCCACGGCAAGGGCTTTGCCCGCGGGCACTGCGGTTGCATCCGCGGCCTGAATGATGAGCGAATCCATAATCCGCAGCTCCTCTTTGAGGAGGCCTGCGGCTGATTTTAGAGAAGAGGATCTCAAGGAGTTTGAGCATACGAGTTCTGCGAGATCCGGCGAATTATGAGCAGGTGAATATGACAGCGGCTTCATTTCAATTAGTCGAACACAGATTCCCCGCTGGACCAGTTGCCATGTCGCCTCAGAACCGGCCAGACCGCCGCCGACTACGGTAACTTGCATTCAATTTTCTCCAAAAAAAATCGTCCACGGGCAGCCATGTGGCTTGAACCTACTGATGGCGCCTGGAGCACAAGATACACTGATATTGAATGATTGTAAGAAATCCGCGATAGCCTTTCAACTGATTGTAACGTGCGGAGTTAGAATAGCAGTACCGTAATGGTAATTATGCCGGTTATTGAAGCGCAAAGTGTATGACGGCGGCTGTCATTGCGAACGTAGCGAAGCAATCTCTACTCTACGCGTGACCGGATCAAATCCTGAGATTGCCACGTCACTTTGTTCCTCGCAATGACGTGTTGGGGCCTGCCATTGAATTATGGACGGTTCTAAAGTTTGATTTCTTCAGGCTAATCTCTCACAAATGCCAGGAGCCCCCTGCTTCCGGCCACATAAAAGGGATTAGGCGCCGGGGAATCCTTTTTCTTAGCAATTGGCTTCTGTTTTAAAGCATTCGGGACATTGGCGGGGCCGAGCACAGCTAAACGCACGGGCGCGGTCCCGTTTTTTACCATCCCGATTTCTTGAGCCGCGGCTAATGAAAGGTCCACAATCCGGTCACCCACAAACGGGCCGCGATCGTTAATACGCACCACGACTTCCTTCTGATTCTCCAGATTCGTTATCTTCACAAGTGTATTTAGAGGCAAGATGTTGTGAGCCGCGGTAAGCTCGTGCATATCGTAGACCTCTGTGGATGCGGTTTTCCTGCCATGGAAGCCGGGACCGTACCACGAAGCGACACCATTTTCGCAGAAACCAGGTTTAACCTCTTTGACAGGAAAATAGGTTTTACCCATCACCGTATAGGATGGTTTTTGGTTTTGCTTTGCAACAGTAAGATTGCGAGCGCACCCTGCCATTGCCAAAATAATAAATAATGCAGTAATGGAGAGTTGTCTGTATGTCATATAAAATTAATGACAAAATTAGTCTAATTATTCTGATTCACGCAATTTATCTTAACATACCCCGACGGAAGCGTCAATTAAATCAAAAATAAGGTTTTGACCCTTGGATTAGCAGGAGTGTCATTGCGAGGAGCGTAGTCCCGCGTTTCGCGGGATGGCAATCTCAGGATTTGCTCCAGCCACGCATGAGAGTAGAGATTGCGAGGGGCGTTTTTCCTGGTTCCCAGGCTCCGCCTGGGAACCCGTATCTGCCGGGCTCTGCCCGATATCTACCTGGAATTCTAGCCTAGAATGGAGGGGTGGTGTTGCGTGACATTCTTCGCGTTTGTCGGTATGTTTATCAGGTGGTTAAGGAAATTCACCGCTGAGAACGCGGAGAGTAAAGATGTATGAACGACCGGAGCCGCGGTACTATATTATGCAGAGGAATTAATGGAAGCTTTTTAGCGGAACCGTCATAAATTAGTACGGACAAGAAAGGAAGATCGATGAGAGAGAAATTAATACTTATTTTAGTAGTTTTTGCGCTCCTCGCTACAATGGGTTTTCTTTCGTATCAAGTATATGAACGCAATCAGGCTATAAATATTCTGCAGATGCAAATTTTACGGACCGCAATTGTTCTTGGTATGTGTAAAAAGGCGAACGAGGGGCTCCAAGGGAAAATACAGGGGAAAGAAGTAAGTAATCTCCTTAACTACTCTTCTGGAAATTAAGTCATGCTGGAGCGAAGCACAAACTAAATCGGCTATTGCGAGAGGAAAATTCCAGGGAGATGCAACCACTCCTACTCCTCTGTCACAATAAATGAGGATTCAATCGGGCACTGACCCAGTGAGCTATTATTGCATTAATGTTTGAAAAGCCGGTTCTCAGAATTGGCTGTTCCCGAAATCACTCTGCCAAGGATACCGCCGCAGAAGTGTGGTGTCCCCAGAATTCACACACAGGGATTCGTTTGTGGTGACCGACTTGAACCATTGCACAATTTTCTGTACGGCACGCACCTATGTGTGCGCACAAATTCGGGCAGACACATGGTCTGCCCCAACAGCGGCATTGTCGGTTAACACAATAATTCCATGGAGGTGATAGGGCATCAATATAAAAGCGTCTAAATCAAGATTTGTATGACGATTCGGTAATTCATCCCAGATCCGCTGGATTAATTCCCCTGATTGGTTCACGCGTATTGTCGTATCCACGATCTGACCAAACAGGCATTCCCTATTTTTCGCGCAGATCGTGAATATTCGACCGGCAGGGACGCCGGCCGCTACCGGAATTCGAACTGGACGTCGTGTTGCGCTGGGGACCGGCTTTTTGCCTGAGGGTTCCGGCCCACTCGAGAATCTTGAGACCAGAGCCCGGGAACATTTGGCAGTCAGGATGTCTGCATCGGCCCCCCGAACTCCCGCCAGCATAATTAGAGTTTTTGCCGGAGGGGCCGGGAAACCGGCTTTTTGCACAAAAAGCGGGTTCCTGGTGGCCTTCTCAGCGCCTTTTCACAAAAGCGGGTTCCACCGCATTCTTTCCCTTCCCTCGGGTTCCCGAAACTCTCCTCAGAGCACAAGCGTGCGGCTTTGTTCTCTGAGGTACAGTTGCAGATAGTGCAGGCCTCCGGCGTTTTTTCCCGTAGCGCCGGAACCCTTCCATCCGCCGAACGGCTGAAAACCCGGCCAGGCGCCGGTAGTGGCGCCCATGGCTCGATTCGCATATACGACGCCGGCATGGATGTTCTCGAAGAACCAGTCGCATTCCTCACGTGAACCGTAGAATCCTGCGGTGAGGCCGTACTGGACGTCGTTGGCTTCTCGCAAGGCTTCGGCCAAATCCCGAACACGAGCCACCATGACTATTGGCACAAACATCTCATGCTTCCACAGGTGATGATTCAGGGGCACGTCGGTGACTATGGTCGGCCTGCAAAAGAATCCCCGGGAGTATCCGGCTCCGGTAAGAATCGTTCCGCCGGTAGCTATTTTGCCGGCAGAGGACAGCTCATCGGCGTACGCCTGAAAGTTCTTAAAAGCTGCCCGGTTTACTACGGGACCAAGGTACACCTCGCGAGTCGTCGGGTCGCCGATCACGATCTTTTCCGTCAGGTCCACGAGTTGTTCCAGCAGCTTGTCGTAGACCGGTTCCTCGACGTATACCCTTGAACACGCGGAACACTTCTGACCCTGAAGCCCGAAGGCCGAACGCATGATGCCCAGGGCTGCTTTTGAGATATCTGCATGACGGGAGACGATCGCGGGGTTCTTGCCGCCCAGTTCGAGGACGCATGGGCGAACGTAATCCGATTTAGCCCGTAGACGGTACAGATTCATCCCTACGTTGTACGAACCGGTGAAAGTCACCCCGTCCACGTCGCGGCTCGAGGCCATAGCTTTGCCCACCACTGCGCCCGGTCCGGTGACCAGATTGAAGACACCATCGGGCAAACCCGCGTCACGAAGGCACTCGGCGAACAAACGAACGGACCACGGGACGTCCGACGAGGGCTTTGCCACAACCGTATTTCCCGTCACCAGGGCAGCGCCGACCGGGCCGCCGGTCAAGGCCACAGGGAAGTTGAACGGGCTGACCACCAACCAAACACCATAGGGCCGAAGCGCCGAAGTGTTTCGGGAAACAACGCCGGGAATCGGATCCTTTCCCATCTCGGAGATGAAGCCGTGGTTCTTCTCCATCTGATCGCAGGCGTAGCTGATCAGGTCCGCGGTCTCCGCAACTTCTCCCAGGGCCTCCATGCGGTTCTTGCCCACCGACATTGTCATGGCCGCGCCGATTTCGAACGTGCGTTGATCGACTAGAGCCGCGACTTTCCTCATCAACGCCACCCGCTCTTGCCAGGGGGTCGCGCTCCACTTTGGGAATGCCTCCCGCGCTGCGGCTATGGCTTCCTGGCCATCCTGCGCCATGCTTTTCTGGAAACGGCCAAGCATTACATTTGTGTCGGCTGGAAAGCGATCGAGGAAGTTCTTATCGCTAGATCGGTCCCTGCCGGCGATCATATTACCGTATTCCGTTCCGAGCCTCGCCTTCACATCTGCGAGGGCTTTGTCGAAGCGGACGTGCAACTCCTCGGGAGGGTTGAACATCGTGGCGTAGGTCAACTTAAAACCGCTTTGGTTCATTATCGGGTCACCTCCTGGAAATAGGCCATTATTTGTTATATACGAGCGCCAAAATTTTTGTCCGATTCGAGGAAGCCGTCATGATTCCGGTGGGGATCTGAATCCAGTATTAATATTCTCCGGACCCCGGATTTCGCCGGGTACACGGCTCGCTGGAAGGTCATTATTTTTGGCAATGGCTATATAAGGATCACAATGCTTTGAATAAATATGGCTCAGGGCCACGGTTGTCAAGCCGTTTCCGCGCCTTCTTCCTTTGGTGATTCCGATTGACTTGGATCTTGACTGATTGCTATCATCCTTGTCTCTGTTCATAAGCCGCGGGGTCTTTCGATGTTGTGCCTTTGGCTGCCAAGCGCCACAGACGAAGTGCCGCGGTAGGATTGATGCCAACGTATTAGGAGGGGCATATGGATTACCGGAAGGTACTGAAGTCCGTAGGGATTCTGCTGGCAATGGTGGGGCTATGTTGCGTCACACTCGCGTCAGCGGCTGAAGAAACGATCAAGATCGGGGTCGTCGGGCCAAGAACCGGCACGGGAGCCCCGACAGGAAAGGCGTTTGAAGAAGGGATCGCACTGGCTCTTGATTTGGTCAACGCGCCGGGCAAGGGCGTGCTCGGAAAGAAGTTGGAAGTAATTTTCGAGGATACGGGGGGTGACCCGGAGAAGGCCGCGTCCGGAATAGAGAAACTGATCACCAAGGACAAAGTGGTGATGGTTGTTGGCGAGAGCCACTCATCCGCAGCCCTGGCCGAGATCGATGTGGCCAACAGGCACAAAGTCCCCCTCGTTATCGCTGAAGCGTGGCACGACGATATTACTGCCAAGGGATACCGGTACGTGTTCCGTGCAGGCCCGAGCAACAGCGGAGTGGTCAACGAGACCCTCTTGCCGTTTATCAAGGAGAATGGTTTTAAAAAGGTCGCCATCGTGGCCGAGAACACTGACTGGGGCCTCGGTATGAAAAAGCTTGCCGAGGACGGGCTCAGCGAAGATGAATGTTCCCACGACGACCTTGATTACCGACCGAAACAGTCAAGACCTTTACACGGAAATCAACAAGATCAAGCAATTCCAGCCGGATTTCATCCTGGCCTTCATTTACGGCTTCGGGCTCCATTACTTCGTCGCGCAGTCCAATGAGGCGGGTGTATTTCCCAAGACCGCGCTGGTGATCGACGGAGCCGGTCCACCGAGTCTCTGGCCGCAATACTGGAAAAACGTGGGGGATGCAGGGAACCTCGAGCTTTTTGTATCTTCCATGAATGTCGGGGTTCCGGTGACCGATGTGGATAAGGAATTTTTCGCTGCTTACCAGAAGAAGTTTGGAAGCGAACCTACCGACTACAAGTCGAGATCGCTTTTTAATTCAGTGCTCATAGCTGCCGACGCGATCAACAGGGCAGGCGGTGCGGACCCGGAAAAACTCGTGGATGCGCTGGAAAAGACTAACCTCACCGTAGCCAGCGGCGTAGTCAAGTTCGAACTGACGCCCGGCTCTTACCGCTATCATCAGTGGCAGCCGCCGATGCTCGTGATCCAGTGGCAGGACAAGAAACAGGCGGTTGTCTTTCCTAAAAACCTGGCCAAGGGTCCGTTGAAGAAATAAACCCCTTTCGGAGGTCGGGCGGAGGACGCCGCCCGGCCTTTTCTCAAGGGTATGTCTGGCGCTGCCCGGTTCAATGTAGAGCCGAGGCGACCGGAGAACCTGACCGATGAGTGATTTTCTCCTTTATCTGACAAACGGACTGGTCATAGGGGTGATTTACGCCCTGTCGGCGCTCGGCGTAGCGCTCATCGTCGGCATGATGAATGTTGTGAACTTTGCCCACGGCGAACTCTACGTGCTTGCCGGATATTTCAGCGCCCTCTTCGCTCAGGCCCTGGGGCTTCACCCGGCCATCGCTATGGTATTGGGCGCCTTGGGTATTTTCCTGTTCGGGCTCGTGATCGAGCGCCTCCTGATCCGGCCTACCTATGGCAATGATATGTACTCACTCATTGTCACGTTCATTCTTTCGATCGTCTTACAGAACGCATATCTGCTCATCTTCGGACCCTACCCCCAAAAGCCGCCGAACCTGATCACAGGAGCGACCGATGTTTTCGGCCTGTTCATGTACGGCAACCAACGCTTATTGGGCTTTGTTTTGGGCGTGGTGGTCATCGCTGCGTTTTTTCTGCTTTTGAAGCGGACCTGGTTTGGCCGAGTGGTGCAGGCGGTGAGCGCAGACCGTGAAGTGGCAGCGCTCATGGGGGTAAACCCGGAGCGGGTGAATCTGCTGGGCTTTGGGCTGGGCTGCGCTCTGGCAGGCGCGGCTGGAGTAATACTCACCCCCATCTTCCCGGTTACGCCAAACATTGGTGTCGGAGTCAGTTTAACCGCTTTCGTGGTTGTGGTGCTTGGTGGTATGGGCTCATTTCTGGGCTGTCTCGTAGGTGGTGTTCTCCTAGGCGTGGTGGAGAACCTCGGCTCGGCGTACATTTCCAGCGCCTATAAGCAGCTTTTCAGCTTCGTGATCCTGATCGTCGTTTTGTTTGTCCGGCCAGCGGGTCTCTTTGGCCGGCGGCAGATGTGAGGCTGAATCATGAATGGCGAGTGGTCGAGCGCAGGTGAAACGAAGGGTGCAAAGCTGAAGGGCTGGACGGCTGCTCTGGTTGCGCTGGGTGTTTTCGCCACGTTTCCCTTCTTTCTTGGCCAGTATTGGCTTCACGCGGCTATTGTCGGTCTCTTTTACATTATGATGGCGTCGAGTTGGAATCTGCTGGCTGGTTTTACTGGGCAGGTATCCTTTGCTCACGCGGCTTTTGCGGGGATCGGGGCCTATACGTCAGGGATACTGGCGGCGAAGTTCGGTTTGCCTCCGCTGTTGGGGCTTGTCATCGGAGTTGGGGTTGCAGCGGTTCTGGGGCTTGCGCTGGGGGCGCTGTGCATCCGCATGGGGGGTATATATCTGAGCCTGACCACACTCGGGTTTTCCGAGATTCTGCGCATTATCGTGGTGAACGAGTACGAATTCACACGGGGGACCATGGGGCTAACGGTTCCGCCCTTCTGGGGAGAGTATTCCAAGACAGTCAGTTTCTACATCTTGCTCGCGGCTGTGGCGCTGGTACTTTGGTTGATTCATCGCATCCTCGGATCCGATCTGGGGACCTCCTTCAGAGCAGTGCAAAACGACGAGGTCGCCGCGGCCTCGATGGGTATACCTGTGATTAGAGTCAGGGTGGCGGCCTTCGTTATCACCGGGGCTATGGCAGGATTCGCCGGCTCGCTCTACGGACATTACCTGCTGCTTATCACTCCGCATATTCTCTCGCTCGACCTCATGTTTCTGGTTCTGGCGATGACGGTTATCGGAGGGATCGGTACTTTCATTGGACCGATAGTTGGAGCCTTATTTCTGGAGGCGCTGTCCGAATATATCCGCAGATACGGTGAGTTTCATGTTCTGATCTTCGGCTTGGTGGCATTGGTGGTGGCTCGGTTTGCACCTGAAGGAATTGTGGGACTCCTGAGCAGATGGCTTGGCGCCGGATCGGGGAGGGCCTCATGAGTTTGTTGCGGGTAGAAAGCCTCAACAAACGGTTTGGCGGCCTTATGGCGGTCTCGCAAGCCTCCTTTGAGGTGAAGGAAGGTGAAATAGTAGGCCTGATAGGCCCCAACGGAGCCGGGAAGACCACACTTTTCAACCTTATTACAGGCGCAATAACACCGGACAGCGGCAGTGTCACATTCAACGGCCAGGACCTTAAAGGCCTTTCTACATACCAGATCTGCCGCGCGGGTATCGCACGGACATTTCAAGTGCCCCGGCCCTTCGCCAAAATGACCTGTAGCGAAAATGTTCTGGTCGCGCTGATAGGCCGAAACCCTTCAGTCCCCCAGCCAGAGCGTCCCGGGACCATCCGTGAGATGTTGGAACTGGTGGGCCTGGCGGGCAAAGAACGCGTGTTGAGCGCAGATCTGAACCTTATCGACACCAAGCGCCTCGAAGTCGCGCGAGCCCTGGCTACAGGACCTCGCCTGATCTTGCTCGATGAAGTCCTTGGTGGGTTGAGTTCTATGGAAATGTCCCAGGCGCTTGACCTGATTCGAGCCATCCGTGACCGCTTCGGTGTAACTGTTCTTTGGATAGAGCATGTTATGGGCGCCATTATGAGTCTGAGTGAGAGCGTACTCGTCTTGAACCAGGGCCGCCTGATCTGCGAAGGGGCCCCGGCCGAGGTAACCAGAGACAAGCGAGTCATTGAAGCTTACCTGGGTGAACCCGATGCTCAAGATTGAAGCCATTGAAGTTTACATTCACGAGCACCAGGTGCTCCGAGACGTTTCCCTCGAAGTGAGGGAAGGCGAAAGAGTAGCCGTACTGGGAGCAAATGGAGCAGGCAAGTCCACGTTGATCCGTTCTGTCGCAGGGCTTCTCGGACCTCGTAAGGGCCGCATAACTTTCCAGGGAAAAGAAATTAGTGGATTGGCGCCTCAAGATGTCGCCAAGCTGGGCATAGCATGTGTGCCTGAGGGAAGGCGACCCTTCAAGGATATGACGGTGCTCGACAATTTGCGCATGGGCGCCTACTCGCCGAGGCCCAGAAAGCATCTCCAGCAAACACTGGACGAGGTCACAGCGCTTTTTCCAATTCTGGCCCACCGGCTGAATCAGCCGGCCGGGACCTGTTCCGGCGGGGAACAGCAGATGCTGGCCATAGGACGGGCTCTCATGAGTCAGCCGACATTATTGCTGGTAGACGAACTCTCTCTGGGACTAGCTCCTCTCGTAGTGAAAGATATTTATCGGGTTCTGAAACTTGTGGGCGAAAGGATCACACTGCTACTTGTCGAACAAAACGTCCAGCAGGTCCTCCACCACACAGACCGGGCGTATCTCATGGAAACAGGCAGAATAGTCAGAGAAGGAACTTCTGGCGAATTGTTAGCAGACCCCGCTATTAAAGAGGCCTACCTCGGGATACTGAAGCCGCTAACAGCCCCGCAATTTCAGCGAAAGGCGTTCTGAAATTGGACAAACTTATTATCACCGTGGCCGTGTGCGGATCCGGGCCTATGAGAGAACAGAACCCGAACGTCCCGTACACCCCGGCCGAGATAGCAGCGGAGGCATTAAGATCCTGGCGTGCCGGGGCTGCTGTCGTTCACATTCATGTAAGAGATCCCCTGACAGGTGCGCCCGCGTTCGACCGAGGGCTTTTCGCGGAAGTCGTTGACCGAATCCGGGCTGAAAGCGATATGCTTATAAACCTTACCACCAGTGCCCTTAACCTTACCGGACCTGATGCAGGACGACAACGTCTAATGCCTATCGAACTCCAGCCCGACCTGTGTTCGCTGGATGTGGGGACGCTAAACTTTAGAGGTGGAAGGGTATTCATTAACCCGTCCGACTGGGTGGAAACAGCGGCCCATGAGATGCGTCTAGCCGGAGTAAAGCCGGAAATGGAGGTATTCGATCTGGGACATATTCGGCAGGCCAATGACATGGTTGACCGGGGTCTGCTTGAGCCCCCGCCCTATTTTCAGCTCTGCCTCGGCGCTCAATGGGGGATCGAAGCGAGCCTTGACGCCCTGATGAGCATGAAAGCCCGTCTTCCTGCGGGCTGCCAGTGGTCTGTTTTGGGAGTCGGACCGGCGCAGCTTCCCCTGACCACCCACGCAATGCTTCTGGGAGGACATGTCAGGGTCGGTTTCGAAGACAACGTGTACTTCAGCCGAGGAGTAAAGGCGCAAACCAATGCCCAATTCGTAGAGCGGACCGTCGCGCTCGCCCGCCTCCTGGATCGAGAGGTGGCGACCTGCGCCGAGGCCAGTGAGATATTGGGTCTTCGAGCTATCGCATGATTGAATTTATCGGTTAAGGATGGACTTTGAAAACGGATAAACAAAAACTTGATTCGCACAGTTGTGTGTTCCCCCGTAGATTTGACAAGGACCTGCCGCGAGCTGTCAAAGCTGATGGGGTCTGGATCGAGGATGACGCAGGCAAGCGCTATTTGGATGCGGGTGGAGGCGCTCTGGTGGTCAATGTTGGTCACGGTCGCGAAGAGATCATTCGAGCCGTTTCCGAGCAAATGACCGATTTCTATTACGTGCACGGCAGTCTATTCACTGCGACCGTCCTGGAAGAATTGGCCGAAGATCTGGCCCGACATGCGCCTGCGGGACTCAGCCGCTTTTATTTCATGTCGTCAGGTTCAGAGGCGGTCGAGACTGCCGTGAAACTTGCTCGGCAGATACACCTGGAATGTGGTCGGCCCAACCGAGTGCGGCTTATTTCCCGCTGGAAATCATACCACGGACTAACATTGGGCGCATTGGCCGCGTCGGGAAGAACGTATTTTCGGGAGCCTTTCACACCGCTGTTGCCTGAGGTGGCCCACATTCCTCCTCCCTATTGCTTACGATGCTCTTACGGGCTGAGTTTCCCCGAGTGCGGCTTACGCTGCGGCATGGCGCTTGAAGAGACGATTTTGAACCTGGGGAAGGATACGGTATCGGCCTTTATAGCGGAGCCGGTTAGCGGGGCTACTCTCGGAGTGTATCCGCCACCTCCGGGCTATCTGCCGCTTATTCGTGAGATCTGCCAAAAATATGGAGTACTGCTGATTTTTGATGAAGTCATGACAGGAATGGGGAGAACCGGCCGCTGGTTTGCCTGCCAACATGAAGATGTCATCCCGGACCTTATGACGCTGGGCAAGGGACTCAGCTCCGGCGCCATCCCATTTTCCGCGGTGGCCGCCAAGCCGGAATACCTGGATGCAATTGGTCAAGGAAGCGGCAATTTTGTCCATGGCGGAACTTTCTCACATCATGTGGTTGCCGCCGCAGCCGCTCGGGCTGTAGTGGGCATTCTGGAACGGGAAAACCTGGTCACACGAGTTGATGAAATGGGTCGATACCTGGGTGAACGACTCAAGGCTAAGTTGGGCGGGTCGCCGTATGTTCTGGATATCAGAGGGATTGGAATGATGTGGGGCGTGGAATTGGGCCAGGATAAGGTTGGACTCAAACCCTTTCCGAGGAATCTGAAAATCGCAGAGAAGGTCCGAGAGGCCATGTTCCGGCGGGGTGTTCTCGTCTACCTTTCCACGGGCTTCGCGGGCAAGGATGGGGATGCCATCGTGTTCGGACCTCCTTTCATTGTTGACAGGCCGGAAATCGACTCGGCAGTGGATACCCTTAAAATGGTGCTTGAACAGGAGATGATGACCTATATTCAGTAGTAAGACGGGGAAGAGAAAAGAAAACTGCGAGGAGCCCGCGGAGACAAGAATAATGTGAGAGAACCCGCTTTTTTGCAAAAAAGCCGGATTCTCCCACGCCCTCTCCGGCAAAAAACTCCTAGACTATTGGCGATAGATCACAGAATCGTACAAGTCCCGCGACATGAGTGGTAGGGGCACCCATTAAAAGGCCCTCTGTCAAGGAAAAAAAATCTCCCATGGCAAGAAAACTACCGTTTTCTTGCAGAGGTACAGCGGTCGGGTTACGTGCAGCGTCCGCCAGCGCGGCTCTTCGCCTTTGCCGGTATTTCTCGAGGGGTGACGGTGCTTCTTCACCGCACCAGGCACCCATCTGGATCAAGGCCATCACCCGTGGGGTGGGACCCCTTCCGCAAAGCGGACCAGAAATTCCTCGGTTCCATGCCGTGTCCAAGTTGTTTTTACAGACCTCATGGTTTTTGGCCAGCCCCGTAATGGCTCACGGCATGGGCAGCAAAGAGTCCGGATTGCCGGACTTAGTGGGAGCGAGCGGCCTTCTAATCAGACCCGTGGTTTTTCCAACCCCTACGCTAGTGTTATGTAATCATAATAGCTTTACCCTTGCTCCTGGTTTTGTTATGACAAAGCTATGGAAAGAAGAATCAACCCCTTGCCCATGAGCAGTGAGCAGCGAAACCAGTTGGAATCCTGGGTGCGTGCCAAGCGGACACCTCAACGCCTTGTGATGCGATCGCGCATTTGTCTACTGGCGGCCGAAGGGTTCTCCAACACCTACATCGCTCGGAAAATAGACACCACTCGTCCGACGGTGTTGCTGTGGAGGACGCGATTCCGAGAGAAAGGACCCGCAGGGCTGACCAAAGATGCTCCCAAAGGTCCCAGCTTCAGACGGCTCGAACCCTCGAAAGTCAAAACTATTGTGGAAGCCACCCTCCACAGCGTTCCCGACGGAGCAACGCATTGGAGTACGCGCAGCATGGCCAAGGCTCAGGGCGTGAGTCATAACGTGGTGGCTCGGATTTGGAGAGCACACGGTCTGCAACCTCACAGGATAAGGACCTTCAAGCTTTCCAAAGACAAACGCTTCGTCGAGAAGCTCACCGACGTGGTGGGTGTGTATCTCGACCCGCCGGATAGGGCCGTGGTCTTGTGCGTAGACGAGAAATCCCAAATTCAAGCCTTGGACCGGACCCAACCAGGTTTACCGTTGAAGAAAGGTCGTTGCGGCACCATGACCCATGATTACAAGCGCAATGGCACTACTTGCCTTTTCGCCGCCCTCAACGTGCTGGAAGGCACGGTCATTGGATCATGTTACCCCAGGCATCGGAACGTCGAATTCTTGAAGTTCCTCCGAAAAATCAACAGCGAAACCCCAAAGGGGCTCGATCTCCACTTGATTCTCGACAACTACGGCACGCATACCCATCCAAATGTCAAGAAGTGGCTGGAAAAGCGCCCTCGCTTCCATCTACACTTCATCCCTACCAGTTCATCTTGGGTAAACCTCATTGAACGGTGGTTTGCAGAATTGACCGAAAAACGCGTCCGGAGAGGTGTCTTCAAAAACGTTCCCGATCTGATTGCGGTTATCGAAGATTTCATGAGAGCCTACAACGAAAATCCAAAACCGTTCATCTGGACGAAGAAGGTTGACCAGATTCTTGAAAAGGTCAACAGGTGTAAAGCTATTATGGATACACTACACTAGGTTGGCCGTTCACTCCAACGCCTCAAGCAAAAAACTTGTCCATTTCAAAGGGGACCTGGTCCCGCATGATGTGATACGCTGCACGGCACAACTTGTGTGCCAGTGCACTATGAGCAACCATGAAATTCGTCTTGGCTGCTTTGCGATCATAGTAAGCCTTCATCTTCGGATAGAAGCGCCGCGCCATTTCTGCGGCCTCAGAGAAAGCCCACGCTAGATACTTACTGCCGTTCTTCTTATTTCCGCTGCCTTTTCCTTTGCCGGCGCTGATCCAGTGTGTGGGAACCTTTCGGCAATAGGAGGCATAATTGCCCACGTGGGCGAATCGACCTATGGGGCCGGTCTCCAGCATGATTGTTAAGCCGAGAATAGTCCCCACTCCCGGCATAGTCTGCAGAAGCTCGTATGCCGGCTTGAGGTGAGCTTTCTTTTCCACCACCTTCTCTATGTTGTTGATCTGTCGGGTCAAGTAGTCGATAGTTTCTTTGCTTACTCGTCCGCTCAAGGCCAAATCATCGTCCCCCTCCAGAAGCGGACAGACATGGTCTTGTGTCAACTGCTTGATCTTAGCTGCACCAAGATGTATGCAACCGTTGCGGTCCAGTATGTTCTGGAGACTATTGATCAAGGATGTTCGCAGCTTCACCAAGTGCACTCTTTTCCTCAGCAGATCCCTTACCGCTCTGTCTTGGCGGGGATAAATGTACCCCTCTGGCAGAATTCCTAAACGCAGCATGTCTGCCAACCAGACAGCGTCACTCTTATCATCGGCATGCTTGAGCCCTTTGTATTTCTCGATAGCGCAAGGATTAGCCAAATGCACGTTGAATCCCGCATCCATCAATCCATCCACGAGCCAATACCAGTTGAAGGTCGATTCAACGACCACGCCCCCGAGCTCTTCCTTATAGGGATCGAGGACACTGAACACAACCTGAGAGTCGTTAGAGAACCTCTTGGTCATGAGCCTGACGCCCTCAGCATTTATCACTGCGAAGTAACTATCCCTTGCATGAAGATCAACGCCTGCATATAGTCCCATTGGGCACCTCCTTTGATTTTGTGGCAAGTCGGGGATATCACATTCCCCGACTCAGAGGTGCCTTTTTATGATTATCAGACCCGTGCGTCTGCCCAGATTTGGGCGCACATACGGGCGCGCCATACCGACGATTCGCCACCGTGCCTAATCATCTGCACGGAATAATTTCATAGGAAACATCCTGTAGGGGCGACCGGCGGTCGCCCTCTGTTGGTCGAACGATTCCGAATACCCGGAATCATTCCGATGATTGTGATCCCAACCACCCGTCCCCCATATCCTGGAGAAACGGCAGCCTAATCAATGCAAAAGGGCGACCGCCGGTCGCCCCTACAGGAACATTGTACCCCTGACTGCATGGCATCGCGTATTGACCCATCCAGGCCGCGGATAGGGGTAGGTTTGAAACCTGCCCAAAAAGGACGCAGAAAGCGGCCGCACCCTACAGAAACATTATGACCTGACCGCAAATCTGACGGCCTCACGAGAAGAATGTAGCCCCGGAGGGGCGGCCCAACAGTAGTCCCGCGAGGCGCGGGATGAAACCCAAGGAAAAGAGGATAACCAAACCGATAAGATTCTGGCAGATCCACCAAACCCAATGGGAGACCCTTTCAGGGCCCTGTCTTTTCACTTTTATCTTTCCCACGGGTTTGTACCCGTGGCCACTGTTGGGCAGTCCCTCCGGGACTTTTAAAGAGCGGACTGGGTCTCACTGCAATGACCGGCAAGATGCCGGTCCTACTGAAGGCAAAGGAAACCGGCAGGCCGGAAAGCCTGCCCCACGAAAGCCTGTTTACCCCACCGCCAGCAATATTAGAGTTTTTGGAAGGGGAAAAGTGGACATTGTGCTTTTTTGTTACTGTTCCCGATGGCCTTCCGTGCCTCTATCTGCGACACCCTTTTCGGGCAGGGCAAGCCCTGCCCTGAGGCGTTGTCGTGTTCCGTCGGCCTTTCTCGGGGCTTTTAGATAGCGCCAGAGGACGGGCAGACACATAGGTCTGCCCCCTACAGACGCTTGCATCTTGCCATTGAAAATCGAATTCGTGCCATGTCCTTTTGTCGCTTCCGGGAACAGAGAAAAGGGGCGACCGCCGGTCGCACATCCACGGCGCGATTGACCGAGGCATTACCGGAGCGCGACGATTTTTCTTGACACTGGATGATTACGGCTCAATAATGTAATCGGTTACATTGTGTGACTCCCGTTTACAAACTCCCCTGCGTAAGGCGCTACCCTCCTATTGGGAATGCATGAGCAGGGCCGTTACTTTCTTTCTTCTCTGCTGCTCCGGTGAAAAAAAGAGACCGGTGCGGGCTGATCGGAAAAGAAAAATCGAGCGCGAAATGTAATCGCTTACAAAAACCGGCGTGTCACATTTCTCTCTTCTTCCCGGCATCACGGTGACTTCATGTCCAAATTCACCATGCAGGACATAGCAGCTCTGGCAGGCGTTTCCGTGGCCACAGTCTCCCGAGCCATCCATACCCCTCAGTTCGTACGATCCAAGACACGGGAGCGCGTTCTCTCAATTATCGAAAAGCACGGTTACGTCTACAACGCCGCGGCCGGTGATTTCTCCAGAAACAAATCCACGGTCATTGGGCTGCTTATCCCTACAACCGAGGCGCCGCTCTTCGCCAGCACCATTCTGGCTATTCAGGAAAGGGCCAACGATAAAGGGTATTCCATCCTCTTGGGCAATACTCAATACGACTATCAGACCGAAAACAACCTGCTGCAACGGTTCGAGGAACGCCGCCTTGCCGGAGTCATCCTTACCGGCTTCAACATCGGACAGGAAAACCGCGTTAAGAAACTCGCCGATTCGGGCGTTCCCTGCTTCATCATCTGGGAAAAACCGGACAACCCGGCGCTGAGTTATGTGGGATTGGATAATTATCGAGCCGCCTATTCTATGACCAATTACCTAGCGTCCCTCCATCACACCCGGATCGGGCTCATGATCGGCCTTTATACCAAGGTCGGCCGCGTCAGAAAACGGTACGAAGGATTCATGGCCTGCCTGAAAGATTTGGGCCTTGAATGCAGGCCGGAGTGGATCGTGGAGACCGTGCCCACACTCCAGGGCGGCAAAGACTCCATGTCCAGGATTTTGTCACTTCAGGATCGGCCCACCGCCATTTTCGCGGCCAGCGATGTGCTGGCTATCGGGGCCTTGGCCGCGGTGCGGGCCGCGGGGTTGCAGCGTACCGGAGGACCTTTCATTGGCGGGGTTCGATGATATCGAATTCGCCGCGTATTGCGATCCCCCACTCACCACCGTCCGGGTACCCGGATATGAGATCGGCCGCATCGCCGTGGATATGCTGCTGGAGGGGATTGAACGGAATTCCACGCAAGCCAGACACTGCTGCCTGGACACGGAAATCATCGTGCGAGGCTCATGCAGGGAATATAGTTGACCTGGGGGCGAACAGTTCTTCAACCGAACAGCCACCGGACAAAAGCCAAGAAAGAGAGATGTCACAGCAACAAGGCGAGAATGGAAATCCGATCAATTTCGGAGCATACACCGCTACACCATCAGGAAAGGAGGAGAAAATGAAGATTTCCAGGATCACTACTATTGGCATCGTAGCTGTCTTCGTGTTCACCTTTGTGTGGCAGGCCGCGGCCGCAGACAAAGTCAGGGTGGGATATCTCCACACGCTGGCCGTCGATGGACAGCTTTGGATCGCCGTGGAAAAAGGCTTTTTCAAGGAGCAGGGGCTGGAGATCGAACCGATTGTGTTCACCTCCGGCATTCCACTCATGCAGGCCCTGAGCGGCGGCAGCGTGGATGTGGCTATCATGGGGGCAGTTATAGCCAATTTCCCTTCCCGCGGAGTCGGCAAAATATTCCTTATCAATGATATCGAGTATGACACTGCCATGCTTTTCGCACGTCCTGAAACCGGGGCCAAGTCCATCAAAGACGTGAAAGGTCAGAAAATCGCCACGGTCAAGGGAACCACCGCACACGTGTTTTTGCACACAGCGCTCAAGAAAAACGGATTGGACTCCACCAAGGACGTGGAGATTGTAAGTATGGACATGGCAGGGGCGGTTTCGGCCTTCATCTCAGGGGCGGTCCCATTTGTTGTGACATGGGCGCCTTTCCACGTACAGATCAGAGATAGGGTCAAGGGAGCCGTTCAGCTCAGCTCTGCCAAAGATTTCTATCCGGAGGCCGCGATTATCGGCGGGTGGGTAGCGGCGAATAATTACTATAAGGATCACAAGGATGTTCTGAAGAAGATCGTCAAAGCCTGGGTGCCGGCTAACGATTACCTCCTGAGCAAACCGGACGAAGCCTTGAAACTTATCCACAGTAAGGCTTACTCCAGTATCCCTTATAGCGACATAGAGGCCAGTTGGAAGGCCGAGAAATGCGAAACCTCCAAAGACTGGGCGACATTGTACAAGGACGGCACAGTGAGCAAATGGATCGGCCAGGTGGAACAGGTGTTCGTGGAAATCGGTTCCATCGGTAACTGGATGGACCCCAAGGAGTTCTTTGATCCAAGCATCTATCTTTCCGAGGTGAAATAGTGGTTCCAGGGCTGGAGGAGCTGGCTCAGTGCGACGACCTTTCAATGCGAAGTTTGGTTTAATGCCCCCCTCTCCCTCCCCTCTCCCGCCAGGGGAGAGGGTTTCAAAATCCCCCTGTATCCCCCTTTAGAAAAGGGGGAGTATGGGGAGCGGATTTCCTAATGCCCCTCGCTCGACGGGAGGAGGAAGAGGAAGGGGGAGGGTGATAACCCAGTGAAATCATGTGAGCGACGATGCAAAGTTAGCGCCTGTGGGCAGCTATCTTCCTTCACTCCTCCACCGTTGACCCTCCGGCTTTGACGGGAAATCAGCGTGTAAACCTGGGGTCAAACATCCATCTGAACAGAGTCTCCGTGACAGGAGAATAATCGGTCATGAGCGACAAGGACGAGAAAAAATCCATCGAAGAGCGTTTTAGGAAGATTCGACGAAACGAAAGATGGGAAAAAATAGGTTATTTCTTCGCCTCTTTTGGGATGGTGGTCGTTGTGTGGGAACTCGCCAGGGCCCTGCACATTATCGATCCCAAATTGTTTCCGTCGGTGCTGGCCGTCCTCCAATCATTCGTAACCCTGCTGAAGGACGGCAGCCTGCAGAAGCATATGTATGCCAGTTTTCTGCGGGTGCTTTCGGGATTCACCATCGGCATTGTGATGGCCGTCATACTGGGCTTTCTCATCGGATGGTTCAGGACGGTTCGACTGCTCATAGACCCGCTGATAAACTTCTTCCGCGCCCTGCCGCCCATAGCGTTGATTCCGTTAATGATCATCTTTTTCGGAATCGGGGAGACCTCCAAAATCGTGGTACTGTGCTACGCTTCCTTTTTCCCTGCGCTGGTGGTCATTTATCAGGCGCTGGTGGGTCTCGATCCGATTTACATTCGAGCGGGCAAAACACTGGGCGCCACTAACCTGGAGATTTTTCGAAAAATCATTCTCCCCCAACTCGTTCCGCACATCATCACCGCCTGCCGGGTTTCGCTAGGGGTGTGCTGGGCCACACTCGTGGCAGCGGAACTTATCGCGGCCCAAAGGGGGATCGGCGCCATGATGGTCGATGCCCAAAACTTTTTTCAGATGCCGCCTCTGGTCTTGGGTATCCTTCTCATAGGGGCCATTTCGCTGGCCATGGACGCGGCCGTGCGGGCTATTGAACGCCGCGCCACGGCTTGGCAAGAGAAGCTGCCGTAGTCCAAAACCCCGGTCTTCCCGAAATTCGCACCTTTCGGGACCGGGATCGGAGCAGATGATGAATAAAGGCATCAGCATTGAATGCGTGCACATGACATATAGCGGGATCACCGGGACGGTGGAAGCTCTGAGGGACGTGAACTTCGGCATTGACCCGGGGGAATTCATCTGCGTGGTCGGTCCTTCGGGATGCGGCAAAACGACCCTGCTCAACGTCGTCGCCGGTTTTCTACAGCCTACTTCCGGCCGCGTCCTAATAGATGACCGGGAGATAAGCGGACCAGGGCCGGACCGGGGTGTTGTTTTCCAGCAGTACGCTATATTCCCCTGGCTCACAGTGCGGGAAAACATCGAATTCGGCCTGAAGCTGAAAAATAACCGCGGATCAGCGGGTCAAATACGTGAGATCGCCAATTACTTCATCGATCTCGTTGGCCTGAACCAGTTCAGGGACTCCTATCCCAAGGAATTGTCGGGCGGCATGAAGCAGCGGGTGGCAATCGCCCGTTCCTATGCAGTTAACCCGGAAGTGCTTCTCATGGATGAACCTTTCGGCGCCCTCGACGCTCAGTCGCGGCAGTTCATGCAGGAGGCTCTGCTGGGCATCCTGGCCAAAGAACGCAAAACGGTCATCTTCATCACGCATGGAGTCGAGGAAGCGGCATTCCTCGCGACCCGGGTGGTAGTCATGGCCGCAAACCCGGGAAGGATCCGTGAAATCATTCCTGTGAATATCCCCTACCCTCGGGATGCGAACGTAAAGACGACCCCCGGGTTCATTGAAATCCGAGCCCATGTCGACAAGGTGGTACGTGAAGAGTTCAGGAAACAGCGGAACGGACTTGTAATATGGCGGGCCGCTAGATCGGCCGTAAAAGGAGCAACGACATGCGAGCACTTGTCACCGGCGGCGCGGGTTTCATCGGGTCCTACCTTATCCCCGAATTGCTCGAATTAGGCGCCGAAGTGGTGGTTTTCGATGCGGCCAACGGAGCCGAAAAGCCTGGAAGGGGTATGGGACAGAATCACCTATGTCCGGGGCGATCTGGCCTCCCGGCCCGATCTCTACCGGGTCATGATGTCCGCCGATATAAGCGATGTCTTCCACCTGGGAGCGGTGCTAGCCGGCCCGTGCGAAGAGAACCCCGTAATGGGCTTTGCGGTGAATTTTCAGTCGACCCAAACCCTCCTCGACGCCGCGTTGGCACGCGGAGTCAATCGGTTTATCATGCTCAGTTCCATTTCCGTTTTCGGCATGGACGTAACCGAACCGGTGCAGGATGATGCGGTCAAAAATCCGGAAACCATCTACGGGCAAACTAAACTTGCCGGTGAACACCTGCTCCGATGGTACGCCCGCAAACACGGAATGGACGCCCGCGGCCTCCGTTTCACCTGGGTGTTCGGTCCCGGGCGGACCACCGGCATCACCGCCCTTTATTCATCGCTTATCCTGGACGCCATCGCCCGCGGGGAGGAGGTCACCATACCGAATCCGGATGAGAAAGGGGACTGGCTGTATATAAAAGATGCCGTAAAGGCCATTCTCACTTTGTGGCGGGCGGAAAAGCCGACCCAAAGGATCTACAACATCGCCGGCGGGGTCCATACTATCCGGGAAGTGGTGGCCATTGCCTGTGCGTACCGTCCCGATGCTCGCGTGACCCTTGTTGAGGGGGGAAAAAGCCTATCCCCCTATCCAGCCTCCTATGACGATGGCGCCCGCCCGTAGGGACCTGGGCTGGAAACCGGAATACACTTTAGAAGAGGCGATAAAGGAACACCTGGATATTGTATCCGGCGTCTCCCGGAAAAAGTTGATCAAGTAACGAATTTCCGTGCGATCTAAGCCCGGAAACGTGGAGGAATATATATGCAAGAAGTGATCTTGGAATACGGAGACGCCTGGATGAGCGTGGAACTTCCCGATTCGGCCACCGTGGTGCGCTACGGTAAAACCTACACCGACCCGCCCGAAGTGGACCCGGTTGAAGCTACCCGAAAAGCGCTGGAGACACCCCTGGGATTTCCGCCTCTGCGCGAACTGGGCGGACCCGGCAAGAAGGTGGTCATCGCTTTTCCCGATCGGGTCAAGGGCGGTGTGCATGCAGCGAGCCACCGTAGGATCGCTATTCCGATGATTATCGAGGAACTCCTCAAAGCTGGGACCACAGTTGAAAACATCACCTTGGTATGCGCCATGGGGCTGCACCGGAAGAATACCCTGGAAGAATGGTACTGGTACCTGGGCAGGGAAATTGTGGATAAGTTTTGGCCCGACCGGATTAGTGAACCATGACGGAGAAGCGCCGGACCTCTGCGACTTCGGCACGGATAATATGGGTAACGTAGTGCTCTGCAACCGTATGTTGGCCGAAGCCGATCTGCCCATCGTCATAGGCCACTGCGCGGGTAATCCATATGGTGGCTACAGTGGGGGTTATAAGATGATCGTAACCGGGCTCACCGGGTGGCGGTCCATCGCTTCCCATCATTGTCCGGAGACCATGTACCGGGATGACTGGCTCGGGGCCTCCACCGACTGTCACATGCGTCGTCAGTTTCGGTCCATCGGGCAGGCCATGGAAGCCAAGATCGGAAAAAAGATTTTCGCTGTGGACGCGGTGCTGGGTCAGAAATCCCAGGTGCTGGGAGTGGCGGCCGGAGAGCTTTCACAGGTGGAGGAGGCCACTTGGCCTTGGCCGACAAACGCACGAATGTGTACCTGGACATGAAAGAACCGGCCGATGTCCTGGTCATCGGTCTTCCCCGTAATTTTCACTACGGGTCCGGGCATGGGTACTAACCCAATCCTCATGAGCTTGGCAATAGGCGGGCAGCTCTCGAGGTGCTGGCACGCTTTCCGCGAAGGCGGTGTAATCGTAGCCACCTCTATCTGCGATGGGTGGTTCAATCAGGGCTGGTTCCCGTCCTACGAGGAGACCTACTCTGCCTTGCAAAAGTACAACACGCCTGCCGAATTCCTGGATTCCGACGACGCCCTCGATATTACAATGAACTATGAATACCGCTTTGCATATTCTAATCGCTACACGTACCACCCCTACCATGCCATGTCGATGATTACCGGGGGAGCCGTACCTGGCGCTGCGCACCTCGGCCGTGTACATTGTGGGAGCCAAGGCTCCGCAGTATGCCCGGGGAATGGGTTTTATCCCCCTCTCCACATTCCAGGAAGCTATGAAGCAGGCGGAACGTTTCGTGGGGAAGAACCCCCGCATTCTTTGCACCCCGGAATGTTTCACTGGAGGGG
Organism: uncultured delta proteobacterium; assembly: GCA_963741425.1. Taxonomy (GTDB): domain Bacteria; phylum Desulfobacterota; class Desulfomonilia; order Desulfomonilales; family Desulfomonilaceae; genus DATJPW01. The sequence continues at coordinate 178,400 of CAVUHP010000004.1, forward strand.
TCGCAGTACACCTGCACCGGGAGAATGAAGGGGGATGAGAACGAGTGAACAACGGCAAAGAACTCGAATAATCACGGAGTGATTTCTTATGAGCACCATCGGCATCATCGGCGCCGGAATAATGGGTAGGGCGGCGGCGGAAAAACTCATCAAAAGCGGCTACCTGCTCGTAGCTTTCGATACCGCCGCACTTGCCTTGGAAAAAATCGTAGCTCTCGGAGCCGAAAGCGCATCTTCTCCCGCGGAAATAGCCGCCCAAGCCGATATCATTCTGATGTTTCTGCCCGGCCCAGCGGAGGTGGAAGCCTGCGTAGCCGGGCCGGAGGGCGTCCTTCAAGCCGCTCGTTCCGGCATGGTGATTGTGGACATGAGTACCGTGGATCCTGGCATCACTCTGCGCATGTATCAAGCGTCCTGCTCCCGAGAGGTGGGATACCTGGATGCCCCGGTCCTGGGCAGGCCGGCATCCGTCGGGAATTGGGCATTGCCGGTGGGCGGGAGTGAAGAAGATCTGAAGTCCGCTCACCCGGTTCTTCAGAAACTGGCCTCGAAGATCTTTCTGGTTGGGCCGTCCGGAACCGGCAACAAAATCAAGCTGCTCAATCAGCTCATGTTTGGCGCCATCAACGCCATGACAGCCGAAATGATGGCCATGGCGTCCCAAATGGGGATCGAGCCCAAGCTGCTGTACGAGACCATCAGCGCCAGCCGAGCGGGGACGGTGAGTAACCTATTCCAGGAATTGGGGGCTCGTATCGGGGAAGATCGTTACGAAAACCCCACCTTCACCGTGGATCTGTTGGTCAAGGACGTGCGGCTGGCCGCGCAAATGGCTTGCGATCACGGGGCACCCCCTCTGCTGGCCCGCAGTGTGGAATTAATGAACCAGATGGCTCAGGTTCAGGGGTTCGGTAGCGAGGACACGGCTGTGATGTGGAAGAGCGTGAAAAGGATGTGGGAAAAGAAAGGAGAATGATTCAGGTGCTCAAAGTGTAATTCCTCTCAATTAGGCCGGCTAACGTAAAGCCGTTTCCACAATACGGCTAAAATAGCTTGCTCCGATGGGCAGCACTTCATCATTGAAATCAAAGGCAGGGTTGTGAAGCAGCGGCGAATCCTCACCATTACCGATGAACGCGAGCACACCCGGAATCTTCTTCAGGAAAAGGCTAAAATCTTCTCCACCCATGAGAGGCGCCCATCGCACTACGTTGGTTTCGCCCAGCAGATTCCGAGCGATCAGGGCGGCAAATTGTGCTTCTTTTTCAGAATTCACCAACGGAGGGCATCCTTTGTAGTACTCCAGCTCCGCGGTAACCCCATAACCGGATGCAATACTATTTGCCAGTAGCCCGATCCTTTTTGGTAGGACGTCTTCGTAATCCGTGTTCATATAGCGGGCAGTGCCCTTAATCTCGACCGACCCGGGAATGACGTTGTAACTATCCGTGCAGGATAGAAAACTGGTCACGGTAACTACCACAGGTTCTATAGGATCTGTGTCGCATGACGCGATCGTCTGCAAGGCGGAAACTATGCCGGCTCCAGCAATTACGGGGTTTTTGGCCAAATGGGGCAATCCGGCATGCCCCTCCTGACCCGTTATGTTTATCTTGAAGTTGTTTACGGCAGCCATCAGCGGCCCCGGAGTGATGGCCATACACCCGACCGCTAGTGCTGGAACAATGTGCAAAGCGTAAACCGATTCCATAGCGTATTTTTCAAACAGGCCGTGTTCAATCATGCTCAACGCACCGTTTGCTATTTCCTCGGCCGGCTGAAAAATGAACACCACAGTTCCCTGGAAATTCCGGGAAACTGCCAGATACCTTGCCGCGGCCAGCAGCATGGCAATGTGCCCATCATGGCCGCAGGCATGCGACACGCCTTCAATTGCAGAACGATGATCGTGCTCTCCCGCGTCGGATACCGGTAGGGCATCCATGTCCGCTCGTAATCCTATTACAGGTCCGGCTCCGTTTCTCAGAACGCCAACCACACCGGTAGAGCCCGCTTGTTCCTCGATCTCATCCATTCGGAACGAACGCAGAATTTCAGCCACTTTCCTTGCGGTATCAGTTTCCTCGTGCGCCAGTTCCGGGTGCAGATGGAAATCTCGACGCCACTGAACTATTTCGTCGTGGCGGTCAACTATCTCTCTAATAAGATTCATTGGTTCACCGAAACATAAGTGGAATTGTTTAAGCCGACTATTGATAACCGAATTATGCGGCGGTCGTGCCGGCTGCGTCTTGGGGAATGAGGGCCGTGAGATAGCTCCGGTGAGCTCTATAATAGCCTATCCGAACCAACACGCTCCAACCCATGCAAAACCAGCCTTGTGACGATGCAAAAGCTCTCTGGTTCGCTTTTTGAGGATACCTCGCCTCTGGACATTCCGTCAACCAGGATTTATTGACTCTCACTTGAAACAACAACTTAGTGGTAGTGCATCCAACTGTCTCAGGTAATCGTTCAGTCACATGCGGGAAAGACCGGTCGCGTCATTGCGAGGGAAGCGAAGCAATCTCTGTTCTCATGCGTAGCTGGAACAAATCCTGAGATTGCCACGGCCTGACGGCCTCGCAATGACAAATCCCCGCCTCGCGTAACTGAAGGGATACATGTCTCAGAGGTAATTTATATGCAATTTGAGGCGAAATGATGTATAAAGATGCATTCTGAAACAGCACCGGGGTAACAAATCAGTCAAACATTTAGCGCTTAGAAGGCCGTAGCCGGCAACAGTAATGCCCGCGAACCGCCAAGCACCGGAATTCATTTTGATTTTTTCCGGTGAATTCCCATTTCCGCAGGTACTTGCAGTGGGACTGTAGCTGAAGTCTGATCTGATGTCGGTACACGGCCAGGTATTCCTGTGCACTCGAACGACACTGGGGCGGGGGGCCATTTTTTAGAATATCCCGACGCGATGATTCAGTGTGGTACGCGAATTCCTTAATGGGTGATTCTTCGTGCATTGTCCCGTGTTGAAGGACAAACGGTTTTAGATCACGCGGGTTTTCGGAGTGAGAGAAGTGGATCGGGAGATGTGGAATTTTTGGTAGAACGGTAGCTGCTACAAAGCATGGTACCGTCTCTGAAATGTCAATGGATTCAGATCACTTACAGAAGGGGGTTTGGACATGGCGGTTGCCGGATCCGGATCGATAGCTGAGAGTATTAGTCAGATCGAGGCGTCGGCCTACTCGAAAGTGAATTGGCGTCTGATGCCGTACCTGTTCGCTTGTTACATCTTCTGTTTCCTGGACCGGGTGAATGTCGGTTTTGCAAAACTTCAGATGCAACAGCAACTTGGTTTTTCTGACACGGTTTACGGGTTGGCCGCGGGTATATTCTTTATTGGCTATTTTATTTTCGAGGTCCCCAGTAACCTCCTTTTAGAGAAGGTGGGGCCACGACGATGGATAGGGCGGATCATGATCACGTGGGGATTGGTTTCCGCATTGACCATGTTCGCAAATTCAGCGAATACTTTCTATATATGTAGATTTGTTTTGGGCGTTATGGAAGCGGGGTTTTTCCCGGGGATCATCCTCTATTTTACCTACTGGTATCCGGCGAAAAGGCGCGCCCATACGACAGCCCTGTTTTTGACTGCTATTCCCGTTTCCGGAGTCATCGGCGGTCCCGTTTCGGGGTGGATTCTTGAGACGTTTTCCGGCAGTCATGCATTGGCCGGCTGGCAATGGCTGTTCCTTCTGGAAGGCATACCATCCCTACTGATGGGCATCGTAACCCTCTGGTATCTCGATGACGGAATTGATGAGGCGAAATGGCTCACGCAAGATGAGAAACAGGTGCTTAAGGGCCACATCGCAGCGGAAAAGGAAGAAAAGACTAGGCATTCATTGAGAGACGGCCTTTTAGACTGGAGGGTTTGGCTATTCGGTTTCGTGTACTTCTGCTTTGTGGTCGGCTTGTACGGGATTTCCTTCTGGCTTCCTCAGATGATCAAGAGTACCGGAGTGCAAAACGCATTCTACATCGGGTTGCTCACAGCTATTCCCAACGCAGTGGCTATAATTGGGATGTTATGGATTGGGCGTAGTTCCGATAAAACATTGGAACGTCGTTGGCACACCCTAATTTGCGCCATCGTTGCCGGCCTAGGCCTCGGCTTCAGCGCAGCTTTCGGGTCCACCACCATGATTGCAGTAGTGGCCGTTACCGTTGGTCTTGTCGGAATCATGGCTTGCTTGTCGATCTTTTGGAGCGTTCCCACCGCACTTCTCGCCGGGACCGCTGCGGCAGGAGGAATCGCCCTGATCAACTCAATGGGGAATCTGAGCGGTTTTGTCGCCCCGTATATGCTGGGGTACATTAAGGACATGACTAAAAGTCTTTCCCTGGGTCTTTACGGTTTGGCAGCATTCGTCATTATTGGTGGGATCTTGGTCATGCTCTTTGCACCACGCCGGAGTAGCGAATAACTAGCGGCGTCCGCCCGTTAATATAGCAGACCGACCCGGTCCGGGCTCCCTTAGGAGATCAAACTCCGAAGGGGGCTCGTACCGGACCCATTTAAGAATGGATTGTGCCCTTGGCTCCGTTTGAGAATGCGACGAGGCGCGAAATGTCGTTGCGAGGGCGCCAACCCGAAGCAATCTCCATTGTGGGACAGGCTTCCAGCCTATCTACTAGAATGACGGCAAGATGCCGGTCCCACCGAAGGTGAGATTCCTGAAGCAAAGCCTACGAGCCACGTCTCGACAAAATGTGCAAGATCTGCGGAGTAAACGGAACAATCCATTTAAGAAAAGAATGCGGCATGCGTCTGCCGGCAGGACGTTTTTCACGTCTGCAGGGGACAGGGCCTCATCATGCGGCCATTTGCATTTCCCCCTGACTGCCGGACTCGACGAGAACTTCCCAAAAGTGTAAAATGATTAAGAGAGGTATATCTCGATGTTAAGCTCCGACATCCTGGAAAAATTTAGATCTATTGTCGGCCCCGAGCGTTGTAAGACGACCAGGGAAGATCTTCTGACATATTCATATGATGCCTGTATATACGAGTTTCTACCGGACGCGATCCTGTTTCCCAAATCAGAACAGGAAATTTCAGAAATCATGAAACTCGCGCAGACCCATAATGTGTTCATAACCCCAAGAGGTGCGGGATCGGGGTTAGGGGCAGAGGCCTTAGCAAAGCAAGGTGGGATTGTGCTGTGTTTTACGATGATGAATCGCATCATAGAGGTCAACACAGCGAACCGCTACGCAGTGGTGGAACCGGGTGTGGTGATCGCCGAATTGCAGAAAGAAGTTGAGAAATACAACCTCTTTTATCCGCCCGACCCGGGTAGTGCTGCAGTGGCAACTATGGGTGGGGCCGTGGCGATGAATGCCGGAGGGATGCGGGGTGTCAAGTACGGAGTGACACGAGACTATCTCCTTGGATTGGAGATCGTTCTACCTTCGGGTGAGATAATGAAGACCGGATCCATTACCACTAAAGATGTTACCGGTTATGACCTGACTCGATTAATATGCGGTTCCGAGGGGACACTGGCGGTGTTAACCAAGATAACTGTCCGTCTTCTTCCCAAACCCCGCGCCAAGCGGACGCTGCAAGCTGTATACGATGACATAGATGCGGCCGGGACGACAGTTTCAAAGATTATTGAGGCGGGGATTGTGCCGGCGACCTTGGAACTTATGGATAAGACTATAATCAAAGCCCTGGAAGATTTCGCCCATTTGGGATTGCCGCTCGATGCAGAGGCAGTCCTGTTGATCGATGTCGACGGAGACCCTGATTTGGTCGAGAAACAGGCAGAAACGGTTGCCGGTTTTTGTAGAGAACAGGGCGCCAGGGAAGTAAAAGTTTCTGCATCTGAAAAAGAGAACGAACAGTTGTGGGTTGCACGCCGCTCGGCTTTTGGGGCTGTGGCCCGCATGCGCCCTGACTGCTTAATCGAAGATGCAACTGTACCGGTCAGTTATCTCACGTCAGCAATCAAGAAAGTAATTGAAGCCGGAGAACGAAACAATATTCTGATTGCGGTTCTGGCTCACGCGGGCGACGGCAATCTTCACCCTCTAATACTTTTCGATCAAAGAAATGGTGATGAATTGGCGAGAGTCGAAAAAGCCATGGATGAAATCGTCGATTACGCTCTTTCAGTGGGCGGGACCCTCTCCGGTGAGCACGGCATTGGCATTACAAAAACCAAGTATTTACCTAAGCAGTTGAGTGAGACCAGCCTGAATGTTATGCGGGGCATCAAGAAGCTCTTCGACCCCCAGGGCATTCTAAACCCCGGCAGTTTCCTTGAGGAACATAAATCATGATATCCGAGCAATTGAGAGAAGAAGTCCACAAATGTATAAAATGTGGACTTTGCATGAACGCCTGTCCTGTGTACAAGCAGCTTTATTTCGAGGGAGTTTCCCCACGAGGAAAGGTGCAGTTGATAAAGAAGGTGTTCGAGGGAAAACTGGAACCATCCGAGAACTTTCATAATCTTCTGTTTACCTGTCTGTTGTGCGAGACTTGCAGCGTAAACTGCCCCAGCGGTCTTAAAATAGATCGGCTCTTGAAGGGCATGCGGGCGGAGCTGAAAAATAAATTCGGCCTCCCCTGGCAGAAAAGGATGCTGTTTCACTTATTGAGCAGCTCCCGCCTTCTACCATTTGCTATGTTTTGGGGAAGAACCCTTGGCACCAGCCTGCTTTCTATTTTTTCGAAGAATGGTAAGTTAGGCACCATTCCTTACACCAAAATTCCGCGCATCAATTCTGTGCCGCTTATCAAACAATATCCAGAGATCGTTTCGCCTGACACAGAAAAGGTAGGTCGGGTGCTCTATTTCGTCGGATGTGCCACGAATTATCTTTTCGAGGATGTTGGAAGATCGGTGATCTCAGTTTTGACCCGACTCGGCGTGGAGGTGGTCATCCCGAAGAAGCAAATGTGCTGCGGTCTTCCGATCTTCATGTCCGGAGCCAGAGACACGGCCTTGAATAACATTCAGACCAATCTCCGTATATTTAATGAAGGGAACTTTGATGCGGTGATCGTAGATTGCGCCACTTGTGGCTCGGCTCTGAAAAAGGAATACACCCATATCTTGGAGGAAATGGGGCAAGATACGAAGGAAGCAGAGGCTCTCGCGAGCAAGGTGATGGATATCTCAGAATACTTGTCACGTTTCGATATTGCGAAACATCTCGGCCCGGTTCAGGGTCGTGTCACGTATCACGATCCTTGCCACTTAGTCCGTAGCCAAGCGGTTAAACAAGAACCGCGAAATTTACTCAAAAATATTCCGGAACTCGAGTTCGTCGAAATGGTTGGCGCCGATACCTGCTGCGGCGGCGGTGGGACTTTTCAGTGGGAACACCCTGACGTAGCCTCAGGCATAACCAACAATAAGATCAAAGCCATTCAAGATACGAAGGCCGACTTGGTTGCATCCGGATGTCCGGGCTGCCGTCTCCAGATTTGCGGTAATTTGGAATCGGAGTCGATCCGCGTGGTTCATCCCGTGCAATTGCTGGCAGAGTCGATTGCAAATGAATCAGGGGAAGCCGCCTGCTGAGAGCCAGTTCTATGGATGCCGAGTCAAACCAGGATTGGCTCGCCTACAGCCTGTCCCGCCTGAACTTGGAGCTTCCATCGAGTCCCGAATCCCGTTTCGTTATCCGTGTATAGGATGTAAAACGGCCGGAAAGAGTACAGATCTCACTCCAGCCACCTTTTTCGCAACTTGGCTGGATAGCGCTCCACCCTCAGAAAAAAATTCTTTAACAAACGGATATCGCTTCAGATAGATGGCGAGGCCGCGGGCTTTAGCCGTGGCGCCCGCTATGCGTTCGACTTGCCCTTCCATTTGTAGCCCTTTGATTTCTTTCCATCCCCTGTAATCGCCATGTATCGTGGCGGCAGCCGCGGGGTTCCCCGAAAAAGCGGTGCAATGTCGAGAGGTCGGGGACGAGAAGAAGATCAGGTCCAGTCCGTGCCTTGCATAAAAGACGTCGGCAGCCCATGGCCTTCCTTCGGCACAACAAGATACAGTCATGGTAGTGAATGAATCCATGTACCCGATCACAATCCGTTCGAGTTCGTCTCGTGTCATCCACCTTCCCACCGATTGAATAGATCATGCTGGTATATCAAACTGGTCGAGCACTTTGCCGACCGTCTGATCTATAATGTCTTCAATGCTTCTAGGGCGATGGTAAAAAGCCGGCATCGGAGGCAAAATTGTGCCTCCCATTTCAGCGACCATAGTCATGGCTCGAAGGTGCCCCAGGTGAAGCGGTGTCTCCCGAGGTACTATCACGAGTTTTCGGCGCTCTTTGAGCGTCACGTCCGCGGCCCTGACCAGCAGATTGTCATTTAAGGAAAACGCGATCATGGAAAGGCTTTTCATGGAGCATGGAGCAACAATCATTCCCTCGGTTTTGAAAGACCCGCTGGACAGGGGAGATGAGAGATCGTCCTGTGAGTGCGCTCGGTCTGCAAGGGCTTCCACATGCTGGGGCTCAACTGAGGTTTCCACCGCCATGGTAATGCGAGCCGCGTTGGTTAAAATGAGATGGGTTTCTATGCCCGAACAGGCCTTCAACACTTCCAAGACTCGTATACCATAGACCACGCCGCTGGCGCCGCTGATTCCAACCACGATCCTTTTCAAACAATCTCCTTTTGGTCTCGCCTCATACGCACGGAACAATCCTGACAGTAATCCCGGTCCCAATGCGCAGATTCAATCCTTTATCGTTTCATTTACGCGCAGATTGCCCGCACTAAAGACTATCGTTGGCGTTATTTTCTACCTCGTTCCAAAAGTAAGCGTGGCTTAGTGGTCGTAGAGGTGGATCCCCTGCTAAAACAATCCGCAATCGGATTTCTATTCACGAACGCTCACCTGAGGTAGAAAACCGAAAATTTAGGTCATTGGGAAGCTAACCTAATCCTCTTTTCCAGGTATGGTCAAGCTGGACTGGCAATCCTCGAGCGAGCTAGTGGTTTGCTCGTCTTACATCGGCAACCAAATAAAGCGGCCGATCCCGTTTCAGATCACCTGATTGCAATGTTGGAATCGTTACGCAAGCCGCTAAGAAAATCCATCACTTTCGACAACGGAACTGAATTCGTTAGTCACTATAAACTTGCTAATAATCTTGATATGAAAACCTACTTCTGTGATCCTCATGCCCCCTGGCAAAAAGGGGGCATTGAAAATGCCATCGGTCGAATGCGCAAAATTCTGCCTAGAAAAACGCCCGGCTTTCGCCGGGGTGACGGGGCGAGAAGGTCATTATTTTTGGCAATTGCTATAAGTTAAGAGTATATAGAATCCTCAAAAGCCTTGCACCCATAACCGATAGGATCGGGGAGTAACGCAGAGTGCTGGGACAGGCTGTAGGGGCGACTGGCGAGTCGCCCAAGGATGACAGGCAAGATGCCTGTCCTACCAAAACGTGACGGGCAATCCCGCGTTCTGCGCGGGACGTTGCCACCAAATCCTGCTTCTTTTCGCGATTACTTAATATATTCATCCCTTGGATCGGTGCGAATCAAAAAGTCGGTTGAGTATGATGCGTGAGACTTTCACAACCATTTTTTGTCACTCTGAAAGTGTCTTCAACTCTTAATCCGCCTATTTCTTTCTTGAACACTGTAGGTGTGAAGCAGCGCCACCACCATATTTTCTGATAAGACCGTATTACTGCCTTTTTCTATGATGGGGAAGAATTCGGACTGTCGCAATCCCACACCATAGCCTATATCTTCCGGGAGGAGGTTTCCCAGCTTGTGCTCGCGGAACACACTATGGGCCGCGTCGAATACGCTCCCTGAAATCGCTCCGTCCCTCAGTTCACCGGCTGCGGCTGCCTGTGCCTGCAAGACCACATTCAGGTGTTTCCGTTGATCGGGAGTCGGCTCGCCTGCAAACGTTGTCCTACAAATGTCTGACGCATACCCTTCCCATGTGGCCCCCAGGTCAATCACCACCGGATCCCCGGGCTCAATCTCCCGCTGGGATGCGTGGGGATGAGCCAGAAGCGTCCGTGGCCCGGAAGCCACAAAAGTGCCAAACGCTGGGCGTTCCGATCCCAGTTTTCTCATAACATATTCGGCTTCAGCGGCGATTTCCACTTCCTTGACACCAGGCCGGACCGCCTTGAGCGCCGCTTCCATGGCAAGATCGGCTATAGAGGCAGATTTCTGCATCTTGGCTATCTCTTCCATATCCTTGATGGCTCTCAGACGATCTATCATGGGCGAGATGTGAACCATCTCCGCGTCGGGAAATTGTCTCACGAGCAATTCATAATCCCGTAATAAGATAAAATCCTTTTCAATCCCGATCCTCTTGGCTCGGGTTCCTTCCTTTTCAAAGAGTTTGATCATTCTCCCCACAAGGTTTTCTCTTGGGAAGACATAGCTGGTGACCTTCGGTAACGAACACACTTGCCGGGCTTCCGGGGCATCCAACCACAAAGTGCAAAAAGCCGGGTCTGATGACTGATGTATCAACACTCCGGAACATACCGACGAATAGCTGGAAAAATAAAAAACATCATGGGGCTTTAAAATGAAGGCCACATCGATCCGCTCTTCGGCCATCATGCTTTTGAGCCTTGATACTCGAGTTAACATTCCTACTCCCCGTTTTTAAGAGCGCCGAGGTTTTCGATTCAGCGTATGCGTTTGCGACGCGGGGGTCGTCTTCTCTGATCCGCGTGGTTTGCAGCATTGTGGGTTAATTGTGGGGTCAGGTCGTTCATGAGGTCCTGCTCGATTCTCTTTATTCGCCTTCGCAGGCCCGCATTTTCGCCGACCTCATTCTCCATGCGACAAATCACGCTGCTCACACTGCTGTATTTGGACATCCCAAAAGCTTTCCCTATAGTTGCCAGTGTTTCGCCGGAGAGACGCCTCGCCAGATAGATAGCTGCATTTCTGGGTTCGTTTGTCATGCCCCGTTTACTCGACATTAACTCGTCTCTATCTATCGCATAATTCGCGCAGACAGCGGATTTTATTGTCTCCAATCCCGGAGCCAACACCCGCCTCTCAGGAATTTCCTTATGCTCGCTGAGATTCAGAAACTTCACCTTCACCCGGTTAATAAATGCCTCTGATCCGAGAATGGATGGAACCTTTGTTTGAGAAAAAAAATCGACGAGTTCTTCTGATTCCGGTCCTGCCATAAAATCCCGGTAAGCCGCGGACTGCGCCGATTTCTCCTTACTGAGCATGGAATGAATAAACTCGGTGTGCAGCCAACTCCACTTACTCGAAGAAGAGAGATAACCCTTGTGGCTGCTCCAGGCGTACCTATCCAGCCGAGTTATCAGCCCGGCCCTCAATGGATTGAGATGGATATATTTGAGCAGCGACAGCAGATATGTGTCAGCCTCAACCAGAATGGCCTTGTAACGTCCCCGGAAGAGAGACCCGTCAGAGTTGTGAGACCGGTTGAAACGCTGAGTGTATACCCCATCCACATGTCTCATGAATCGCGAAAGATTGGCGCGAGGGGTTTGGACCAGTAGATGGTAGTGGTTCGGCATGAGGCAGAAGCCCGCAACTCGAACGCCCCACATGACAGAGGCCTGACGCAACAGATCCAGGAAACGCAGATAATCCTCCCCATCGGGGAAGATCGCTTCCCCGCGTCTGCCACTGTTCATGACATGATACCATGCCTCAGGATATTCAATGCGTAACGGACGCGACATGGCCACACAATATCAGAACCCTCAAATATGAGTCAAGAGTAGACCTGACCCCTTAAACCCCTTAACACCGTGATGACCCCGTAATTGACCCCTTAACTGCGATATCTGCGGCCTCTGCGCTGAAAGTCTTGTTCTCAACGGCTCGGAACCGTATATTAGCGAAAGAGTTGCTTCACCGCTGCGCTCGCAATGACTCGTCCTCAGCGACCTTGCACCCACTACCCAGCCCAACCCCGGGAAATTCCCATACGCCTGAGGGTATGCAAGACCTGCGACAGTCAGATATTTTTCGCCGGTTTTCGGATTATTGAACTCATAGTCTCCGATTAGGCACTTTTTTCTGTATTGCCTCGTCAAGTCCAGGTTGATTTATCTCCGGATCTCGCAGACTGACACCATAATGTATTTCTCGGAAGGAAATATGGATGATTTCGAATCCTTTGGTTCAGCACGAACACCCGACTCAGTTTCCAGATTTCCGGGCTCCCGGCCCGTCGGATGCTCCAAAATCCACGGCTTCGCCCACGCGGATGTCGTTCATCATGTCGCGCAATTTTTTCCATTTAACACAGGAAATGAGCACCCCTGATATCTCATCCGTTAACTTTCATAGGAATGCCTATGAGAAATAGTCCATCCTATGGACATTGGATCCAACGTGGTGGGTATCTCTGATTTTGGGCTCAGTAATCGCCAGTTTTCCTGTGACATCTCTCTTTGAATGCTTCATTGTTTGAGAGGTCCCGGTTGACCAGGACTTGCAGGAGCGGAAGCCAAACAAACACCCTTCTTGTCCAGCAGGAGAATTGCCTCAAAAGCTCCGGATGTTTTCAACCATTCTTCAGAACCTCTATTTGCGAACAGTCTTCGCATCAGACGTGGTAAGAGCATCCTTGACGGGTCCTCCCAACTGCGAACAGACGAGCATTTCTGTATACTCTTGCGTCCATATACACGTTTAAGAGATTAGAGGCGCTTTCGCGCAGATCTCGCGTACTTCCCGCATGGCAGCTTTCTCTGAGGGATCAAAGAGCGGGTTGGCTGGAGCACTTTGACTGAAGCCTACGAAGATGCTGAGCACCAATACGGCAACACCCAGATAAAATGGGCAATATGCTGATCCTCAAAAATCCTTGAACATGACCAACCTTCGGCTTGCTCTTCATCTTAACCCCCTTGAAAGCGTCAAAAGATGCAACTACAGTCTCGGTTAGCCGTTGAGGATCGCCGCAGGCAAGATCGCCGAGAGCGCAGAGAAATCAAATTTCATATTCTAAGGACCTATCCACAGATGACGCAGATTACGCAGATAAAATCTCCTTCATGTTTCTTAGAAAAGAAAAGATAATTTTCTTCTCAGCGTGCTCAGCGAACTCTGCGGTGAGGGTCTTTTACGATTCTGATCTCGGTCCCGGTCCCCTCCCAGGATAGTTGCGTTGACGTGTTAAGTTATTGAAATTCCCCCATTGCTATTGCAAGGACATTTACCATAAAAGACAGAGATTATCCCGGTCAAGAAAAATCCGATTACGTCGGTAACTCCTCAGTTACGAAGGGGGTGGATTTACCATGGCAAGGCCGTCAGGCACAGCCCCTACTTTGTCATTGCGAGGCCGAAATCCGGCCGGATGGCAATCTCAGGATTTGTCCCATCCGTAAATGAGAACAGAGATTGCTTCGCTTCGCTCGCAACGACATCCTGTGGCCCCCAGTAACTGAGAATCGATTTGGATTGAAATTATTGGAGAATTATAGGGATTCTCAAAAGTAATCGCGAAAAGAAGACGACATGGTGGCGACGCGGATCTTGCGTGAACGGCATCGACGGGGTTTCCGGTAGTGACCGGCCTCCGTGCCGGTCGATTATGTTTCGCACCGGCAGGGACGCCGGTGCCTACCAGAACAAGGGAGGCAGTGTCATTCGCTCATACACACTCCTCTATGATCTACATCATTCCGGCTGCAACGGTTGGCTTGTACAGCAGTGCAATTCTATTTCGACACGACTTTTGAGAAGCACTATAGATCAAGCCATTAGATTTATTAGGATGGTTCAACTAGATTCGTCGCACCAGTCGCGACACGTCTCCTCTTCCCTCTCGCTTCTAAGGCGAAAAAGCCAATCAAATCGCAGACTGCAACAGGGCCTTTAATTCCTCCGAAGAAGGATTCCGAGGGTTGGTTTTGATCGTGGCCTGCCGCAAAGTCTCCTCCACCAAATTCGGTATTTGTTCAGCCTTGATGCCGACTTCATTGAGCTTGGCAGGCATGCCCAGGCTAACCTCGAAGGACTGAACAAAATCAGCCAAGGCTTCACCGGATTCGTCAAGCTTTTGGGGACACTTGTCCCCGAGCGCATACCTGGCGAGTTCATGATATTTATCTCGAGCCACGCCGTGATTGAAGCGGATTACCCACGGGAGCATCATGCCAACGGCTTTTCCGTGGGGCACAGCGCCTATCTTGGTCAGAGCATTGGCGAAGGAATGGGCTAACCCCAGATAGCTCAGAGAAAAGGCCATACCAGCGAGGTTCGCTGCCACAAGCATTCTCCCACGAGCACGGAGGTCCGTGGGCTGAGCCATTACTCGAGGCAGGTTGTGAAGGATCAGATTTATGGCGTGCACGGCCAGGGCCTCAGTGTAGGGTTGGCTGCCGATGGCCACATAGGACTCAAAGCAGTGTACCAGAGCATCCAGACCCGCGTAGAGCGTGGCTTCCGCCGGCAGGCTCAGGGTGAAATTAGGGTCCAGCACAGCGATCTTGGGGATTGCCTGGGGGTCGCGTATCACAATTTTTGCATGTGTCTCGCTGTCGGAGATAAGCAGAAAGGGTGTAACCTCGCTTCCTGTACCCGCGGTAGTAGGAAGGGCCACCAAGGGCAACAAGGGCGTACCTCCGATAACGGCACCGGCATGATCTTGCAATCGTCCTTTCCGATGAAGTCTGATATTGATGGCCTTCGTGCAGTCTATGGCGCTGCCGCCACCCAGGGCCACGAGGAGAGAAGGCCTGAACTCCCGTGCCTGTGCCAAGCCGTGATCAACATTCTCGGTGGTAGGATTGGGCTCCACCCCGTTAAAAAGCGATACAGAGGCGCCTTGTTTCCTCAGTGATTCCAGGATAGGCTGGTCCAAGCCGATCGCCTGAATGCCCGGGTCAGTGACCATCAGCACTCGATTAGCGGCCAGCTCCGCGGCCAATCTCGGCACTACCGCCGCGGATTGCTCGCTGTAGATGATCCTGTAATTCATACCCAAATCAAAAGGATGCATCCGACTGCTCCTCCCGGTGGATGACTAATCACGAAGGCGCATTAGCAGCCTCGCGACGCTTGATTTTGATGCCGACCACATGGCCCTGGTGTTCGGAATTGGTGACTAGGGTCACCAGTCCTTTAGGCAGGACAAACATAATGCCGACAAGTATGACTCCAAGTACCAGTAAATGGGCATTGGGAACGAGTGGATTGAGAGTCTCCTCCAGTAGGCTGAAAAGCAAAGCTCCTACCAAAGGTCCGAACGGATGGCCTATTCCGCCGATAATGGAAATGAATATTGCATCCAGCGAATATGTTATGGCAAAGACATCATTTGGCGAAAGATACTGGGTGAAAAGACCGTATGTGCCTCCCGCCACAGCGCACATTCCTGCGCTGATGAGAAGAGTCGAAGATTTGGTATTTTTTACTTTGATGCCGATCTCGGCGCAGGCATCCTCATCATCGCCGATAGCCATCAGGGCTAGACCCTGGTTGCTTCGGGCCAACCAGTAGGTAACCGCGATTGAGGCCGCGGCCACAAAAAGCGTCAGGTAGTAGATACCTATTTTGCTGGAAAACATGTTGTTCGCCACGACCATGCCTTCGGAGCCGGAAAGCTCGGGTCGCCAGAGGAAGATGATGCGAAGGATTTCTGCAATAGCCAAAGTGATGATGGTAAAGTAAGGACCTCGGGCCGAGAAGCATATCAGACCAAGCGGCAGGCTGAACCCGGCCACAAAGAGCCCGCCAAGTCCCAAAGATACCAGGGCAGGTAATCCCAGGTCACAGAAGAATGCTGTGGCAAAAGCTCCCAGCCCGAAGAAGGCGGCGTGTCCCAGAGAGAACTGCTTGGCCAAGCCGCCCAACAAATTCCAGGATTGTCCCAAGACAGTATATATGAATGCAAACGTCAGAACCGACATGATGTAATTGCCGAATGGCACGTGAGCTACCGGCAGGACCAGGGCCGCTAAAGCACACACTCCCACTACCCAAAAGAGATATTTACTCTTGTTTTCTTCTGCTTGCATGGTCTATTCCTTAAAACCTCAGACCGCTAGGCACGGCTGAAGAGCCCTTCGGGCTTTACCATCAATACTGCGATGATCAGCAGAAATGAGATCACCGGTGATATTTGGGAAGGTAGGATCAGAGAGAACAGGCTCTCAGTCATTCCCACGATAAATCCGGCCACAATCGTCCCAGCGAGACTGCCCATGCCCCCGAGAATGGCCACACTGAAGGCTACGATGAGATAAGTGGTACCTGCATAGGGGGAAAAAGGGTTTACCAGCCCGACTAAAGCTCCCATCAGCCCTGCAGAGACGATCCCAATCACCCAGGTGATGCGCCTGATATTCAGAGAATCGATGCCCAGGATCTCCGCGGATTCTTTACTTTGCGAAACCGCCCGGATTTTCTGGCCCACCACGCTGAATTTCAAATATAAGCTCAATCCCGCCACAATCCCCAGGCTCAACAAAGCCACGATTACCTTGATGAGGGGGTATTTATCGCTCCAATCTGGAGCTGGCTGTAACCCACAGAGGAAGGGATGAACTTGTAATCCAATCCATAGATCAGCGCCAGGATATTGGAGATAATCAGAAGCAAGGCATAATAAATCACCACGTGGGAATCACCCAAATCCAGAGTGTAGCGAGCAAAGAAATCAAAGGTGAACAAGCCGATCAAAGCCATGAATATTACCACCGGTATCAAAGCCAGGAATGGGTTCATCCCCAGAGCGCTTACCGCCATGAGGCAGGCATAGCCGCCCAATATGGCGAAGGAGGCGTGGGCAAAATTAACTATTTCCATCACTCCAAAAATCATGGTGAGGCCAAACGTGACCAAAATGTACAAAGATGACAGAAAGATTCCCGTTAAGAAGAGCTGCGCGGCGAGGGTCGTATAATCCATCGTATCAGTTCCTTCCCTGCGATTAAATGCCCAGATACGCTTCGCGAATATGGGGCATTTCGGCCAATTCCGGCCCGGAGCCCTCCAGTACAACACGTCCTTGCTCCAGCACATAGGCTCGGTCGGCGATTTGCAGGGCTAACGTGACATTTTGTTCCACAAGTAAGATCGGGACTCCCCGGTCGTGAATTTTTGCTATGGCCTCGAACAAGTCCTGAACCAGTTTGGGAGCCAGCCCGAGGGAGGGCTCGTCCAGAAGTATAAAGAGCGGGCGAGACATGAGGGCCCGAGCTATGACTAACATGCGCTGTTCGCCGCCTGACAAGGTGCCGGCCATTTGCTTCAATTTGGTCGCGCTGGATATGCGCGGAAAGAGATCAAAAACTTCCGCCATTGTTTCTTGCTTTTTTTGCTTGGCCTCTTTGGAATTCAGTGCGAGCTCCAGATTTTCCATCACCGACATTTTCGGAAACACTGATTTTTGCTCAGGCACATAGGCTAACCCCAAAGACACTATCTGAGGGGTTTTCAGGTTTTGAATCGGTTTTCCGTCCAGGCGCACCTCCCCCTGCCAAGGAGGCAGAAGCCCTACGATGGCCCGTAGGGTGGTGGTCTTTCCAGCTCCGTTGCCTCCAACCAGGGCGACTATCTCGCCCTGGCCGATGGACAACGAAACATCATGAACCACCTGGAGGTTACCGTATCCCACACCCAGATTTCTGGTTTCCAACATTTCTATTCACCCACTGCCTTGCCCAGGTAGCACTCTATAACCTCTGGATTGTTGGCTACTTCTTGAGGCAGGCCTTCACAGACCATGCGGCCGTAATCCAGGCAAATCACCCGGTCCACCGTCCTCATCAAGACCCGCATGATGTGTTCGCACCAAAAAATGGTCATCTTAAATTCCGACCTAATTCGCAGAATCAACTCCTGGAATTCGACCAGTTCGGTTGGATTGAGTCCTGCCAGGATTTCGTCCAGTAACAAAAGGCGAGGATCGGTGGCCAGGCTGCGGGCCAGCTCCAACACTTTACACTGGACGTCATTGAGTTCCGAGGCCTGCTTTCCGGCGTAAGATTCGAGTCCCACCAGCTCCAAATACCGATCAGCCTCTTGCTCGGCGATCCGGCGATTCCGGGCACCCTTTCGGCCATAGAGATAGGCCAGTGAAACATTCTGACGCACAGTTAAGCTGCGAAAAGGCCTCGGAATCTGGTGAGTGCGTGATATGCCCTGATAACAAACCTCCGCGGGACTGAGCTTGTTAATGGGCTTGCCCTGGAAGAGAATGTCCCCTCCAGACAACGGAAGAGTGCGCGTTATGAGATTGAACAAGGTTGTCTTGCCGGACCCGTTAGGTCCTATAAGGCCTACAATCTCTTGCTCCGACACGGTCAAGCTGACATTTTCCACCGCTTTGACGCCACCGAAGTGTTTGCTTGCCTGTATGACTTCAAGCATGACCCGACCTTTCCGGGGATGCTTTTTGGTGGAAGGTTTCCCCTCCACCAAAAAGCTTTACTTCTTGTACGCAGGCTGAGGACAAATTAACTTTTTGGTGGCAAATCCCTCAGGATAGACCACTTCGGGAATGCCGTTTTGCATCTGGGGACACACCAGGGCGGATCCGGCAGATATACCGTCCTGAGCGAATTTTAGATCACCTATGATGGTTTTAATCGGCTGACTCAAGAACGCTTCACGCACTTTGTCTCGGTCAATGTCACCGGCGGCCTGAATAGCCTCCAGCATAGCTTGTGCGCCGGCGAAGCCGATGGCCGATACCCAACTAGGGGCCTCTCCATATGCTTTCTTGTACTCCGCCTGAAATTCCTCGTTGTAAAAGGTCTTGATGCTCGAAGCCCAGACACTGGTTCCCACGATTCCTTGGATCTGCTCGGGTTTGAATTTTTCCGCGAAGGATGGGTAGCCCGTGGCGGTTTGCACATAAATCATCTGAAATTTGTTGGCCACACCCATTTCCAGGATCGCTCGTGTCACTAATAGATCGTTGCGTACATGTGAGACGGTGCCAATAATAGGATAGCCGCCGGCAATCACCTTGTTAATCGAAGCACTTACATCCTTACTGTCGGCCGGATACACGTCCACCACTGCAAAATCAACGCCTGATTCCTTTCCGAACTTGACCATGGCCTCCGACACTGCCTTCGCCCATAGGCCGTCCTCGTGAATCAGGCCCACTTTGAGCTTCTCCGGTAAACCTTTGACCAGACCGACGAAAGCCTGACTATATTGCGAGGCGGTGGGTCCCACGTTGAAAATCCATTTGTAGCCCTGGGTCCATATCTTGTTAGCGTAGCCAGCGTAGATGGTCATGGGAATCTTAGAGGTCTCGGCGATCTTAGCCACCGCAAAAGAAAGCTCGGAACCATGAGCCGAAAGGAAGAAATTCACACCATCCTTCGTTGCCAGACGCTCGAAGCTCTTCACCGCTGTAGAAGGCTCGCTTTTGTCGTCATAAGAAACCAATTCCGCCGGCACACGTTTGTTGTACTTCGACAGCAGGACACCGCCCTGTTTATTGATCAGATCGACGGCCAGCTTGCGCCCTTTGAAAGAAGGTATGCTGTCTTCGGCCATGTATCCCGATTCACTCACAGTGGTCCCTATGAGGATTTTGGCTGGTGCATCCGCGGCTGCGGGTCCCGAGCTGATGATAATTATTCCGGCCACAAGCAAGCACGTGCTTATGACCGCTGTAAGCCTTTTAGGTCCTTTCTTCATTATGGCTTCCTCCTATGTTTAGATGACGCATGAAGAATCGCTATACTTCACCAAATCAGGCTCTCTGCTGGTTTTCCTGCCGAGGCTTAGCCTTGGACCAATCTTCCGATCTTCACCCCGATCCAAGGGGTGCCCACTCCGACAGGCCTATTTCGGCCAGTTTTTCCTTCCGTGGAATACCTAACTCATCCCATCCGCGCAACTCATAGTAATCACTGAGCATAATGTTGAGTGGAGGTAGATTCGCCACGGTTCCGCCTTCTCCTCTTTTACGGGTCAAGAAACGGCCTGGCAGAGTGTCATCCTTTCGACTGATACCCAATTGATTGTTGTAAAGGCGCTTCAGATTGAAGATGCGTTCGCCGCATTCTTCCAACTGCTTGGTATCCAAATTCCAGCCGGTCACGTCATTAAGCCATTGGCACAAGACCGAAGGGGAAACCCCGGCAAAGGTTGAAAATTTACAAATTGCCAGAGAATCAAAAAGAGCCATCAAGTGCTGGCTACGTATTACCAGTTCTGCTTTGCCTTCCACGGCAAGCCTGTCCATCGGTTCATTGAGGCCCCACTCGGGCATGGTCACGTTCCGCTCAAATACATGGCTGAATGCTTGAAGATGACAGGCCCCTCTCGGTGAAGTGGCATAGCCCAGCGCAATGCTGTTGTAGGCTCTGGGGTCGTGGGCCGCTGCGGCCAGCCCTTTGACTTGAATGGCAAATTCGCCGGCGGGACTCCCTATTTGTTGGATCACCGCGTTCATGCCCTGACACAGTAAGCCACCCAAGCCTTCCCGGCGGCCCATCTGTTCCACTACCTCAGATACCGCCGAGACATTGCCCCAGGTAAGTTCCAGGCCGTCGGTATCCTCACGCGTGAGATCACCGCGCTCAAAAAGCTCCATAGCCATGCCCACCAGCGAGCCGGTTTCCATGGTGTCTATGCCCAACTGGTTGCAGCGTCTGTTGAGGCGGCATAGTGCCTCCAGGTCATCTATCAAACAAGATCCACCCAACAGGGCCAGGGATTCATATTCGGGCCCGGCCATTTCCTGCCCATCCAGTTCGATCACCCTGCCGCAGCCGATGGGGCAACCTGCACAGTGGAATTGCCCTTTGTGAAATCGAGTATGGAGTTCCTGACCGTTAATCTTTTCCGCGCCGTCCCATTTGCCTTTCCGCCAGTTTTGGAAGGGCATGGTCCCTACTTCCGAACATGGATAGACCAGGTTGGCCGTGCCAAATCGACCCATCGGTTTCGCTACATTGCGATAGTTCTCCATCAACGGTTTAATGCTTTGTTTAAGGGCTTCCGGGTTGCGCACCGGCGTTTTACCTGCTCCCCTCAAGACCACTGCCTTAAGATTCTTGGAGCCGGCCACGGCGCCCATACCGCAGCGGCCTGCCACCCGGGCGTGAGACCCGTCAGTGAAAATCCCGGCCAGGGGAACCAGGCGCTCGCCGGCCGGTCCAATGACGGCTGCCACCGCCTTGGAATCGGTTTCAGCCCGTAGCAGTTCGTCGCTTTCCTGACATTCGTTGCCCCAGATATCCTCGGCCGAACGCAATTCAACGCCTTCCGGCGACACCCAGAGGTAGGAAGGGTTTTCGGCGCGGCCCGTGATCACTATGGCCAGAAGGCCTGATCTGCGGAGTTCCCTACCCCAGGTTCCTCCCACCGATGCCTCGCCCCATAAGCCGGTCAGAGGCGAACGGCTGATGACGGTGTGTCGTCCCGAGGTCGGGACCGGAGTTCCGGTGAGGGGACCAGCCGCGAAGATAAGCGGATTGGTCGGATCAAAAGGATCGGGCGGCTGGGGAAGGTCCTGAGCCAATAGAAAGGCGCCAAACCCGCTTCCACCTATGAACTGTTTCAGTAGGGATTCATCGGCAGGACGAGACTCAAACTTCTTCGAAGTGAGGTCCACCGAAAGGATGTTTCCTAAACTTAATGACATGTCTACTCCTGTGCAAGCAATAACGGTCGTTTCGAACAACGTGGCATAAATAGCCAAATTCGCACAGGTCAAAGGCTAGTAGGGGACACGCGTGATTCTGGCCAACATTTCTCGAAACGAGCACATTCTATGCCCATCAATCGATATAATCCTCAAGCCGGATCGTTTTTTCGCCAGGGATGCGAATTCTTTCATACCTGAAAGGATCGGCGTTCAGAGGAATTGTCGCATCTATGCCCATTTTGTCACTTATGCCGTCATCACTCGACGGATCGAGCTTGTTACCCAGCGCACGCTGCACGATAACCACATCGGTTCCGGCTTGGCACCGTGTCGCGATTGCCCATTCGACGTCTATCGGATCGAAAATATCAACATCTTTATCCACGACGACAACCCGCTTTATCTCTTGGCTGCTGCTGAAAGCGGCAAACATCACGTTCTTGGGTTCCCCATCATTTTGTTTGTCAAGCGAAACCACAACGTGATAACGGCAAGTTCCTCCTGGAGTAAGATGGACCGCAAAAGCATTTGGGACTGCATTCCTTATCACCTGAAGCAAGCCCCCTTCTCGGGGTATGGATCCCAGCAGCATGTGCTCCATCGTAGCGGGAACGATGGTTTGATAGATGGGATTCTTCCTTGTGGTAACCGCGGTCAATTCCAATACAGGCTTTGGCGTAGCCGGCCCATAATATTTCGGATACTCACCGAACGGCCCTTCGACCTCCCTGATGTTCGGCAATATCCGGCCTTCCAGGACAATTTCCGCCTGAGCGGGAACTTCCAGATCAACGGTTTCGCATTTCACCAATTCCAAAGGTTTCTTGTACAGGGCGCTGGCAATGGTGCACTCGTCCACTCCGAGCGGAGTAATGGCCTGAGAAGCAAGCAACAGAATCGGGTCCAGTCCGATGGCGATCGCCACATCCAGTGGTTTCTGCTCTGCTTCTGCCGCGCGGAAGAAATGCCAGAGATGCCTGGGCAATATCAGCATCCCTAGCTTATTCTTATCGAGAACTTGGAACCTGTGGATTGATAAATTTCGAATTCCGGTAGAAGGATTTTTGGCGACCAGCACGCCTGCCGTAATATATGCTCCGGCATCCTTTTCATGATGTACGGGAATGGGAAATTCATTCAAATCAACATCTTGCTTGACGATCTGCTTAACGGGCGCTGCGTTTGCATCTACCAGAACGCACTCTTGGGGGCTCGCTTGAGCGGCTGAAAAAGTTTCAACCAGATCCTCCGCCGGGATTCCCAATGCCAAGGCGAACATTTCTCGACTGCTGGCGATCCCGGCGACAACCGGCATATTTGCCCCCTCCACGTTGTTGAAGACAAGGCAAAACTTTCCATCACCCTTTTTCGCGACAGCAGCCAACTCATGGGCCGAATTAACCGGGCGGGTCACTCGTTTGAGCATTCCCGCGCCTTCCAGAACCTCAAGCCATTCTCTTAACGATGTTACCATGGTGAACGATCCTCCCCGGTTCATGCGATTGCAGAAGGATGGCTCCGGCCACCCTTTGCGAACAGGCGCTCCGCTATCATCACCAGCCCGGGAATAATTGCAGCCACATAGATGTTATCTATTCCCCAAGGATTTCCCATAATAAAGAAGAGCGTCGTCCCTATAACACTGCAGATCAGACCGACCAAAGCTCCCCTGCTTGTTCCAACAGTGGGAAGATAAAACATGAAGATAGCCAATACGGCGATTGCGGTTCGGAGGGCCCTTGCAAAGAATATAGTCTTTAGCAATCCCGGAACGTACAAAGCGAAAGGAATTGGGGCAAGTCCGATTAGAACAGAAATCGCTCGGGTTGCCCAAATTTTTCGCTTTTCATCAGGTTCTGCAAATGGGATGTAGAAATCCTTCATGATCAGGGCCGTTGCCCCCAACTGGCAAGCCAGAATTGTGACAAAAGTGGCTGCTATGATTCCCGATACGGCAATACCGGCCAGCCACGGGTTCATAACATTAAAGAATACGGGCATGGCCATAACGCTCTTAATATCCGGGAACAGGCCTCTCGATGAAACACCGATAAATGCCGCAAAGAGTCCTATTGGCACAATCGTGATGCTCGCCACAATACTTGCTTTTTTGGCATCCTCCGGAGTCGAGAGTGAACCAATACATTGAATGACATATTGAGTCGAAAATACTGCTCCGATGTTCGCCAGGGTCCATGCAATCAGAGTGGACACACCCACACCGGTAGGAGAGAAGTGACTTTTCGGGATCATTTCAATAGCCTGCGGCTTGGCTTGAAGGAGTCCCCAGCCGACCAAGGCAACGACTATTAATCCCATGTATTTCACCGAGGCGTGAATTAGATTCGCGTGACCGACCCCTCGGATCCCTCCGAGGGTGACATTGAGTATTGTAGCAGCCCCGATAATCCAAACGGCCGTCTGGATAGGAACCTCGAGCAGCGAAGCGATTGTTGCAGCGCCTCCGGTGTACATGGAAACATTGACCGTTGTCAGAGCGTAAATCATGGTGATGGATACCACCATCCTCACGCCGTTACCGTAATGTCTGGCCAATGCTCCTGAGATAGTATATTCCCCAAGGGCATTGAACTTTCGCGCCATAAGGTACGCATAGAGCAAATAACCAATACCCAAGGTAATCAGATTCCATGCCGCGGATATTCCCTTTTCATATGCGGTCTGGGCCGTGCCCAGCGTCGATCCTGTTCCGATAAATTCCGACATCATCAGAATGCCAATTACTATGGCGCCCATCTGATGTTTTGCAGTCATGAAGCTTTCGGTGTCCTTCGTGCGTCTGAGCGACCACATTCCCACCACTGTCGTGACGACGACGTAGACGAAGGAAATCCCAAAGATTATGGCTAGTCGGTCCATGTGTTTCCCTTCTTACGAAGGTTCCTAGTGTAATGTCATCATAATGTCTTGACAGTAGGTTTCGGTTTTATTACAACCGGGTCTATGAGAAAAAAAGCCGAGCCGTTGTCGATGAGTAGCGAGCAACGAAGCCAGTTGGAGACGTGGGTGCACGCCAGGAGGACTCCGCAACGTGTTTCGTTTCGGTCGCGGATTTGCTTGCTGGCGGCACAGGGGCTCTCCAACACTGCGATTGCTCGACAACTGCAAACCAGTCGTCCGACGGTCCTGGTTTGGCGCAAGCGTTTCCAGGATCAGGGACCTGTTGGGCTGACCAAGGACGCTCCGAAAGGTCCAAGTCCCAGGCGGCTTGACGGGGACAAGGTCAAGGCGATAGTGGAAGCCACACTGCACACTGTGCCTGCTGACGCCACACACTGGAGTACGCGCAGTATGGCCAAGACTCAGGGCGTCGGTCATAACGTGGTGGCCCAGATATGGAGGGCCCACGGTCTTAAGCCTCACCGAATAAGGACCTTTAAGCTCTCCAGAGACAAACTCTTCGTAGAAAAGCTTACCGACGTTGTCGGCGTCTATCTTGATCCGCCGGACAAGGCATTGGTATTGTGCGTGGACGAGAAATCCCAAATTCAAGCCCTCGATCGTACCCAGCCTGGGTTGCCGCTGAAAAAAGGTCGGTGCGGCACCATGACCCATGATTACAAGCGCAATGGCACCATCTGCCTCTTTGCGGCCCTCAACATTCTGGAAGGCACAGTTATCGGCTCATGCTATTCTCGGCACCGGAACATCGAATTCCTGAAATTCCTTCGAAAAGTCAATCGAGAAACACCAAAAGGGTTGGATCTCCACCTGATCCTTGACAACTATGGGACTCACAAGCACCCAGACGTCAAACAGTGGTTAGCAAAGCACCCCCGCTTTCATCCACACTTCATTCCAACCAGCTCCTCGTGGGTGAATCTTATTGAGCGCTGGTTTGCAGAGATCTCTCGAAAACGTATTCGCAGAGGCGTATTCCACAGAGTACCTGACCTGGTTGACACCATTGAGAACTTTATCAAAACCTACAACGAAAACCCGAAACCCTTCGTGTGGACCAAGAAACGTAGATGAAATACTCGAAAAGGTTAATCGCTGTAAAGCTATCATGGATACACTACACTAGTTATCTTAGAAGCTTCATCTCGTCCGAGGAGTCCTTTTTGGTCACTAGGTTGTCTGCCAAGATAACTCCTGTCATTAGCGACGGGCCTCTCTGGTCTTATATTCAGAAGTGCGAAGCTTGGCCGATCCGCGAGCAGTTCCAATCAGCAATAGTGATACCAATTGAGGGGGAGAAAGTGCTAGGGATCACCATTTGTTCGACTGGTTGGCAGCACACACGATAACCACAAGATAAGGAAACGGACTCAGCCTTAGACAAGATCTTCAAGTGCTGGTGCTACCTTGTTGACTTTGAGCGTACCCTCAACGTGTAAAGGCTGTCAAGAAAAAAATCACTTTACGATATGACGAATCGCAATGCGAATCAACTGCCATCTGGACACGTACCATGTATTAGTCCGATGGCCCAAGTTTCATGGATATCTCGCCGCTCATTGTCAGATGGAGGCTGGCTACAGCACGCTAATGCGATGGCTTCATGATGAAGGATTTCGGCTGAAAGTTCCTCGTCTTTGGCCGGATGGCCAAGGACGAGGAAAAGAAAAAGGCCGTTTCGTGGAACCCCTCAGGCTGTTGAAAAGTGAGCGATGTGCCGGTGCCCCTCAATGCAAGGTAATTTGAAACCGGCTATATGCCAAGCACTGAATAGCGCCCATAGGGTACAAATGCTACGCGAGCATCCGGTCCATAACGGCCAAGGGCGTCCTTCAATGCATCCTCCAAAGAAGTCTGCGTTTTAAAACCAGCTTGACTACCGAGTTCCAAGTTTTTTTCGTCCGTAACAATCAAGACGTCTTTGCGCGTCATGACCTCATAGATCTTCCACCAGATGCAACCGGCCCACAGTTCCCGATCTTTGGCATAGAAAGCCTTGAGTGCCTTGGAAGTGTTTTCCGACGACGGTGGCATGTATGCGCTCAGTAGATCCATCAACGCAAATCCAGGCCAGTCACCATATCCGGGACAGGGGGTAGCCTGGATAATCGTGCCTCCATCTCTGCATATAGGATCACAGTTGACGATGGCCCAGCTCGTGTGGAAAAAGAGGTGATCGGTCGGGGCACTAGAGCCGGTAATTACGATGTCTGCCGGCGCTCCGGCGAATTCTGTGGCATCGAAACGATACACCTTCTCATATGCTCGGACCGCCGCCTCATGGGCTTTAACGAAGTCACCGGCGACCAGGTAGGTGACGTCGAAACGGTTACTCACAATCACATGAATACCCATGTCGATGCCTATCTTGCGAGCAGCCTCGT
The DNA here is from genome assembly GCA_963741425.1 of uncultured delta proteobacterium. Classification (GTDB taxonomy): domain Bacteria; phylum Desulfobacterota; class Desulfomonilia; order Desulfomonilales; family Desulfomonilaceae; genus DATJPW01. The sequence goes on from CAVUHP010000004.1 coordinate 205,323, forward strand.
ATTTGTCCAACTGCATGTGACAAGCGTTGTTCCCCGGACTGCATTCGCGCGGCAACGAGAACATATGGTTCATCTCTATGGTTTCTTCTCCCGAAACAGCCGGAATGATCATCCCTGACCCACCGTAGCCCCACAAGGTGGCCTGGGTCGTGGAAATAGTAATCTTGACGTCAGCTTCGACCACGCTTTTAAGCACAAATAAAGGAACGCCGCGAGAGGTCAAGCCGCAGTAAGCATAGTCTTCGGGTTTGCTCACGTCGTTGCATGCAACAGTGATTCCGCTGGCAACAACCTCTTTGCCCAGTTTGCGTTCGATCTCTTCCGGGCTCAAAGGTGGTACTTTGCCGTTGCCGATCACGATAGAAGGCGTTGCACCTGCTCTGCGAACAATTTCGAGAATGGGAGGAAGAATAAGATCCGTCGGGGCTGCTCTAAACTGGTTTTCAGTTATGATCGCTACCCGAGCGCCCGGCCGGAGTAATTCGCTGAGCGGTTTTGCATCCAAAGGGTGTTCCACCGCGTATGCCGCCGCTGCTCCGACATCCTTTATTGCCGGAGGTTCCTCGGGAATGAAACTCTTCACAAGGTTCCGATCGGGCACCTCCAGATCCAAGAAGGTCCCCGTTTCCTCGGCGGTTTCATACGGAACTCGAATCTTCGACATGGTATGCCTCCTTCCGTAATTGAAGTGAGTCAGTAGTAAACGTGTGCCCTTAGCTTGTATCTGAGCCCCACAATGTTTCACAGAAGCTCCGAATGAGTAACAAACCAGCCCCTATTCTTACCTCCTTCCTGTTATCCGCGTTCACCGGGATGCGGGGGACACCATGCTCAATTGTGCTCATTTTTCTTTGACAGCGTGAGCATTCCTGTTTCGCTTATTTCCCAAAATAGGATTCACCGAGACCAGTCATTCGTCCGATCATGCCGGTAGTCCCAATGCTTGGGTCGATACCGCCTCAATTCCAGCAAGTAAGGCTCTGAGGTTCAGCTCCACAACAGCGGGTGGAAAAGTGGATTTGATTTCTGCTCCCACTTCCGAACGGGTCAAAGGTATCTTGCCGGTTCCTACCAAGCTTCCCAATAAAATAATATTGGCCGCGATAGGAGCACCCAAATCAATTGCTTTCTGGCTGACGTTCACGAACCAACATGCTTTCGACAGATTCTGTACGGCTTCCATCAAATTGTGAAGATCGGGATACTCTGTTTTCCCGGCCGCAACTCCCACCGGATAAACCGGCTGCGTATTGCTGATTGTCAGCACGTTTTCATTCCCGTAGGTGCCCAGAATCCGCAAGGTCTCGAGTGGTTCCAAGCTCAAGATGATGTGCGCTTTTCCCTTGGGAATCAGCGGGCCATAGTAGCGTTTCCTGGAGATCCGCATGCTGCTGTGGACCGCTCCGCCGCGCTGTGCAGCTCCGAACGTCTCACCAATTGTAATATAATAACCCTTTTCAGAAAGTATTCTTCCGATCATTCTCGATATCAATATGTTCCCTTGTCCGCCAATACCACAGACAATCAGGTTAAGAGGATCTGTATCCCGCATCATGACCTTGTTTCCTCCCTTATGATAGCTTTAGACGGACAAACGTTCACGCAGGCCCCGCAGCCGGGACAGGCGTCTTCTCGTATCATGGACTTGCCGGTTTCCGGATCGTACACAAGCGCAGGACAGCGAAAGTCGCTGTAACAAATGCGGCATTTCTTACCTTTGCATTTCTCTTCACTGACTTTCACCTTGTAAGGCTTGGATTTATCCCTCTTTGCGCGAAGTAGCTCGCAGGCTCTTTTCACTATCAAGACCCGAACTCCGTCGTTCACGTTGAGGAGTTCACGTATTTTCTTTGTCGTGCCCTTGATGTCGAACGGATCGGCCACCGTTACTTTAATTCCCAGCGAGCGGCAAAGTCCCGCTATGTCTACCTTGACACTCGGGGCGCCAACAGCGTTATAACCCACTCCCGGATGTGCCTGGAATCCGGTCATAGCCGTGGCTTCATTATCCAGTATGATGTGAAGAAGTTTAGATCCGTTATAGACGGCGTTGATTAAACCGGGGATTGATGCATGGAAAAAGGTTGAGTCCCCGCAAATGGAGACGATCGGTTGCTCGTGGCCGAACCTTCCAAGCTGTCCCAAACCAGCGGCCAAGCCAATTCCGGAACCCATGGCATGTAGGAGGTTCATCTGGCATTTCCCTTCCGGGAAAACGTCCAGAGTGTAACAGCCGATGTCGCCAGTCACATAAACCTCGCGCTTGTCCGATTTCAGCGCTGTTTTGAGGGCCCAAAAAGTTGCTCGGTGAGGACAGCCGGGGCACCATATCAACCCTCGGCTTATCAACATTTTGTCCACTGCATCTGACAAGGCTTTGGCATAATTTGAGGGTGTGGGCTGGTATGTTAAGCCAAATATACGCTTAAGCGCATCCACCACCCTATCAGGAGTGATTTCCCCATGCCCGGGAATGTGGTCTGATAGCTTTCCATACACCTTCTGGCTCTGGTGGTCGTTTTCAAATAGCGCTTCCTTAATTTGCGTTTCCACGAACGGATCAACTTCTTCGACGACCAAAATTTTCGGGATGTTTCTCAAGCGGCTTTGGACGAGCTTCTTGGGGAAGGGCCAGAGGGTTACCAGCTTTAATATTCCCACTGATTTTTCCAAGCCCAATAGCTCGACCGCTTCAGTGGCGCTGGTAACGCCACTTCCGCTGGCCACAATAATCAGTTGGGGGTTTTGTGGTCCTACGTATTCATTGAAATGGGAAGACTCGAATTCCTCTCGAATCGCGGCCAACTTCTCCAGGACGGCCTCATGCTTGAGCTTTCCCAGATAAGGCGTGAGGCAACTCTGGGCATTGGAATGCGCTTTTCGGTTGCTTCGTGTGACTTGACCCAATTCGACTATGCTACTGGCGTGAGAAAGCCGTGTGTAGCTGCGCACCATGACGTAACATTTGAATCTCTCGGAAATGTCACACGCCATCCGGATCGCGTCGCGAGCTTCCTGTACGCTACTAGGTTCCAATAGAGGTGCATAGGCGAATTCAGCAAGCCAACGTGAATCTGTTTCATCGCCGCTGGAATGTGCATCCGGATCGTCACATACCACGACCACCATAGATCCACCTTCATCCCCGAGCCCTGTGAGGCTAAGGTGGGTAAGGAAATCCAGAGCCACGCTGAGACCGGCATTTTTCATCGCAGCCATGGCGCGCAATCCTGCGATGGCCGCAGCGGCAGCACCTTCGGCCGCCGCCTTTTCATTGGTCGACCACTCCACATGCAGATTCAAGTCCGCAGCGTACTTTGCTAGATTCTCGATTATCTCCGAGGAAGGCGTCCCAGGATATCCAGCGGCAAAATTTAAACCCGCCTCCAAGGCTCCTCGCACTATTGATTCGTTACCCAATAAAAGTACGCGAGAATTATTCTGTTTATCCATATGCTCAGTGTTGGGCATACTAGTCCTCCGATTACTCGTTGCATCACTGATTCAATAGATCTCTTTTCCGCGATATTTGCATCCGCGAATCTATCTCAACGCATGTCACACCATCCAAAAGGAGTACTAAGCCGTGTTGAAACGTACCCAACCAGGGCGCCGTTACCGAAGGCTAGTGACCCGCCCGACGCGACTACCTTATCGACGCTAATTTGATGTCGAGCGCTATTTCAGATCACCAAATATCTATTTCACAATGAACGGCTGACCAACAGCGTTAATGCCTCTGGCGCCTAGGAATGGCGTGGTCCAATTCCCCAGGTTTTCGATGATCTTGGCCTCATACATGTCACCCGACTTGACGATCTCACCGATGTACATCGGTTGCACCAGTTCGTGGTTGGAATCCAACTCAACTGTGCCTCGGGGGCTTTCGAATTTCATATATTCGAGCGCCTTGACGATCTTGTCCGGATCGGTGTCTCCGTCTGTCTTTTGCAAAGCCTTTAGGATCATCTGACCCGCATCGTAGCCGTGTACCGAGCTCATGGAGACAGCGACGGAAGGATCGTTCTTTGTGAACTGCTTGTACTGGGCAATAAACTCCTTATTCATCGGGGTATCTACTGTAGTAGCCCAATTGAAGCAGCAGTACCAACCGACAGCGGTATCCTTCTGAGCGACCAGCAGGTTGTCTTCAAAGAACCAACCACTGGTGGAGAGCTTCATTTTTTTCTTCAAGCCCAATTGCTCCGCCTGCCGGCAGAAATTGACAGCGTCATTGCCTGCGAACCATCCGAAGTAGGCCTTAGCCCCAGAGCTGGCAATCTTGGTCAAATAAGGCGAATAGTCCTTTTCGTTGAGTGGAGGCCATACCGCTCCAAGGATTTTGCCTCCTTCGCCTCTGAAGGCCATGGCAAAAGCCCAAACCTCATGCTGACCCGCGGCATAGTTCGCGCCCGCTACGAAGCAATCGTCACCGAGGTTTTTCTTTACCCAGTGGCCCATAGGATAAGCAAAGATCCAATGGCTTATGGATGAACGGAAAACATAGGGGCTGTAGAGATTACCGGCCAGCTCTACGTTTCCCGCAGTAGGAATGATCATGGGTATGTGCTTTTCGTGGGCATAGTTGCGCATGACTACACAAATAGCGCTACTGACCGGACCAACAAGGAAGTGAACTCCGTCTTTATCCACCAGCTTGCGAGTCTTGGTAAGGCCGACCTCCGGTTTCATCTCGGAGTCTTCCTTGATCACTTCAAAGCTGCGATTCTTGAACTTGCCGCCTGCCTGATGCAAAGCGAGCTCAAGGCCGGCTGTGACACGGTCACCAATGACCTTGTACGACAGCGAGAATGGCAAGACCACACCGATTTTGATGGGTCCGGAAGCTTCAGCAGCATAAGCCGGCGCGCCCGTTACAGCGCTTCCTGCCAAACCCGAGAGAGCAGCGGCCCCGCCGATTACAGCCGTTTCCTTGAGGAAAGTCCGTCTGGTAAGTCCATCTTTCTTCTCGTCCATGAGTTCCTTCCTTTCCCTAATGGATTAAACTTCGCATCTAACGTTGGCGCTCGCTACGGCGCCGGTCACTCCCAATGTCTGCATCAACACTCCGTTATTACAAGCTAACTCCTCTGTGGAACCTGAGAACCGAATTTCACCTTTTTCCAGGATGTAATGTCTATCGCAAACAGATAGCGCCATTTTTACATTTTGCTCGGCCAGCAATATGGCAATGCCCGTCTTCTTCAGCTCCAGAAAGAAATCTCTTAATTCCCGCACAACTATTGGAGCAAGCCCCTCTGTAGGCTCGTCCATGAGGACAACGGTTGTGTTTCCCAGCAGAGCCCTCGCGATAGCCAGCATTTGCCGCTCCCCTCCGCTTAAACCCTGAACTTTCTGATTTCGCCTCCTGCCCAAAGCCTCGAAACGGTCATAAGCCTTTTCCAGTTCCTGTCTGGTGTTGTTCACCTTTTGGCCTACAAGAGCGAGCTGCAGGTTTTCTTCGACCGTCAGCTTCGGAAATACTTTTCGCCCCTGCGGCACGAGTTTGATTCCCATCTTGTAGATCGTATGCGGTTTCAATCCGACCAGGTTGACGCTCTCAGAAGTAACGGAGCCCTCAGCCGCAGGTGTAAGTTGCATTATGGTTCTGATCAAAGTGGTTTTGCCGGCGCCGTTTCTCCCAATCAACGATACGGCCTCACCTTTCTGCAAGTGCATATCCACGCCGTGCAATACATGACTCAAACCGTAATAAGTATGGACCTGTTTGACTTCAAGCATGGCCTAAAGGCCCCCTAAATAAACGCTCTGAACGTCTTCGTTGCGTGCGATTTCTTCCGGCCTCCCCTCAGCGATTTTTCGACCGTAATGGATTACCATGATGCTATCGGAAACACTCATGACGAAATCGATGTCGTGTTCTATGAGGACAATTGTTACCCGTTGTGAAAGCTTCTTCACCAATCCAATCATAGACTGGCTTTCGAAACGACTCATACCTGATGTGGGTTCATCCAGCATCAGAAGAGATGGATCGGTTCCCAAGGCCAAACCAATCTCCAGTTTGCGTTGATCGCCATAAGATAAATTTTGTGTGAGTTCGTTTTGCAGTTCAAAAAGCCCCACTGCTTCGAGAATTTCCGATGTTTTTTCTTTCATGAGACTCGAATTTAAAGAATTGCGCCAAATGCTCGTAGGGTGCTTGAGTCTCGACTGTACGGCCAGTCTTATGTTTTCAAACACCGTCAAGTTGAGGAAGAAGTTGTTAATTTGGAAGGACCTCGCCAATCCCATAGAAGAGACCACGTGAGGTTTGGCCTTGGTGATATTTTTCCCACGAAATTCAATCGTTCCTGTGTCCGCTGGTATGCACCCCGTGATAACATTGAAAAGCGTGGTTTTGCCGGCTCCGTTAGGACCGATAACGGACTTCAGCTCGCCTTCCTGCACCTGAAATGTAAGGTCTCCCAGTACCGTTAGTTGACCGAAACTCTTGCTGAGGTCACTGACTTTGAGCAACATTTAATTATTGCTCCGATGATTCTTGATCAAAAGACCAACCAGCCCATTGGGGGCGAAAATGATTGCCAGCACGAAGAAAGTTCCTATGACAATCATCCAGTTCTCAGTCAATGAACTCAGCCAATCGCCCAATATCAGAATAATGGCCCCTCCTAATACCGGCCCTACCAGCGTGCCCATGCCGCCTAATACAGACATCAACATAAAATCGCCTGAGACATTCCAGTTCAGCATGCCCGGTGAGACGAAGTCTTGGTAAGTCGCGAACAAGACGCCAGCCCCGGCTGCTAAGCTAATCGATATCATATAGCTTTTAATTTTCAGTAACCTCACGTTGTATCCCAGGAAGGTTACCCTCTCCTCGTTCTCGCGAATAGCTACAAGCACCCTGCCAAACGGGCTATTTATGATTTTCCGGCAAATGAAGTAAGCCAAGAAGAAGAACAACAATGTCAAGTAATAGAAGCCCACAGGTCTTGGAACCCCGGTCTCCCAGATCTTCGGCAATCCCAAGGTCACTTTTTGAATCGTTATTCCGTTATCGCCCCCCGTTATTGTTGTTAAATTGAAGGCCGCAAGGTAGAAGAACTGGGCAAAAGCCAAAGTCAGGAATACAAAAAAGATATCCCTGGTCTGAGTCGAAAAATAGCCCACTATGAGCCCTACAATCGCGGTGACGAACAAGGCTACTATCAACGCCGGCACAAGATTCGTGGAATAACCATTGATGGTGTAAGCTGCACAGTATCCGCCCAAGCCGAAGAATAGCGCATGGCCCAAGCTTACCAGGCCTGTATAGCCTGCTAGAATGTCGTAGCCGAGGAGCACGATCCCGAAAATAAGAACCTTTGTCAAAAGGTCAATGTAATATGCGGAGATCAATCCAGGCGAGGCCAACGGCAGTAGAGCTAGGAGCGCTAATGCTATCAAGGCGTAGTATTTTCGCAATGCAAGTTTCATTCTTCACTTTCTGAAGAATTTCTATTTCGTCTCGGATCACGTCGTCTCAGGAATGAGACCACTGGGCTTGAACATTAAGATCGCGGCCATAACTATATAAATGGCAACATCTCCAAAACCTGTGAGAAACACGGCCCCTAACTGAATTGCTTGCCCGAGGATGAGCGCACCGATAACCGCTCCCCGTATGCTCCCGAGCCCGCCGATAATTACCACGATGAACGCATCAATGATGATATCCAGACCGATCTGAGGATATACAGTCCTCATGGGGGCTACGACAACTCCGCCTACGGCCGCCAGGGCGGCACACGCAACAAAGACTGCTGTGAAGACCTTCCTCGTATCAATCCCGTGCGCTTCCAAGGTTTCGATATCTTCAGTGCCCGCGCGTATAACGACTCCGAATTTTGTTTTGGCAATGAGATACCAGATAAAAACTGCAAGGCATGCGCTAAATCCCAGTACGAAAAAGCGATAAGCCGGATAATAGATGCCAAAGAAGCTAACAGCTCCACTCAGAAAATCAGGAGGCTCTATCGAATAGATGTCGTTACCCCATATAAACTTTATGGCGTTCTGTACGATAAGGCTGATACCAAAGGTGAGCAGCAAATGATGCAGTGGTGGTCGACCGTACAAAGGCCGGAGGGTAAAATATTCCATGAAGAATGCGGCCAGTCCTACCGCCACCGGAGCCAGTAGGAGAGCCATTGTGAAGCTGCCCGTTACAACTGACACCGTATAGCCCATGTAGGCTCCCAGCATGTAGAGCGAGCCGTGAGCAAAATTCAAGACATCCATCATGCCAAATATGATGGTCAGTCCTCCCGCGACCAGCATAAGGACCATGGCCAATGTGAGACCGTGCAGAAAGGTCGTTATAATAATAGATGCATCCATCATGTGGCTAGTTTCCTCTGACGCACGCGGATCAGACATAGAGCCGATTGAGACCTCTCACTCAAAGAAACAGCCTACCTCACCAATGCGATCGACGAACAAGTGAATGGAATCTCCTGCTGCAAAGGGAACTGCAGCACAAGCAGCGCCGGACAAAACAATCTCTCCCGCCTTTAGCATTATCCCGAATTCACCCATCTTATTTGCCAGCCAGGCTACTGCCTGAGCCGGTCCGCCCAATACCGCAGCGCCGGCCGCAGTCCCGGCAAGTCGGCCGTTTTTTGTGAGCACAAATCCAACATGCCGCAAATCCAGGCCGGTCAGGGAAACCATCTTGGAGCCCATGACAAATGCTCCGCTAGAAGCGTTGTCAGCGACGGTGTCCTGAATCTTGATCTTCCAGTCTTGAATCCGGCTGTCGATGATCTCCAGTGCGGCTGTCACTCCGGCGGTAGCTTGAATCACATCACTTGAAGTCACGCCCGGACCCTTAAGATCGCGGTCAAGAATGAAAGCGATCTCGCCTTCAATTCTAGGCTGCAGGAGCACATCTACCTTGAACCCCTCACCCTGGGTTACCAGCATGTCATCGAAAAGGTGACCGTAATCCGGCTCCGAAACACCAAACATTCCTTGCATTGCGGGGCTGGTCAGCCCGATCTTCTTGCCCACGATCTTGCGGCCATCGGCCAGGCGACGCTCCACATTGAGAAGCTGAATCCTGTATGCGTCTTTCACCGAAATCTCCGGGTAAATCTCAGTGAGGGGCTTAACTGGTTTTACTTCTCGGAGCGAGCCCAGGAGAAGGTCGGCGGCCTCGGTGATCTGCTTGTCAGTGAGGGCCATTAAAAACCTCCATTACCTTATCTTGCATTACATTTGCACTATGAGCCGCACTTGACAGGAACTTCTCACGCAGCGTGCCTGCCAACGCGTTTGCCAGGCTCACCACGTCCCAAAGATCCAGCAAACCTTGTTTGAGCACAGGCCACAACAACTTCACTTCGTCATGCGGACCGGGTAGGCACACGATCAGGGTCTGCCCATACTGACCCACGCCGAGTCGGACCCCGTCCTTTTGGTGACGTCCTTGTCCCTTGTGAAATTTGAGCACGTAGGGAGTGGTGGCGGAGGGATCCAGACAGGTTAAGGCTTCCAGGGTCTGGTCTTTTCCTTCTGCGCCTACCCCACCAGTGGTAACCACGAGTCCATAGCCATTTTCTGCAGCATGGCGAAACACGCTCAATATCTGTGATTGTTTGTCTTCGATCACCGGTCCCCTGACTGCTTCGTATCCGGCTGCACTCAATGCTTCCAGCAGAAACGGGGTATTCGTGTCTTTGATCTGGCAGTTGAGCACCTCTGGGCCGGTGGCCACCACGATGGCTCTCCTGGCTATACGCCTGGAAATCTCTTTGACCATGGCCGAAGATCGATCAAGTAGTTCCCGGCCCGCCTCTTCATCGAGGCTGATGAGGCCGAGGATACCCTGAGAATGGACTCTCGTATCAAGCGAGACTTCCACACCAGGCACAGCGGCGAGGGCTGCTAATAGAGGCTTTTCGCGGGCTACGATCTGAACGGCCTGAACCGTGGGTACCAGGATATCCAGTGTGAGCCGGTCTTCCAGTGCATCGGTGACCATAATCTCAGCATCTCCAAGGCCCAACACCTCACCTACTGCCCGGGCGCAGGCGCCAAGGTCAGCATGGTTCAATCTCACTGGACTGATCCAGAGTTCCTTTTTTTCCAGAAGCCTGTATTCCATATGAACAAGACCTTAATGGACTTGCGTCACGTCAAACCGGATTGGCAGACAAGGAGCGTCCAAGATGGCGTAGCCGATGTCCAGGACGTCCACGTCTTGTTTGCTCAGCGCTGGAATATCATCGAGCGAAATATTGCCCGCAAACGCGATTTGGACCTTTGAGCGCAACCCTTCTTCCCTTAATGCTGACGCCACCTTTGTCAGGTCATCGACTCCGACCCGTATCAATCATAATTACAGCAGCTCCCGCCCGTAGCGGCTTCCATCGCCTCCTGCACAACCGGTCCAGTCTCGCCACGAATTTGAATTACCGTGCTGCCCTCAATTGGCGCCACTGCTTCCAATGTTTCCCTCACGCCTCCCAAAATACGAACGTAATTCTTGTCAAGGTATATGAACGGTCCGTCTATTATGCGAATGCCCGCACCACCGTGCACCACCGCCTGGCGCAGCATGTCTTTAATGTCGTGCGGCATCTTTTTCCACCCTCCGGAGACCACCCTGCATCGGGGTCCAACTTCCCGGATCATCTGTCTAGCTCTTGTGGCTATCCCAGACGTTTTCGAGAGAGTTCCTATAATGACTTCTTCTGCCCTCACTATCTGAAGTGGCTTCCCGGAAAGTCTGGCCAGCTCCGCACCCGCATCGAAACTATCGCCGTCTTTAAGATCCGACCGGAAGGAAAGCCCTAAACCTTCTGCCAGTTTTTGAGCCCGCTGGATACCGCTTAGCTGCCCGGCAGCCTCTGCGATTACAACCGCAGTAACATTTCTGTCTCTGTGGCCTCGGAAAATCTGATCGCGGATATCTCCCTTCCCGAACTCTATATGGAGGCTCATGCAACTTGACTCAGGAGCTTGAGGTCCACGCTTCGCTGTTCCAACCATTTCGGCATGAGCAGCTTGTCTACTCGGTCACTTACCTTCAGGAGCGCGGTTCTTCAGCAATTCCGCGAGAGATCGACTGACATTGATCCCGCCGGCTGCGCCGTCGAAAATCATGACCTTGTCAGTTTTTGTAGCGCGGTAGGCAAAATCCATAGCCGCTCTCAAATCGCCAGATGTTACTGCATAATCCATATACTTTTGATTCATAGGGTCGCGACCGAAGTGCGCCGCCTGCTCGGGACCGACGACAATCGTTGGCGTGTGCTCGGCAAAAAAGGCGGAAGGGTACCCGGTCCAGGCATAGTTATGGACCACTGTGCGGATCGCCGGATTCACGGGAGGAATTTCCGGAATTAGGGGTTTTCCCTCGTGATCATAATAGGTTTCCGTGTACCAGGTATATGGAGGAAGAGCATTGTCCAGATCGAATAAATCCAGATTCGCACCAACAAGATTGGCGTAAATGACTCCACCGGCAAAGACGTACGGCACCGGACATGGGAAATCCAAGACGACAATGCATTCGTCAATTTCCCCCATGAGGGTGATGATTTTGCCGTAATTCTTCATGCCGCCGACCGTGATCCGGTCGTTCAGCGCATAGAGGTCATTGTCCGCGTCCACAGTTATAACGCCGGCCGGGCACATAATCATGAAACACGAAAACCCGTACTTGCTCTGAACAAAGTCCGAGTCAAATATGGAACGTGCCACGAAATTCGCCGCCCTAGGTCCCAGATTCCAATGGTAGGTGGACCTGGTTTCGGCCCGCGCATAACTCATGCCGAAAGGCTTCACCGCTCGATCGACTTGACGATGAAAATGCACTTCTCTTACATCACTGTTGTGGGCATGAATAATTACATCTGCGTCGTACACTTTCCGAATTCCGTAAAGGGTACCAAGCTTCGTCTCAATTGGAACTCCGGCGTCAATTGGGGCAACGCCAACGGCCTTGCCTTTGAAGTAATCGTCCAGGCCGTGAGACTTGATGTATTCCTCCGTCTCTCTGAATCGCATGCCGACCCCGGCCCTAAGGCGGACCTCTTTTGGCTGGGCTTCGCGTTCCACAACATCCTTGATGGTCCGCAGCATTTCGGCATACGGCTCACCGCGAAGGAAAGTGAACCCGTGGTGCGAGGCAAGAATATTCACCGTTGAGCCCGGTTTAATCTTGGAGAAATCCACCTTGGCCAGCGCCGCCTCAGTGGACTTCCTGATAACTTCAGGGCCCCGGCCGTTAGGGTAAATGACTTCGGGCATGGCAGGAAAGAGTTCCTTGAGTCCCACGCCAACCATGTCGCTCAATTCGGCGCCCCGCATGAGAATGTACTTTGGGTCCACACCATATTGTGATTGGCGTGGGGGAGCCGGCTCAAAAGTGTGTCTGGACATCAGCGCAACTCCTTTGTCAATAGTTGAGGAAAACTCAAGGCTTAACAGGAGCGCCAACGATACGCTCAAATAGTTCCCGATCGCTATCAAACCGAAATACCGGATAAGCCGATTTGATCTCTTTCGGTACCTCCCAGGCTGTCATGGTTCGACCGTACCACTGGTAACTCGATTTTGGTCGCTCAAAGGTCAATCCCGCAGCTTCCAAGAATCTCATGATCGGCTGGTTGCATTCGATACCGCAACCGGCCCCTACTCCAGTGGCCAAGACCACGGCATCCGGAGTCTTGGCACCTGCGAGGATGGCCGCTGCTAGTTCCTCGGCCCTGCTCGCTGTGCAGTAACAGACGACCTGCTTCGGATGAAACTTTGCTTTACGGCAAAGATCGGCGATTTTCGCATAATCGAACTTTGTGACATCAGTGGCCAGAACGTAGGGTTCACATTGAACCATGCTTATGGCATGTTCCGGACAACGCTGTTCACAGTTCCAGCAACCCACGCATCTGCTTTCGTCTATATTTACATTGACTGCTCGGCCTTTTCGCTCCACCTTGACCGCATATACGGGGCAGACCATTTGACAGTTCTTGCACCCCTTGCAAAGCTCCATATCGACTTTGGCATGCACATTCACGGTTTTCATGGGTCATCCTCAGCGCAGCTAGACTAAAGAGATTGCGGCCTTTCATCGAATTGCGGCCGTCGAGAACCACTCAGCTCATTGAGACTGCTTTTTGATCGGGGCTCCGGCAGCACCTGGGCTAGACATAAGGCGCCGGTCATGGGGTTTTTATTGGGACCGAATGTTAAGCCGCTGGCGCCACGTTCGTAGCGTAACCATAACTTTCCAGTCTCACGAGTGTCAAGAAAAAAATCACTTAGCGATCCATTGCGTCGCAATGCGAATCACTTTTCAGGTCGGACGAAAATCGGATCGCGTGGACTATGGGATAGCTCCCTCCGAATAACCCAAGTTCCGGGAAACTTCCTGCGCGGCCTGCTTCACATGAATCGAAAATCGCTCGAGCGCATCCGTGGTAAGTCGTTGCGTAGGTCCGGAGATGCTGATGGCTGCCACTACATGACCCCGATTGTCCAGCACCGGCGCAGCCACACACCTCAAGCCCACTTCATATTCTTCGTTATCAAAAGAGAGTCCCTTTTGGCGGATCGACGCCAATTCTCGGAGAAGGTGCTCTCGGTCAGTGATTGTATTGTCGGTGAAGCGAGGCAGGCCTCGCTCCAAGATGACCTGGTCCACTTCTTCTTTATTCATTCCGCTCAAAAGCGCTTTTCCTACCCCACTGCAGTGCAAATGCAGTCTCTGTCCGACATAGGTGGATAGCCTTATAGCCTGCTGCGAATCAATCTTGTCCAAGTAATAACACGTGGACTGATCCACAACGCACAAGTGAGAAGTTTCCTGCGTTTGTTCCACAAGCCATCGGAGAAAAGGTCGCGCCACACGTCTCAAGTCTGTGCTCTGTAAGGCTACGTTTCCGAGCATAAGTAACATGGGGCCTAGCTTGAAAAAGCTTCCTTTTGGTCGGGTCTTCTCGAGAAAACCTTCAGTCGCCAAGGTGGTAACCAGTCTTTGCACAGAGCTTTTATGATATCCCAGCGCCTCGACGATTTCATTAACACGCCACTCGCTCTTGGCGGGAGTAAAGAGCTTGATTATATTGAGTGCTTTCACCAATGATTTGATATTGTTGCCCGCGCGACGCTCGGCTACCATGCTGTACCTCGAGATGTTAGATTCGTATTACGAAAAGCCGATTCGGATTATGCATTTTCCCGCTGCAAAGTCAACCCCGCTTAAGCATATTCCCCAGTATTTGCAATCCGTCCGTACGCAGTCTATATTTTCGACCAATCACTCGCAACAAGGGGAGAATGACCAATGGCGCTGGACAACGCAGCTGTCACTATGCTGCGAACTGAATTTCCTGCTTTGCTCCGGAAAGTTGGGCAACCGCGAATAATCTTTTTCGACAGTCCTGGTGGAAGCCAGGTTCATGTGTCGGTCTCGGAGGCGATGGCTAGGTATTTCATAGAGTCTAACAGTAATGCGCATGGCGCTTTTCTTTTCAGTCGTCGTACTGATGAGTTGACTTACGAGGCCAGGAGAGCACTTGCTGACTTTATCAACGCGGCCAGACCTGAAGAAATAGTATTCGGCCCCAATATGACGACACTTACCTTCAGAATCAGCCAGGCCATAGGTGAGACGCTGCGGCCGAATGACGAAGTCGTTGTGACCCGACTGGATCACGACGCGAACGTTGCTCCGTGGATCGCCCTTCAAGCAAGTGGCGTGATTCTACGCGTCGTTGACTTTGATCCGGCAGACTGCACCCTGGACATGAACGGCATGAGGGATTCTATCAACGAGCGCACGAAGTTGGTGGCAATCGGATATGCGTCAAATGCTGTCGGTACGATCAACGATGTCCGAGCCGTCGTCAACATGGCCCACGAGGTTGGGGCCTGGGTTTATGTTGATGCGGTTCACTATGCCCCTCACGCGCCAATTGATGTTACAGAACTCGGATGTGATTTCCTGGCATGCTCGGCTTACAAGTTTTTCGGCCCGCATCTGGGCGTCCTATACGGCCGATACGACTTGCTCGAAACATTACCGGCCAGGAAAGTGGTCCCCGCCGGGGATGCCCCGCCGGATAAATTTGAAACAGGCACAAACAATTTTGAGGGTATTAGCGGGACTGCCGCAGCGGTTGGATATTTGTCTTCAATCGGAGAGAGGTTCGGCGAAGAATACTTGGCCGATTTTCACGATTTCAGAGGCCGGCGGCTGACCTCAAAAACCGGCATGGTCGCAATTCGATCTTATGAAATGCAATTGTGCCGGAGACTCCTCATGGGGCTAAAAGAGATACCGGGTGTTCGTATATATGGCATCGCGGAACCCGACAGGATGGAGCAGCGTGTCCCGACCGTCTCATTTACCCTGAATGGACTTACTCCCAATGATGTTGCTCGGAAACTGAACAAAAAGAATATCTTTGTATGGGACGGACATTTCTATGCGGTGAGGGCCGTTGAGCGACTTGGTCTTGCTAACAGCGGCGGGCTCGTCCGCATTGGTCTCTGTCACTACAATACATTAGAAGAGGTGGAAATCCTTCTCAATTCACTTTCAATGATGAGTAGCTCATGAATCGCCGAATAGCTTCACCCGATACAGAGCCTTGGATTGCGTCGATGGCAAAGATTATGGGCCTTCGCGAAGTAGAAGATGACGGTTCGATCCATGTCCATTTCATCCGGAAACTCTCCCCGCTTAGACTTCATGCTTCTTCGTTTTTCAGGTTGGACAGGCTCCCGAGCGAGCAGCTCTCTGCGAAACTAAATTTGCGGCCGGAGGCTGGACGATGCGTAATTGGGGTTCTATCAGAATCTGGTCGCACCGGTAAGTTTACAATATCATTTGCTAACTCAGTCCCAAAATAATAATGCCGGGAATTGATAATGATGTGGTGTGCGCTTCACATCATCCATTCAGGGCTCGCCCGAAGCGGAGGATTGACTTTGCACGCGACCTTGGTGTCTCTCGGAGGCATGGGGAGTCTGATAGCTGGAGAAGATTGCGCCGAAAAATCGACTTGTTGCCGACGTATTGCGGAGACTTGGAATGTTTCGGCCGACGATGGTATGAGGTTAGTTGTTGATAATTCCTGCCGTATGGGCAAAACTGTCCCCGTCTTCTTGCTTCGGGTAAGTCCTTCGAGGGAATTCCGGAAAAGAATGAAAGGAACTTTCCCCCGAACCCAAAAGTCTCGGGTGACAGCACATGAAAACATAGACATCAAGTTCAAATGTTCTGACTAAATCCGTAATCGAAGCCCCCCGAACTTCTCGCTTTCAAAAAAGGAGCCTCCCCGTGAAGACTCTCCAGCATCTTTTGGAACCAATTAAAATCGGCGCTCTCGAGCTTTCCAACAGGCTTGTTATGCCGCCGATGGGCACGGGACTGGGCGATACCGGTGGTATCGTCAGCAAAGCCAACCTGGCATACATTAAACGTCGGGCGCAAAGCGGCGCCGGTCTTATTGTCACTGAGATCACGGCCGTTCATCCGGCAGGCCAGGTTTCCCCCCACGCGCTGGGTGCCTGGGACGACAAGTTCATTCCTGGGTTATCCCAACTAGCTGCCACAGTTCATGGTCAGGGCGCTAAAGTTGCTCTACAGCTTCATCACAGCGGCCGGGAAAGTTATTTGCTGCAAAAGAAAAATCTGGCCCTGGGCCCATCGGCCATTCCCAGTTACATATTCGGCTTTCTCGGTTCTCCTCGAGAAATGACTCTGGAAGAAATCCAGGAGGCGATAGCCGCTTTCGGCGCCGCTGCGCTTCGTGCCAAAGCAGCCGGCTTTGATGCCGTCGAACTTCACGGTGCGCATGGCTATCTGCTCATGCAGTTTCTTTCCGGAATGTCCAATCAACGCAGGGACAAATACGGCGGCGATTTCAAGGATCGGGCGCGATTTATGCTGGCATGTATCCGGGAAGTGCGCAAACAAGTCGGCCCTGACTTTCCCGTGTCGCTACGCATCTCCGGCGAGGAAGGGATCAAGGGTGGATATAGTGTAAACGATATGCAGACAATCATCCCCGATCTAGTCGCGGCCGGTGCCGATATCATACATGTCTCCTTCGGCACACACGGGAATATGGATGTCAATCTCAATTCACCGAACCCAAGCGCACCGGTTGAATTTGCTCCGGGGTTCAACGCTCATCTTGCAAGAAAGATCAAGGAAGTAGCGACAGTACCGGTCATCTCGGTCGGTCGCTATACGGATCCTTTTTTGATGGACGAGGTTATCGCCCGCGGTGATGCGGATATGATCGCCGTGGGACGTCAGCATCTGGCCGATCCTGACTTTCTGAAAAACGCCATTTCGGGGCGTTCCGAAGATACGATGGAGTGCCTGGCCTGCAACCAAGGTTGCATCGAGCGCCTTACCCTGGAGCAGCAACCGATCCGTTGCGCTATCAACCCGGAGACCGGCCAGGAACTGATCAGACCGGAAGGGCCGGCGAAAATTAAACGAAATGTCTGGGTGATAGGCGCAGGACCAGCCGGGCTCACCGCCGCTTTCGAAGCCGCACGGTTGGGACATCAAGTCACGCTATACGAGCGCGAGAGAGGACTGGCGGAAATGCTCGTTACGCGGCCATGGCACCGCACAAAGATGTTTACGAGAGATATATTCGCACTGTTACAGCGAAGTGTAAAAGGCAGGGCGTCGAAATAAAAACGGGCGTGGAGGTCACTGAAGCCATGATCGATGAGGGCAGGCCCGAAGCCGTAGTGCTCGCGATCGGCGCGGACAAGTCACCGTGCCCGGCCGAGACTACCGGCACTTCCGTTGTTTGTGATGCCTGGCAAATCCTGGATGGAGAAGTTCAGCCTAAAGATCATGTTGTGATTGTCGGCGGCGGATTGATTGGCATGGAGACGGCTGATTTCCTGCGGGAAAAAGGCGTGAAGAATATTACCGTCGTGGAGATGCTGCCGAATTCGCCTGTCATGCCACAGGCCGCCCACGGCCAGATGCTGCATAGGCGACTGAGGGCTGCAGGGATCACTCTGATGTTCGGCACCACGGTCAATCGCATCGAAGAACGGTCGGTGCTTGTAACAAGGAACGGCGAAGACGTTAAGCTTGAGCCGGTTTCGCAGGTCATTATTGCGATTGGTGTGACGCCTCGTAATGCTTTGAAAGACATGCTTGCGAAAAAAGGTATTATTCATTTTGTTGTCGGAGATGCCGTTGCACCGCGGCGGATCATTGAGGCAACCACCGAAGGGGCCAACGCGGCCTGGTCAATCGAGTGAAGATATTTCTTTTCACCGGGTCTGATGAAATGAGATCGTCGCCTCTATAGGCCAACGAATCAATAAAGCGACATGTAAAACAGAAGCAGGAGGAGAATAAACATGAAAATAGATGATGTGAAGAACGTATCCGTTGTGGGTGCAGGCAATATGGGCCACCAGATTGCGCTGCAGTGTGCTCTGTACGGCTTTAAAACGGTCAGCACTGACGTAATTCCGGCCGTGCTCGAAAAAGCCGAGAAATTCTGCGATAGCTATCTGGCAAGCCGCGTCCAAAAGGGAAAGCTGACGGAAGACGCCGCGAAAAAAGCCCGGAGTCTTATCTCCTTTACAGGCGATCTGAACGAGGCGGTCAAGGATGCCGACCTGGTCATCGAGGCGGTCCTGGAAAGAATCGATCTGAAGCGGAAGGTCTTTGCCGATCTGGACAAGTTCGCTCCATCGAAAGCCATTCTGGCCACTAACAGTTCTTTCATTGTAAGTTCTCGTATCGCGGATGTTACAAATCGTCCCGCCCAGGTCTGCAATCTCCATTTTTTCAACCCGGCGCTAGTCATGAAGCTCGTCGAAGTGGTCCAAGGGCCCCATGTGTCCGAGGAAACGGCGCAATGCATGTTGGACTTCTGTCTCAAGATCGACAAGGTGCCTATCCTGGTTAAGAAAGAAGTAGACGGTTTCGTCCTGAATCGCATTTTCTCCGTTATCACGAGAGAAGCCATGTGGATGCTTGAAATGGGTGTGGCTACCTATGAGGACATCGACAAGGCATGTGTCTATGGGGCCGGCCATCCCATGGGTCCTTTCCGGCTCATGGATCTAACCGGCAATGACCTGGCCTATGACATCGGGATGGGCCGGTTCCATGAAACTGGCGACAGGGCGGACCTTCCTACCCCGAGTCTTGTGAAGAAGGTTGCTGAAGGCAAATTCGGCCAGAAGACGGGTGAGGGCTGGTACAGTTACAAGAAATAGCAGATTTTCATTATGGTTCATGAATTGAGCACGCTCCTACGCATTCGGGGCGTGCTTTTTTCTGAAAATTCCGCTTCTTAGCTCACATTCGACGTGATTTGCCGAATACGGAAACGTATCTATCGTGTTTGCCCAAAGTTTTCCGCCCCGCTAGACTCTCTCTATGAATTCCTCTCCCAGGAGCCCTTCAGGTCTGACCAGCAACACGACAATTATTATCAAAAAGGCAAGTGTATTTTTAAATGCGATGGACACGAACTGGGCTGCCCATGCCTCTCCTAGTCCCAGGATCAGGCCGCCCACAATCGCGCCGGGGAGGCTGTTAAGACCTCCGAGTATGGCAGCAGCAAAGCCTTTCACGAACGGATCGAGCATGAAAAATGGATCGAGCACCAGCGCAGGAGCAAGGAACAGCCCGGCGAGCACCCCCAGACACGCCGCAAAGCCCCAGGAGAGCGCCAGGATTCGTCGTGTCGGTATGCCGAGAGTTTGAGCGGCTTGAAGATTTTCCGAAGTGGCCCGCATGGCCAAACCCAGTTTGGTCCTTTGCACAAGAGTGTAGAACAGTGCACAAGCTATTAAAGAGATGATCAAGGTTCCGAGAGTGAGCTGGTTAATGGACACTCCTCCAATCTTGTATATTTTGAATTCGTCTAGAAAGAATGGAAAATTGTGCGGTTGCGTTCCCCCGAAATAGAGAACCGGACCTTGAATCATCAAACCCATAGCCAAGGTTAGCACGATCTGGCCAAGGTGAGTGGCCTCGCGCCTTTGGGCAGGAACAAGAACCCCAAAATAGAAAACGATCGCCAGGATTGCTCCGAAAAGCATACCAAGAACGATTGCTCCGTAAATAGGAAAATTCATGCCCAAAAACATGAACGCTATGAATGTCCCGGCTGTAGCCAAATCTCCGTGAGCAAAATTCAAAATCCGTGTGGACCGGTATATAAGGGCCAAACCTATAGCCACCAGAGCGTAAATACTCCCCGTGGATAAACCGGTTACTGTGAATTCAATAAATTTTTCCATGAGCGATCCCTCTCCATGTCCTTGCTAGCCCGATTAATGCTCGCAATGTCACCATTCGCTATCTGAGAGGCCAGTTACTTAAATAGAGTCTTGTCTTCATCAATCTGCCCGCCAAACCCAGCGGCTCAAAAACCAGCACGATAGCAAGTGTCAGGCCGAAAACCGTTGGGATGAATTGTGAATACTCCGGAAAGTGCAAAGAAAAAAAGTGCGGGATCAAAATGACAAATGCCGCTCCCATTATAGAACCCTCGATGGATGCCAATCCGCCAATAATAACCGCGACAAACAGGGGAAGCCCTTCCCAGAATATGAACCTGTCGGGTTCCAGATGCCCGAGAAGGAGGGCGTAAAGCCCGCCTTGCACACCGGTATAAAAAGAGCTTATTGCAAAGGAAAGCAACTTGTACCGGGTAAGATTGACGCCAATTACTTCCGCGGCTATGTCATTGTCCCGAATAGCGATAAAGGCCCTGCCAATATATGACGAAATGATATTGTACGACAGGAGAGTAAATGCAAGGCACAAAATATAATTGAAATAGTAGCTGGATAGGCCAGCGGACATTCCGAAAATGGATCCCATCTTCTCGACGTGCAGCCCCATGCGGCCGCCGGAGAGAACTGCAGAAT
Organism: uncultured delta proteobacterium; assembly: GCA_963741425.1. GTDB lineage: Bacteria > Desulfobacterota > Desulfomonilia > Desulfomonilales > Desulfomonilaceae > DATJPW01. The sequence continues at coordinate 226,224 of CAVUHP010000004.1, forward strand.
TGGCAAATATCTGGTACACTGCGATAGCGAACCCCATAGTCACAATTGCCAAATAAGGTCCCTTTAATCTAAGCGATGGGAATCCTACTACTACCCCGAAAAGCCCAGCGGCAATACCAGCTCCGGCCAGAGTTATAGGCCATGGCAAACCCAGGCCGGACAGATGGGCAAATGCGAATGCCCCTATAGCAAGGAACCCTGCTTGACCGAAAGAAATCTGGCCCGTATAGCCGATGAGAAGGTTTTGGCCCTGTACGCCTATCGCAAATATCCAGATGACGGTAAGGACATAAATCAGATCATGAGGGCAATAGATCGGCACGACAAACATCGCCGCCACAATGGCACCCACCCAGACCCGAGTCCATGTTTTCCGAATTAACTGAAGGTCCTCGCGGTAGTTTTTTATGAGATCCATTATCGAATCACCTACTTGTATAGAGACTCTATGACATCCTTATAACGTTGCTCGATGAAACGCCTCTTCACCTTCTTGGTCGGGGTAACATCCCCGTCCTCCTCATAAAATCGCCTCGGCAATAGTGCGAATTTCTTGATGGTCTCGACTCGTGCGACATCCTTGTTCACGGTAGCGACTTCCCGCCCGATGAGCTTGTTGATCTCCGGATTCTTCGTCAGGTCCTCGAAAGTAGTGAATGGAACACGATTGTCCTGCGCATATTTGGTGACGTTATCTTCATCTATGAGAATTACCGCCACCAGGAACTTCCTCCCATCTCCAATGACCACTGCATCCTGAATGTAATCGCTGAACTTCAGTTTGTTCTCGATGTACGCGGGGGTAACATTCTTTCCACCAGCGGTGATCAGGATGTCTTTCTTGCGATCCATGATTTTAAGATACCCGTCCTCCAGTGCTCCAACGTCACCTGTGTGCAGCCATCCGTCCTTGATGGCTTCCTCTGTCAAATCAGGATCTTTGAAGTAGCCTTTGAAAACCCCGTCACCTCTGCAGAGGATCTCCCCGTCCTCCGCGATCTTCACGTCCAGACCTCGGATCGGTTCGCCGACATAGCCCAATCGAGCTCTACCCAATCGCTGAAAGGCAATAACGCCGGTGGATTCTGTCTGGCCGTAGCCCTCGAGCAACGGGACACCAAGGGCGTTGTAAAATCTGAAGAGATCCGCCGAAGCCGGGGCGGCTCCACAGATGGCCTGTATTACACGCTCAAATCCCAATTGTCGTTTTAGGTGGTGCAGTACGAGCCAATAGGCAGGTGTGTAAAGTAGGCCCCATTTGTACCTTTGGAAGCTATTTTCGGGAGTTCTCACGTATTTCATGGCGACAGCCAGGGCAGCTTTAAAACAAACCCGCTTGAACCAGGTGGAATCGTCCATACGGATCCTGATCGAGGATGCGAATTTCTCCCAGATTCTGGGCACGCTGCAGAAAACGGTGGGAGAGACTTCCCTCAAGTTTTGGCCGAGCGTATCAAGGCTCTCCACAAAATTGACGCTTGAGCCCTCCCATATTGCCATGAAAACAGAAATCAGGTTCTCGTATATGTGCGCTAAGGGCAGATATGAAAGCAGCTCGTGCGGCTTATCGTACTTGGGCATTCCATCTATGAAACCATCGGTGATGAACAGGATGTTGCGATGCGTGAGTTGAGCCGCTTTTGGCCGACCGGTCGTGCCTGATGTGTAGATCATCATTGCCGTGTCATCAGGTTTGATAGACGCGATACTGGATTTCAGAAAATCAGGGTGTTCCTGGAGGTACTTGCGACCCATGTCGAGGAACTCATCGAAGAAGATGAATTTCTCATGAGTAAATCCCCACAGCCCCTTTTGTTCCCATACGACGACCTTGTTGAGTTTCAGGCTGTCGATTATTTGCAGAACTTTGTCCACCTGTTCTTCGTTTTCCACGAAGAGTATCTTCGATTCCGAGTGGTCAACCTCGTAGGCGACCTGGTCTGCAGCCGAAGTGGGGTAGATGCCGGAAGTGGCGCCGCCCACACTCATACAGCCGAGGTGACAGTAAAGCCATTCCGGCCGATTTTCTCCCAGCACGGCAATCCGATCGCCGGGGTTAACACCCAGAGCAGCCATCCCGGCCGCTACTATCTCGACAAAGGAGCCGTACTCTCTCCACGTGATCTCGTTCCATATGCCCATGTCTTTGCGGCGGAGTGCGACTGAATCACCCAGGCGCTCCACTTGTTTGAAAAAGAGCTCAGGCAAAGTGGCTGCCGGAAGTGCCATTACCACGTCCTCCTCTTCTTGTACAGTCGCCATCCTTTTGGCGAAGCGACTTCTCCCCCGATTCCAAGATAAAGCTCTTGCACATCTTCGTTTTCCTGCAGCTCCTTGGGTGTGCCCGCCAATACTATTCGTCCCGCCTCCATTATGTACGCATAGTCGGCTATTCCCAGAGCCAGCCGGGCATTCTGCTCGACCAGGAGTATCGTGGTCCCAGCCTGGCTGATCTTGGCAAGAGCGTCGTATACTAGTTTCGCGATCATGGGGGCCAGCCCGAGGGAAGGCTCATCCAGCATCAGGAGCTTTGGCCGACGCAAGATCGATCTCGCCATGGCGAGCATTTGTTGTTCGCCTCCGGAGAGTGTCTCACTTTGCTGTTTCGACCGAATATGCAGGATCGGAAACAGCTCATAAACAAATTCCAGGTCCTCTTTGATCCCCTGGGTATCGCTTCTTCCCCAGCAACCCAGCTCGAGATTCTCTTTGACAGTGAGTTCACGAAAAAGGCCCCTGTCTTCAGGCACGTAGACTATTCCTGTAGCAGCGCAATGTTCCGGTGGCAACCTGTGTATGCGCTTCCCGGCAAATTCGATAAGGCCCTTCTTGGGCTGATCCTTTATCAGACCGGCAACAGTCTTGAGCAAAGTAGTCTTGCCCGCGCCGTTAGGCCCGAGAACCGCAAAGATCTCTTTTTCTTTTACCTGCAGACTCAGGCCATGGAGTGCATATATTCGGTCAAAATAGAGTGTCTCTATATTCTCGATCTTCAGTAGGGGTGGGGCCTCCGACTTCGCCTCGGCGGCGGAAATCCCCGTCGTTAAAACTGTGTCTCCCATAATATTGTACCAGCCTCTCTGCCCAGGGCCTGAGATAAGAAGCCTAACACCGCCACAGGCCTATTCCTCTCCAAGATATGCTCGAATAACTTGCGGATTGCGCTGAACCTCTTCGGGGGTGCCACGAGCGATCTCCAATCCCGATTCCAAAGCTATCATTCTCTCTGCCAAGCGGGAGGCAATGCGGAGGTCGTGCTCAACCAACAGTATCGCCGTCTTGTATCTACCTCGGATCTCCATTATTCGGTACGCGAACTCCTCTTTCTCTTCCGAAGTCAAACCTGCTATGGGCTCATCCAGCAACAATAACTGGGGCTCCATGGCCAAAGCCCGCCCCATTTCAACCTTTTTCTGGATCCCGTATGGACAGTCACCTACCAGCGCTTTTCTGTACGCCTGAAGATCAAGAAAATCGACGATCTCTTCCACTATCGCCCTGTGCTTTAACTCTTCGCCACGCAAGCGGAGGAGTGCTTGTAGTGGATTCCTCTTGAATTTGATGTGACGTCCAAGCAGCAGATTATCCAAAACCGACATGTTCATGAATAAACGAAGATTTTGAAACGTCCGGGCAATGCCCTTCCTCGCTATGGCATCGGGCGACTTTCCAAGCACGCTCTCGCCGGCGAAGACGATGTCACCTTTATCCGCTTTGTAAACGCCGGATATGCAATTGAAGACGCAAGTCTTTCCCGATCCATTCGGGCCGATCATGCCGAGAATTTCATTGTGCTCGACGGAAAAGCCGACACCGTTCACGGCATGTATTCCCCCGAAACTTATGACTATATCTGTGACCTGCAAGAGTTCCATTGAGGATCCTGTAACTTTCAAAGACCCGAGGGCATCAACGCCGAATTGTGTTGTCGCTCGGGCATTCTAGGATAGTTCCAAACGCTTTCTAAAAAGCGTTTGGAACAAAAATAACCAAAACTTAAGTTAGCCTGACGGTTCGAGGTTCAGTTTAGAACCGAGGCTTAGCAAGAGTGTATTCTTTCTCTACCGGAATTATTTTCCCGTCTTTAGCCTGACCCATTTGAAAACCATTAAGACCGTGATGCTGGCCGGGGCCATAAGTTACGCCTGCACCGACTCCTTCAGGCTTCCAGCCTTTCATCGTCTCCACTGCTTTAATAAAGGTCTCAGTATTTAAGTCCCTACCGGTCCTTTTCAGCGCTTCTGCAAATTGGATCATGTTGACCGCTCCAAACAGGCCCAGCCATTCCTTTCCTTTGATTTCGGGGTTCAGCTTAATAAGTGTATCCACGATCTTATCGGCTTTAGGATCGCTTCCAGGAATACCGGAATTGGCCGCAAGGACTACGTATGTTCCTTCCCAGGGAGATTTGGCTATGTCGTACATGATTCGGTCAGCCAGCGTGAAGTTTGCCACGCGCTTCGGAGTGTAGTCCGCCTTGGCCATTTCCTTCGTTATAAGCGCAGCGTGTTTAGGATTCGTGTACAGAATCACTGCGTCTGCCCCGCTTTCTTTCAGCTTAAGAGCATGCGGTCCCATACCGGTATCCGTAACTTCGTGTGGAACTTCAGCCACAAGAGAAGCCTTCCCTTCGATCGCTTTCTTCACTCCTGGTAGAGCGGTTTTTCCATAATCATCATTCTGATAGAAGATGCCGATCTTCTTTGAGCCTAGCTTCTCAACCGCGTATTTCGCCATGAACTCGCCTTCATCCTCATAATCGGGGTACGCCGCAAACACCCAATGCCTCTTTTCCGGCGGTTGATCAGCCCATATACGCACATTACACATACAGGAAAAGCCAATAATTTTGTTTTCGAAAAAGCTGTCCTTGTTTGCACTACAGCATGCGCTGCCAATCTGGTTCATGATGGCAAAAACTTTACCCTTCATTTCTGCATAGTTCGTCACTGTGCGGGTCGGATTGTACCCATCGTCTTTGATAATCATCTTGATCTGGCGGCCATGCACTCCTCCATTCTGGTTGACATGGTCGGCCCAAGCCTTGGCGCCCCATGCCGTGACGCCCCAAAGCGCTGCCGGCCCAGACAGAGGAGTGGAAATGCCGACAAAAACCTCGGTGTCTGTAACACCGGGAACCTCAGCAGACGAGGCGGCATAGGGAAGAACCAGGAAAATCGTCATCAGTGCAAACATCACTCCGGTTCGCTTCATGATCGCAACTCCTTTCTTTGAAATTAAATGTAGGTTTTATCGCTAATTTCGTTGATGTATGGTCTGGCCCTGAATCTTTACAGAAAGGGGGCAGTCGCGTTTACTGAGCTTTTGCGCAGATGAGCACCCGATCTGTCACAAGCCACATTCAGGTTAATGTCACGTCCGCCCAATGAGCCGCCCCCTGACTTATACCATGATTAGCTGTCACCCGAGAAATTTTTTGCTCAGATGCTTCCCATGTTATCTCACGAGCCAATTCGTGGGCTTAGCTGCCGTAAACTCCTATTAAGGACTCATGATTGGGCAGATCGTCAGTTCCATTCCATTTCATATATGGGCATTGAATCTTGTTTGTTGCGAAGAAACCCACGATGGGGGACTGCACGGAGATAATACATGTTCCTTAAATAGTCCTCCGGTCATGGGGCGGTGTTGACACAGGTTGCCTGGGCAAATAGCCAACAACCGCGCAGTATGGAAAAGGCCACGCATTCAGACACGCGGCCTAGCGGTCGGTGATCTGATGTGACACTCCTATACTCTAGCTCGAAACTGTTGTCAAGTTTTTGATAACTCACGTTTCCAGAAAGTTGGGGGCCATCTGAGGCAGAGTTGCGGCTCTCTCGCGTTATTGTGTCCAGCGGCGCCATTCCGATTTCTTGCCACTTTTGAATTATAGAGGGCATGTTATGCCACACGAAGCGCTGAACGGCTGCTTTATACATTCGGCTGATAAAAGGGGCTTACACTCTTTACATGCAGAAGATAATCTGGTAGAGGTGACGGCGGTTGACCAACTGGAAACCTGCCATCAGTCTAAGATCAGAGATTCCGGAGTTCAAATAGGAGGAAGGATTAAATGCTATCAGAGGACCAGATAGGACAACGCATTCGAAAACTCCGTCTCGATCGCGGGCTCAGTCAAAGACAGCTAGCCACGGACGCAGGAATCACAAAAAGCTACCTTTCAAAGATCGAAAATTCAGACTCTGCCCCGCCCGTTTCCACGCTTGTCAGTCTTGCTCAAGCCTTCGGCGTGACCATGGATGCGTTCTTTTCCGAAGAGGTTACCCAATGCCTGTACACGATTGTGAGAAAGGCCGAACGTCAGACAATGGCGAGGCTGGGGACCAAGTTCGGCTATTCGTATGAGCCGCTGGCCCCGAAATTTCCGGGTCGCCGCATGGAACCCTTTATTCTGACTGTCCCAGCCGAGGTAGAGACGAAAAAATTTCATCATAGGGGACAGGAGTTTTTCATTGTACTTGAAGGCACAGCTCGATTCAAAATCGGGACAGAAGAGATCATGATGGAAGAAGGAGATGCAATCTACTTCGATGCCAGCATTCCTCACGGAGGGGTTTCGGCAGACGGCAAGCCGGTGGTGTTCCTGATGGTAATTTACTCTGGCGAAGCGCAGCAGAGGCCTACCCATCGCACTTCCTGATTTGCATGATTAGCGGTCATGTGCTCTTCAAAGACTCGAACAATTAGGGATGAAAGGGAAATGAGAACTCAATTCCGATAATGACAGCACCTCCTATTTTCATGTGGACCGGTTTCAGAGTCTCTGTCTAAAATATGGTCGATCTCCGGGCTCAAGAATTTCGGCCACTATTCACCCTGTAGCGCTCCAAGAGATCGTCCGCTATTGACATGCGGGCGATTTCACAGGTGGTTCCCGATATACCCGCCAAGTTGGCGTCCCTGCATGCCCGCTCAACGGGATTTCCGGAAAGATATCCTCGACCGGCCAATATCTGCATTGCCACGCTTGCCACCTGCTCCGCAGTCTCAGAGCTGAAAACCTTGGCACAATGCAAAACCGTAGCGGCCTCACGATCAGCTACCGAATAGAGCCATGCTGCCCTGTACGTAAGAAGCTGCGCGGTCTGGTACAAGGTCAGCATTTCCGCAATTTTGAATCGAATCTCCTGAAATCGAAATACGGGTCTGCCCCCGCGCGTATGAGAATCGGCATGTGCTTTGGTGAATGCCATGACTCTATGCATCAATCCAACCGACGCTACGGTGAGAATGAGATCCTGCATGAGCCTTAGGGATCGCAGATGCGCGTCGTCGTCAAACGGACCCAATACGAAATCGCGAAGGACCTTTGCCCTGTGGAATCGGATAGTTGAGACGGCCAGGCCATTATAGCCCAACGTTTCTCAGCCTTGGGCCGATATCAACTCCCGGCTGACCGGGCTGAATGAGAAAAACGGCCGGCCGACCCTGCGCGTTTGCTGTCACCGCTATCCAATCCGCTATCGGGCCGTTGGTGACGTAGTCTTTGGCTCCAGTGATGACCCAGTCGCTCTCATCCTGGACAGCCGACGTTTGAGACTCCGCATCATCAGATTCAGACACAGCGACGCCCGCAATAATCTCCCCCTTGCCGAGTTGCTCCTTGATCCGAGCGATTGCTTCCCCTTTTCCAAATTCTCCGATCAGACCACCAAAGAGGCGCGCGGTCGTCTCGACCGCAAGAAAGAAGGAGCCGGATAAGCCAGCCAATTGCTCTTGTGCGGCTACCAGAGTCATGGTGTGTTTTCTATCGCCCGGGACGATACCAAGGTGCAGGTAACCAGTTTCGGCAAGGGCACCAGCATGTTTCAGGATGAGGCTCTTGAGCGTTGCCGGGTCACCCTCTTCCATAGTCTCAAGTTCGCGAAGTCGCTCCGGATCGAACATCCGGGCCAGTTTCTCCTTAATCGCCTTTTCTTCAGACGTCCAATCAAAATTCATGTTCTATATCCTTACATAAGCCGGGAAATAATCTTTCTGGATATCGGATCTTCTTCCGTCAATGCGCACCAGGATATCATCTCTGAAGATGCGCTCCACGTCGTGTTCGTGACAATACCGGTATCCGCCGAAGACAAGTATGCGCCATTGAACGGTTCCAATGACCAGTCCCCCAAGCTTGGCCACTGCGGCCTCAAAGTGGGTCGACAATCTGGCTGATCCACGCCATAAGATAAACCAGGGAACGAGCGGTTTCCAGAAATATCTTGATGTCCCCAATCTTAGATCGTTCTTGACTTCCCCAGGACGCGATACCAGGTCGCGATCGGTTAAGACATCGAGTTCCGTAAGGACCACCAACGGATTGTCCATCGAAAAAGCAGTTACCGAGGAAGTCTAACTCCAACATGATGGCGATTGAGTTCACCTGGAGGGTTAGTAGTCGATGACGACGAAGAACGAGTCTTTTGGGGGTCAACAGGTGATCTTTGATGGGATCACGAATTGGTTCACTCGCCTCCTCGTTGTTTTAGTACTTGAAGAGCTTCATGCTGGAAAGAAACGGGACTGCACGCAGTAATCAGCTTATTTTACTGATGGGCCACTGTCGCGATTTCACTAATATCGGCCTGAATGGCCATCTCTTTGTCAATCCGTTTTCTGATGGTGTTCCTTATCATCTTGGATGACAAAATCAGAGATTGCAGAAATATCAGGTCCCCGAACAACCCCAGCAAAATGGAAGAGCATCCTAGAATGCCGAAAAACATCACCGGCCGAAACGGTGAGAGTGTGAGTGCCACGAAAGCGAACAGCGTGACGACCGACCAGGAGCCGATCTGTTTGGCAGTAAGCCGGTAAGCCCTACGGACGCACTCTTCCATCCCCTGGTCCGGGTTCAGTCTTATCTCCCGCTTCAATTGGGTCAGGTAATGTATTGTGTTATCCGCGGCAAGACCAATGGCAACTGTGGCAGCGAATACGGTCACATTATCCAGAGAGATCCCGAACCAGCCCATAATCCCGAACGCTGCAGCTACCGGTGGAATGTTGGGAAGCAGGCATATAAGCCCGAGAAGAGATGAATTCATCTGAAGCATCATTAAAATCGTGATGATCGCGGCTGCTAGAAACATGGAGCGGATCTGATCGCGAATAAGGGCGGACGCCTGTTGTGCAACTACAGCGATATCGCCGGTAACAGCGACTTTTGCAACCCCCTTCATGACCGAATCCGCTGTAATGCGAATTTTGTTGATAGTTTCCTCAATAGGAACCGATGGGGAATTCGTGATGCGAACCGAAATGTGCAGCGTGTCAAGATCTGAATTCAGGTACCTCCGGCAATTCGTTCCCCATCGGGGCTGAGCGAATTAAGGAGAATTAATTGAGGTATCAGGCCGGGATCCTCAAACAGGTTCGCTTGTGATGCGCTCGACCCGACAACGCTGTTCAGGTACTCCAGCAACGGGAGGAAGGAATCGACATCAAACACTTCCGGAATCTCGCGGAGTCGTTCCTGCAATTCCCTCACTTTCTTCCACAGCGCAGGATCTTTGAACGCGTTGGTGTCCGTTGCCTCCACCAGCAGCTCCACCGAAGTTACCGGCGAGAGTTTCTTCTCCACAAAGTTTATGTCTCGGACTACGGTGGTGGAATCGCTCAGCATGCGCAGGATTTGGAGATCGCCATGAATCATAGGAACGCCGGCAAAGAGTATTGCGGTGATGGCAATCCCCATGCCCACGAATAGTCGGTGATAACGAAAGATGGCTTTTTCGATCTTTTCAAGAACAATATCCGCCCAGTCTCCCAACACTCCGGAACGCTCCGGATTATCTAGAGATTTCATGATGCTGAAGAAAGCGGGTATCAAGACCATGGCCACGCAGCAGGAAATCATTATTCCCAGGGACATAATGAATCCCAACTGCCTGACCATCGGAATAGAACTGATCATCAATGCCCCGAATCCCACAGCAGTAGTGGCCGAGCAGATAAAACAGGGTCTCGCCAGCCATCGCACTGCGAGTTTGATGGCAGACATCTTGTCTTTGGCGGACTGGTGGAACTGATGGTACCGAACCACCATATGAATCACGATCTCCAAGGTGGTTATAGGAATAAACCCAAAAGACAGGACTGTAGTGGAATTCAGCGGTATCTCAAAAAGAGACATCAGTCCGAGGACCCACTCGACGCACACACCCAGGATCACAACGGTTATAGCGGTAACTTTGAAGCTCTTGAAAACTTACACGGAAACGACCGTGATTATGAGCATGCATAGGATGCCAAAAACAATCCCGGTCTGAATGTTGTACCTGACGATGGCTTGCCGCATCAGCGGAGCTCCGATTATTCGATGCTCAAAACCGGCTGGAATCCTGTTTTTCACTACCTCGTCGATCTCGCTCACCACCTGCTTGATCGCGACGGTATCAAGCTTCGATTCTTCCTTGATCCGGACGAGCACGCCCACAGTTTTGAGGTCTGACGACACCAGAAGATCGGTGAACGGGAGAGCTGTTTTCATGGTCGCTAGCTGCGACGGGTCAGGCAAATGAGGTTTGCCTGCATCAACGGCCACCACAGGATAGTTTCCGAACAACTTACCCTTTGCTCGAAAGAACCTCAGGTTTGAAAGGCTTATAACCTCGGTGATTTGGTCGTTTTTTTCCAGTGTGCGAGTTATTTGCCCTAAGCTCGCTAGAAGATCCGAATCGATGGTTCCTTCTTTGCTGTGAATCGCAACGAGGATGAACTCCTCATTCCCGAATATTTTAATAAACTCTTGGTATTGGAGATACGCCGGAGAAGTGGAATCCATGCCGGACTTCAGTGTTGGATCGGTGTCCAGGCGAGGAATAAACATTAACATTACGACGGTGATTAGGATCGTGAGGCCGACCAGCGGACGGCGATGATCGACGAGTGCGTCCAGAAAGTTCTTGTTTGATAGATCCAGTTTATCCCTTGATGCCATCGTTGTCTCCGCTATTTGCCACGGCGTGCCTGTCCGGAATCCGTCATACTCTGCAACAGGATCATGCCAACCATTTAAATAATCTAGTTATAGCTTTGCTATTTCGCAAACTTCAGGCTGGTTAGTGAAGCGCTGCAGCAGGTTCTACGCAGGACGACACTTTTTGACGCTGATCGTCATGATTGACTCGGATTGTGCCGTACTCCAATTTTGCCAAAGCCACAACATCTGATTTCAAGCGGCTCGAGAAAGCCGCCCTATTGCACGTGTCAACATGAGAATTATATTCGGGACAAGTGAAGTAGGCGGAGACCGGTATTTAGGGCGAATGATACATGGCGCCGGCTATATCACTAATTGCCTTACAGGGCAGCCAAATGTTGGGGAATGATGGGTCGGAAACTCGATCAAATAACGGCGTACACCGGAGCCCTTCGAAATAACACTTTCGGCCCCGCATGTGTCTTCTGAGCTTCCCCCCAACAAGATCCAGGATGTGATTCAGTATAGGGCAAGGCTTGGACTAAACATTATTCCATTTTCGAGCCAAATGGGTCTTGCTCAGGTACTATCCCATGCTTTTACAGGTGGGGTCGCGCGTAAGTTCACGTGTAATCGAAACACGTCCGGTCTCGCGTAATGCCCGACGGCATCCAGATCATACTTGCCCCTTCCAATGTCGCCCAGATCCAAGTCAGCGGTAAGTATGCACGGGCCCTCGAAGTTGGGGCCTGCCAATACCTGCCCCAGCGGTCCCACGATGCAGCTGCCGCCTCGCATCAGCACGGTTTCGGGATCATCGCCTTGGATCGAAGTGTATTGCTCGGGGCAATCTTTTCTCAGCAAATACTGGCAGCAACTCAGAACAAAGCAGCGACCTTCCAGTGCAACATGTTGCATGGATGGCAGCCACGTATCTCGATCATCCGCGGTTGGCGCACAGTACAATTGTATGCCCTGCGAGTACATGTAGGTTCGGAAGAGGGGCATATAGTTTTCCCAGCAGATCACTGCTCCAATCTTACCTACTGGCGTGTCAAAGACCTGCATGGTGGAACCGTCGCCGAAGCCCCAGACCAGCCGTTCCATAGCTGTCGGCATTAGTTTGCGATGCTTACCCAGAAGTTTCCCCTCGTCGGAGAAGAACAGAGCAGTGCAATAGAGAGTGCCTCCCTCACGTTCTATCACACCTATGGTTAGATATACGCCATGTTCTTTGGCCGCCTGGCCGAGGAGGTGCGTGGCTTCTCCCGGTACTTCTACTGCGCTCTCCAAATAACGGAGAAAATCATCTCGACCATAGGGGAAGCGCATGCCGAGTCTGGCGCCGAAGTCGAGTCCCTTCGGATAGCCGGAGATAAAGGCCTCCGGAAAAAGTATTAGCCGGGCTCCAGTATTCGCTGCACTCGCAATCAACTGGTTGGTTTTTGCAAGTGTGGCCTCCCGGTCGAAGACTACCGGCGCGTCCTGGACTACAGCGACTCGGACTATCTTCATTGCAGAAATTCTCCTTTGTTTGAAATGGCCATTATGATTTTGGCAACCGCTGACCCAATTCATTGAGGATGGGTATAAGATAGCCGCGAAAAGCGTCCGGATTTTCCGTCATCGGCGCTGAGTGACACAGCACGGTTTTTTTGCGCTTTTGTCCCTCCACGAGGAACAGCCACTGCCAACCGGCCAACCCAGCGACACCTGTGAAGGCGTCAAGAAGCCACCCCGACGGTGGCCCCCTATTACCCCGGAAGTCGCGGGATCGCTTCCATGAACCAATCGACGATACGAACGCGCCTGTGCGCAGGGTACCAGTACATCAGGTCCAGAATAACCCCGGGGAAGACCTCCCAGGACGGGGTGCAAAAGGATTCTCGCCTGAGCATCCTCACTGCTTGCCGACAATTTCTCTTGCGATAGTGATCTTTTCTATTTCTTTGGCCCCTTCGTAAATTTCCACTATTTTCGCATCACGGTAAAAACGCTCGACATCGTATTCGTCCATGTATCCGTACCCGCCATGCAGCTGAAGGGCATCGTCGGTCACACGGACCGCGGTTTCTCCCGCAACCAGCTTTGCTATGGACACTAATTTTCTATCTACCTGGCCGTGGTCGATCAACCAAGCAGCTTTGTGGTAGAGTGCACGCGCGCTTTCGATCCGAGCGGCCATGTCTGCAACCTTGAACTGAAGACCCTGAAATGATGCTAGGGGTGAACCGAACTGGACACGCTCTTGAATGTAAGCGACAGCCTTGTCGAATGCCCCCTGTGCCACACCCACCCCCTGGGCGGCTGCAACCACTCGATTGATGTTGAACAAGTGCATCACATGGTTGAAGCCCATGCCCTCCTTGACACCCAGGAGGTTTTCCAGCGGAACGACAACGTCGTCGAAAGAGAGTTCCGCTGTGTCCGACGCGCGGATTCCCATCTTCCCCTGAAGCTTATTGGCCGTGAATCCTTTTCGGCCCTTTTCAACGATTACGAAGCTAAACCGCTGCGTAGGTTTGACCGCATCCTGGTTGGTTACGCACAAGACGAGCACAAGATCGGCAATGCTGCCGTTGGTGATGAATTGTTTCGTTCCGTTAATAACATAGCCGTCGGAGGTCTTAGTTGCCCGGGTTCTAACGCTGAAAATGTCGCTGCCGGCATTTGGCTCGGTAATGGCGCAACTCATGATGGCTTTGCCTTCGGCAATGGGTACCAGGTACTTACTTTTCTGCTCTTCAGTACCAAACGCTCCTATAATTTCCGCACCGAATACTGTTAGCAAAATGTTCCCTACCCCTGGATCCACTCGCCAGAACTCTTCCATGACCATGGCATGCTCGAGATACCCCAATCCTAGACCTCCATATTGAGGTGTGATGAAGATGCCCATGAATCCGAGTTCGCCGGCTTTTGTCCACACGTCGTGAGGAAACTTCTCCTCTCGGTCACATTCTCTTGCCACTTTCGGAAATTCGTTCCGCGCGAATTTTCGCGCGGCATCCACAATTTGTTTCTGGTCGTCGGTCAGTGTGAAATCCATTCGGTGCCTCCTTGGGAGTAACTAGGATCTGATAGATTGAGCATTCAATATTGTCAACTCGCGGCGGACATCATTTCTCTCAAACAGCTTGCACAGTTCAAGAGTCACTGAGATGGGGCAGGGAGCGACTTTGATTCGAAGACTATTTTAAGGGACGGCTAAGAGATGTTGCGATCACCGTCTTTCCAGTGTCCTGCGCGAAGCAGGTTTTTCTGCACCTTGCCGGACGGGGTTCGAGGCAGAATGCCTGAGACTTCGATGGACGTGGGGCATTTGTTCCCTGCGAGCCTCCCTCGGCAGTAGCCGATGATTTCTTGTGGATCCATCCGCTCGCCGGGCATAAAGTGGACAATGGCAGGCACTCGGTCAGCGTCCCTAAGCCGAACTCTACTCGTTCCGTGAAGTTTCCTTTACCTCAAAAAACCGTCTCACAGGGCTCTCTCCTGCTCTTTCCCAGTGGGGTTGATGAATTCTCCGTCCAGTATCTCGGTCAGGACCCCATGTAGCGCCTTGGGGGGATCTATAAATGCGTATCGGTTTCCCATAAGGTAGCGTGGCTTTCGATCGATGGTCAGTCGACCCGCCGCTTGCACTTCCTGCAAGGCTTCTTCCACGTCCTCAACTCGGTATGCTATGAGAAAGACACCCTCGCCCCGGCTCTCCAGGAACTTGCCCACTTCGCAGTCCAACTGCGTCGGTTCCATAATCTCCACGGCCACGCTTCCAACGTAATAGCGGATAACCCGTATGGACTCTTCCTGGGCGACGTACTCGCATGCCGGTTCAAGCCCCATGGTCCCTTCGTAGACCTTGCGGGCTTCGTCCAGACTCCTGACTGCAAAGCAGATGTGGTCTATTTCTTTGACTTTCAAGCAATGTCTCCTTCCCCATGGTTGAGGTTGCCCTCTTGCATGACACTGACCGATGACTGACACACAACGGCTTCATTGGGCTCGGGGTACCGATCAGGAAGGAAAAAAAAGAAGCCGGTCTCCAAAACCCTCGCTGTTCGCTTCTGCTAGGAGGAAGGCCGAGCGGTCGTAACCCTGGCCGAAAAGCCGCTTTTGATACGTTCATTAGCTTGCCATTGGGCAGGACCCTCCAAGCACGTCCTGACGAGAGATAAGTCTTGACACGGGGTCGGGAGGTACGATATCAAAGCGGGCATATTGTATACAGTACACCGTCCACGAAGTCGAGAAATAATTTTTCGCACAGGATAGCCTTACTACCGAGAGCCGTCTCGTACCGCCGTCAAACCCAGGAGACGATTATGGAAGCTGTGAGAAATCTGAAGGTTCTTTCCTTGGAGCAGGCAACGGTCGTGCCATATCTAACCTATAGGCTGGCCATGGACGGCATGGAAGTTATCCGTCTCGAACACCCGGTTTACGGTGACCCCAACCGCATGATCGGAGATAACGTACTCAACGAAGACCGTATGAATGCCTATTTTCTTTGTATCAACGCAGGCAAAAAGGCTCTCACCCTGAACTTGGCCGAGCCCAAAGGGCGAGAGCTCTTTCAGAAGCTGATCAAAGAATTGAACATTGATATCTTCATCACAAACCAGTTGCCTAAGAATTATCAAAAACTTGGCGTTGACTATGAAATCCTGAAGGCTGTCAAGGAAGATATTATATGGATGGGCGTCACCGGTTTTGGTCCGAACAACGACGAAGGCGCTTACGATCCCATTCTTCAGGCTCGCTCCGGCCTGATGGAGCTCACCGGCCCGCCCGACGGTGATCCTCAGGTGTTGGGTATTCCACTCCCTGACATGGGTACCAGCGAACACGCATATGGCTTGTTGATGAAGGCCCTTTTCAACCGAGCTGTCTCAGGCCGAGGCGCCCGAATCGATTTGTCAATGTTCGAATCATCGGTCTCTTGGCTGACAGTTCCCATAACGATGACGGCATCTTTTGAGAAGATTATTACCCGTCGCGGCAACACGCACGAATTTTTTGCTCCCGTTTCCGTTTATCAGACCAAGAATGGATTCATCTATCTCGCGGTGGGCAACGATCGCCAATGGAAAGCCATGGTCTCCAAGGAGCTTTTCCATTCCCTTGACAGGCCGGAATACGAAAAAAACTCGGGGCGAATCAAAGACATCACCAATTTGAACGCCGCACTCGACGCCATTACACGCGGGCACACCTCCGAAGCGTTGATAGAATTTTTCACGTCAATGACCGTGCCTGTGAGCAAAATCAATTCCATCCGCGACAGCATCGCAGACCCACTTGTTCAGAGGCGGCTTCTTTCAGCCTACGATCCCAAAACGAAGACCAGTATCACTCTTGCGCCTCCTCCGAATATGACTGCCTTTCTGGAAAGCAGCGAGCGCCGAATGACCTTTCCTCCCCGTTTTGGAGAACACAACAGCGACTATTACGGACGATTGGGGTTTTCAGACGAAGATATAGCCAAACTCAAAACGGATGGCATTATCTAAGTTTCACAAAAAGCGCCAAACCAACCAGGAGCCACGCTGAAAGAAATGAATATTATTGTGTTAATCAAACAGGTTCCCGATACCACCGAAGTTAAACTCGATCCCAAGACTGGTAACCTAATTCGTGAGGGTGTTGAGACAATAGTCAATCCCGATGATCTTCACGCGTTGGAGACGGCGGTTACATTGAAAGAAACCTGTGGCGCCACGATAACGGTTCTGACCATGGGCCCTCCCCAAGCAATCGACGCTCTGTCCGAAGCCATAGGAATGGGTGCGGATCGAGCCATTTTGCTGTCGGATCGGGCTTTCGCCGGCGCAGATACTTGGGCCACCTCGTTTACGCTCGGAAAAGCTATTGAACATGCGGGGGAATTCGATCTCGTATTGGCTGGCCGACAGGCCATTGACGGTGACACTGCCCAAGTCGGCCCCCAGGTGGCAGATTTCTTGAACCTGCCCCAGGTGACCTACGTTTTCGATATTGAATCGGTTAAGCCGGATTATATCGTGGTTAAACGCCGGATGGAAGACGGGTACGAGCGTGTCCAATGCAGTTTGCCTGCGCTTTTGACCATTATCGCCGGCGAAAAACAGCCCCGCTATCCGCTGGTTTCCGCGCTGATCCTGGCATGCCGCGAAAAGGCGCCTATTGAGGTTTGGAACGCCGCGGATATCGGTGTAACCACCGCGGAGATAGGTTTGGAGGGGTCGCTCACTCATGTCATTAAGACCTTCGCCCCTAAATTCGAACGTCAGGGTGAATTCTTGGAGGGCAGCACGTTCAACGTGGCGCAAAGCCTCATCGAGCGCTTTAAAGAAAACAAGCTAGTGCGACCACCTATAGCGGAAACATCATAAAAAAGTAATGCCTGCAGTTCCTGAAACAAGCAGTCAGCTGCTCTTCAAGAAGGGTTCATGAGTATACGAGGTAATTATGGCAGTCTGGGTTGAAATCGATCTTTGTGACGGGTGTCGCCGTTGTACGCGGGCATGCCCGTATGACGCCATGGAAATAAAAGATGGTAAGGCTCATGTCAGAGAGCGTTGTACAGGTTGCGGCGCTTGCATGGATGCATGCCGCAACGAGGCGATCCTCACCGATGCGAAACCGAGGGTCGTGCCTGATTTCTCCGATCATAAGGGAGTTTGGGTATTCGCAGAACAACGCGGTGGGGAACTGAACAGGGTTTCTTTGGAGTTGTTGGGTAGGGCGCAAGGATTGGCCAAGGATCTCAATCAAGAAATAGGGGCGATTTTGATCGGCGACCATGTGTCCGGCATTGCCAGCACCTTAATTGCATTCGGCGCTGATAAAGTCCATTTGGTCGAGGATGCCGTCTTAAAGGACTACCGTACCGAGGCCTACGCTCATGTCTTCCAAGAGCTCGTTGTTGCACACAAGCCCAACATTCTGCTCATGGGTGCTACTCATATCGGTCGTGATCTTGCTCCGAGGGTTTCCAAACGCATCGGTTCGGGATTAACAGCGGATTGCACGGAGCTTTCCATCGACCCTGCGGAATGTATCCTGTGGCAGACACGGCCCGCTTTTGGCGGCAATGTCATGGCAACCATTGCCAACCGTTTTTCACGTCCCCAAATGGCTACTGTTAGGCCAGGCGTCATGGAAGCAATACCCACTCCCGGCAAAAAAGGGACTGTCATCACGCACGTCACTAAGCTAACGGAGGAACAAATTCGCACCAAGACCTTGGAAGTTGTCAAGGAGGCCAGGACACATGTGGATCTGTCTCAAGCAAAGATCATTGTGGCGGGAGGTAGGGGAGTCAATGATCCGGCCGGTTTCGGACTCCTCCGTGAATTGGCTGAGGTTTTGGGCGGGGAATTAGCCGGTACGCGTGTGGCATTCGAGGAAGGTTGGATACCTGCTTCCAGCCAAGTCGGCCAGACCGGCGTGACTGTTCGGCCGGACCTTTATATTGCGTGCGGCTTATCCGGGGCCATTCAGCATCGGGCTGGAATGATGGATTCCAAATTCATTGTGGCCATAAACAAAGACCCGTACGTGCCCATCTTTAAGGTAGCCGACTGGGGGATCGTGGGGGACCTGTTTGACGTAGTCCCGGAGTTGACCAGACAACTTCAGACAGCCCGCGAAGTCACTTACGATTGATGGCGAATAAGAAACCTGCTGAGTAAGGATCTCCTAAATGATAAGATCAAATTCGGAAGAACTGATTCGAAAGAATATAGCGCGATTTGTTGACAAGGAAATCATTCCAATAGCCCAAGAGTTGGATAAAAAGGCCGAGTTCCCGAGAGAGATTTTTCATAAGTTGGCCGAGATGGGGATTTTCGGGATTCGCTATCCGCTAAACAAGGGCGGCGCGGGCGGCAATACGACCTTGTATTGCGTCATCTGCGAAGAGATCGCTCGGGGCCTCGTGAGTGTTGCGTCCATTACCGCAATGCAATGTTTGATGGGCACGAATTTTCTGTTCCATTACGGGACAGACGAGATGCGCGAAGAATATTTTTTGCCTGCGATGCGGGGTGAGAAAATTGGCTGTTTTTGTATGACGGAACCCGATGCGGGTTCCGATTTGGGCGCTATAACCACACGGGCGACCGAGGTCGATGATGGGTATCTGATCGCCGGCATGAAGACTTGGGTTACTGATGGGCCTGAAGCCAGTTTTTATACGGTCATGTGTCAGACCGATCCCAGTAAAAGGCTACGCGGGATAGGATACTTTTTCGTACCGCGCCATTTCCCTGGAGTTTCGATCAGTCCGCGGTTTGATTGTTTGGGGACCCGTACAACGCCCATCTGTGAGGTAGCCTTCAAAGACGTTTTGGTTCCTAAAGAATATCGATTGACACCAAAAGGAGAGGGGCTGAATGCTTTTCTCAAAATTATTGCCGAGATTCGAGCCATGACAGCCTCTCTGGCCATTGGATTGCAGCGGGCTGTAATGGATGATTCTATCAAGTACGCAACGCAGCGGGTTGCATCCGGGAAACCTATTGGCAAATTCCAGCTCATCCAGGCCAAGGTTGCCAACATGGCCACCAATCTGGAGGCCTCGAAACTGCTGACCTATAGGGCCACAGCCATGATCGACGCGGGCCAGGAGGCTTTGAAGGAAGCCTCTATGGCCAAATACTTTGCCACTGAGGCCGCATGCAGCGCTGCCGACGAATGTACCCGTATTTTCGCAGGTTATGGCTATTCCATGGAATACACTGCTCAGCGTTATTTCCGTGACACGCGCTTTTTACTCAACGGCGGGGGCACGCACGAAGTATTGCAGTGTAACATCGCAGGCTGGGCCGGACTTTGATTCCCGAATGTGGGACTCGGGTAAGGTCTGCCTTTGACCTTTCCGATGGACATCTTTCCCGGGGAATAAAAGAACAGATGAATACCGAGACGGACAGCTTTGCACTCGCCTTAAAGCCATTGGCGGAACGGAAATCCGCCGGTCAGAATATCTTTGAGCTTTTGAAACATGCCATTACCTGCGGCGATATCTCTTCCGGCAGCCGGGTTGTGGAAAGCCATATTGCCTCAATCATGGGTGTGAGCCGTACACCGGTTCGGGAGGCGATTCACAAGCTCGAACGTGAAGGGCTCCTGACAAAGCTGCAACACGGCGGTTACACGGTGACGAGATTGACCCGGGAGGATATCGAAGACTCTTTTGGTATTCGCGCAGTGTTGGAAGGGTATGCGGCGCGGTTGGCTACCGTCGAGCACGGGCCGGGGGATCTGAAGCCCCTATTTCGGAAAATTGACCAGTTTGAAAAGCACCTGAAAATGGATGACCTGGAAGCCCTGCCCAAGATCAATACCGAACTTCATGATATGCTTTACGCGTTGAGCCGCAATCGCATCCTAATCAAAGTCATCAACGATTTTAAGGACCAATTTCTTCGGTTTCGCAAGATAATCCTCAAGAATAAGACCCTAGCTCTGGCCAGCCACCAGGACCACCGAAAAATGTTGGCCATGATGCAAAAGCGGCAAGAGGAGGATGTGGAACTACTGGTCAGGGAACATGTTTTGAGAGGGCTTGCAGCCATCCTGGATCAATACGACCAAAACCAATTTGATCCATCGGCGTAAATCCTGGCGAATGGAAGGAAGCATGCGAGGAAAGAATAGAATACTCACCCTTATCGCAAAATCAGGTCTGGGCGGGCATGATCGTGGATCCAAAGTTGGCGTGAAAATTTTCTATTCCACCGCGGGTAAAATGGCGGTATTTTCATAGATGTTTTCCGTCAGTGGGACGAACCATGCATATTCTAATCCGCACACGAAGGCCGGGTTCAAGTTTGACACGGCCATCGGCAGCGGCGTAATTAGGTAAAGATTTTTTGCGTCAAGGGCAATACCGGAGAATTCATGAAAGACAGGCCATTTCGTTTAGGTTGTGACATCGGCGGTACCTTTACCGATTTTGTTCTGGTCAACGATGAAACCGGCACGTTTTCGATCTACAAATGCTTGACCACGCCGTCCGACCCTTCGGATGCCGTCGAAACCGGCATATTGGCGCTGAAGGAGCAAACTCCTGATTTTGTGCCGGAGGTGGCCGAGATTATCCACGGCACCACGTTGGTCATTAACGCTATTATCGAAAGGAAAGGCGCCCGTACCGGGCTGATAACCACCAAGGGATTCCGGGACGTTTTGGAACTCGGGCGTGAAATCAGGTACGATGCGTACGACATTTTTTCCGAATACCCACCGCCCCTGGTTCCTCGTGCCCTGAGAGTTGAAGTGGATGAGCGGATAGCCAGCGACGGCCGCGTCTTACGCCCGCTGGATATCGATCAGGCCAAACAGGCTTTGCGTTCCCTCCAGGAGGCCGGGGTTGAGTCGGTGGCAATCTGCTTGATCAATTCTTACGAAAATCCGGAACACGAGGCAAAAATTAAGGCATTGGTCAATGAACTGGCGCCGGACCTGTCCGTGTCCGCATCCTACGAAGTGCTGCCTCAAATCCGAGAGTACGAGCGAACTTCCACCACCGCCACCAACGCGTATGTGAAACCTATTACCGTAAAATACCTGCAGAAACTCTCCTCTCGCCTGCAATCACTCGGGTTCGACGGCAAGCTGTTTATAATGCTGTCCAGCGGCAGCATCACCACCGTCGCTACGGCCTGTGAATTTCCGGTACGCATCATCGAATCAGGTCCTACCGCGGCAGTGATCGCTTCGCAACACTACGGCCGCATGTTTGACATCAAAGATATCTTTTGCTTCGACATGGGGGGAACTACCGCCAAATCGTGCCTCATTCAAAAAGGAGAGGCCGGATTGGTTTCAACATTCGAAGTGGGCCGCGTGCAGCGTTTCAAGAAAGGCAGCGGATTGCCCATTCAGGTGCCGGTGGTCGATCTTATGGAAATTGGCGCGGGCGGGGGTAGCATCGCCCGCATCAGCAAAATGGGTCTTCTACAGGTAGGGCCGGAGAGCGCCGGAGCAGATCCGGGGCCGGCCAGTTACAGCCTGGGCGGACAGAACCCCACGGTTACCGATGCCGATTTGATCCTAGGCTATTTGGATCCAAACTATTTTTTGGGCGGCACCATGCCGTTGAATTTGGACTCCGCCTATGAAGCAGTTGAAAACAAGATTGCCAAGCCCCTGAACACCACGGTTACGGAAGCCGCGTTCGGCATCCATGATTTGATTAACGAAACCATGGCAGCGGCAGCCAAAACCCATATCGCCGAAAAAGGCGGCAATCCCAATAGCGTCACCGTGGCTGCCTTCGGTGGCGCCGGGCCAGTACATGCTTACGGGCTTGCGCGCAAAATAGGCGCTCCGCGGATAATCGTGCCACCCCTGGCTGGCGTTGGCTCGGCCCTAGGCTTTTTCACCGCTCCTGTGGCATTCGATCTCGTGCGCAGCCATCGCGTTGCTTTGGATGAGGCGGATTTCAACAGCATCGAAAAATTCTTTACGGATTTGGAAAAGGAAGCTTCGGCCATCCTGCAGCAAAGCGGTAGGGCGGAGGACATCAGCTTTGCCCGCTCGATTGACATGCGTTTTGTGGGCCAAGGTGCCGAGACGAATTTGCCCATCGCCAACAAGGCTTTCCATAAATGGCAACAGCATGAAATCCGTGACCTTTTCGATGAGACCTACAAACGGCTGTACGGTCGCACCTACCCGGATACTCGGGTGGAATTCATCACTTTTAGGGTGCGAGCCAGCCTTCCGGAACGTCCCTTCCGAATTCCGCACCTTACTGCCAGCAACGGGACATTACAGGACTGCATCAAGGGTGAGCGTCAAGCTTACTCTCTGATTCAGAAGAAATACATCTCATTTACGGTGGTCGATCGGCTGAAGTTGTTTTCCGGGGCCAAAATTGAGGGCCCGGCCATCGTGGAAGAAAAAGAATCTACCATAGTCCTAGGTGAAGACGCTCACGCTTCGGTAGATGACCATGGCTTTGTATGGATCACATTTGATAGGGCGGCAGGAATCTGATTGTTTCCCGTTCCCGGGTGGGCATGAACTCTTTCAAACCACTCATTGGAAGCGTTATATACCAAGCAGCCTCCTGAAATGCACTTTCGACCTCTGAAGGAGAGATTGAACATGCCACACAAGTTCGATCCGATTACCCTTGAAATTCTTTGGCGCCGGTTGATTTCCATCGTGGACGAAGCCGATGCTTCGGTCGCGCGCACCGCCTTTTCAAGCCTGCTGCGTGACGCCCACGATTACACATGCATGTTCACCGATAGCCAGGGCAACGAGCTTGTGCAGGGCACCCTCTGCACTCCCGGCCAGGCCGGCGCAATGTCGAGGGGGGTAAAGAAGATTATCCACGCTTTTCCTAGTTCAGAATATCGACCGGGTGATGTCATCATTGTCAATGATCCCTGGTTGCTAGCCGGACACTTGAATGATGTCTGCGTCTTAAGCCCTGTCTTTTACAAAGACCGCATTGTTGCCTTCACGGCCTGCGTGTTCCACCATTCCGATATCGGCGGGCGCGTCGCTTCTGATAACCGCGAAGTATATGAGGAAGGGCTCTTTATTCCTCCCTTGAAACTTTACGAAGCCGGGGTCCCTAATGAATCCGTATTGAATCTGATCCGATGGAATGTGCGCACGCCAGAGGAGGTCATCGGCGATATTCGTTCCCAGGTGGCTTCTAATCATGTTTGCGCCGAAAAAGTGGTTGAAATGCTATCCGACGAGGGACTTGATAGCTTGGATGACTTGGCTGGTGAAATCATAAACCGGACGGAATCCAGCATGCGTCAGGCAATCACCAAAATTCCCGATGGGCGCTATCCCTATAAAGGGGTCATCGAAGGGGCCGGCAAACGCGATGACATAACCATCGCCCTGACTGTTGATGTCAAGGGAAGTGACATTCTGGTGGATTTTGACGGCACCTCCCCACAGGTTAATTGGGGCGTGAATGTCGTGTACAACTTTACTTATACGTACGTCTTTATGGCCATAAAAAGCGCTTTCGATCCGGAAGTCCCCATCAACGAAGGCGCTACTCGGCCAGTGAAAATGACAGCCCCCGAGAGCTCCGTCGTCAACTGCAGTTTTCCGGCGCCGGTGGCGGCTCGGATGCAGGTAGGACATTTCATGACTGAAATGGTCTTCCGTGCCCTTGCGCCGGCGGTCCCCGATCGAATCATAGCCGGCAGCGGCGGCACTCCGGCCCAGACAAACATACTTTACGGCCGGCGTCACAATGGGAAACCCTGGCTCACAATGATCATACGTGGGGGAGGAATGGGCGCGAGCAGCTCCATGGACGGACACCATTGCGCAATCTTTCCCGCCAACGGCGCCAACACGCCTGTGGAAATCTTCGAAAGCGATACTCCGCTCATTGTTGAAGAACGTTGCCTTGTTCCGGATTCGGGTGGTCCAGGGAAAAAACGAGGTGGTTTGGGTCGCAGAAAAATCATTCGTGTGCCAGATGACGAGCTGGCCCCATCCGGGCCTACTACGATAGCCGTGCAGGCCGGCCGCTTTCACTATCCGCCTGAGGGTCTTTTCGGTGGCGGTAATGGCTCCAAAGCCAGATTTCTTAAGAACGAAGAGAACGCCGATTCCAGCGGTCTAACCTTCGCCTCACCTGGTGACCGAGTGGCTTTCTACAGTGCTGGCGGCGGCGGTTACGGAAATCCGTTCGAGCGCGACCCTGCAGATGTCGCTGAAGACGTTCAAAACGGTTATGTCAGCATCGAAAAAGCCCGTGAAGATTACGGCGTGATTATTGCCCCCGACAGCCTTACGGTGGATGCAGCGGCGACTACCGCTTTCCGTACCAAAGCGGCTAGGTGATAGGAACTCTGTGCACGTGCTGTCTCTCGATAATTGCCGGTTAACAATCGCATTCTATTGTGGAGGTTTATCGTGCCCGGGATTTTTGTACCCCTTCTCGTCGAGAAGGCGCAGTACCACTCGGATCAAATCCAAAAGGGCATCGTTATGAAAAGAACTGTCACCTTGAGGAGCGATCTTAAGACAAATGATTATCCTTCACTCCCTCGCTCGGCCCGAATATCCAAGCGAGTGTTCTACAACTATCAGTCATGAGAAATCCCATACTGTAATTTGTCTTCGGAATGCATTGGCTTTTCGAATTCAATATCCACCAAGCCGAGGTTGCGATGAAGAAATTCACATACTTAGTTCCGAAAACACTTGATGAAGCCGTCTCATTGTATCAATCACACGGTGACGGGGCCAAGTACGTAGTCGGGGGCACAGATGTGATGGTCAAGATCAAGTCCGGGAAGATGGCCCCTGACTATCTGATCTCCCTGAAACACATTGCGGGACACGCTCAAGTGCAACTAAATTCGGACACCGGTGAGTTGCATATCGGGGCCTTCGTCACCCACCGTACGCTGGAAAGATCCGCGTTGATCAAGCTGCAATATCCCATTATACATGATGCTGCACAGAATATCGGTTCGGTGCAAATCCGCAACGTGGCCTCCATCGGGGGCAATCTGGTCAATGCGGTTCCCTCGGCTGATGGCGCAATACCGCTGATAGCCCTGGATGCGCGCGTCAGCATCTACGGCGCCGCAGGTGAGCGCAATGTAGATTTGGTTCGTTTTTTCGAAGGTCCTGGACAAACTGTGCTGGATCCGGGAGAAATCCTTACCGAAATTATCGTTCCCAAGCAGCCGGCTCGTACCGGTGGGGCGTACCAGAAATTCGGTCGCCGGGCTGCCATGGAGCTTCCCCTCATTGGCGTAGGAGTGCTGCTCAGTCTTGAAGAGGGCTCGAACCGTTGCGCCAAGGCTCGCGTGGCTCTGGGAGTAGCAGCGCCGACCCCGATTCGTACATTAAGCGCCGAGCAGTATTTGGTTGGAAAAGAAATCACTGAAGAAACCCTGAGTGAAGCCGGCAATCTGGCGGCGAAGGAATCGCTGGTGAGAGACAGTATTCGCGGCTTGGCTTGGTACCGCCGCGAAATGGTGGCTGTGTATGTGCGAAGAATGGGCATGAAATGCTTGGAAAGAATCAAGGCAATGGAGGCCTAATGACTGAGAGAACGCGTGCCTCTAATCGCAGATTACTGCTCACTGCCGGATCCCGTATGACACCGACTGCGAATCGGCCATAGCTTCCAGTTTCAGGCCCGGTAGCGGCCTATTCTTGCTGGTTTTGCAGTCACGGTGGAGGCGCTCTAAATTCAAGTTCCAAACCCTGTTGGAGGCTTTTTACATGTCCAGAGAAGTGAAATTCAAATTGAACGGTAATCAAATGCAGATGATGATGGAGGACCATTGGACGCTGCTACACCTGTTGCGCGAAGAGCTGGGTCTGACAGGCACCAAGGAAGGCTGCGGCAGCGGTGAATGCGGCGCCTGTACGGTCATTGTCGATGGGATGGCTGTTAATTCATGTCTTTACTCCGCCGTGGAGGTCGACGGCGCAGAGGTTTTGACCATAGAGGGACTCGCGGCCGCAGATGGGACCCTGCATCCGCTGCAGAAATCCTTTGTAGAGAACGGTGGGATTCAATGCGGTTTTTGCAGTCCTGGTATGATTTTGTCGGCTAAAGCCCTCTTGGACGAAAATCCGTATCCGAGTGAGGCCGAAATTAAACACGCATTGGCCGGGAACCTATGCCGCTGCACGGGATATGTCCCGATTTTCGAATCTGTGAAGGCTGTTATCGATAAAAGTTCCGACGACGTGGAGGTGGTGGTCCGGCAAACCGGGGGGCCTTCCGACTTGTAGAACGGCTGGCGGTTGTCTTCAGGCGTGGTGTACCAAGGGGTTTAATTTCGAAGCCCCAGCGCCCCGAAACATGATGCTTTGCGGATTCTAACGACCGGTGGCAGCTCATTCACTTTATGCACGAACAGTAAAGGACGGGATGAAGAATGGAAACTACACAAGAGTTTACATCGATTGGCAAGCGGGTCCCGAAGGTTGATGCCGTAGATAAAGCGACTGGCCGGGCTCAATATATTCAAGATGTGAAACTACCCGGTATGCTCTACGGCAGGATTCTTTACAGCAAATATCCCCACGCTCGTATCGTAAAAATTGATAGTGAAAAGGCCAAATCTTTACCGGGCGTGCGCGTGATTTTGACAGGCGAGGATATTCCGCCCGTTCGCATGGGAGTTTACAAGGACAACCCGCCTTTGAAGGCTGGGAAAGTGCGATCATATCGGGACGAAGTGGCGGCGGTCGCGGCCACGGATCCGGAAACCGCCAAGAAAGCGATTGATCTAATTGAAGTTACCTATGAGGCGCTTCCGGCAATTTTCGATCCCGAAGAGGCGATGAAGCCCGATGCGCCTCTGATCCATGAAAACCACAAAACCAATATTCTCAAAATGCCTTGGAATTTGCATTACGGCGATGTAGAAGCCGCAAAGCAGGAAGCAGCCTTTACCGTTGAGGAACGGTTCACCACGACCTGGGTTACACACTGTTGCATGGGCACCAGCGGGGCCATTGCCGATTTTGACCACGCCAACAATCTAACCATTCACACCAATACGCAAATCCCGTCTTTGGCCCAGAAGGATTTCCTGGAAACGCTAAAGGCTCTAGGGCTTGAAGACAAGAGCGTGCGAGTGATCAAACCTTACATTGCGGGCGGTTTCGGCAGCAAGCTCGACACCTATGCCTACGAACACGTGGCTATTCTTCTGGCTTGGCACGCTCGGCGTCCAGTGAAAATAATGTTTAGCCGTGAAGAAGAATTCGTGGCCACATCCACCCGTCAGCCAACTATTATCCACATTTCCATGGGTTGCGACAAGGACGGCAAGCTGCTCTATCGCGACATGTCAATGGTACTGGACAACGGCGCCTATACTTCGTGGGGCGTCACCACCCCGTCGGTAATGATGATGCCGATCACCTCCCTTTACCGTGTGCCAAACGTTCGCTATGTAGCCAAATGCGTGTATACCAACAACACTTACTCGCAAGCCATGCGTGGTTACGGCAATCCCCAGGCGACCTTTGCCATCGAGAGCGCCATGGATATGCTTGCGGAAGCTGCCGGCATCGACCGTATGGAACTAAGACGCATCAACTGCAACCAGCCGGGTGATGTCACGCCCCAGGGTTTTCGCATCACCACCTGTGGCCTTCCCGAGTGCATCGAAGCGGTCTCAGAAAAGCTGGAACCGGGTCGCGCCAAGGAAACGGGGGTGGGCGTCGGCGTAGCGTCTCTGATTCATGTTGGTGGCGGAGCCCGAATTTACAAATCCGACGGCTGCGGGACGATCATCAAAATGGATGATTATGGCAAGGCGCAGGTGTTCACCGGCGCTTCGGATATGGGTCAAGGCTCCGAAACCGTGCTGGCTCAAATCGTGGCGGAACAACTGGGAATCAAAGTGGAGGACGTCCATATCCTCCATCAAGACACGGACACATGTCCTTGGGACGTGGGAGCCCATGCGAGCCGCACCACATTTGTGGCTGGCAACTCCGCTCTGGGCGCGGCAAAAATAATACGACATCGCCTTATGGAGATGGCTTCCAAGGCGCTTAAAGTTAGTGTGGACGACTTGGTCTTAAAGGATCGGGCTTTCTTTGTCAAAGGCGACCCCTCATCGCAATTGCCGCTTGCAAAATTACTGCGGAACTCCCATTTTTCTCACGGCGGTCGGATGATGATGGCTGACTGTTTTTATGATCCGCCCAATGAGAATATGGACCGTGATTTTCGAGGCAATTTGTCGGCCACCTATTCCTTCGGCGCCCATGGCGTACGGGTTAAAGTGGACGAAGAGACCGGTAAAGTAGAGATTTTGGACTACGTGGCGGCCCATGATGTCGGTCGGGCCATCAACCCCTTGTTGCTGGACGGCCAAGTCCATGGAGGGGTTCTGATGGGAGTTGGATACGCCCTTACGGAACAGGTTATTCTGGAAAAGGGGCGAAATATGAACCCCAATTTCCGCGATTACAAGATCCTGACCGCCAAAGACGCCATTTCCTTGACACCGGTGGTCATTGAGACTGTTGACGAGGATGGGCCTTACGGCGCCAAAGGTATTGGCGAGCCGGGATGTGTCCCTACCGCGCCGGCCATTGCTAATGCCATTTATGATGCCATCGGCATCCGTATTAAGGACCTCCCTATCACGCCTGAGAGGATACTGGCAGCCATCAAGAAGAAAAAGGGAGACGAATCCTGTGGAATTGACCCGTTGACCGAAAAAGAACAGTCATGTGACTGATACTATCAGGCGAATCTGAGAATGGTCTCGATTGTTTCGCGCCCGCTTCCAAACGGACTTCACGGCGCACTTGGATACGGAAGACATACAGCGATCCCTACCACTATTTTCTTGTTTTCCGGGATCTTACACACCTGCCTCACTATGTCCGGGTGATGCCTGGAAGCGGCCAAATATATCGTTCCGAGACCTTCTTATTAATAACATTCGATCTCTTGTTTTCCAGAAAAGAAATGGTTGAGTGATCTCTCTAAGCTGCTAATTTTAGAAGTCAAAAAGGTTTTAATGATCTCGACCAATCTGCGAATCCTGGCGGCCACGAGCCGCTCTACCGTCTCATAATATATACGCAGCCTTGATATACCGCTAGCAATACTAGAGTTTTTACCGGAGCAACTGTGTTGGGGCCGGGAACCCCGCGTTTCGCGGGGTGGCCTTCTCAGCGCCCCTGCTGATCCTCTGGAAAAAAATCCTGGCGGCCTGTTTTGGTTGCGGCCATAGGCCGCGTCTTGCAGGACAGCGTAACAGGGTGTCGTTCCGACCGAACCTATGTCGAGGCAGGAATACGACTCGTTCAGTCGGCCGTCTATAACTAGTGAGCCTCTAGAATTTAAGGCGCGGCCGACTATCCATGACCCCCGGCATTGCTAGAAAAGCAATGGCATGCGAAGCGGCGTTCATCCATTAATTGCGGAAGCAATTTTATTCATAGATTTTCTCATCGGCAGCATCAGCCGCTTCCGCGTCGGACTCATAATCCCTCGGCCTTTGCGCCTTGGGAACCTTTACATGTTCCCTGTACCACTCATTAGCGACGATGGCCGACATTACTTCATTCGTTCCGGTCCAGATGGACGAGAGGCGCAGATCCCTATAAATTCGTTCAATGGGATAGACGTTGGTGTATCCGATCCCACCCATGACCTGCATAGCGTTGTGAGCCACCTTCTGGCACGATTCGGTCACGAATTTCTTTGTTTCCGAAACCATGCGCCTGACGAGGGACTGGGCTGCTCCCGAATCAACGGCCTTCGCTGTGGCATAGACGAGGGCCCTGGCTGCATCAAGGAGCGTGGCCGCTTCCGCGACCTGAAAACTCACACCCTGGAACTGGCTGATAATTTGCCCGAAAGCCTTTCGCTTGGTGGTGTAGCCGGTGGCAACGTCCAGGGCAGGTCGGGCCGCCCCTATGGTCATGGCTGCCGTTCCCAAGCGTTCCGGGATCATCATAGTGTTGAACACTGCATACGCATTATTCAACTTACCGATGATGTTTTCCTTCGGGACCTCCACATCTTTGAACACGATCCTACCTGCCCCTCCTCCCCTGCACCCCATGAGTCCGTACAGGTATTTTGTGTCGACACCTGGACTTCGATCCACGATGAAACAAGTGAGGGCCTTGTGCGGCTCAGCATTAGGATCAGTACGCGCATAAACCAGAAAGAAGTCCGCGCCCTCCGCTCCTACGATGAAGCGTTTCTGGCCGTTGAGCAGGAAATATCCCTCTTTCTCGACCGCAGTGGTGGTGGTTCCGAAGAAATCCGATCCGCCCCTGGGTTCTGTGAGACATTCCGCAGCAAACAGTTCGCCTTTGAGCAACGGTTTGACGTATTTTTCCTTTTGCTCGTCAGTCCCGTGCAGAATGATGGCATCGCAGACGAGTTCCGATCCAATGCCAAATGTACACGAAAAGATGTACCCCAGCGTACCTACCTCTTCCATGAGCATGCACGTGGTAACCCAGTCCATGTCCCTACCGCCCCACTTCTTGGGATAGCGGCATCCGAACAGGTTGCGTCGACCGGCTTCCTGCAGGAATTCCTTTGGAAACTTGATCTTGTCCGCATCCATATCGAGAATCATTTTTCTCGGGACCCACCTTACAAAGTCCCGTGCTTCTTCACGTATCTTGATTTGTTTCTTCGCTCAGCAGAAAATCAAACATGTGCTTCTCCTGTGTCCAAATCGAGGCTGTCCCGGACCTATGGTGTCACCTCATTCGGTATCATTTGAATTGCTCGCGGAGTTGAAATTTCATGACCTTCCCGGTAGGGGTGTGCGGCAGCGAGTCAACAATATGGCAAACCCGCGGTATCTTGTACTTTGCCAGTTTATCCGCCAGAAACACCTTGATTGTGTCAGAATCCACTTGCTGATCCGTTTTTGGCACAACGAATGCCGTGACGGTTTCTCCCCAGTTCGCGTCGGGCAGCCCCACCACTGCGACTTCCATCACTCCGGGGCACATTATGATGACATCTTCCACCTCTTTGGAGTAAACATTCTCTCCTCCGGTTACGATCATGTCCTTGATGCGGTCCACAATAAAGAGGTAGCCGTCCTCGTCGATCCTTGCCATGTCTCCGGTTCTATACCAGTCGTCTTTAAACACTTCTCGCGTTGCGTCATCATTTTTGAAGTAACCCTTCATCATACTGTCTGCCTGGAGCCAGATTTCGCCCACATCGCCCGGCCCGGCCTGTTTGCCCTCAGGCTTCATGATGACCATATCCGCTCCCGGCAAGGCCTTGCTGCCGATTGAGCCTGCCTTAAGCACTTGTTCGTGCGGAAAGAGGACTGTGCCTGTAGGACCTGCTTCGGTCATACCGTAGACCTGATAGAAGTTATCGGATCTGTAGGCGTCCATAACCATTCGGGCAGTGTCGGAAGCCATAGGACCACCACCGTAGATCCAGCAGCGCATGGACGTAAGATCAAACTCGCGAAACTGAGGTATCATCTGTATGGGCATGATATATGAGATAGGCGCTCCGAAGTACACGGTGCACTTCTCATTCTGTACCGCCTGCAAGAAATGCAGGGGGTGGTACTCCCTGATCAATACGGTGACGCCGCCCACGTACTGGGTCCCGATAAACCAATTATTCAACGGAGAGGAATGCCAGATGGGCATCGCCATGAGAAGGCGGTCTTGCTGATCAAGCTTGACAGCAAGAGCGCCGGCCGTACCTGCCATGATGACACTCCGATGAGTATGAAGACACCCTTTGGGTTTGCCCGTAGTCCCGCTGGTGTAGAGTATTTCCGCAAGATCATCGTCGGACACTTTAACCGGAGCAAACTCGCCGGCATTTTCCAGAAGGCTTTCAAACTGTTCGAAGCCTTCGGCAGGGCTGTCCATCGCCACTTTGTCCTCGGCAGTGGAGACCTTGCTCACCACGGGCGCAAGTGATCCGTCGAAAAAGATCATCTTTGATTCGCTGTGATCGAGAATGTATTGCACCTCGGGCGGCATGAGCTTGTGGTTGATGGGCACAGCTACCGCTCCTGCTTTCATAAGGCCATAAAAAAGGAACACAAAGGCGGGTGTATTCTGACTCATGACGGCCACTTTGTCGCCCTTACGCACCCCGCGCCTTTGAAGAAATGCGGCTGTCCGTTCTGCGGTTTCCTTGACAGCCTGAAAAGAAAAGCTCTTGCCGTTGTAACGCAAGCAATCCCTATCCGTGAATTTTCTTGCGTTCATGTCCAACATTCCGACGAGGTTCATCTCATTTCCCCCTTTTTCAGTTCAGCCAGCCTCTTGAGAAGTTTTTCTTTCACGCTCAATATGTCGTGTTCCAGAAGCTCGATTTCTTCTATCCGTTGACGCAGCTCCGCGAGTTTCTTGTCACCGTAATCCAGAGACTTTTCAATCTGCTGAACCTCCTCCATCTCACCCGTGGTCATACCGATCATCTCGGCAATCTCATCCAGGGAATATCCGAATCTCTTACCGCGCAAAATCAGCTTCAGCCGAGCCCTGTCCCGTCTGGTGTAGATGCGCCGGTTGCCGCCCGTCCGCTGGGGGGCGATGAGCCCCTTCTCTTCGTAGAATCGTATGGATCTCGGGCTGATATCGAACTCGCGCGCGAGTTCGGAAATGGTGTACGTCTTGGTTTTGCGAGATTGGCTCATTGTGAGAGACCGTGTGCTACATTCCGTTTACGTTAACGTTACAAATGACATCGAGTCAAGGAAAAACTGTCTTTTTAACTACGTAGACCGGATGAAATTTGGCGTGGGCAACACGGAAATTTTTGTGAAGATTTCGAGTTCGAATCAGCAAGGGGGCATGGATCATAACCTCTAGCAATAACTTTAGGTATTGGATTGTGATGGCTTGGCTGTGATATCGTTGGATTAGTCTAGCAGTCCCAATGGGTTTTTCAAAGCGCTGTTTCCCCGTCAGAAGACCCACGAATGATAATATCAAGCACTTAACCAGATTGCCCCAAATCAAGCGCCCTCGACGTCCCACTATGTAACCCGAAATTACTCAACACTCCGGCAAAAAGGGGGAAAGCCCAAAGGAGCGGTGACAAATACACTATGGTTATTCCTTGAGAACTATTCCTTTCTCCGCATTGACCGCTCCGGCTCGGGTGCCAAAAGCGAGTTTTCCCCAGACATCCTAATCAAGATCTCAACTTAATCCATGCCCGAGCTATGGGTCCTCTGTCCAATGGAGGGCATTGCGATTAGATTTTGGTGTAGTCAATCAACTTTTGCGCTGGAGGGGACGGAGCCCGCCCTAAATCTCACGGAAATGACCGAGCGCGGATGGCGAAGCGCCTGGCGCCCGAAAGCCGCGTTAGTCAACCGGGCTTGATGCGTTACTGATTGTTTGTTGGTTGGCAGAATGCATGATGTGGGATTCAGTGATAAAGGATGCACCCAAATCCTCCGCACTGCATCTTAGTAGTTAAGCGCTTGAGCCCGAGTAGGCGCGGGTTGTTATTCGTACCAGGAGTGATTGTTAGGTCCCCGGTATGACGCGAGGTTTTACAAATAGCTCCGACCGGGAACGCCAGAAAATGTTAAGAGGACTACTATGAAAAACTATATCCGGAAAAAAGCAGAAAAAAACATAGTACGTTACACGCATGCCGGCGAAAAGGGCGCCGTGAAGCTGCTCCTTCTCGTGGTCATTGCAGCGGCGCTGGTTGCGGCCTTGTGGTTTCTGCCTGTGAAACAGTACTTGATCGGGGTGCTTGAATGGACCAAAGGCCTCGGAGCTTGGGGGCCGGTATTCGTGGCCGCATTCTATGTCCTGGCGTGCGTATTGTTCCTTCCTGGATCCATCCTGACTCTGGGCGCGGGGTTCTTGTTCGGAGTTCCGGTAGGATTTCTAACCGTATGGATTGGGGCCAACCTTGGGGCATGCGTCGCCTTTCTTGTGGGCCGAACGATTGCCCGTGACTGGGTGGCAAGCAAAGTTGCAGGCAACCCAAAATTTGCGGCGATTGATGAAGCTGTCGGAAAAGAGGGATTCAAAATTGTTGCGCTGCTGAGGCTGAGTCCCGTGTTTCCATTCAACCTACTGAACTATGCCCTTGGTCTGACGCGAGTGTCCTTTCGCAACTATGCCCTTGCATCTCTTGTAGGGATGCTTCCCGGCATTCTGATGTATGTCTATTTTGGCTCAGCCGCCAGGTCACTGGCTGAGGTAACTGCCGGCAATGTGCAGGGAGGGATTGCCGGTCAGATCTTCTTTTGGGTCGGCCTTGTCGCTACCATCGCTGTGGCTCTCTTCGTAACTCGTATCGCTCGAAAGAGTCTGAAGAATGCAGAAGCCTCTGTCCAAGTTGCCGCGAAACCATCTCAAGAGGAGCCGTTACATGCCGTCAGCGAAAAGGTGGATGTATGGCCGCATGATGAACTTAACGAGGAACTTGTAGCGAATGTGCACCCGCCCGGCTGGGTTAATCCCGAACCAGCAGAGCGATACAACCTTGTAGTCATCGGCGCGGGCACCGCCGGATTGGTAACAGCAGCCGGAGCGGCCGGCCTTGGAGCCAAAGTTGCGCTTGTGGAACAGCGCTTCATGGGAGGGGACTGTTTGAATGTAGGCTGCGTCCCGTCAAAAACCGTGATCCGCTCGGCAAGGGTCGTTCATGAGATCCAGGAAGCCGAGCATTACGGGGTCAAAGTCAATGGAGTGGAAGTGGATTTCCCCGCTGTTATGGAGCGGATGCGGAGCTTGAGGGCTAGGATAAGTCAGCATGATTCGGTCCACCGATTCAAAGACCTTGGTGTAGACGTTTTCCTGGGGCATGCCAGATTCACCGGTCCCGATGAGGTTGAAGTCGACGGCAAAAAGCTGCGTTTCAAAAAGGCTGTAATTGCTTCGGGATCGCGATCTGTCCAGCCCAATGTCAAAGGGTTGGAAGAGGCAGGCTTTCTAACTAACGAAACGGTATTCTCCCTGGTCGAACGTCCTAGGAGGCTTGCTGTGATTGGAGGAGGGCCCATCGGCTGTGAAATGGCGCAAGCTTTTCAGAGGCTCGGAAGCCAGGTGTTTCTATTCCATCGGCATGATCACATTCTTGACCGGGAGGACGTGGACGCTGCTGAGATAATACAAGGCAGATTCATTGAGGAAGGTATCAAGCTGTTTCTGAACAGCGGCCTTGACGAGGTGGAGTCCCGGGACGGAGAAAAGATTATCCACTTCGACATAATGGGTACGAAAGATTCCGTCGCAGTTGATGAGATCCTCATCGGCGCCGGACGTGCGCCGAATGTGGAAAATCTTGGTTTGGAAGCGGCCGGGGTCGAATACGACTCCAAAGCGGGAGTACATGTGGATGATCACTTACGCACGACTAATCGACATATATATGCTGCAGGTGACATCTGTATGAATTACAAGTTCACACACACCGCTGATGCCGCGGCTCGTATCGTCATTCAGAATGCTCTTTTCAAGGGTTCCAAGACATTGAGCGCCCTTACGGTCCCGTGGACAACATTCACCGACCCTGAGGTTGCACATGTGGGAATTGACGAACGCGACGCAGTCAAGAAGGGTATAGCCGTGGACACCTATGTCAGACCTCTCCACGATGTGGACCGAGCCATAGCGGACGGTGAAGAAGAGGGCTTTGTCAAGGTGCTTGTGGAAAAGGGCAAGGACAAGATTGTCGGGGCCACAATTGTTGCCTCCCATGCGGGTGAGATGCTCAATGAAATAACCTTGGCGATGGTAGGAAAGCTGGGCCTGGCGACGTTGTCGGGTGTCATTCATTCCTACCCGACGCAAGCCGAAGCCATTAGGCAGACTGGGGACGCCTATAGCAGGACGCGACTCACGCCTTTCGTTAAGAAAGCGTTTACAAAATGGTTGGCTTGGACCAGATAGCGCCTAATGGCCGGAAGTGGAAGTCAGGCGGTCGCAAGACGCTCAATTGCCGATAACATTCAAGGAAATCAAGCCGGTAGGCTCGTTTTACAACCACGCCATGAGCCTGCTCCGGGGCGGTCTGCCAAAAGCGGGAGAAAGACAAAAAAAGCGGTGACAAATCCACTACGTTGATCCCATGAAGCTATTGCATTCTCTGCATTCGCCCGCATAAGAGAAAGAGAAAATCCCGATCAGGTCTGGTGTTCATCGGAGGACGTGGCAGGAGTCGATTTCGAGAAAATTCGATTTATAGTAATCTCTATCTCGCTCGTATCGGTTTTTTTTGCGAAGGAGAGTTCATTTATCAGCAGATTACCGGCCTGATCCAGAAGCCTGCGCTCGCTGTAGGAAAGATCCTTGCTTTCTTTGAGGAGGGTTAAATCTCTGAATACTTCTGCTACGTTAAAAATACTCCCGGTTCTCATTTTGTCTTGGTAATCGCGGAGCCTCCTGTTCCACGTTTGTGAATCGGCTTTCATCCCCCTCTTTCTCAGAATTTCAATCACACGAGGAACTTCTTCTTCGTCAATGACTTTCCGCACACCGCCGGCTTCAGCTTTTGCCAGAGGAAGTTTTATCAATGCTCCGTTCACCGTTTCCAGGATTATGCATTGCTGATGAGAATCTCTTATCTTCTCCTCTCTCACATCGATAATTCGAGCTACGCCAGAGGATGAATAAACCACTGCGTCGCCGATCTCGAACATTTGGCAGCTCCTTTTTGTTTGGGCGATTCAGGTTGCCCAATCAGCAAAGCGAAATTATTGACTCCGTCTCTTAGCCTACCGAATAAAAAGGGATTTCTTCATTCGAGGAAGCCCGCCCTCCCTTTCTTGGCCTAAGCTTACGTATGAGAGAGGATCGAAATCGCGGTGGCCCGATCGGCGATCCGGTTCAGAACTAACCCCTATGAATAAAAACAAACATATACCACATGTTGTGGCTTGTCAACCGGAAAGCACAACATGGAGTAACATGTCAATTATGCGCGGGAATTTCAGCTCACGTTGCGGAAGCATTCGTGAGCATCTGATTGCCGCAAATCGCAGTGGTGCCACATCCGTGTTTAGTCGTCTGCTTAATATGACCGGGATTTGACCTTCCGAAGACGTGCATCCGTTACAGACGACGGGTGCGCAAGGGCAATTGTCGTCAGTCCCTGAACCTTATTGATAGGTAGCATTTGCCAAACTGGGTTTTCACGCACGCCATAAGCCACTCGGCAGACGGACTAAATCAAAGCGGCAGAAAAGCGGGGAAAACTTTAGGAGAAAAATGGGCGGTGGCAACCGGCAAAGCAACTCTGGGCGCTGACAGTTCCAAGGGGTTTCGAACGCCTGTCTCCGCCGTGCGGAGCGCGGGTGTGCCTAATGACATCGCTATGTTGCGTAATATCCTTGCAGCCCGCTCACCCACATCAACTCACCACCTGGACCGTTTCCGAAGGGCAAGTCTGAACCGGGTCTTCACCTTCTCCCGCGTTTGGGACGCCAGGTTCAAACTTCTCGTCTGGGGGGAGAGAGGATCGGATCATACATTTTGGTTCCAAAATATCCGCAGGACGGGACACATTTAGTCATAAGCATGAAGAGAATTTTGTCATGCAGGTGAGTCTCCTCTTCGAGGCTATCGAAGTTTCCGCCACCTTTGGATAGTATCAGGTCGGCTTCTTCAGTTAATTTCCTCAACTGTTCCGAACATCTGGCAAGCACTGTGCCTGGTAAGGGTCCGTCAATACCGTTTTCGACGATCCGGGCAACCTCATCCAGTCCAACCGCGGTGGCTTCCTTTGCTGTGGCATCATTCAGAGTGGGGACGCTTCTCACCACAAAGACAACTTTCACGTCGAATATGCTCTTCAATGTCTCGATGAACAAACGGTCAAATACTATTTCGCCGGCATTGTCTCCGAGAATCAGGACGAGGCGGGCTTCCCGAATCCGCTTCTCCAAATTCAAAAACCTGTCGTAAAGCGCCGGGTTACTGAGCTGTTGCCTTATGAGGGGCTCGACTTCTACAGTACCACCTGCCCAAATGACATCCAGAGAATTTCCGATAATGGCGAGATGGCTAGCAGTACCAAGTCTATTCTTCGACTCCTCAACCAGAGTCTTGAGCCAGGGATAAAGCGCCATCGCCCTTTCGTTTTGCCTCTTCTTCATGACGTGGAATGGGTCGGAAGTATTGAAAACGCTTGAAATCTTAGCGAGCGCGGATTCGAAAACTTCGGGACTTGTCAATTCCCAGTCAGGGTCGCTTAACGTTGGAGACTGCATTATTTCCGAAACGACTGCCTTGATCTGGTCGGCGTCAGAGGTCAACTGTCTGATTGCCGACAGAGACGCCTTGTAGATGCAGGAAATACAATCCGGCTGAAGGAGCACTCTTACCTCTCAAGTGTAGAACCAAAAGCCGTTATCAAACAGCCTTTGGTCATTAATCACTGGCATTCGGTCAAGGCAGCATGAGCGAACCGTCAAAAGTCGCCCTTCATAATTCTGTGTAGTTCGGAAACCACAGCCTCGGCGAATTTCTCGTCGTTTATGTGCGCATCCACCTCAATCACCCTCACATGGCTGTCGAGGCGAAGCTTCATCTCTGTTATAAATATCTGGTTTGCCTCCGGTTCGTAAAGAGGAGCCCTTAGTTCATCAGCTTCGGACCACCCCTTGAGTGGTATCATAAAACTAGTCGGGCCTTTCGCCAAGTTCAGTTTGTCCGAGATGGTTTTTGACAGAGCCAGCAATTCACTTCGGTTGGTGCGTATCCCTGATCTGAAATCGTACCAGAATACTTTTCTGTCTCTGAATTGGGACGGCATGGTTTCGACCGAATTGAATTCCAAAACTATACAGTCCAATCCTCCGGGAACTACCACTTGCGGAATGCCTTTTCGGCCAGCAGACATAAGTCTTTCCGGGCCGATCTTTCCGCAATATCCCTGATGCAACTGATCGGCGAATTCGTGGAGCGCGAAATCAAGCACCCCTTTAATGAGTCCCTGGTTTATGAGGTCTTCCATCGCCATGCCACCTGTGCCGTTCGCATGAAAAGGCGCCACTTCATAGCCTAGGTCCTCGAGCTTACGTTTCACACGCATGGCCCCTTCAGTGATAAACCCGAATGAAGTAAGCCCGATGATCGGTTTTTCCGAACTGATTTTGCCTTCCTGCCGAGCCATTCCCACGATAGCTGCCGCCGCGTTTGCCAGTATTTTCTTGCTGACCGGATTCAAGCCTAATATATCGACCACTGAATGCATCACGGTGATATCTTTGGTTCCGATCAGATCGCTCATGTCCCTCGAAGCCACAGTCGATACCATAAGCTTCGGGATTCCCAGCGGCAGGGCCCGCATAATGCCAGTGCCAATGTGCGTCCCCGTTCCGCCGCCGACGGAAATAATCGCGGATAGTTGCCCATCTCTGTGTAGCTCTTTGACCACGGCACTCGCGCCGTCGATCATGGTCTGAATCGCAAGCCGTCGGCTGTTTCGGGCAACGAGCCTCTCCAAACTGGTTCCGCCCTCCACGGCTATGCGCTCCCTAGGGACATCCGGCGTCATCGTCGGCGGATTTAGAGTCCCAACGTCCAAAACAATCGTTGAGCAATCCTCACCCTGGATAAGCTCTTTTAAATACCCGACTTCGTCTCCTTTAGTATCTAATGTACCGACGATCACGATGGAGGGACTCATCACCACCTCTTTCAGCGTTTCGTTATCTCGGGACGCGCTCATCCCGTGACCTGAGATCAAAAAATTGATCATATACTACAAACAGAACTCGATTTTGGAATAGCTTCTTACAAATGGCGGGCTTCACGCTCGGCCGTGTGCTTGTACGGCGATTTTCAGGAACTGCTTCATAGGAAGTGACGCGGTTTCACCTCGCCGGATTACGATGTCCGATTCTAATCCGATATGGCCTTCTGTCAGGATAATCTCCTTGAGGGCTCCGGCAACCAATTCTTTTTCAATTTCGTGAGTTAGAATGAAAGATAAGCCCTTGTTTCGCTCCACATAAGCCAGAATGAAACTAAGGCTTTCCGACTCAACCAACACGGAGGGTTTTACGCCGAATTGATATAGTTTTTCTAATATTGCTTTACGACTGCCCGAGCCTTGCTCTCTGATAACCATAGATTCCCCGCTCAGGCATTTTATGGATACAGGACTCTTCAGGACGAGATGATGATCGGGTCGTGCAACTAGGGTAAAATCCGCTTTGGCAAAAGGGACAGCCTTAAACCCTGAACTGTATTTAGTGCGTGCTACAACAACGACGTCTTCTCTCCGATTACGAAGTCGATTGAGAAGATCCGCGGAATTGCCTTCGCTCAAATGGACTTGAATATGTGGATATTTCTCCTGAAATTTGGCTATCAAATCGGGCATGACAGTATGAGCGTACGCCTTGGTTGTCCCTATTGTCAGTCTGTCCGCCGAGGCTTTCCGCGCTTTTCCCAAAACATCTTCAATCTGCCCCAGGCGGAGAAACATGCGTTTGCTGAGCAGGAATAATTCCTCGCCCGTATCGGTCAGCCGATATTCGTTCGCTTCGCGACAGAAAAGCTTGACGCCGGCTTCTGATTCAAATGCGCTGAGTTGTTGAGAAATGGCAGGTTGCGTGACATGCAAGTATTCTGCGGTCCGGCTTACATTTTTGAACCGGCAGAAATGATGAAAAATTTCGAGTTGCTTTAGATTCATGAGCAGTTAACCCATTATATCATACTATAAGCTAATCTAATATATCCATAACTTTTTATTATTTGACTTCTTTTATTGCATACAGGAAAATCTATGATAAGAGACTTGGTTTTTATTCGGTCACATATATTTCTAGTCAGTTCATATCCGAGTAGATCAGAACGGATACCTTGTCACGTTTTTGTCGGTATCAGCTATACCGTTGGATGTCCTAGTTACCTGATCATCGAGCATAGGGCTCCATGTTTCCAAAGAATTAACTCCTCATAACTGTAAATTTGGTTTGAACCGAAAACTTTGTTCTTCCGGCTGCCGGTGCGACATGCGCTTATCGCGGTACGTCTGGATTTGTGGCGGCTCGTCCTTAAGTTATTCGGCATCTTGCTTCTGTGGCTATCGCTCTGAAACGAAGGTGCTGGTTTGAATAAATCTTAATGAGGAGATTGATTGAAAAGAATTGTCGTAGGTATCAGCGGCGCCAGTGGCGTTATTTACGGCATCAGGATGCTGGAAGCACTAAAAACTGCGGATGCCATAGAAACGCATGTGATTATAACCAATGGTGCCAAGGTAACCTTAGGATTGGAAACATCAATAGATCCGGCCCAGATTGAAGGTCTGGCCGATCATGTCCATGCTCCGGAAGACCTCGCGGCTCCCCTCTCCAGCGGATCTTTCAGGACTGAAGGAATGATTGTCATTCCTTGTTCAATGAAGAGTCTCTCCATGATCGCTTACTCCTTAAATGACAACCTTCTTATTCGGGCGGCGGATGTAACACTGAAGGAGCGAAGAAAACTTGTGCTGATCCCTCGGGAAACCCCTTTGCACCTTGGTCACTTAAAAGCCATGACGGCCATAACGGAGATGGGCGGAGTAATTCTGCCGCCTGTTCCGTCATTCTATCATCGTCCCAGCACTATAGAAGACATTATTGATCAAACAGTGGGAAAGGTCCTGGACCAATTCAATATTCCCCATCAGCTTTTCAATCGTTGGGCAGGTGGATGATCCGAGACGAACTCGAGAGAAGATCTGCGTCATGTTTCACATGATCCGGACGCTGACAGGTTTGCAACGCGTGACGATAAGGTCAGTTTGACCAGCCTTTTAACATCACTTTAACAGGAGGGAGAGAGATGGCCGACTTGAAGTTCCCGAGTCCCCACGAGGCGGCGAAGATCCCAGGTACCTGAGGGATGGGAGAGGATGTATCCATACCACTACCAATTCAGTAACGTAGACCCGGAAAGGAAAAAGTACCG
Source organism: uncultured delta proteobacterium (assembly GCA_963741425.1). GTDB lineage: Bacteria > Desulfobacterota > Desulfomonilia > Desulfomonilales > Desulfomonilaceae > DATJPW01. The sequence goes on from CAVUHP010000004.1 coordinate 268,534, forward strand.
AAGAAAGCATGTTCTGGTTTTACGACGGGCTGCACTATCCCGAACCCATGTACCCGTTCGACATCATCTGGGACGAGGCATGGTTCCTGGCTCTGTCACAATTCAACACCCGAATCTTCATCGTTCCTCCGGCCATGGGAATCGATCACCGCATCCACAACGGTTACATCTATATCACGCCACTCCCTGTAGCGAACCCGGAGGAGATCCCCAAGCGAGCGGAACTCTTCATGAAACGGGCCGGGTACTATTACCAGAACTGGGACAAGTTGCACGACCAATGGGAAGTGAAGATGCGCGGCATTATCCAGCAACTCACCGACCTGAAAATCCCAACACTTCCAGAAATGGAGGATGAAGCGGTAGTTACCGAAGGGCTCGGGCTTTCAACTGGATACAAACTGCTCAATGCCTATGACAAGCTCATAGATCTTGGGATTCTTTGCTGGCAGTACCACTTCGAGTTCCTCAATCTAGGTTACGCTGCGTACGTTATCTTCGTGGACTTTTGCCAGAAGGCTTTTCCTGATATCCCGCTGCAGACGATAACCGAGATGGTGGGAGGCATAGACGTTATCATTTACAAACCGGACGAGGAGCTGAAGCGGCTTGCGAAATCCGCCATCGCCCTGGGCGTGGACGAGATTGCCATGACCGGAGACGCGGCTACAGTGATAAAGGCCATGCAGGCCTCCGAAATTGGGAAGCAGTGGCTCAAGCAGTTCGAAGCAGCCCGCGACCCGTGGTTCTGGGTCTCCACCGGCACGGGCTGGTACCACCACGACAGGAGTTGGAATGACGATCTCGATGTTCCCATATCTGCAATGCGGATCTACATCGAAAAGCTCCGTAAAAATGAGAATGTCGATCGGCCCACCGAAGAGATCCGAACGAAAAGGGATAAGATCGTCCGAGAGTACCGAGCCTTGCTCAAAACTGAGGAAGACCGTACCACCTTCGATCAACTGAGTGGGACAGCCAGAACCGTCTTCCCGTATGTGGAAAACCACCTATTCTACGTCGAGCACTGGTTCCATAGCCTGTTCTGGAACAAGATCCGAGAAGTTGGGAAGATACTGGTGGAATACAAGTTCATCAACGATGTTGAAGACGTTTGGTACCTCAAGAGGAGCGAGATCAAGGACGCTCTGTGGGATGTGGTAACCGCCTGGGCAACGGGGTCCAATGCTCGCGGTCCGCTGGTCTGGCCTCAGGAGGTAGCTTGGCGCAAGGACGTGATGGACAAATTCCGAAAGTGGACCCCCCCCGACGCAATGGGCACGATTCCGGAAACGATTACCGAACCCTTTACTATCGTCCTCTGGGGAATCACAGCGGACTCCATGGCTCAATGGGCCAAACTCAAAACCATAGCTGCCGGTGACGTGAACAAGATCATCGGATTCCCCGGTTCGTCAGGAACAGTGGAAGGTATCGTTCGCGTTTGCCGCACGGTCAAAGAGATCGGCGAACTCCAGGAAGGCGAAATCCTCGTTGCGCCGACAACTTCGCCGAGCTGGGCCCCGGCGTTCCAAAGGATTAAAGCAGCAGTTACCGATGTGGGTGGGATCATGTGCCACGCGGCCATAGTGTGTCGGGAATATGGTTTGCCCGCGGTGGTCGGAACCGGCTCCGCGACTTCGATACTCAAGAGTGGCCAAAAGATCAGGGTCGACGGCAGGACAGGAGAAATCGAAATCCTGTCGTGACACCTGAAGACACGAGGAGTGACCTATGGACATGTCACGGTATCTCATTCCCTTCGAGGAATGCGACATCACCATGGTCAGCCGAGTCGGTGGGAAATGCGCGAGCCTGGGCGAACTTATGAAGGCTCAAATCCCTGTGCCGCCCGGGTTCGCGATCACGACGGATGCATACCGGCTTTTTTTAGACGAAAACGGGTTGACGGACAAGGTCTTGAACCGACTGGAAGGCCTGAACGACAGCATGATCGAGGAAGTCCAGGTAGCCTCGGAAGACATCCGCGCCTGGATAGAGGCAGGGAAGATAAGTGAAACCCAGGAGGACTTCATCGCTGAACACTACCGTCGCCTGTCACAACGAACCAGAACTCCGGCCGTCCCTGTAGCTGTCCGATCCTCCGCCACTGCGGAGGATCTTCCACATGCCAGTTTTGCAGGTCAGCAGGACACATACCTCTGGATCCGAGGCGTAGACGACCTGCTCGACCGGGTACTCAAGTGCTGGTCGAGTTTGTTTACCCCACGGGCCATTTCTTACCGGATAAGGATGGGGTTCGATCACGGCAAGGTTCTCATCAGCGTGGCTGTGCAGAAAATGGTGAGGTCCTTCACCGCAGGCGTGATGTTTACAGTGAATCCCACTACCGGTGATCCTGCCACTGTCGTCATCGACTCCAACTGGGGTTACGGCGAGAGTGTGGTTTCGGGGGAAGTAACCCCTGACCAGTTTCACATCAACAAGATAACCATGGACGTCACAAAAAAGACCGTATCCGACAAACAGATCTACTACACCACCGATCCGGACACGGACCAGGTCGTAAAACTCGAAGTAGACGAGGAACGACGCATGGAACAGAGTATCCTTGACAAGGAGATAGTGGAACTCGCGGAGCTGGCAAAGCGAATTGAACAGCACTACGGCAAGCCCATGGATATTGAATGGGCGACCGAAAAATCGCTTCCTTACAAGGGGCAGATCTACATCGTCCAGAGCCGACCGGAGACGGTCTGGAGCCAAAGAGAGGTGAAACCGGTGGTCGAGCCCAAAGCCTCTGCCCTTGAACATATTGTGGCGGGGCTCATGAAGGGCAGAAAGGTCACATAAGCGACAAGCGGACCCTTGACTGTGACCGACTACCGTAACGATTTGTCGATCATGGAAGATGAAAGCCAACGAGAAAAGTATATGAAAGAATTCCGCGATTTCATCAACAAGTGCGAGCAGGAGGGGATCTCCTGCGGATAAACGCGGAAGTGGGCTCGGACCTCGGATCTCCTATATGGCCAAGCTCAATGAAGAGGCCAGAGGCCCCGCCTGCTGTTCGAGAAGATTAAGGAATACGATAAAACATTCCTGGCCAGACCGTTTGACGACATGCCGCTTCAGCGGATCACCCACATGGCCTCGGCCCTGGAGGATATCTTGGCGGGTCTGATGACAGGAAGAATGGGGATAGGCGCTAGGTGTGAGCCTTCAATAATGACCTGCGCCCGAAGCCAGTAATCGTTGAAAACAATGGAGGAACGGATTCCTATGAAAGACATGAGAGATTTTATCAACCAAGGCTTGGAAATGGGATTATGCAAACGGATTACGGCGGAGGTGGACTGGAACCTGGAGCTGTCACATATCGCCAAACTGAACGAGGAGACGGGCGGGCCCGCGTTGCTGTTTGAAAATGTTAAAGATTACAGCACGCCGGTCATCACGAGCGTGTGCACCACCACGGAACGCCTGGCCTTGATCATGGGTCAACCTCTCGGCTCGACCCTGGTGGATCTTTACAATGCTTGGGCGAAGTTGGGTGAAAATCGAGTTTCCCCAAAGTTTGTTGACAAGACCGGAGCGCCCTGCAAGGAAAACATCCTGACGGGAGACGAGATAGATCTTTACAAGTTCCCAGTTCCCCACTGGTACCCAATGGACGGCGGACGGTACATCGGAACCGCCCACTTTTTTATCACCAAGGACCCTGAATCAGACTGGGTCAACCTCGGCACCTACCGTGCTCAACTGCTGGGCAAGGACAAGATGGGGACCCAGTTCATCAAGGGCAAGCACGCCGATATCATGCTGAAGAAATACCAAGCAATGGGCAAACCGATGCCAGTGGCCTCGATCATCGGATGCGATCCTCTGCTGTTTATCCTCGGGGCGGCACGCGTATCCGCTTTTTTATCGGAATATGACCTGGCGGGCGCTCTCAGGGGAACTCCGGTGGAAGTGGTCCGGGGAGAAACCGTAGACCTCCCCATTCCGGCACATGCAGAAATCGTTATTGAAGGCGAAGTGGATGCCAATAAATTCATGGATGAAGGACCATTCGGTGAGTACACCGGTTATTACTCCGGCGTAGGCAGCGACCCACGAAATTTCGTCGATGTGAAATGCGTCACTCACCGGAACAATCCGATCCTGTGGGGGACCACCGTGGGCCGAGCGGTGACCGACACCCACATGACCATGGCGCTTTCCTACGGCGCGACTCTCTGGCAGCAGCTTCTGGCCATGAAAATACCGGGTCTGAAAGCGGTGTACTGTCCGCCAGAGGGTTCGGGCAGGTTCCTCGCCATCATCTCCGTGAAACAGATGTATCCGGGCCACGCGGACCAAGTGCTGACAGCCGCCATCTCCACGGAAATGGGCGCTTATGGGCTGAAAACAGTGATCGTCGTGGACGAAGATATCGATCCCTGGGACATTCCGCGGGTCATGTACGCACTGAGTTTCAGATTTCAGCCCAACCGTTCCCAGGTCATCAAGCGGGGCCGGTCCACGCCGTTGGATCCCTCTCTGCCCATCGACGCCAGAGATATCACGGGCAGACTGCTCCTAGATGCCACCATACCATATGACTGGAAAGAAAAGCCGATTCCCATTGAACTGGACCCGGCGATAGTGAAAAGAGTCAAGGGGCGGTGGTCCGAACTGGGACTATGAACTGGATACTGGAAAATAGAAATTGGTAATCGTTCCGGTTCCCACGCAGAGCCTGGGAACCCAAGCTGGCCGCCCCGAGCCCCACAAGCCCGGATAAGAAGGCACTAATTGAAACCGATTCGTTATAAAAAGGAAATGGTGGATGAGTTCGTAAGGAATGGATACTGGACCCACGAGACCTTTTACGATTTCTGGGACAGAAACGCCCGTGAATATGGAGACAGGGAAGCCCTGGTCGATTCCAAGTACCGCTTAACCTGGGCGGAAGCAAAGCGTCTGGTGGACGCCATGGCCATTTCATGGGTCGAGATGGGAATCCCGAAGCATTCCCGCATTATCATCCAGTCGCCCAACAGCGTTTACGGGTTTTTATCCAGAATTGCCTGCGAAAGGGCCGGCCTGATCTCGTTGACGGTTTATCCTTACCTTCGACAGAGGGAACTGGAATACATGGTTGAGCGGACGGATGCATCGGCCGTCATCATCCTGACTATGTACAACAAATTTAACTACCTGGAGATGTATCGGGGACTTCAAAAGCAGTTTCCACATTTGAAAAACATTTTTCTGTTTGATGACGAAGTCCCAGATTCCGCTTCAGAGGGCACCTTTTCGCTTTCCCGTATCATCAAAGAGCGCGCCAAAAAGCCCGTGGACGAGTCAATCCTTGCAGAAAGAAGACTGGACCCCATATGGGATGTGGCACTGCTCACCACAACGTCGGGAACCACCGGCATTCCTAAACTTGTGGAATGGCCGATCGCTCCACGGGTCTGCACATCCAAGGGTCGGGTGGACATCTGGAACCTGAATAAGGACGATATTACCATGGCCATTGCCCCTCATGCCGGTGGAGCGGCCGGTACACTCACCTATTTCGCCGCTCCGCTGGCTGGGGCAAAGACCGTTATGTTAGAGGAGTTCTCGCCCGACGGTGCCTTGGCCCTCATCGAAAAGGAAAAGGCAACGGCCATCGGTGTCGTGCCTACGCACCTAGTGAGGATGCTCGACGTCGATACGTCCAAGTACGATCTGAGCTCTCTTCGCTTTATCCGTTCGGCCGGCGGCTATCTTTCTCCCCAGATTGCCGAGGAAGCAGAGAGGGCTTTCGGCGCTTCCATTACCAGCGACCTGGGCACCCAGGACATGGGGTCGGTGTCCGGATGCCGTGTTGAGGATTCCAGGGACCTGCGCCGAAGGACAGTGGGTCGCATGCTTCCTGGAAATCAGGTCCGTCTCTTGGACGAGGAAGGTAAGCACGAGGTTCCCGACGGAGAACCCGGCGTGCTCTATTTCCGGGGGCCCCATGCGCCGGCCGGCTACTACCGTGACGAGGAGCTTACTGCAACGGTTTTCGATCCCGACGGCTGGACCACCACCGGCGATATTGTCAAGTTTGACCAAGGGTGCCTGTGGATACTGGGAAGGGCCAAGGATATGATCATCCGTGGGGGCCAGAATATCTATCCGGCGGAAATCGAGGGTCTGCTGAACGATCATCCCAAGGTGGCCTCGGTTGCGGTTGTCGGCTACCCGGACAGAGAAATGGGTGAACGGGCATGCGCTTACGTAATTCCAAAAGCAGGTCAGGAATTCACCTTCGAGGAAATGGTGGCGTTTCTGAAATCCAGGAATATTGCCATGTTCAAGCTACCGGAGCGGATGGAGGTCGTGTCGGCATTTCCCGCCGTGGGCGATTCCGGAAAGGTGAATAAAGAGACCCTGAAGAAAGATATCAGGGAAAAGATCGCGGCCGAAGGGAAGACCTGATGGAACGAGTCGTTCTGGTGTTGTCCACCATGGACACAAAGGGGCCGGAAACGCTGTACCTGCGGGACCGTATTCGCAAGTTTGGCGGCATTCCGCTAATCCTTGACATGGCGATGTCCGAGAGATCGGACGGCGCCGACATACCGCCCGAGGAGGTGGCTCGGGCCACCGGTGCTGACATAGCCGAAATCCGCTCTTCCCGCGAAAGAAAGAAGATCACCCGGCAAATGACCGACGGCGCTGCCGTCATTGCACTCAAAATGTTCGAGGATGGTCGCTTGGCCGGAGTAATAGGTCTTGGGGGCTCGACGGGAAGTCTGATGGCCACGGATGTGATGCGTGCCCTGCCGTTCGGGGTTCCGAAGTTTATGGTTTCATCTACCGCGGCACTCCCCGGCCTGGCAACCCGCTATATCGGGACCGGTGACATAGCGATCTTGCACACGGTCATAGAAATCTCGGGACTAGCCCGCCCGTTGCAAAACCTTTTGGACAGGGCCGCTGCCGCCATTGTGGGCATGGCCGGTTGCCCTCCTCTGACCGTGGAGTCAGCTCGGCAGGAGGGTAGACCTCTTGTGGCTATGTCCATGTTCGGTCCGACTGAGCGCTGTGCGCATAGCGTCCAGCGGCAGCTTGAGAATGCGGGATTCCAGCTGATCGGATTCTCGGCCGCAGGGGTGTGCGATCGGGCCATGGAAGAAATGATAGGTAGGCGTTTCTTCGATGCAGTGGTGGACCTCGCCCCAGGAGGCGTGGGCGAAGAAATACTCGGCGGAATGAGGGCTGCGGGACCTGAACGCCTTACCGCTGCCGGCAAATTGGGAATTCCTCAAGTGATCGCGCCCGGCGGCGTCAATCTGATGAGTCCCCGCAAATCAAGGTACAAACCCGAATACTATGAGCGCCGGAAATTCGATTTGGATGAACTGCGGACCTTTCTACGCGTCTCGACGGATGAAATTCAGCAGGTGGCTCGGGCGTTTGCGGAAAAGCTCAATCAGGCCAAGGGGCCGACCATATTCCTTTTCCCCACAAGGGGTTGGTCTGCCGTGGATACCCCGTCGAGCGAGATGTTCGACGGTGAACAGGACAAACTTTTTCTGGAAGTACTGCGAGAAAATCTGAGTTCCGATGCAATGATCAGGCAGGTAAACGCCAACCTTGAAGATGAAGCGTTTGCTGAGGCCGTGGCTGTCGCGTGCCTGGAGATTTTCCCCGTGCCCGCGTCAATGTATGGGCCGCAGGTCTTGATCGGTTCCCCGCAATAGATCCAAAGTTTTCCAGCATAAGGAGCCTACATGTTGATCAAAAACTGGATGTTACCGCAACGGCATTCCATTTGTAGCGATGCTTCAGCCACTGAAGCCGTGACGCTTATGCAGGAACACAACCTAAGAATGGTGCCCGTGGTAGACGAAGGACGCTTTCGCGGAATCCTTCTGCGAAGGGATCTGAGCGATGCTGCACTGTGTGTAAGTGGTAGCGGCGATACGTGCGAGATGAATTATTTCTGCAACAAACTAAAGGTAAAGGACTTGATGGTCCGCATGCCTTTTACCATCCCGGTAGATGCCACAGTCGAAGAAACCCTCATCAAAGGCAAGGAACTGATGCTGAGCACCTTTCCGGTCATGGACGGGGATAAGGTGATCGGCGTAGTCTCAGACCGTGAGATATACCTGACTCTTTTCAATCTCCTCCAAGCAGGCCAAAAACGGACTCGGATCACGTTGAGCGGAATTACCATTGAAAAGGGAACTCTGTCCGAACTTCTGCAATTGATTGACGACACCGGTTCGATAGCTCGCGCCATCTTCACTGTTCAGGAGGCAAACAGTAGCACTGCTCGGGTCGTAGTGCGTGCCGAGTCGGAAGACCCGGAGAAAATCAGAAAGGCTCTCTTGGATAAGGGTTTCAATATCCTAGAATTCGGCTACTGAACTTACTCAACAAAGAAACGAAACTCGGATCCCTGACTCGCACATGATGTAACGACTGATTCGAGGAGTAAAAGATGATCAATACCGTTTGTTTTTTCGAAATACCTGCTGATGACCTGGAGTCGCTTCAAGGATTCTATCGAGAAATGTTCAAGTGGACCTTCGAAAAGATTCCAGGGGGCTTCAGATACTACAAAATTCATATGGGCCAGGACCTTCCGAAAGGAGGGATGACGGCCAGACAAGACAGCGGTCATACTCCGATCAATTATGTAAAAGTTGAGTCCGTGGAAACGTCGGTGGCAAAGGCCACAAAACTGGGCGCAACGGTTGTCCTCCCGAAGAACTCCGTGCCCGGAGCCGGTTGGTTTGCTGTTCTCCTCGACCCCCAAGGCAATAGGCTGGGTTTGTGGGAGGAGGATCCCAAGGCCGGCGAGCCATAACCGTTCCAGCGAAGCCGTGAAATCCGTGTGAGCCTCGATTCGGCGGATCTCTGCTGCCAAAATCAGCATGCTCATGAGCTTCTTGACATCTAACCTGAAAGAAGGGGAAACATATGCTTCTACCGAAATTCGACTATCACGAGCCCACTACGCTCGAGGAGGCGTTAAATCTGCTTTCTGAGCTTGGCGGTAACGCCAAGCTTCTGGCAGGCGGGACTGATGTGCTGGTGAGAATGAAGCTGAAAGTGGATCGACCCGCGCACGTGATCTCAGTGGCTCGGGTCCCCGGACTTGATCAGATTATTCCTCGTAACGGACATGCGGTTACGATAGGGGCTGCGGTTTCTGCCGCTGCGCTTGCTCGTCATGAATTGCTTCGAGACCGATTCACGCCGTTGGCCCTGGCAGCAGGTCGACTTGGCGCTCCTATGATAAGGAATAGGGCCACAATCGGAGGCAACCTTGTCAATGGGCGGCCCGCTGCAGATCTTCCTCCCGCGTGCATGGTCCTGGATACCCAATTAAAACTTAAGAGCACCAGCGGAGAAAGGGATGTATCGGTCAATGAGTTCTTTAAGGGGCCGGGAGAAACGACAATAGAGCCCCATGAGCTGCTGGTATCGCTTCATATAGAAACTCCACCTCCCTGGACCGGTGGCGCGTATATAAAGCTTGGCGCACGCAAGACACTGGAAATCTCTATGGTCAACGTAGCCACTCTCTTGACGCTCCAATCACCGGACGGGCCGATTGTGAATGCACGGATTGCTCTGGGCGCAGTGGCCCCCACACCAGTCCGAGCGTACGCGGCCGAACAATTACTGATTGGAGAACATCCTTCTGATGAGCTTTTCCAACGAGCTGGAGAAGTGGGAGTGGGATTATGCACCCCGATTACCGATCATCGCGGCACTATGGAGTACCGGTGCATGATGATCGAGGTGCTGACCAAACGGGCGCTTCGATCCGCCCTGGAATTGGCTAGGACGTGGAAACCGTAAGTCATCGGGGACGCTTAATCTAAATTCTTGGGGAGAGCAAGATGAAGAGCTTTATTCAACTGACAGTGAATGGCCAACCAGTGGACGCGGCGGTAGAGCCGAATCGTACCCTGCTCCAATTTCTAAGGGAAGATCTTGGTTTAACCGGCACAAAACATGGTTGCGGTCTTGGTGACTGCGGGGCTTGCACTGTGATTTTGGACGGACAGCCTGTCAATTCGTGCCTTGTGCTTGCGATACATGCCAATGGGAGGGAAGTCCTCACCATAGAAGGACTGGCTGAAGACGGCAAACTTCACCCGATTCAGCAGGCGTTTGTGGACAAAGGATCAATCCAGTGCGGATTTTGCACGCCCGGGATGATTCTTTCGGCCAAAGCTTTGCTTGACGCGAATCCTAAACCGACAGAACAAGAAATTCGTATGGCCATCTCAGGAAATCTTTGTCGCTGCACCGGTTACCAGAAGATAGTGGAGGCCATCGGAGAGGCTGCCAAGATAATTCAGGGAAAGGAGGTGTCCTGATATGAGTGAATTCCAAGTCCTCAACACAAGGGCCCCGAGAGTCGACGGTCCGGCCAAAGCGACTGGACAGGCGAAGTACGCGGATGATTTGAGCGTGCAGGGAATGCTCTGGGGGGCCATATTGCACAGCCCTCTTGCCCACGCCAGGATCCTTCACATCGACACCTCCAAGGCCCTTAAGCTGCCGGGAGTAAAGGCGGTTGTGACGGCCAAAGAAGCCGGTTTGATCAAATATGGAGTCTCGCCGGCCAGGTATGATGAGACCCTCTATGCGCATGAAAAGGTCCGTTACGTCGGTGACGAAATTGCGGCAGTAGCCGCGGTGGACCAGGCCACAGCGCAGGCCGCAGTGGATCTTATCAAGGTGGATTACGAAGAATTGCCCGCGGTCTTCGACATGTTCGAAGCCATGAAAGACGGCGCGCCTCAAGTGCATAATGAGTTTCCAGGTAATATCAATGCGGAAGTCCATCAGGAATTTGGCGAAACAGAAGCGGCTATGGCAACAGCCGATCTGGTGGTGGACAACAAGTTTCTGAGCAAGAGACAGGATGCGGCATTCATCGAACCACCAGCTTGTTTAGCAGTGTTCGACCTCCACGGCAGGCTCACTCTCCACGCATCAACACAAGTCCCTCATTATGTGATGCGAACTATCGCTATGGTTTTACAGATCCCGGTGGGCAATGTACGCGTGGTGAAGCCGTATGTGGGCGGGGGATTCGGGCCGAAAAGCGAAGCTACACCGCTCGAGATGAGCGCTGTACTACTGGCCCGCCAAACCGGTAAACCCGTCAAGATGGTTGCTTCACGCGAAGAAGTTTTCTTACACTCCAGGGCCAGGCACCAATTCTATGCGGAAATGAGCCTCGGTCTCAAAAACGACGGCACAATGATCGCCCTGAAAAACAAGGCCCTCCTGGACGGCGGTGCGTATACCAGCTTCGGCATCGCCACGGTTTATTATTCAGGTTCGTTATTGGGAGGCCCCTACAAGCTGCAAGCCATGTTATATGACGGTTATCGGATATACACAAACAAACCTTGCTGCGGTGCTCAGAGGGGCCACGGAGGAGTTATCCACAGAGCTGCCTTTGAACAACTTCTGGATGAAGCTGCGGAAAAGCTCGGGATGGATCCTATCGAGCTGCGCCTCAAAAACATCATGAGAAGAGGCGACATTACCGTTAACGAACTGGATATGTCCAGCCTGGGCATGCAGGAGTGTATTGAAGCGGTTCGCGATGCCTCGGGATGGAAGGAAAAGAAAGGCAAACTTCCAAAGGGAAAGGGCATAGGTAGTTCTTGCGGCTTTTTCGTTTCAGGGGCCGGATATCCGATTTATCGCTCCGATACATATCACTCCACGGTTGTCATTAAGATCAGTGAAGATGGTGGAACAGCCACGGTTCTAACCGGTTCCGCTGAAATAGGTCAGGGCTCGGACACCATATTCTCGATGATGGCCGCGGAAACCCTCGGCATCCCGTTTGAAAATGTACGAATTATCTCGGGCGATACCGACCTGAGCGTGGACTTGGGGGCATATTCCAGCCGACAGACTCTGATGACGGGACATGCCACAAAACAGGCTGCGGAGCATGTCCGCGATCAAATCGCGGCTGTCTTGGCAGAAGAGATGGGCTGTGAAGCCTCAGCAATAAGTTTCAGTAATGGCAATGTTTTCTTCAATGGAGGTCCCGGTAATTTCGAGAAAATTCGGACCATGTACATTAAAGAGCACCGTGGGTGGACTGACCCGCCGTACGGGGACTATTTAACGTTCAGGGAGGCCAGCGCGGTTGGCGTATCTCAAAAAAGGCACTCTGGTAGGTACCGGTAAATACAAACCCCCGAGATTGGGTGGTTCTTACAAAGGCGCGGCTGTAGGAACTTCTCCTGCCTATGGATGTTCAGCCCAGGTTGCGGAAGTTACTGTAGATATGGAGACCGGCGAGATTACAGTGGACAGAGTGTATGACGCCCATGACTGTGGATTTGCAATCAACAGGACACTGGTCGAAGGTCAGATGCAGGGATCGGTCTCGATGGGTCTTGGTGAGTGCCTATTCGAAGAGGTGAAATTCGATTCTCGCGGCAGAATACTGAACTCATCATTGGGCGAGTATCGCATCCCGACTGCATTGGATATGCCCAACGTTGACCCGGTCATAGTCGAATCAAATGAGCCCAACGGGCCTTATGGAGCTAAGGAAGTGGGTGAAGGCGCAATTATGCCCACCATACCGGCCATCCTTAATGCGATATATGACGCGACGGGAATTCGCATTAAAGAGCTGCCGTGCAGTTCCGAGCGGCTCTATATGAAATTGAAGTCAAAAGATTAGCGACGTGCCGGCCAGATAGCCGTCAAGGACATGCGGTACAAGAGAGCAGATGTCTGAACAGCAATGGTATTAAGCCATATCATGCTGGACCAGGGGAAGGGATTTAGGTAGATTTTGATCGGACTCGTTGCAGACGGGGGACAGGTTTCCTGCAAGAAGCCTGTCTCCGGATCATTTCCTCTGCCTCTGCATTGGCACTGTTCCCAGCGAGTCATGGGAGGAACTCACAGAAGAAATAGGTTGTACCGTCTGGAACTTTCACCTCACTAACAGCGCGAGTCCATACCCTCATTTCGGACCCAATTTTTTGTAAGCAGAAACGAAAACAGAGGGGTCATGCGGATTCTGAACGCCAGGTCTCGGATGGAATTTGACAAGGTCGAGACTCAATTCAGGGGACACCTTCAATTCGGCAATTCAGGGGACATCTTACTTAAGTTTCAATACAAAAAATGAGTATGGTGTCCCCCGAATTCCAGACCATGAAAGAATGGAGACACTATACTGAATTCAGTATGTTAATCAAAACAGCGGAATGCGAGGTTTAAGCTCTTCGCCATGAGTTCGAATTGCCTGAGCACGTGCAGGAGATTGTAGGACCGCCCTCTTTCCTGGAACTATTCGCCCCTGTACAATCCCTGGTACTGCTCCTTAATAACGTTCTTTCGCATTTTGCCGGTGCTGGACTTCGGCAGGTCCTGACAGATGACGATTTTCTTAGGGACCTCGAAACCGCCGAGCTGTTTTTTGCAAAATGCAATGAGGTCTTCTTCACCGGCACTGGAACCAGGGTTTAGGATAACGAATGCCGTAATGGCCTCAGTCCAGCGATCGTGAGGCAGCCCCACCACGGCGACCTCGGCCACATCCGGGTGAGCCATCACCACCTGTTCTACCTTAATGGACGGTACGTTTTCACCGCCCGATTTGATCATGTCCTTCTTGCGGTCCGAAAAAACAAGAAGCCCATCCTCGTCGAAATAGCCGATGTCCTCTGAGTGTGCCCACCCGTACTTCGTTTTTTCACGAGTGGCTTCTTCGTTTTTTAGGGTACTCAGTAAGTGCCCCGGGGCCTCGGCGCACGATCTCACCGACTTCGCCTTGCGGGAGGATGTTGCCGTTCTCATCCATGATGGCGGTTTCCACCAGCAGAGCGGGTTCACCCCAATAATTCCCGGTCTTCCTAAGCTGCCATTGAGGACGGAAGCATTCAGACGAGGGTATAAATTCGGTCTGTCCGGTGGCGAGAAAGAAGTTCGGGGTGAATGTCTCTATTAGGCTGGTCAGAGAGGGTTTGTCCATGGGAGCCATGGCGAACATACCGGTTTGCAGGCTGGACACATCGAAGGATTTCAATTTCGGGTGAGCCAATAGCGCCTTCCACATGATGGGCAGTAGCAGGGCCAAATTGATCTTTTCCGACTGAACATTGTTCAAAAAGCGGGTGGGATCGAAAGCCCTGGAGATGACCAACTTTCCGGCTCTAAGCAAGCACATCATATTGATACAGTGCTGGGCTATATGAAAAGTGGGAAGCTCCATGCCGCAAACCGCTCCCGATTTCAAACCGAATTCGATTACATTGGACATTGTCGTTATGCAAGTAGAGAGGTGTGAAATGACGGTCCCTTTGGGTCTGGATGTCGTGCCGCTAGTGTAGTAGATGCCAAAAGTGTCGCGCTCCCATATGATTTCTTCGACTTCAGCCTCGGATTGGTCCTGAATGAGGGTATTAAACTGGATGAAATCATCCGGAATTTCCGCACCGGCAACTGGCAGCGATATATAGTGCTTAACGTTAGGGCAGTGCTTCTTCAGTTTGCTTACGTGGGGTGCGAACATATCATCTGCCACCAGGCACGAAGCCTCGGACTGGTTCACCATGTAGATGATATCATCCGGGGCCATGCCCGGGTTGAGGGGCACCACAATTTGACCGCCTTTGGCGCACCCGAAAAGCGCGATGACGAATTCAACTGAATTCAGACAGACGAAAGCCACCTTGTCCCTGTTTTTGCAGCCCAGTTTTATTAGGCCGTTGCCAAAACGATTGATTTGAGCGTTAAGCTGCCGGTAGTCCAAGCGGATTTCTTCATTTCCCCGTTTTTCCACCAGTGCGATTCGTCCGGGTTCATGGCGAGCGTGGCGACGAATGATATCCCCCACTGTGATCCTTTGGGCCAAGTTGCGTTCCAATTGTGTCTCCATTTTTGCCTCCGTAGAACCTGATGCATTACTGGGTGTCACTCTACACGTTACATTCAGCGTCGATCTTGCGATTAGATGCAGTCCTTGTTCTGAAAGCACCGTACACGATCATAGGAAACTTCCTCGCCAGAGCGACCACCTCTATCCTCCCTCCTCGCCGTTCCGGGAGAAATTGCTTCAAGTGCCCTGCATCATAGATTTTGGGCCGTGCTACCGAATGAGCACATTGAAGCAAGACCACCTGACCTCATACTGGGCATATCGAGTGATTCTGCCCACGTGCGTCACCCGAGCAGCATACCTATAACAGGGAACTTCCTTGAACCTGATTTTTTGAGGGCCTATTACTACTGATTTATCTCATACGCACCCACTAGAGAATAGACGTGTTGTTCAAGAACTCGCTTGAATTTCGCCTCGTCAACCAAAGGCTTCCTGATCATCTTCAGACAAAGTTCTTGCTGTTTCGGCGTACTAGCCGGCTTTGAATAAATATCAAGCGCACACTTGGACAAATCCCTCACCATGAAGTCAAAAATCAGATCCAGGATGTCGTCGTCGATGTTCTCCATTGCGGCCCCCTCAATGATGAGTTGGCCATACGCAACCAAAGTGAAGATTTCACCTACTGACAGAAGAAAATCAAAATCGTTAGCGATTTGATTCTTCAACTCATTTCCTGAAGCGATTAGCAAGTCCTTGTAGACCTTGATTTGGTCCTTGATGATTTCAATATTGGGGAGATTCTTGCTATTGTAGGCAATGTTGTAATCATGACATTGAATATTGGCATAGCCACGGGCGGGGTCCTGGTTGAAAAGAAAATCGTCATTTTCAGGGCCGTTCATTTTGGGAACCGTGGGGAATTCCCTCGGATTGAAAAAGAAATTCGGTAACAGTTTGATGATAAGCGCCATGTTGACATGCCGCGTGCCTTCGAGTTTGGGATAGCCTCGAATATCAATAGCGGCATGGCGAAAATATTGATCCTTTTCAAAGCCTTTTGCAGAGATGATCTCCCAGAGCAAGTTAATCACCTCTTCCGCTTGAATAGGCACCTTCATTTTCATCATTGGGTTATAGAGGAGATAGCGCCTGTCATTTGATGAAGCGTGTCTCATATAATCCGTTGCTCTTAGCCCAAACAATTTCATTGCGGTCAAACGGCAAAATGCGTCTAAGAAGAAGCGCTTGACGTGTGGAAAATCGGTCACATATTTTCCGTACAGATGGCGCTTGGCAGCGTGGTTCAAAGCATCATAAAGGCAATGCGTGGCAATTCCGGTCGACGCTGAACCAATGTTGAATTTGCAGACATTGATAGAATTCAGCATATCATGCCAGGACTTAGGCCCACGCGTAATGATTTCAGCATCTGTTATCGGGTAGTCATGCAAGGCAAATTCAGAGACATAGTGCTGCTCCCAGATCACATTCTGAATGCATTCAAACTTCTCATGTTTTGAATCCGCAAGAAACCACACATATTCGTCCGAACCGTCAATTTTGCCGAAAACTGTTACGATGTTGGACTCATTACCATTGCCGATGTAATATTTTGTGCCTTTAGCCAGATAAGAGCCCTTGGATTGAGGATAGAGCTTCATTTCTGATGAATAGATATCTGCTCCATGCTCTTTTTCAGAAAGCCCAAAAGAGCAGAGTGGGTTTTTCCTCAGTATTTCAACCGCCTTATGCTTAAGTTCCTCGTTATCGCCCATCAATAAAGGATTTATCCCCAATGTGGAACAATGAAACGTGTACCAGTATGAAGTTCCATAAAATGCCGTGATCTCGGAAAATTCATACATGCGGTATGAGCTGTAGTATTGGTCCGGGTCTCCATAACCCTTTGGCAGAAAAAGTGTTTCAAAAATCCTTTCTTTTCTTACGAACTCAGCAAAATCATAGGGGAAATCTCTGGAATAATAATCCTCATTGATTTTTCTCATGCCCTTATTTTCAAACCATTCTATGGTCTTGAGCATAATTTCTTTTGAGCGATCATCCGGATAGTTTCTGTCCTGGTATTTCTTCGGATTTAGTAAGAGCATCGCTTTATCTCCTTTGGTTCTTTTTGAGTCAATCTTTGGAACAATCCCATCAAAGGCCCGTTAGTGATCCTGCTTCCTGCCCTGATCCTCTAGAGGTTCTTTTCGCCCCACGCACGCCCTGTCGATACATGTCCTGACGAGGGGCATAGACGCGGAGACCAACCACATTTCCTGCCGTTTCCCTAAACGTTACCGGGGTCTGCTCATATGTTGAGGAGATCCTTACCCTTAAGCCCGAGAATCGCCCTGGCTTCGTTCGGCCCGGCGCCGGCTCCAAATCGAACTCCCTGGCGATTCGAACCATTTTCTCGACCAGCTCACCGTTGTTCGTTGCCATTACCCCCTGATCCAGCCACAAGTTGTCTTCCAGTCCCACACGCTCCCCGCCAAGAAGGAGCGATGTAGTGCACAGCGCAAATTCGTTTCGTCCGGCCGCTATTGTGGAGAAGATGAGATCGTCTCGGAAAAGCTCCCCGGCCGTTTTGTTCAGGTGCAGAAGATGGGGTATCGTCGCCGTGATACCACCCAGGATTCCCATCACAAACTGCACCAGAACATGGCTCTGGATTGCAGCCTCAAGAAAGAAGTGATGTGCATTGTGGAAGTGCTCCACATCGTAGGCCTCAAACTCGGGCTTTGTGCCGTTTTCCCTAAAGATCCGAAGAATTTTCTCAAGATCTGCAAATGTGTTTCGAAATACGAAGTCCTTGGTAGCCTCCAGATACGCGGGCTCCCACTCGTATTTCCACTCGTCGTATTTCCCCAGGGCCGGGGAAAGGGCGAAATTCATCGAGCCAAGCCAGCGAAGCGCTGTTCGTGATGCCGGCAAATAGTCGACAGATGGAAATCTTTAAGACCGAGAATCCTGCAAAGGGGTCATTGGAGAATAGCCTGTGACTTAAGGGAAACGCGAAGCATCTGAGCTCGAAAAGCTACCGGCCTCCGAAATCAGCCTGCTTATCCTCCAAAGCCGGAACCGGTGCAGCATAGATTATGAACGAGCGCTCGTTCATAATCTATGCTGCACAAAGCACAAAACGTCGTAGGTCTAGTCATTAACATTACGTTAAATCCCGCAAGCACCGGGTAGAGTTCCGCGAAAAAGCTTGAGTCCTTGGAGAATGGAAAAAGAGCAACTGAAAACAAAGCCACGATTTATAACTGAACGCTCGTTCACTTTTTATCTCCTGCCCCGCACGGATGTCAAGTTCTTTTTCGTCGCTCGCAGCAGTTCATTCAACTATCCGGGATCATTACGATATCAAAGAGTTGGTGGCGGGATGTCCATTGACTGCTTCTCGGCTAGAGAGTCGCATTGAACCATGACGGAACAAGTTGCAGTCGTAAAACAGCGAGAGTCATCGAATTCATAGCCTTGACAACACGTTTCATTATCTGGTAAAAATGATTGATCATTTCAGTCGGCACCGGTCGTGATCAAGACAAAAGTTCAGAACCCAGACAAGATTAAAATTCGCCGAAGACAGATCTGCTACGGCGCCATGAAGGTCTTCCGGGAGAAGGGGTTTCACGCTGCGTCCATAAGAGAAATTGCCAAGGCCAGCCGTCTGAGTATCGGGGCATTGTACAACTACATCGAAAGGAAAGAGGACATTCTCTACTTGGTCCATGAAGAACTGCTAGGGCATCTCGATGAATGCCTCGATCAGGCTCTTCAGAGGCACCAGGACGCTGCTCAAGGGCTCGTGCAAGCGATCCAGGATGTGTTCGAGCACAGTATCCGACTTAAGGGAGAGACCCTCTTCATGTACACGGAATCGAGGTTTCTCGACAAAAAAGACTTATATAGAGTGCTTGAGAAGGAATCGAGATTCGTGGACAAACTGGAGGCGATTATTCGAAAGGGCGTGGTCGCCGGCGTATTTGAGTGTAACGAACCCGCTATCTTCGCTAACATGGTGGCCCTGCTCATGGCTCTGATCCCGTTGCGTGGTTGGAATCTCCTCCCCAGTTTCTCGGAAAAGGAAGTTCTCGATGCGCTGGTAACGCTCATATTGAGGGGGCTCAATGCGACTGTGAGAGAGCCTGATCATGTCTCTAGCTGACAGATGGAGGAGAATTCCTGGGACACCATACTTATTTCGCGGCATGGTTCGATGAAGCTTTTGGAGCGTCGGCGAACCGATCTGCCTAGCGCCAACTCCAGTTCAGAAAAAAAGCCATCATCTCGTATGGGCTCGCTGTGCGTTCGTGCCGGGCAGAAAAAAACCGCGCGCCGCATGGACCTGGAATTCACGCTGCGACCCCGCGGACGCCCACGAACCGAGGCAACAAAGTAGAATGTCCGCTTTTCCCCCGGGAGGCAGCAAAAATGATGGAGCCTCATTATGGGCTATTCGTATGGTACTTCCGTCAACCTCGTAGACTTTTGCTGGAGGCTACCTCTCGAGAGCCCTTCGGAAAAGCGTTGCATGCCTCTGGCGGTGTCGAATTTGGAGTCGGCGTGACCGCATGCCTGCACTCGATGCATGATTCAGGAGGACTCGTAGATAGCATTCTATTTGCCCATGTGGCTGGTAAAGAAACGTGTTATCTCTTGAAAAGCTTCTTCGCCCTCCGGTAAGTCCGGTATGAGAAGATATTCCGCATGCGACATCCCCTCAAAGACCTGGAGTTCGGCCTCAATGCCGGCCTGTCGGAGTTTACGGTGCATCCGCACTGTACAGCTCAGCAACAGGTCGCGAGTGCCGGAAGTGAGTATGGTCGGAGGAAAACCCTTGCTAAGGTCGCCGTAAACCGGAGATATAAGAGGATCCTTCATATCAACGGGACCAGCGTAGAGCTTCGCAGCTGCTTTTAAAAGGCCGCCATAGACCACGAGGACGTCGTCGATCTGCTCGTTGGTATACAGAGTGTCCCCGGTCCTGGTGAGGTCCGCCCACGGCGTTCCCAGTCCCACCGCGGCGGGTAGAGGGACCTTCAGATCCCGCAGCCGGAGGATCGCAGCAGCTGCCAGTCCGCCCCCAGAGGACGTTCCAAAGATAGCGATGTGCTCTGGTTTATAGTTCTTCAGGAGTTCTTCATAGACTGCGACGGTGTCGTCCAGGGCGGCAGGAAAAGGATGGTCCGGGGGCATGCGGTAGTCAATTGAAACTACCTTCATCTTGCTGTGGTACGCTGCGAGAATCGCTTCCCCAACGCCGGCTTCACCGCCATAAAACACGTAGGCCCCACCGTGAATGTGGACCAAAATCCGGGTACGATTCTCTTCAGGAATATGCTCCGGTAAAACGACGAAAGTTCTTACACCCGAAACGGTTTGGCTCGCGACCTTGACGGGGTATCGCTGGAGTAGCTGCACAACTCCCTCGGTACCCGCCTTTTCAGTTTGCGCAATCAACTGTCGCCATTGTTCAGTACTTTTGGGCACCGTACTCCAAAATCGCTCGTTAGGTCCTACAGATTGTGCAATGTTTTTTTGCAGCTCCGGACTTACGGTAGTGGGTACCGGAATGGTCCTTGCAGGCACCAGACGATCCCCCTTGTCTTCGATCTGGCCAGTAGGCCGGACTTGTTGAGAATCATGTGCCCCTGCCTGCCACGAAAAAATGACCGAAAGCAAAATCGTTGCAGCAATGGCGTGTGCCACGCCGCCGTTCATGCCCGCCAATCTTTCGCTCATTCCTCGCACCTCCAATCCATGAAATTGCCGCATCGTCTTAACGTTTGTCTGGAGGCACAAAATCTGCGGTTACGAACTCTTATTCCCATTGCCTCCAAGATTGGGGACTACATGAAAAAGGGACAGATAGGGAATCTTCATCCACGATTCCAGTTCATTTTAAATCAGTATAGAGAGACGCATCTTAGCAGATGCCCCCGCTCCAATTAATCAATGATAACTAACGCTGGGCCGCCTGAAGCCCGCTTTTTTCGCAGAAGCGCATTCTGCCGACCGGAACTTGGCGCTTTCCACATCATCCCGGGCCGCGGCGATGATTCGCATGCCTTCCTCCAGGCTGCGCATGTCAGGGCTTACGACCTCTTGGGAAAAACGCTGATAGTACCAAATCATCGCAGCCGCCATGGGAGAACAGAAGATCAATGGCTTTACGCCGCCATTGGTCGAAACTGCATGTGTCAAATTCAGATTCTACTGCGACTCCGTGTACTTGCTGTCTCTCCACGAGAGATCGCCCCATGTCGTATAAAGCGTCAAACTCTTCCAGAGAACCTTTGCCAAAAGACATTTTTTTCACCTCTTCGAAGAGGAATTCCGGGGGATCCCCGCGTCCTGTGCGGGATACAAATAGTTCTCCCCAAGAATTTCATGACACCGTCCAACTTCGGAGCTGAGCGAATTTGCCCGCACTCGCCGTCTTCTGCTCTAAAATTTGATTCTGAGGATATGGGTTGTCAATAGACGGGGTTGGCTCTCAAACGAATAGGCAGCCGATCATCATTCATAGGGGAACCTCCTCCTTCAACAGGAATTATGCGGTGCCTTTACGATTTCGGGCGCATTATGTTGGCATTTGCGGGAATTCCGGGTACACCATGCCTAATTGCGCCCGTCTTTCCTCTTTGGCCCCGCGCGTTTTCTTCGGACACTCAACTTGGAATTTCCTCAAAGTGGCTGATGAACTCATCGGTGTCAAGCACAACGGGGTCACCCATTAAGAGGTCCTCTGTCAAGGGAAAAACTCCCCCACGGCAAGGAAATCATTGTTCCTTACTGAGATAAGCCAATGTTGCGTACAGCCTCCGTCGGAGCCTTTTCTTCGCCTTTGCCGGTATGTTTCTCAGGTGGTGTCGGTGGATCTGCGCTGCAGATCTCGTACCGCACTAGTCACCCATCAGGATCAAGGCTTCCGCCCCGTTAGGGGTTTGGCCCCTTCCGCTCCTAGCGGACCAGAAAATCTTCGGTTCCATGCCGTGTCCAAGAGTTTTTCAGTACAAATCTCGGAAAGGGGTCAAGTCTTCTCTTGACTCATGTTGCGGGTGTTACTCGATGTCATGGTGCGCCGAAATGAGCCAAGAGTAGACTTGACCCCTTCTCCTTCCCGACGATGTCATTGATGAACAGCGGATATTCGCTAAGACTCCAACGATTTCAGACCGTATTAAATCGGATTACTACTGGTTTAGCGAACAGGGCGAGTCCGGCAGAATATTAACTGTGTAGTTGGCCCCCAATGGATAAGGCGTTTGACAGACGGGGTTCCCCGCTTGGTCCGCGCAATTATGGTCCCCGTTTTTGGTCTGCTTGCATTCGCCAACATTTCGCGGCGGGTTTTGGCAGGTCGCCCATGGAGGTCTACCATTGTTGCAGGTGCACGTATCACAGCCAAGAGGAAAGACGTTGATATTTTGCTGATTGCCCGTCGCGGTGCATACTTTTGCGACTCGGTCACCAGTGGAGGATCGAATCTCCATGGGATATTTGAATCCGTTGACCAAGCTGATATCTATTGTGTCTTTGTTGTCGTTTCCAATCAGGGTGAATTCCCCGAGGGTTTGCGGACAGTCGCCCCATGGACACATATCGGGGGAGAAGGCGGGACTGATCGGCCCTTTGCTTGGATCAAATCTCATTTCTACCTGCTCTCCGGGCTGAAGGTCCCTATACACCACGTTCCCCGCCAGATTGCAATTAATGAGGCGCCCGTCGGAAAACCCCGGGAAATCCGCTGCCGAGTAACGCCCCCAGCCGCCCGTCATCCCCATGTAAAGCCTTACGGTTGTCGATCGATTGTTTACAACGGTTATAGTCTGTGCATTATTCTGACCGACCCCGAGGGTTACGGTCTGTAGATTATTCTGGGCGGCCACGACTGAGACGCCGTGCACAGTTTGTTGCCAATTTCTTTTGGCCTTGTCAGTGAGCCGGTTGAAATTCCTCGGACTGTTGAAGATCCGCTCAGGCATGGCGAACGGATTCCGGCCACTTAGCAAGTTCTCCAACTGAAATCCGATGTTAACAAATGCGCTCACTGTCTGGTAGGAATTGTTTACGTGGTCGTATGCCGTTTCACCTTTGGCGGACATAACTCCATTCGGAGTCTTGAGTTCGAACCCTGCTTGCCATCCCCACACGCCGCTTTTGTCATCAAACTTGTACGCTGTTCCGTAGAGGCGCAAATCCGGGCCACCCTCGAACAATTGATGCGAGTAGCCCGCCTGGAATTCAAAATTTGAGGGTCCATTGCGCTTCTCGTACACAACCGCCCCACCAACGTTGAATAGATCTCCATACCAGTTGAAATTCATATCGAGAGCATCGTATCCGGGGAGCAACGCAGCCCATTCGAGACCCGCTCCCCCTGATGACACCCATTGGCGGGCAAACCGCGCTCCGTCATAAAAGCCGTTGATGCCCATGAGGGTTGTTTTTCTTAGTATGGTCCGATATCCCCCACCCATGGATAGGTACACCTGATCATCGGCTCTTCGAGTTGACCTCATCGAAGGGACCTGAAATTCGGAATGAGCCTCTCCGAAAACAACACTGTTTGCTCCCACCCTGATCGGGAGAATATAGTCGAGGGTAAGGTATCCTGCCCGCCATTTCTCAGCAGAGTAGTAAACGTAACCGGTTTGCAGGTTCGGGATATCCTTCAGCCAGGAAGCCCCCATCAGATCACTTTGATGCTCTTTAAGAAATCCACCGTTTGTGTTCGAGCGGTCGTATGTATTGGACGGGGCGAAGCTGAGGTTGTCTCGCCGGAGCAATGTCGGCGCCGCGTAGGGACTGGACTGTAACCCTTCCGCGGTTGCGAACGAATCGACGCACAGAGCTACAACGAATCCGAGAAAAACGGTCCGCAAACGGTTCTGCATATTCGTCTCCAAGGAAGCCCGGGAATGGGCAACACCAGCCTGTCATTGTCGCGGGAATCTGCACTTCGGCCAGACGACCATTTGGTAATCGCACGACCAATTCCGGCTTGATGAGATTATACTTCCATTATAATAGCATGTTATACTTGTTTATTAAAGTAAAAATGCGCCAACGATGTGGCAGTGCCATGATAGGCTTACTTGAAAATGCTCCCGCCTGAGCCCCCTCCCGGGCGGTCCGCTAAAAACGGGAAGAACCTTTTTGGGGGAAAATGAGCAGTGACAACCGACGAACCAGTTCTGGGGGCCGGTAGCCGCAAGCGGAATCTAACCCCTGTCTCCGCCGTGAGACGGCGTTTCGGGTGATTTTGAAATACCCTGAATCGCTAGAGAAATGAGAACAACTGTTGGATTCCGTTGAAGAAACGTTTATGATCAACTGAGAAAGAGTTTGTCCAATTTTCCCAAACTGTCGCTTCCGGTGGACACCAAATGGACACCAAAGTTGAATCGCCGCCCGATTCAGGCTAAAATCAGACCTTCTTCAGGGCCCAGGTATACTAGGTTGCAAGGTCTAAACCATCGCCTTGTCGTCGTGGCGGCTTTTCTCGGAAACCGTAATGAGGATTAACAATTCGACCTAATGACCGAGTCGAGAAAGGAGCTTGAGGCCATGTATGATAAAAAGGAACTCTGTGAAAAGATAAGAGAAATCTATCCCGATATTGGCGAATGCGGGATCGATGTTGATGTGGAGTATGATGAAGCGAAAAAGGCCTGGATAGTTGATCTGAAAAAGGACCAGCATGAACTCAAGACACATTTAGAACCTGAAGACGCAGCTGTCTGCATGGCCGGAAAACAATGCATCTCTCTGGGCATTCAGATCGCCCAGTTGAAAGAAAACATCAAGGCCCGTTAACCTAGCGGTTTCGTTGACAGGACCTGGAACCATTTTGCCGAATTCCGGGTACACCATACCTAATTGCACCCGTCTTTCCTCTTTGTCCCCGCGCCTTTTCTTCGGGCACCCAGCTTGGCATTTCCTCAAAGTGCCTGATGAACTCATCGGTGTCAAGCGGACGATGGTCTGCTGCCATCGATTGCCCCCACGGGAAATGAGACGAGAGTGACCCCGAGGCTACTCGCGCCGTGTGGCTGTCCCGATGGCCGCTCTGTGATCGTGGTGGTCTCCCGAGGTATGGTGTACCAGGAACTCCCAAAAAAAATAGAATGTCCCCTGTTCCCGAGAAGGCTGAGCGAATTTTTAGATATCAGGAGCAGAATGTAACCAATCAGCCTGCTACTCCACCCTAAAGAACGATTCGTCGAATTCAGGCTTGCCTTCATATTTTCTCATGAACAAGCCGGGAGCCATGTCGGCGTTCATGAGGATTTGAGGATCGATCTTAACTCCCGTTTCGTGAAGCGCGTTTACAACGGCCTCGGGAGATGGCGGGCAGGTTTTAATTACCCACATCTTGTCGATATCCGGATGTTTCTTATTTGCCTCGTAAAGGCACTTGCCTACCAGTATGGTCTTCCTGCCGGGCGTGGGTTTCATTAGCTTGCCGGTCAATACCTCGACGTTGTCCCACGGCTCACCCTTCCAGGCCATTGCAATGGCGGTTATAATTACTCCGGTCAATCCCGAGCAGTAAGTGCAAATAGTAAGGTCATATTTGGGATAAGCGAGACCCTTTATTCCCATTTTGTCCATTGGTACGGGAAGAGTGCCCTCTTCATTATAGTCAAAAGAGTACTGAAGTTTCATCCCAACATCCTGAATGCTCTCACCGATGACTTCGACATCCGACAAGTCCAGTGGCCGACCTCTTTCAGTCGCCACACGGGCTAAATAAGGAACTTCCGAGAGATCGTATCCCAGGATTTTTGCGCCCACTTTATCCGCGGAGAGCGTATCTGCAGAGCCAACCAGAATATTGCTTCTTCTGATTTTTCCGTCGAATGACGGACCTCTTTCGTTAGTGTAGATCCCGTCCAAGAGCGTGAACCCACCGGGGAGCTTGTCCGAAAGTTTTGAAACCCAGAATGGCAGATTCTTCTCCGGATCAGCTGAATGGCATTTCTTCCTGGAATTGACGTCTATTGTCCCTTTCAGGTTCTTGACGCCCAGGGTCACGACGCACTGAGTATGAGTCTTGAGCACCGGCACATTGACTACAAAATCGCTGTGCAGAATGTCGGCATTGAAGTTCAGCGCCACCCCATCGCCAAGGTCCACTTTTTCGAATGGCCTGGTAAACACATCGACAACCTTCACCCCATAACGCTTGTTCAGAACATTGTACCCGAGTGTTTCATGCGAGTGTGCCGCTGTTTCCCTGTCTTTGGGATCGTATAATACAGTGCCTTCTCCTATCGTGATGTCGTCGACACCTCTTTCTTTCAGCAAGAGCACCATGTCGTGAACCACACGGGATGTGGTTATTACACCCCATTTGGGAAAAACTATTCTTCTACTCCAGAAAACGACGTTCGGCTTGATAAACACTTTGGAATTGGATCGCAGATTTTCCAGTCCGTTGCACAGATCTGCCGCACGGCGAACGGATTCCAACGGTTTTTCGTATCGAACTATGGACACTTTCTTTTTTTCCATCAGCATGACCTCGATCTATAGATTAACCGGAATATGCGGCGGTCTTGCCATTTTGAGCGTTTTGGCTCCCTAAAGGGTCGTAAAATGGCTCCGGTGACCCCAAAAAGGTCCGGGCATGGAGTCTCGCACGACCTGACGCGGGCAAAACCGTAGTCATGTTGTTGACAAAGCCTGATTTTTCCCGTTTTTGAGCGTACCTCACCCTATGCTCCTCAGTCAATCAACATGTCCTTGTCGCCCTCACCCGAAAACAGATTGGTAGTATCGGGACAAGGGGAAGGCTGAAGCAACATGAACACACGACAGAATCTTTGTCAACTGTAAAACCAATCCGAATTACATTCTACTCCGAGGTTAGAAGCCCAGCGAAAGGCAGGGTGAGACTGTGAATCGGAATACCATTCAGTTCGTTCTCTAGGCAGGGATAGACGGTGATACGCTGTAAACTGATTGACAAAAGCGGGAGACGGATCTTGACCTGATTTGTGTCCGGAGAGCGCTCACTTGGGAATAATTTACAACAGAATCAAATTCGGAAAAAAATCATGGTTGACTCTGATTCTGGTCACGTGCTATAGAGAGGTCACCTCAAAAAGAGATTTCTTTGGATTTGACAATCCTCATTGAAATTAAGCCGGAGGTTGACAGGATTTGGAAGTGTTTGGCCCCATGTCAGGAAGTTCGGCTAGAATGCTCTGCCTGAACCACTTCGTTCCGGCACGATTCGTAATGAGGTTTTCATTTCGATCCCTAAACGCGGGGCATTTGCCATAAATGTGGTTTTCCTGGGCAGGACCTTATCTGAGCAGCATCTAAGGGTCCGAGGAGCCTTCAGCATGTACAAGGAAATTGTAATAGTCGGAGCAGTCAGAACACCATTCGGCCGGTACTGCGGAGCACTTAGAGAATTCGATTACTACGATCTTGGCGCTCTGCCGATTAGGGAGCTTTTGGTCCGAGCGCACGTGCCGGGGGACGCGATTGACGAGGTCTGGTGGGGAGTGGGCGATACCTCTGTATGCAGGGACGTCTATACTCCAGTTGCAGCTCGCCAAACGCTACTCAAGGCAGGCCTGCCTGCTGAGACGCCTTCAGTTTCGCTGGACAAAGCCTGTGTCTCGGCTATGTCCGCTGTTCATTACGGTTGTAGGGCTATGGCCGCGGGAGAGATCCAAACCGCCATCGCGGGTGGAGCGACCTCGTTTAGCCAGGAGCCGCTCATTGTTAGGGGCCTTCGCTGGAAAGGGTTTCGCATGGGAAACGTGGCCATGGAGGACCCACTTTTTGCTCTGGGATACAAGGACTTCAACCCCGTCTCGGTGGACACTGACAACGTGGCCGCGGAGCACGGGATTTTCCGTGAAGAACAGGATGCGTGGGCATTGAGAAGCCATGAGAATTATGGCCGAGCGTGGAATGAGGGGAAATTCCGTGACGAGATGATGACCCTTGAGATGCCGCAGAAGGGTGGCGAACCCAAACTTCTCAACATAGATGAACAGTACCCGGCGTGATGTGACCTTGGACAAACTTGCAGCGCTTCCCGGAATCTACGGGTGCAAAGGCGTGACCGCCGGTAACGCACCGGGATTGAATGACGGAGCAGCTGCTTTGCTGTTCATGACCAGGAGAAAGGCCAAGGACCTTGGGCTGGAGCCACTGGCCGAAATCGTGGCAATGAGTTCCGTAGCGATCCTACCGAACCGTCTTCCGGAGGCCCCGGCAAAAGCTATTGGAAAGGTGTTGGACCTGGCCGATCTTACTCTGAACGACATCAAGATCATGGAGATTAACGAAGCGTTCGCTGCCGTGCCTCTTGTCTCGACACTGCTTTTGGCCGGGAACGATAAGAGCAAAGCGGAAGCCATACGCGCCAAGACGAACGTGAACGGGAGTGCCATTGCCACGGGTCATCCGAACACAGCGAGCGGGGCAAGACTCATCATGAATCTCATGTACGAATTGAGGCGCCTTGGAGGCGGCTATGCGTTGGCCGCTATCTGTGGCGGTTTGGCTCAGGGTGACGCGTGTGTGCTGAAGGTTTCCTAGATGTGAGTAATGGACAGCTCGCTCCGACAATTGCCTTTGGAATTTCATTAGAGGGTCAAACGGGTTTTTGAGTACCAACTTTGATTTAAGCTTTGCAGGCGGGCCATGCGTCTGCAGGGAGTGAGAGCTCCGATGAATGATCTTGAAAAAGTGGGAGTTGTTGGTGCTGGCTTGACGGGCGACACAGGCAAGATACTGAAGTCAGAGCTTCGCAAAATTTACGGCAAGTAGACTGGAGGAGGGCATGCAGCCGGTAGCTGTTCATGGAGGTAACCCGGTGTACGGCGAAGGAGACACACAGGCAGCCGGCACAAAGTGGCGCATTCTCTCCGCAGCCGAAGAGGTCATGTCGGAGAAAGGACTCGCCAGGTCATCCATTTCGGAGATAGCTAGCAAGGCCGGTGTTGCCGATTCAGTCATCTATCAGTACTTCAAAGGAAAACAGGACCTGCTCTTCTCTGTGCCCGGAGAACGGATGAAGGAGGTCTTGGCCCTGCTGGATGAACACCTCTCCGGGATTCAGGACGTACATAGCCAGCTGCGAAAAATGATCTGGTTTCATCTAAGGTACAACGATACACACAGAGGCTATGCGCGACTTTTACTGTTGGAATGCCGCTCATCCACGGCTTTTTACGATACTCCTGCCTATTCGTTGATCCGGCAGTACGCAGCTATTCTCTGTTCCATAATCGAACAGGGTATCAAGGAAGGCAAATTTCGAGGTGATACTCAAATCATGCTAGTCCGGGACGTCATCTTGGGGACACTGGATATGGAAACCATAGGGTCTCTTGCCAGCGGCGAGATCCCGAACAGTGAACCGGATTTAGAAGACATTATGACCCTTGTCGATGCCATGATCCTGCTGGAGAAGCGCAAAGAGGCCAGGAGAGTCAATCGGTCCGACGCAATCATAAATGCTGCTCAAAAGGTTTTTGCGGAGAAGGATTTCGGCCAGGCCACAATCTCGGAAATAGCCAAGCTGGCCGGCATCTCGGACGCTACTGTCTACGAGTACTTTCAGAACAAGGAAGACATCCTGTTGTCCCTCGCTGCCAGACGCTTCGACACTTACTTGCAGGATGTTTCCAACGCATTTGAAATCAGAGACCCCGTCCGCAAGCTGCGCAGGCTCATTAAGTACCATTTCGGCGTCTTCCTCAGTGAACGTGAATTCCTGAAGATCTTTCTATTGCAGCTCCAGCTCAATGATTGCTTCTACGGGTCAAAAGCGTTCGAGGTGTTCCGCACATACTACAGCGTGATCGAGGTCGTAATCCAAGAGGGCAAAGAAGCGGGTTGTTTCTCTTCAGCGGTGAACGGGCGGATTTTCCGGAACATGTTTCTCGGTGCGTTCAGCCACTTGGCGCTGCGTTGGCTCATCGTGCGCGAATCCACTGACACTGACAGGATGGAGGAGATCAATCAGGTGGCTGACCTGCTCGTTTCGGCTGTGACGGTGCAGCCGATTAGAGACCAGCCGGCACAGGACTGACTTGAAAACTCTGCCACTCCTTTGCCGATCCTGGAAAGCAAACTCAGGGACGGGAAACTCGGAGTGAAATCGCTGGAAGGATTTCATCGATGGTCTGCGGAAGATGTGGACCGGGTCATAAAGACTCGTGATCTGTTCCTACTCAAAATCGCGAAGCTCGTTGCCGGAGACTGAATATTACGGCGTGTCCATTCTGAAGGAGCCATTCGGGCTCGAACGGGTGAATGAAAACTCATGAATGCAATTATCATCTTTTTCCTTCACGGTTTGACATATGCTGGTCTGCTGTTTCTTGTATCCTCCGGTCTGACGTTGGTCTTCGGGATGATGAATGTCCTGAATTTTGCGCATGCCACTTTTTACATGTTGGGCGCTTATCTCTCCTGGTCCCTCCTCCAGCTGACCGGTAATTTCTGGCTTTCTCTAGTGGTGGCGCCTGCCGCTTCTTTTTGGTATCGGCGCTATTGTTGAGCGGTTTCTCTTGAGGAAAGTCCATGTCCTTGGTCATGTGCATGAATTGCTGCTCACTTTCGGAGTAGCCTACATCATCATGGAGTCGGTGAAATGGATCTGGGGCACTCGCCCTCTTGCAGTCCCTATCGCTGGAATACTGGCCCAGAGCGTGGAGTTCTTCGGGATTACCTACCCGGTATATAGATTGTTCGTGTTTTCGACATCTATTCTTATCGGCCTGATCATGGCCGCAGCGCTCTTCAAGACGCGTAGTGGGCGTCATAATTCGTGGGGCCGTAGACGACGGGGAAATGGTCGGGGCCTTGGGTATTAACGTACCTGATTTTGTTTATGGCCGTCTTCGGTTTCGGCGCGGCTTTGTCCGGTTTTGCCGGCGTCATTGCCGGCCCGCTCCTCACAACATCTCCGGCAATGGCTGATTCCATCCTGGTGGACGCATTCGTTGTGATCGTGATCGGGGGTATGGGGAGTCTCGGGGGGGCGGTGGTGGCCTCGCTGATGATAGGTCAACTTCAAGCGTTCGGCGTGATGTTGTTTCCCAAGTTTTCCCTAGCGTTAATTTATCTATTAATGGCTGCCGTATTGGTTGTGAAACCTTCCGGCCTCTTTGGGAGGCAATCGTAATGAATCGTCTCATACCTGGAATTCTGGTGGCGCTTCTGTTGTTCGGGCTCCCCGTTGTGCTGGGCAGATTTCACATTAGCCTTCTTACCGAGATGATCATTTTTGCGCTTTTCGGGGTCTCATACAATCTTCTCTTGGGATATGGGAATCTCCTCTCGTTTGGTCATGCGCTTTTTTTCGGATTGGGCGCTTATACGACGGCCATAGCCATAAACCATGTGCCGGGCCTGAATTTCTTTGCCGCGGTCGCGCTTGCGACGGGTGCGGCAACTCTGGTGGGATGTCTCATAGGCTTTCTGATTTTAAGGCACAAAGGATCATCATTTGCCCTGCTGACACTTGCGTTCAATGCCCTTTTCTATGCAATGGCTATAAAGTTCACCTTTATCACGCATGGCGATGACGGTCTTAGCCTGGCGCGTCCTAACATCAATCTTGGCTTTATCACGCTGAACACATCTGATGTGGTCGTCTTCTATTATGTGACCCTGGTTGTGGTTGGTTTGGCGATATTATTCAGCGCATATTTCATCAGGACCGCTATGGGTAAGACAATAATATTAATGCGCGAAAACGAAGAGCGCATGAAATTCCTCGGCTATTCCACAAATGTCACCAGACTGATCCTGTTCACTGTCACCGGTGGATTGGCCGGACTCGCGGGCTCGTTTTATGGTCTGTTTTTTCGTTTCGTTTCTGTGGATGCGATCTCGCTCACTATGACAACTACGGCGCTGCTCATCACGTTCGTGGGCGGAACCGGACGTTTCACGGGCCCCTTATTGGGGGCTTTTGTGTACATTTACCTCCAAAACTTTCTTAGCGATATTACCGACCGTTGGCAGTTTTTCATGGGGTTGATCTTCATTGTCATGGTCATTTTCGCTCCGGGCGGACTGACTAAATTGATCGAAGATGTCGGCGTGTGGGCTAAAACCCGCAGGAATCGAATCGCTGCTGCGCCTCAGGAGGAGTCGTGAGCATCCTGGAATTGACAGATGTCAAAAAAGACTTTTCCAAGCTTATCGTGCTGAGGGGCATAGATATGTCGGTCGAGGAGGGGGCAAGACACGCGATCATAGGTCCCAACGGCGCGGGAAAGACGACCCTTTTCAACGTGATAACCGGAAAGCATCAGGCCAGTTCACGGAACAATCATTTTCAAGGGGATCAACATTGCGGGTTATTCCGCCCATGTCCGCAATCGACTTGGTTTGGCTCGATCTTTTCAGATTAACAACGCTTTTTTCGGGTTGGATGTGTTCGAAAACGTGCGGTCCGGCGTCAGGTCCCGATTCGGCGTACGATATAGCTTCTTCAGTGGCCCTGGGGCTCTACCGGAAATCGATGAGACAACATGGCAAATTTTAAAGCAGGTCGGATTGGCCGAATTTGCGGACGTCCCTGCCCGCGAGCTTTCTTATGGACGGCAGAGAGGCCTCGAGATCGCCATGGCTCTGTCCACCAATCCGGAGTTGATTCTCCTGGATGAACCTACAGCCGGGATGACCAGAGAGGAGACCTTGGAAGCGGTGGAAATCATTGAGCGGGTAACAGCGGGCCGTACGCTGATTATCATCGAGCACGATATGGAAGTGGTTTTCTCACTGGCCGACACTCGTGACTGTCTTGCACAACGGAATCGTGCTGGTTTCCGGGCCGCCGGACGTGGTTCGCCAGGATCAGCGTGTAAAAGATGCCTACTTGGGGAGCGACTGACATGTTCTTGGAACTCTTGGATGTGCACAGCTACTACGACAAGAGCCACATTCTCCAGGGGGTGGATTTGCGGCTCCAGAAGGGTGAGATGGTCTGCCTGCTGGGCCGAAACGGTGTCGGAAAGACTACCACACTCAAAAGCGTCATGGGCATGGTCAAGCCGGCCCAGGGGCAAGTTCTCCTTGGGGGTAGAGACATTGTGGGACTCTTGCCGTATCAGATTGCCCGTCTGGGAGTGGGTATCGTCCCCGAAGATCGAAGGATTTTCCCGAGTCTTTCGGTTCACGAGAACCTTGTGATCGGCTTCAAGACGGGAAATGATCAGAAAACGGCAAGTGAGGCTATGTGGGATACCGACAGGGCGTACAAGATGTTCCCAAGGCTTAAAGAGCTTCAATCCCACATGGGGAATGAGCTTTCCGGAGGGGAACAGCAAATGCTCAGTGTGGCACGGACGCTGATGGGCAATCCTCAACTGCTTCTGGTCGATGAGCCCACCGAGGGGCTCGCTCCTATACTTGTCAAATCAGTCATTCAAATGCTGGTGGATATCCAGCGATCCGGCGTGACAATTCTGCTGGTGGAACAGAACATGAAAGCAGTCATCGGAGTGGCGTCGCGCTTCTACATCATGAGTAAAGGCAACATAGTCTTCGAAGGTGATAGAGAATCGCTCGAAAAGGCTGAGGACGTGAGACGGAAATATCTCGAAGTTTAGCATGCCCGGCAGGACATGCGCTGATCAATTGCAAAGGAGGAGACAAATGCTGGCTAACAAGGGTTTGAGACTGTTCATGGTGCTTCTGATGGCAATCGTGTGGGTAGGAGTCACCCAAGCGGCGGACACCATCAAACTGGCCGTCATCGAACCGCTTTCAGGAAATTTCAAGGATATCGGTGAGCGGTATCTGGCCGGAGTGGAGTACGGGGTCCAAAAAATCAACGAGCAGGGCGGCCTTTTGGGCAAGAAGGTGGAGCTCATTTCCGTGGACAGCGAGCTTAAACCTGATGTGGCAACCCGCAAGGCCACGAACCTGATTCTAAGAGACAATGTCAAGTACTTCTGCGGCGGGACCGGCTCCAGTGTAGGTGGCGCCATGTCAGTGCTGTGTGAAAACAACAACGCTCTGATTTTCAGCTATGGCATGGACGCCGCCAGTCTCACGGGCGACAAATGCAGCCGAAATTTCTTCCGCACAGGGTGCAACACGGATACCCACTCATTTGCTCTGGCCAAGTGGGTGGCCGACAAAGGGTTCAAGAAGGTCTGCACCATAGCCCAGGATTACTCATTCGGGAAAGAGGCTACCGCTGCTTTCATCAAGAAGCTAAAGGAACTTTCTCCGTCCGCGACTATTGTGGCTGAACTCTATCATCCGTTGGGCGAGAAGGATTTTGCGCCGTATGTGACACAGATGATAGGCTCCGGAGCGGATATCATCTTTACATCCAATTGGGGCAACGATCTGACTCTACTGTTAAAACAAGGCAATCAGCTTGGCCTGAAGACCAAATTCGCATGCTATTACCTCAACGATGAGACAGTGATCCCTGCGGTAGGCAACGACGCGGCCGTTGTGGGGAGTCAGGCCAGCGAGATATACATGCTTACCATCCCCACCGAGGCCAACAAGAAGTTTGTCGCAGAGTATCATAAGGACAAAGGCGTTTATCCGGCCAGCATGAAAGGCAAAGGCTACATGGGGGTTATGTTCTGGGCTGAAGCAATAAAGAAAGCCGGCAAGGATGATGTGAACGCGGTCATCGATGCCTGGGAAGGACTCAAATATAACGGTCCTGCAGGCGAATGGGTCATGAGAGCCTGTGATCATCAGGCGCAGGTGCCCATCTGGATGGCTGAGATGGTCGCGAAGTCCGAGTTCCTCCCTCACGCATTCGAGGGCCCCGCTTGGCCTATACCGGCCAAGGATGTGGAAGTGCCGTGCAACCAAACCGGTTGCACAAAGATTAAAGCCAAGTAGTAACCCCTGTTAGCTTCACTACCAGTTGTATTCGTGGCTTTATGCAACGAGTATATCGATGGAGTTTTCGGGGCAGACCAGCGGGTCTGCCCCGATTGGGCTAACACACAGGTTGATCCTACATCAGGACACGAGCAGTGGAACGAAAATGAACACGGTTATCACAGGCGGAACAGGTTTTGTGGGTGCAGAACTCTGTGGCACCCTGATACAAAGAGGTGAGCGTCCGATTGTTTTCGATGTAACGCAAATCCGCGGGTCATTGGCTAGTCTTTCCGATCGCTTCGAGTATGTCCGCGGTTCGGTCGCCAATTTGTCTGAGTTGGCGAACGTTTTCTCGCAGCGAAAAGTTGACCGAATATTTCACCTGGGCGGCATGCTGTCACTCCCATCTGAGCAAAACCCGTGGCAGGCTTTTGATGTGAACGCCGTCGGAACCTACAACGTTCTGGAAGCAGCCAGGATATTTCGTGTCAGGCAGGTTATCTTCTCGAGTAGTATAGCGGTCTATACGGAAGACCTCTCCGAAGACGAAGTGACTGAAACCACTTGTTGTCATCCCGCAACCATTTACGGCACGTGCAAAGTATTCGGCGAGCTCCTGGGAAGGTATTATACGCGACGTTTCGGCCTCGATTTTAGAGCTGTTCGGTTACCATCGGTGGTTGGACCTTTTTCCACGGTGAGCCATATGTCCAGCTACAATTGCTGGGCCATAGAAGAGCCGCTGAAAGGCCGACCTTATGCAGTTCCCGTCGAACCGGAAACCAGAGTGCCGGCAATCTATTTCAAAGATGCCGCTCGAGCTTTACTATTGCTGGCAGAGGCTGAGAAATCGAAGCTTTCCGGAACAACATACAATATAGCAGGGATTACACCGGCGCACTCGGCCGGCCAATTGGTCCAAGCGGTGAAGCGGGAGCTTCCTGAAGCCGATCTGTCTTTTGCCCCGGATGCGCACATAATGAGCCTGGTTGCCGGACTGGCTCAAAAGAGAATCAGCGACGATCGCGCGCATCGAGATTGGGGTTGGGCAGTCAAATATGGACTCGATGAAATGGTCAAAGATTTCATTCATGAATTTCATTCTCATGGACGGCTCTGACAGCAACAAATTCCTGACAGAGTGTTCAAATACAGCGAATCAAAGAGCGAATAAGTGTCATGTCAAAAACGATTTTTACTGCAGCGATGACTGGGGCTGTACACACCCCAGGCATGTCCCCTTTCTTACCGTTCACTCCTGAACAAATAATCGAAGACTGTGTCGCGTGTCATGCGGCGGGCGCCGGAGTGGTGCACATACATGTTCGAGACCCGTTGACCGGATATCCGACCGCGGACCAGGATGCATACCGAGAAATTGCAACCGAGGTGAAGAAACGATGCGATATCGTGATGTGCTTCACAACGGGGGGTCGTGCGGAAGAGCCTACGGAAAAGCGAGTGGCGGTAGTCAACACTCTGAGTCCGGAAATGTGCTCATTAAATACCGGCTCATTGAATTTTGCATTGTTCCAGGTGCTCCAGAAGTTTGACTCCTTCAAATTCGATTGGGAAAAGCCTTATCTGGAGGCGAGTGAGGATGTTATCTTTCCGAACACATTCAAGACCATGCGTGAGTACTTACACTTCATTTATAAGAACGACACGAAACCGGAATTCGAAATATACGACGTGGGAATGATTAACAATCTTACCTTTCTTCTCGACCGCGGCATCGCGCGACGGCCCGTTTACCTACAGTTTGTCATGGGTATTCTGGGCGGGATCCCTGCCACTCCGGAAAACCTCGTTTTTCTCGTGGATACGGCGAGAAAACAGATCGGAGATTTCCAGTTTTCGGTGTGCGCGGCGGGAAAAGACCAGATGCGCCTCTGCACAACATCCCTCATCTTGGGCGGGAATGCCCGGGTGGGACTCGAAGACAGTCTTTACCTGGAAAAGGGCACGCTCGCAAAAAGCAATGCAGAGCAGGTGGAAAAAATCATCCGCATCGGAAAAGAACTAGGGGTAGAGCCTGCCTCGCCATCGGAAGTCAGAGAAATCCTTGGCCTCAAGGGGATGGATCAGGTGAACTTCTGACCACGTCCAAAACGGAATGCCACAAAGTGCGCTGATGGCGAGATTGTGGCAGGGGAAAGACTGAGGCAACCTCATGCGTGTGAGATTACTGCGTGGGGGAAAAAAGGGACGTCTGCGCCGGACAAGGTAGTTTTTCAATTCATCTGTCATGCAGATTCCGCTTCAGGATTGAAGACATTCGTCCCGCACACTTTTTCGGTTATATGCTTGTGTGAATTATTTCAGAAAGACAGGTAGATCGAGTGGCAGCGAAGTTTGTTAGTGAAAAAAATCTGCGCTTTTTGCTTTACGACGTTTTGGATGCTGAGTCCCTTACGCGTCATGCCTATTTCCGGGAACACAGCAGAGAAACCTTCGACATGGTCTTGGATACGGCCCTTAAGATAGGACGGGATCTGCTCCAGCCACATCTGAGAGAGATGGACCAGGATGCCCCGAAATTAGTTGATGGTCAGGTTAAGGTTCACCCCATGGTGAAGAAGTTCATGACCGAATGCGGAGAAGGGGGCTGGATCGCAGCCGGAGCACCCTTTGAACGCGAAGGCCAACAGCTTCCCACAATGATCGTCAATGCGTTCATGTTTATTTTCGGAGCTGCGAACTATTCTGCCAGCGCCTATCCCATGCTGACCACCGGTGCGGCTCACCTGATTGAATCCTTTGGCTCCGAGAAGCTGATGGAGACCTTTGTTCCCCGCATGTTTGCGGGGCAATGGCAAGGAACAATGGCGCTGACCGAGCCGCAGGCAGGCAGCTCTCTGGCTGAGATCATCACCCAGGCGGAGCCTACGGACGCGGGATACTACAAGATCCGCGGTCAAAAGATCTTCATATCAGCGAGCGATCACGATGGTGTGGAGAATATCGTCCATTTGATGCTTGCCAGAATACAAGGCGCTCCGCCAGGTATTAAGGGCATCTCGCTCTTTGTGGTTCCCAAGCTGCGGCCGGACGAGCAGGGAGGATTAACGCCCAACGACGTCAACGTGGCGGGTCTCTATCACAAACTGGGCTATCGGGGAGCGCCGATTGCGCAGCTCAGCATGGGTGAAAACGATGACTGCCGGGGATACCTGGTAGGCGAACCCCACAAAGGTCTGTCCTATATGTTCCAAATGATGAACGAAGCCCGCATCGGAGTTGGAGTAGGCGCTGCCGGAATCGCTTCTGCCGCGTACTATGCCGCGCTTCAGTACACGAGAGAGAGACAACAGGGTCGAAAGCTTACCGAAAAAGACCCGACCCAACAGTCGGTTTTTATCATCGAACACCCGGACGTCAAGCGCATGCTGCTATTCCAGCGAGCCGTGGTCGAAGGCAGTCTTTCTCTCCTCCTACAATGCTCGAAGTATGCGGACCTTGCCAAAGTCGCGGAAGAGAACGATCGCGAGAAGTATGCTCTACTGCTCGACGTTCTCGTGCCAGTGGCCAAAACCTACCCATCTGAGATGGGGATTTTGGCCTCGAGTCAAGCCCTTCAGTGCCTGGGAGGGTATGGGTACTGCGATGAGTTTCCCGTGGAGCAATTCTACCGAGACGCTCGCATTCATCCAATACATGAGGGTACTACCGGAATCCATGGACTTGACTTGCTGGGCCGCAAAGTGGTCATGAAGAACGGCGCGGGCTTTCGTCTCTTCGTCACGGAAGTGCAAAACGCGACACAAGCAGCCATGGAATATCCGGACCTCCGGGGCTATGCCGAGAGGCTGGAAGAAGCCCTGAATCGGCTCCAGGAAGTGACTTCAGTCCTGACTCAGATAGGTCAGCAAGGAGATACGGAAATTTTTCTTGCAGACGCCACGCTGTATCTGGAACTGTTCGGACTCATCAGTGTGGGCTGGCAATGGCTCTTACAGGCAATGGTAGCCACGAACAAATTGGAAGGCCCGCTCCCGGAGCAGGATGTACAGTTCTTCGAGGGCAAGATCTTCACGTTCAAATACTTCTTCCACTACGAGCTGCCGAAAACAGAGGGCCTGGTGAAACGTCTTCTCGAAGCCGACGGCCTGACGGTTCGGATGAGTGACGAGCTGTTTTCGGATTGATGAACTGAAGAAGGCAATGAAAAGGGGACATTCTTCTCTTTTTCATTGCTTTCTGGCTTCCTGACTGGCTTTTCTTGGCAACATGGTGCCATACCGAGAACATGAGCCTCGAATTCATGCTGCGACTCCGAGGCCAGCCCAGAATTGAAACAAAAAAGTAGAATGTCCTCCCTTTTTCTCTTTTCTCCTTCTTCTCGCGCACCGAAAAAACTCATTGACAAACGGAAGTCTCGGAGGGGATAGTTGGCAAGCAGTTCCTTTAAGGTCCAGCAATGAGCGTATGGCGAATCTCCAATGACCGATCACCTTGGAAAAAAACCAAACGCTTTACTCAACGACACCGTTCGTAAGGACCAGATCGAATACCGCAAGTGGATTGTGAGTTTGTCCACGTTCGTGCTCACGGTCTCGCTTGGCCTCGTCGGTATTTTGGCAAAGTCAAACCCTATCCAATATAAATGGCTCCTGGTTGTCGGATGGCTGCTGTTAGGGATTTCCATTGTTCTGAACTGGTTAATTATCAAGAACCTCGTTGCTATTTCGATTGCAGTGGCCGGATCTCAACTGGAACCCAAACTGGCTGACGTGCTTCCTTGGCTTCTTAAGGGCAACATGCAGCTATACGCTTTGGTTCAAAACCTAGCCTTCCTGCTAGGCGTGTTAGCGGTAGCGCTCGGCTCTATCATGAATCTCTGAATCGTCTCTAACAGGACTCGTGCGGGGATGTGTTAGACGGTTAAGAAAAAGGAGAAAAAGGGGACATTCTTTAGAGCCCGGACCAAATTTAACTGTCCTGACGTCGGGGGAGTTCGGCGGACGAGACGTCCCTCAGTCAGGGTCCTTGTCCCATGCGCGAGAATCGGGAGTCGGCTCGCTTCTGCTATGTGCCCGATGGCTCCTCTTCGCAGATTACAGTACATAGGGCCGGGGAAGAGATAGCGGCTGCGAACCCTTGCCCGACCCTCATGCTAATTTACAAACAACCGATTACCAGCGGGATCCTCCGCCGTTGCGTCCACCGCCGCCCCGAGAGTCGGTCTTGGGTTTAGCCTCGTTCACTTTCAGGCTCCTGCCGCCGAGATCCTTGGAATCCAG
Source organism: uncultured delta proteobacterium (assembly GCA_963741425.1). Taxonomy (GTDB): domain Bacteria; phylum Desulfobacterota; class Desulfomonilia; order Desulfomonilales; family Desulfomonilaceae; genus DATJPW01. Next base: position 308,470 of record CAVUHP010000004.1, read on the forward strand.
TGCCTGGATCGCCTTAAGACCTTCTTCGCGGTCGGACATTTCGATGAATCCGAATCCCCGGGACTTGCTGGTAAATTGGTCAACGATGACCTTGGCGGATACCACTTCCCCGTACGTGGCAAACAAGCCGTTGAGATCTGACTCGTTTGAATCGAAGGACAGGTTTCCGACATAAATTTTAATACTCATTCTCTAGCTCCTTTAGAAAAGGCACGCTACACGTTAAGCGAGAGTGCAATTGCAAATACGAACAAGGGCTTTTTGTGAACGGGGATAAACCGGATGGAATTGCGGTGTGAAATCCTCTGCACGGCGCCTATGTCCAGGATCTTAATCCTTGCATGACGCCCGTAGTCCCTGACGCGAGGCCGACTGGAGAAACACAAGTTAAGGTTCAAGGCTAAGACTAGGCGCTAAGGCTTTACTTGTCAAGCGATTGTATTCATAACCTGCAATTCATTTTTATTCTTGCATTATATCAAAGACGTATGCTTTTTCCCTTCAAACACACCCGGAGTTAGGTCTATTTTCTTTGCTTAACCTTTTCTACTCTCGCGCAATGCTCGACTGATAGCCGTAACGTGCGCGGCCGACAAGAGACCAGATCAGCTTGAAAGCCATTCCGAGAATTCCTCCTTCACCTTCTGATGAGCGATGCCCTTTCCTTCATCAAGCTCGCGAAGACCTTTGCGCACCCCCGCGACAAAATTGATGCGCTCCTGGATGTCCTCACACGTTGCATCTTCGGGGAGTTGACCAATGGTCTTGATAGCTATTTCTTTGACGGTCATTTCTTAGCCTCTTTGTATGTAGCGTCAACAATTTAGTTCGTGGTCATGGAAATATGACTGAGGACCGAAACTCGTGACACGCACTCGTTTGTTCGTGGTGTGGCAATCCCAAGGGGTTTCGAACCCATGTCCCCGCCGCGAGAGGGCGGGCCAACATAGCGTTAATATCAACAAGTTAGCCACCTTTCCCGAAATCAAGCGCCCTCAACGTCTCTCAAGATGACCCGAAATTACTGGATATTCCGGCAAAACGGGGGAAAGTGGGGGAAAGGCACAAAGGGCTGTGATAAACCTGCTATGTTGATCCCATAAGAGCAACCGGCCGTCATGCATGTACGGCGGCGAGTCCTTGATGCCTCTCAGCAGGAATGTTTTGATAGGGCCGTCGGCGGACGCCATCTTCCCTGCTGTGGGTAGGCCGTCATTACTCCGCCCAAGAGCGAGCAGAGAATTAAGACGGCAGCAAAGGAATGCTTCACATGGTTGCTTTTCACCGGCTTGGTCCCCCCTTTTCAAATAAGTTAATTGAAGTTTTTGCTTCTAATACAGTCCAAGTGTGGTATACCAAAATTATCCGCTTTGCTACCCAAGCAGTCAAGCGGTTCCGCACGAAAGCCGGGAGAGCCCATGCGCCCGGACTCAATGGCCCAAGTTTCGATTAGAGGACCGGAACATAAATAGAGACCCTCAACGACTTTGCTCTGCGCAAGTTGAGTATTTGTACTTTCACATGCTGCCGGGCATTTACGCGGGCAGCATCGCTGCCGTCGTATTGGCTGCCACGCTGTGGGATGTAGCCCCCCACAATCATCTGATACTCTGGTTAGGGTCCTTTCTGTCGATCCAAGCTGTTAGGCGCTTTTCCTATTCGAGCTTCCATAGGGCCACTCATCGCGATTGGAATTGGGGGCTCTTGTTTGTTGTTGGGACCAGCGCTGTAGCGATGCTTTGGGGCGTGATTCCCTTGCTGCTTTTTCCTTTAGGGAGACCATTTCACAAGTTTTTCATAGCCGTTTTCCTGTGCGGAGTGGCCGCTTTCAACACGATAGCGCACTCGCCCAGGCGGGAATGCTACGTTCCTTCAATTCTGCTCGTATTGCTTCCGGCGGCTGGGCGTTTCTTGTACGAAGGGACCGAAGGCGCCATCACCGTAGCGATCGCCATTTTGGTGTTTACGGCAGCAGTTCTTGTCTTGGCCAAAGCCGGCCACCAGTGGCTGTCTGACACACTCACATTAAGATTTGAAAAAGATGACCTCGTGGGGGCGTTACAGATGGCTCACGATGAGCTGGAGGTGAGGATCGAGGAACGCACATCAGAACTGTCACAGGCCAATGATCTTCTCAGACAAGAAATTGTTGAACACGAGCGCATGGAGGAGGCGCTGAGGGAATCGGAGGATAAGTACCGCATACTCGTGAACCGCGCAGGTGAAGGGATTTTTTTGGCGCAGGACGGCAAGCCGGTCTTGGTCAATCCCGCTTGTTCGGACCTCACAGGATATTCCGAGGAGGAATTGCTATCGAGACCCTTTGTGGAACTCATTCATCCGGACGATAGGGAGAAGCTTCGGGAAAATAACACGAAGCGGCTGAAAGGCGAACGTGTGCCTGATAGCTATTCTTTTAAAATCCTTACCAAGGACGGCGCTGAGAAATGGATGCGCCTTAACGCGGTGCTGGCAAGTTGGGCAGGTAAACCGGCAGTTTTGGGTATGGTTACGGACATTAGCGAACAAAAGCGTGCTGAGGAGGAGCTGAATCAAAGGGAACAGTTCCTCTCAAAAATCTTCGCGAGCATACAAGATGGTATCAGCGTTGTGGATGCTGAGCTCAGAATCGTTCGCGTCAATCCCACTATGGAGCGATGGTATTCTCAGGCGGTGCCCGCTGGTCGGAAAAAAGTGTTTTGAAGTCTATCGTGAGAGTTCCGGACCGTGCGAAGAATGTCCGACTTTGGACACTCTCCACACGAGCCAACCGGCATATAAAGTGGTTCCCAAAAGGGATCCGCATGGAGCGATCATTGGATGGCTTGACCTTTATTCATTCCCATACATGGACGAGGTTACCGGAAAGGTTGAGGGGGTCATCGAATACATTCGGGATATAACTGAGCGCAAAGAATCGGAGGATAACCTGCAATTTGAGCACGAACGCTTTCAAATGCTTGCTCACAATGCTCCTTTTGGGATGTTGATGCTGTCTGAAAAAGGTGATTTGGAATATCTGAATCCAAAGTTCTTGGAATTGTTCGGCTATGAGTTGCATGAGATACATAATGGTAGACAGTGGCTGAAGCTTGCCTACCCTGATGACACATATAGGCATAAGGTGATTTCTGCATGGATAAAGGACCTCCGCGACGCAAAGCCGGGAGAAATGCATCCCAGACGATTTACGGTCACCTGTAAAGACGGTTCGGAAAAGATAATACATTTTAGGACGGTGCGGTTATCCAGAGACAAATACGTGATGACCTGCGAAGACGCTACTGAACGCACAAAGGCGATGGAGGCGCTCAAGGAATCCGAACGGAAATACCGAACGATTATTGATACTATCGCGGACGGGTATCATGAGACCGACCTTGGCGGCAAGATGACATTATTTAATGATTCGCTATGTGAAATACTTGGGTATTCCAGAGAAGAGCTGCAGGCATGGGCTATCGTGAGTTTATGGATGAGCTGAATGCTCAGAAGGTTTATGATGCTTACAATGAGGTCTACCGAACCGGTAAGGCCAACCCTGGATTTTATTATGAAATTATTCGAAAGGACGGGACTAAAAGACATTGTGTCGTATCCGTGACACTGATTAAGGATTCAAGTGGACAACCCAATGGATTCAGAGGTATTTTCCGCGACGTTACCGAGCGCCTGCAACTCGAGGACCAGCTGCGCCAGGCAGCCAAAATGGAAGCCATTGGCCAGCTTGCCGGAGGCATAGCCCACGATTTTAATAACATCCTGACTGCCATTATCGGCTACTCGGATGTTCTAATCCAGCTGCTGGGCGAAGATTCAGCACACAGTGAAAAAGTGTCCCAGATCAACCGGGCAGCCCTGAGGGCGGCCAACCTGACACGGCAGTTGCTGGCGTTCAGCCGGAAGCAAATCCTTGACTTGAGGCCGGTGAATTTAAATGAAGCGCTGACCAATTTCGAGAAAATGCTGAGACCGCTTATAGGTGAGAACATCGAACTTGTGATCGCTCCCGACCCAAATGCCGCGAAGACCATGAGCGACCCCGGTCAGATTGAGCAGATTCTTTTTAATCTTGCTATTAATGCGCGGGATGCGATGCCTGCCGGCGGAAGATTAACTATTGAGACAAAAAACGCAGTTTTGGACGAAGATTACGCGCGGGCCCACTCGGAGGTTCGACCAGGACCATATGTGATGCTCGCAGTTTCCGATACAGGGAATGGCATGGACCCTTCTGTGCTTTCTCGCATCTTTGAGCCTTTTTTTACAACGAAGGAAAAAGAAAAAGGCACAGGATTGGGTCTTTCCACAGTGTACGGGATCGTGAAACAACATCGAGGTCATATAAACGCTTACAGTGAGGTGGGTCGGGGAACAACATTCAAAGTGTATTTGCCGATGATAGAGGACGAGTCGGATAAGGAATTCAAAGCTGCGGGCGTCCGCACGGAACTGCGAGGGACTGAGACAATATTGGTAGTTGAGGACGAAGAAATAGTGCGGGAATTGACCTCGGAGGTGCTGCAAACGCTCGGTTATAAGGTCCTGCAGGCCGCGGACCCCGGGGAAGCCGCACGGGTCAGCAAATTGCATGGCGGGCCGATTCATCTTATGCTTACTGACGTTGTGCTGCCTCAAATGGATGGCAAGAAGCTCTATGCCCTGTTGTCTCCGCTCTTTCCAGGCATGAAAGCGCTGTTCGTCTCAGGGTATGCGGAAAATGCGATCGTTCATCATGGAGTATTGAACGCCGGAGTAAATTTTTTGCACAAACCCTTCACCGTGGAAGCTTTAACCAAAACGGTCCGCAAAATACTGGACGGAGATTGATGATCGGAGCTTAGGGGCTACTCGCTGACTTAAGGGTTGTTCCGCTTGGCGGCAGAAAACGAGTCGCCCAGCCCCTTTTCTTAAAGGGGTATTTAAGAGTATTTCTAATGGATTATCTTGACATCTCTCCATGCCCCCCCTTTGAAAAGGGCGATTTAAGGATTTTCTCAATATGAACTTGCAAACAGAGTTGCTCCGGAGGTCGGAAAATGAGCCGTTCGCTAAGCTGCTGGGGCTGGAAGCGGTGGAGGTAAGTCCGGGTCGTGCGGTGGTGAGAATGCGCGCTAGGTCGGACATGGGGAATATTTTTGGCGCAATTCACGGCGGAGCGCTATTCTCATTGATAGATGAGGCGTTTCAATTGGCTTGTAATACGCACGGCATACTGGCTGTAGCTCTCAATGTTAGCATCACTTACGTGGCTGCGCCGCAACAGGGGTCGACTCTTGAGGCGAGCGCGGAGGAGCTTCACAAAACGAATCGAACGGCTTCGTACTTATGTCAGGTCAATGAGGTCGAGGGCGGGAAACTTATCGCCACAGCTCAAGCGTTGGCGTACCGGACCGGCAAGAAGATAGAGGAATTGCCTGGCTTCGGCTGAATATATTCCAAACGGCTTCTCTATAGGCGAGTCTTCGGTCGTATGCCTCCGGAAGTTATGAAATCACCGCCGATGTGTCACAGACGGAAGGTTGCGACTTGTCATGGAAGGGCCTGGATACTTGAGTGGTTCAAGAAATATTGGCCCAAGTCAGATCGACCACAATTATCAAGCGCAAGCATCAGAAAGTTGTGGGCCAGTTGGCCAGCAGTCTCTTGCTACGATAGCCGCCGTCGTTTCCTCTCGCCAATTTCAGGATATAGCTCAGAACTCTCCGTGTGTCGCGAGGATCAATCACATCTTCCAGCAAGTGCAGACCCGCTGCTTTCCAAGGAGCGCCGGCAGCCCTGATTTGTTGTTCGGCCAAGTCTCGTGCGGCCTTAATATCGTCGGATTCGTTTATTTTTCTGCGATATACAACGTTGGCGGCCACTTCCGGCGCCATAAAGCTGATTTCCGCATTCGGCCAGGCCAGCACGAAATCAGCGCCCATCCCGGTCCCGCACATGTTGGAGTAGGCCATCCCGTAAGACTTGCGAATGACCAACGAAACTTTCGGCACAGTAGAAAGCGCCACCGCCTCGATAAAATTGATGATCTTACCGGGCATGCGCTTCAATTCCGCCGCCCTACCGACCAGAAAACCCGGAGTGTCATGAAGGAAAATTATCGGAATATTGAACGAATCGCAAAGGCAGATGAAGCTGCAGCACTTGTCGCAGCCGTCGGGTCCCATGGCCCCTGCGGTATGCAGCGGCTGATTTGCTATAATGCCGACAACATGACCGTCGAGGCGAGCAAGGCAGGTGATAACGCTACGATCGAAATTGGGTTTGAGCATAAAGATGCGCTCGTCATCCATTATGGTCTTGATAACCTGACTCATGTCATAGCCGCGGCGGGGTTCCTCGGGAACGATAGACAACAGGCGTTCTTGCCTCGATTCCTGGTCGTTTCCCTGCGGCAATACCACCGGAGGCAATTCCTGCGAGTTGGAAGGCATATAGGAAAGGAACTCACGTACGATACGGAAGCAGTCAGCCTCGTCCTCCGCGACCCGATCCGCCTGGCCCGTAATTTCGGCATGGAGCTTCCATCCGCCGAGGTCCTCGTTTTCAACCACTTCACTGGTAGCTACTTCCAGCACTCGGGGACCGGAAACAGCCATACACGAGCCCTTCACCTGGACGACAAAATCCGCGAGCGCAGCCAGCCAGGACGGGCCTCCGAAGCACTCCCCCATGATCGTCGCCACAAACGGAACTTGTCGGCATCGCAATGCCATCTCTTTTCGCATGGTCATGGAGCTGAGTCCTTCAGACCCCATGATATCCGGTATGCGAGCGCCTCCGCCTTCCCCCAAATTGACTAATGGATACCCTTTTTCGGCTGCCCAACGGGTTAAACGATGCTCCTTCTCAACACCGATCCGACCGCCTGTCCCTGCCAGAACTGTAGCGTCATCGGCAGTGACCGCCACCGTCCGACCGTCAATATTGCCAAATCCCGCGATCTTGCCGTCAGCCGGCGTTTTGTCCTCCATGCCCGATACGTCGGAATGATCGAGCATCCCGATTTCAAAGAAGCTCCCCGGATCCAGCAACTTTTCTATACGCTCTCGGGCGGATCCCAGCCCGGCAGCTTGCTTCCGAGCGACTTTATCAGGCCCGCCCATTTCCAAGGCTTTGGCCTTTCGCCGCTTTAACTCGTCAACAGCCTCTTTCATTCCCATTTCGTTCTACCTGTGGTCATGTGGAATGTTCAGAATTTCATTCCGGGCAGGTTGAGTGACGCCGTGTTCCCGCCGTCAACAGGAAGAGCTTGGCCTGTAATATAGCTGGCTTCATCACTGGCCAGAAAAAGAATCGCAGCGGCCACTTCTTCCGGTCGCCCATAGCGCCGCAATTCGCAACGGCTGCCCAGTTTATCAAATTTTCCTATTTCGCGGGCCATGTCGAAGACAGGCTTGGTCATGCCGGTCTCGATCAGACCCGGACATACCGCATTCACCCGCACATTGTATTTTCCAAGGTCGCAGGCTGAGGTCTGGGTGAAGTTAATGAGCGCCGCTTTGCTGGCGCTATAGGCGTTGCCGCCCGCGCCCGAGCGAATACCGGCTACCGATGACGTATTAACTATCGCGCCGGTCTTGCGCTCCTGCATATGTTTGGCAATGTGCTTGGTGGTGAAGACCGCGGCCAAAACATTTACCCCATAAACCTGCTGCCAATCTTGCCCGTCTTGTTCTTCCAAAGAGGTTAGCTGCCCGGTAATTCCAGCGTTGTTGCAGACAATATCAACAACGGAATAGGTCCGCAGGGCCAATTCAACAAGTTGCTTAATCTCGCTTTCAACCGCGACATTCGTTTTTTGCACGATCGCTTCGGCGCCGGTCTTCAGAGCTATATCCAGAGTTTCTCTGAGCCCATCTTCATTCCAATCCGCAAGGACAAGCTTAGCGCCTTCATTCGCAAAAAGAACTGCTGTAGCCCGGCCGATACCACTCCCCGCTCCGGTAATAAGGGCCACTTTACCTTCCAGACGGCCCTTTTTGTCATTCTTCATATGCCCGACCTCAATTTAGAGAAGGAATTGCCCCTCCCTGTGGAACAGGAAGGGGCATCCGCATGGCCCCCCTCGACTTATATCGCAAACATCGTTATTTCTTGGTTCCGGTAATTTGCCTGCTAAGGGCATCCGGGTCGCCTCCACTCATACCGGCGATGTGTCTGCACCAGCTTCTTCCGGGACTCAATGTCATACTGGCTGGTTATGGCGATCTGCTCCATAACCGGCGAGCCGCCTCCGTGGTAATTTCCTACCTTGGATATTCCGCCGGTGGCTGAACAGAGTATATCTCCCAAATATCGCCAGAACTGCGCCTGGTCTTCCACAGGCATACTCTGATTACGTTTGGTGTATTTTAGCAGCAGATCCTTAATCTCGGGATTCATAAAATCTCTTTCATGAGGAAAAGTGGCTACCACGCCACCTGCTATATCACAGAGGATTTCAGCCTCCCTGAATACCGCCTCGCCCGTTAAGCAGCGGCCCACATTACAATAAATTGAATTCGGGATATAAGACCCGGGCCCGTAAGGCACAAAACCCATGCCAGGAATGTAAACTTCCGGCTTGCCCAAATCAGACGCAGTGTACCCAGCCGCATAACCCAATTCGGTGACCGTGATGATCTCAGCGAGTTTCTCCCGTACGTGAGAGGCTTTATGCACGTTGTTCACCTCAGCCGCCAGGGCCGCTGTCCCCAAGAGGAGGTCGCCGATGGCGGGTTTACAGCCGGAGTAGGAATGACGGTGAAACAAAGCAAAAAGAAGCGCCAGCACTCCTCCGTGCATCCATTCACCCGCTAGGAACACCCTTTCCCAGGGAATAAAGCAGTCATCAAAAATCATATAGGAATCGGTGGCGCCGGGAGTGAAGCCTCGTTTGAAATGCTCTCTATCCCTAAGATTGTGGATAGTAATAACTTGCTTTAGGCCATCCCAATCTCCCGGAATGGCAAATGCTACTGCGTAGTCTTTGTCCTCGGGCCGCAGGGCGCGTGTGGGCACGACCAGCACCTCGTCGGCTACAGAAGCTTCTGAAATGTGCAGCTTGCATCCGCTAACCACGATTCCGTCAGTAAGCCTCTCTTTGATGCGCACATAAACGTCCGGGTCCGGCTGTTCGGCCGGTCTCAACAGCCTGTCACCCTTGACGTCCGTTTGCGCGGAACATCCCACCAGATCTTCCGTTTGAAAGCGGGCGAGCCACTTCTTAAAATTCTCATGGTAATTGGTCGCGCCGTTGTTCATCTTGTCCGCTTCGTAAGAAACATTATAAATGGCGTTCGTGGCATCGATCCCCATGCACCGCTGTGTGCAGCCCCCCACCTTGTGGCACATCAGCCGAGTCATATCCTGCTTCTTGTGAAGATCATCCGTGCTTTGATGAATATGGGTGAAACGATTAATTCTCTCACCCGTAAGGTGAGAAACGGCGGTCAACAATTCCTGGTTCTCCGGCTTAGCCGCCTCATCATAGGTGGCGCCGATAGTATTGAGGCATGGCCTTCTGCAGTTCGTCAGTGCGGTCGATGAGGTTTCCGTTGAAGTAGACATTTCTCTTCATCTTGGTCAGGCCTTGGATGTACTGTTCCTTGGTTCTCATTTTTCCTCCGTTTAATTAATTCTTTTAAATTTTCGGAACATGAGGCATCGTCCGCACACGCGATGGTAGTGGCTGACCATACCATCAGAAGAAGGGGGCTTCCGCGAAAAGTGTTAGTTCAATTGCGGAGAACCGCCTTCTTTCTGTCCTCAGTGGATGGCTTACCGGCCTTATCAGGCTCTTTCTATAATCGTCGCCACGCCTTGACCGCCGCCCACACAAGCGTTCGCGCAGCCATAGCGTCCGTTCTTCTTCTCCAGGATGCGAGCCAGGGTCCCCACCAGCCGGACGCCTGTTGCCCCCAAGGCATGACCAATAGCGACTCCTCCGCCCATCACGTTCACTTTGTCCGGATTGAGCCCCAGTTCTTTAATACAATTCAGGGCTACGATAGCAAACGCTTCATTGATTTCCCAGAAATCAATATCTTGGGCCTGCAGACCTGCTTTCTGAAGGGCTTTCTGACTGGCGGGCACAGGTCCTTCGCCCATGATTGTGGGATCCACGCCCGCGAAACCGATGGACCGTATAGTGGCCAGCGGTTTGATACCCTTTGCCTCTGCAGTCTCCTTGGCCATCAAGATCATGGTAGAAGCCGCCGCGTTAAGGGGCGATGAATTGCCTGCCGTAATCAGGTGATCCTTCCTGTACGCGGGGGCGAGTTGCGCTAAACCTTCGAAAGTCGTGTCCGCCCTCACCGCTTGGTCCGTTTTGACGGTTAACATTGTGCCGTCTGCTTGCTCGGCTTCTATGGGCAGTATTTCATCATCAAAGAAACCCTCTGCCTGAGCCTTTGCCGCAAGTTGATGCGATCGCGCAGACCATTTGTCCATGTCTTCTCGAGTCAAGCCGGACTGGACCAGTAGCTTCTGAGCTGTCAATCCCATATTAAGAGTAGTCATCATATCCCAGTGCAAATACTCGGGGGCCGCGAAAAGCGCCAGATTTGGCGCGATCATCCCGGACTCCGATGTAAATCCACCCATTGGGATCCTCGTCATGTGCTCAAATCCTCCTACCATGACGATGTCCGCATTGTCCGTGGCAACTTCCATGAAACCCATATGTATTGCAGCCATGGAAGAACCGCACTGCTGGTCTACGAATTTAGCCGCCACGGTCTTGGGGAAATTGGCCAAGAAAATGGGGAAACGACCCCCATAGGCCCATTGTTCGCCGACCGCCGTGGCGCAGCCTACGATGAAATCATCTATTTCCTCAGGCTTAATTCCCGTCCTTTTGGCTATTTCAGGCATTAACTTGGCCAACAGCTCGTCGGCTCTCAGTCTGCCGAATACGTCCCTGGACGGATCTTTGGGCCGCGAGCGTGATTGGGCGGTTCTTAGATATCCAGTTATAACTACTTCTCTCATTTTATATCCTCCTGTAGTCGATAATCTATAACTCAGATCAATTTGGATCAGTCTTCGAAGACCGGGGTGTTAGTGTCTATGGTCAGACCGTCGGCTTCCATGAGCCGAGCGCCCAACCCTTGGATTTTGGGGAGTTCGTAATGGAAGAAGTACTTCATCGTATGGAGTTTCCCTTGATAGAAGCCCTTTTCCAAATCGGAGCAACCGCGGCTTAATGCCTTTTGAGCTGCTATACCTTGGGCCAGCCACTGCCACGCCACGGCAATGATCCCGAAGAACTCCAGGTAGAGTGTCGCGTCCGCAAGAAATTCCTCCACATCGCCCTTTAACGCAAATTGCACTCTGTACAAGGTGACATTCTGAAGCTGCTCCAGCGCTCCCTTCAATCGATCAGCGTACGGTTTGAGTTCCTCATACTGCGCGGCCTCTTGTATAGCGGCCTCAACTTCCGCAATGTACAGTCTCATGGCCTCGCCGTTTTTCATGACGACCTTGCGGCCGAGCAGATCCATGGCCTGGATACCGGTGGTCCCCTCATGAATGGTATGTATCCTCATGTCTCGGAAATACTGTTCCATTGGGAATTCCTGGCAATAACCATAACCTCCGAGGATCTGAATCCCCTGACTTACTGAAATTATGCCGTTTTCCGCGCCGTAACTCTTTGCCACAGGGGTTAAGAGATCGAGCAACAGCTCATATCGTTCCCTTCTGCTTTAGATCTTCAGTCCTTGCCAAATCCGTGTACATGGAGCATTGCAGAATCACCGACAGGGAGCCTTCCGTAATGGCTCGTTGAAACAGAAGCATTCTCCTGACGTCAGCGTGCTCGATGATTGGAACAGGCGGGAGCGTTGGGTCTTTGCTGGATCAGTTTACGTCCCTGGGGTCTTTCCTTGGCATATTCCAGGGCCGTGTAATAGGCTGCGGAAGCAATCGAGGTAGCTTGCATACCTACGCTAATGCGCGCCTCATTCATCATCTGAAACATATATGAAAGCCCTTTATGGGGCTCGCCGACAAGATATCCTCTGCAATCATCGTTTTCGCCCATGCTGAGCTGGGTAATTGGGCATCCTCGGTAGCCCATCTTATGATACACAGTGGCCACGGTCACATCGTTCGATTCCAAGCCGCCGTCACTATTGATTCTTTTCTTGGGGACGAGGAACAGGGAGATACCTTTCACTCCGGATGGAGCGCCTTTGATTTTGGCCAGCATCATGTGGATGACATTGTCGACTCCATCGTGATCACCGGCTGATATAAATATCTTCTGACCTTTGATATTGTAATATCCTTTATCAGTGGGATGTGCGGTTGTCACAATGTCTGCGAGAGAGCTGCCGGCCTGCGGTTCAGTAAGCGCCATTGTCCCTTGCCATTCGCCTGCCAGCATTTGAGGGACGTAGGTTTCTTTCAGCTCATCCGAACCGAACGAGAGGATCAGATGCGCAGCGCCTGTTGTTAAACCGGGAAAACCGGTTGCTGCGAAATTAGCGGCCCCAAATATGTAGTTGCAAAGCATGTGCACAGTCATAGGGAGCTGCTGTCCCCCGACCTCATAGGGCATGGACGACGAGATCCAGCCGCCTTCACCCCATTCCTTCATCATTGTTCTGACTGCGGGATGAACCTTGACTTGCCCGTCTTCCAGAAACGGGGCCTTTTCATCCATTTCCCGTAGATATGGATACATCAAGTTGCGAGCCAGTTTCAGAGCGGTATCCATTACGAGGTCGTATGTCTCGCGAGTGTGATCCGCAAAGTAGGGCAAAGCCGAAAGCCGTTCCACTCCGTGAACTTCGTAAAGCAAGAACTCCAGATTTCGGCGGCTGACAAATTTTTCGGCCATAAGCTCCTCCCTTATTTCTCGTAAAAGACCTTTTCTGACTGTGCCATCTCGGCCAGGAGCTTGGCAGGCTTGAATCGTTCGCCGTACTGCCGCTCAAGATCAACCAGCTTGTTATACACGGCGCCGATGCCCCACTTGTCTGCATAGCGCAGTATCCCGCCTCTGTACGGGGGGAATCCTGTCCCGTAGATCATGGCCAGGTCCATGTCTTGCGGCCGGTCGCATACCCCTTCTTCCATCATGAGTGCCGCTTCATTGATCGCCAGGGCGAGCATAGCGTCGACTATTTCCTGGTCAGATACCTTCTTCGGAGTAATGCCTTTCTCCTGCAGATAGCCCTGGACTACATCGACTACTTTCTTGTTCGGAACGGGTTTAGGCCCACTATAATCCATATAGCCCGCTCCGGTTTTCCTCCCGTAACAGCCCGTTTGGTAGACAAGCTCCGTCATGGGGTGAATTTTGTACCTGTCTCCCAATTTCTGCTGGAACGTTTTATTCACATGGTAATTGATGTCGATACCGGTGAGATCGGAAAGCTCGGCCGGTCCCATGGGCATGCCGAAATCTTTCATGACTCTCTCAATTTGGGCCGCTGTCCACTCCGTCCGCGACCAAATAGACACTTCCGCCAAAGAGTCCGCCAAGTTGTCTCGACACGTAAAAGCCGGGCGCATCGTTAACGACAATGGGTATTTTCTTTATGGAGCGGGCAAAGGCTACCGAAGTGGAAAGGGTCTGATCGGATGTCTTCTTTGCGCATATTATTTCGAGGAGCTGCATCCGATGGGCCGGATTGAAGAAGTGCAGACCGATCATGCGTCCCGGATCGGCGAGCACAGACGCCATCTCCGTTATGGGTAGGGCTGATGTGTTCGTGGCAAATACAGTTTCGGGTTTGCATATGGCCTCGAGCTTCTTCCATATGTCCTGCTTGACAGCCATATTCTCCAACACAGCTTCGATCACCAGGTCTACGTCCTTGCAATCCTCCAAAGCTGTGGTTGTTTTCAAACGATCTCGGATCATTGAATCTAGGCCGTCTTGTGTCATTTTCTTCTGCTTGATCGGGTACTCGAATGTCTTCCTTATGCCGGCCACCCCTTTGTCCAAGGCTTCTTGATTGATGTCCCACAGGACGACGTCATACCCGCCGCCAAGCAGAAGGTTGACAATCCCCGATCCCATGACTCCGCCGCCTAGCATAGCCACTTTCTTGATTTTGGCCGGCTCGATCCCCTCTATACGGGGCAATCGTCCTGCGGCCCTGGTATTCAAGAATATCCCGATGAGGTTCTTGGAGATGTCGGAAACGCCGCAATCAGCAAAGAGGTCTATTTCTCGGTCGATATCGGCCTCTATGTCGAGTGTTAGGCCTTTCTCCATGGCTTCTATGGCTTTAAACGGCGCTAAGTAGCCCTTTGCTTTTTGCATGGCCATGAATTTTGCGCCGTTCGACATGGCTTTCAGCTCCGCAGCGCTGGGAAGCCGTTGGTATCTATTGCGGGTCCTCCTGCTCTCCAGCGAGATCTTGCCGGAAACGAACTTGTCGGCGGCCGCAAGCGCGGTAGGTATCAAATTTCCCGCATCCGTCACTTCATCTATAAGTCTGCGGGACCATGCCTTGTCCGCGTCGATGGGTTTTCCAACCGTTATCATTTCCAAGGCGTTGGGTAGACCGATTAGCCGCGGCAAGCGCTGAGTCCCTCCGGCGCCTGGAATCAAGCCAACTTGCACCTCCGGTTGACCGACTTGAACTCCCTTGGCGCCGATCCGGTAGTGGCACGCCATGGCCAATTCCAGCCCTCCACCCAGGGCATTCCCATTGATTGCGGCGATGACCGGCTTGGGACCAATCTCGATCTGATTGAGAAAGTCCGAGAATCCCTTGGACCGGGTTCGTATGCGTTCTTTGTCGTATATTTTGTAGATTTGCGTGAGATCTGCGCCCGCTACGAAGTTCTTTCCTGTTCCCGTGAGCACGATGGCTTTGACATCTGAGTCCTGGAATGCCTCAGAAACAGCCTGGATCAATTCCAATGCAAAATGTTCCGAGAGCTGGTTAACAGGAGGGTTGTCCATTGTGAGGACTGCGACGCCGTTTTCAACTTGCGCTTTGATGTTTTTGAAATCAGTCTTCATCTTCCTTCACTCCAAGTCACCGAAAGATTTTGTTAATCAATATCTGTCCAATCTGATCCAATCGGACACCGGTTCGTAGATTCCTTTCTCGGGTTTGGCCTCCCAGACCTTTGCTACAGGGAATCTGTTATTGTGTATGGTCCAAGGAGCGGATAACCCTCCGGAATCGAAATTCTTAATAGTTTGCAAAGCCTTCGCCACACCTTGACGATTCAGTTGTCCGGCCTTGTCTGCTCGTCGCATGCACTCGGCTGCTGAACAGTGATGGACATAAAGCCACGCATATAATAAATATCTCTGAATTTCACATCAGGGTAAGTTTTCGCAGTATAATCCCGGATTTTTCTTGATCATCGGCGCGTCGTCATCCCACCAATACGTGTAAGGACTGATGCCCATATAACCTTCAGCCAGAGGGCCCAGCTTGTCCAACAGCCATTGGATGACCGATAGAATGTGCCCATGAATTTGGCTTTCATTCCTAGATCTCGACATGCTTTTATCACTTGAGGCACAGGTTCAACAAAAAACCTTGAAAGATCACGTAATCCGGTTCGTTGCTCTTCAGATCCATTATCTGCGCCTTCAGATCTTTTGCGCCTAGCGGCACAATCTCTTCTGCCACAAGCTTAAGTCGCAGCCTGTCACACATGAGCCGACCAAATTTGATGGGGTCCTTCCCGAATTCGGAGTCACTATAGAAAAAGGCTACCTTCGCTTTGGGTTTCTTCTTTGGCAATATATTTAAGAAGTATTCCGAACTGGTCCCCGTAGTCGGACCGCTCACGAACAAGTACGGATTCTTGCATTGTTGGCAAGCTCGCTGGAAGACCTCGCTGAGTGTCAAAAGCATCTTGTAGTGGTTCTTCAATCTCTGAGGCCAATCGCCTTGGCCTTCGCGGTGCTTTCCGCGAAAAAGATCAATCGGATTGTCAATGGTCCATTATTTTTGGTATGCCTCCATAGCAACATCAATTTTGTACTGGCCATCCTCGATTACGTACTTTGAGTTTCTTGCCGTTGATACCCGCCCTCTTCATTTATGATTGCCGACACAATCCTTTTGTCCGGCTGCGCCCATCAGTCCGGCTGGGCCGAATTGTCCGGTCAGAGGCAGAACTGAGGCAATCGTTAGTTCTTCTTGCGCAGCCACTGGCGAAACCTGCGAAAACGAAAGCAGAATCACTGCTGTCAACAGAATCCAATTTCTCGCGCTTCTCATGGGACGGCCTCCTTTTAACTAGGTTACGGTGGATCCCATCGAGGCAGGTTCTTGGACGTGCCCCCCCGCAATATCAAAGTCCCAAATATGTCTTTCGAACGACCTCATCCTCGAGCAGTCGCTCTCCTGAGCCTTCAGCTACTATCTTGCCCGAGGAGAGCACGTAGTTGCGTGAAGCCATCTTAAAGACGGTACTGACTTCCTGTTCAACGAGAAGCACTGTTATGCCCGTTTCGCGGATCTCTTGGATTCTCTTGAAGACCTCCGCCCGCATTATAGGCGCAAGGCCGGTTGAGGGCTCATCAATACATAGCAACTTGGGGCGGCACATGAGCGCTCGGCCAATAGCCAGCATCTGCTGTTCTCCACCGGATAAAGTCCCGGAGACTTGGCTGGAACGGTTATGAAGGACGGGAAACAATTGATAAACTTGCCCTAGTTTATTTTCAACTTCCGCCTTGTCCGCTACCAAATAAGCGCCGGCCATGAGATTCTCGAGCACGGTCATCTCTCTGAACGGCCTTCGTCTTTCAGGACAGTGAATTAGACCTTTCTTTACGATCTCGTGCGCCGGCATGTTCTCTATGCGTTCCCCATTAAAAACCACTTCGCCTTTCAGTGTCACGTCACCGCCGGTCGTTTTCCGAAGCACTTCCTTTTCCCAATTCACCAATCCTGTTATGGCTCTGAGCAGCGTGGATTTGCCTGCGCCATTTGGGCCTACCAGACTGACCAGCTCACCTTCATTCACCGTAAACGAGAGACCATTTATGATCATTGCTCGGTCATAAATGACGGTTAAATTGGTTACTGTCAGGAGCAACTCAGATGCCTCCTTCCCCGAAATAGGCCTCGATCACCTCCGGAATTTGCATGACCTCTTCAGGTTTTCCATCGGCAATGAGGGTCCCGAAATTGAGTACCAATGATTCGATCAACGATTTTCATCAACTGCTGCAGCTTATGTTCCACAATGATCATAGCGGGGCCTTCACTGTGCAGCCGGCCAAACCGGCCGCCCTTGTGAAGCCGCTTAATGGATTTAGCCATTAAATCCACTTCAGCCGGGCTCAGCCCTCCGAATGGTTCGTCCAAAAGGAGCAAGTCCGGCTCAGTAGCTATGGCCCGTGCGACCTCCAGGCGTTTAAGATCTCCTTGAGACATTGTGGATGCTTTCTCGAGCGCCATATCGGAAATGCCGGCAAATTCCAGAGCATCCATCGCCTTGTTTTCGATGCGCTTCACCCATTCGCCCCTTTTCATGGCGCGAGGACAAAGGCAGGATACCATCACGTTAGCAATGATCGGCAGTCTCCGGAACGGCCTCATGTTTTGAAATGTGGATGCAATCCCCATGTTAACAATGTCCCAAGTTTTGCGACCCGTGATGTCTTTCCCGTTGTAACGAACGCTACCTGTATCAGGTTTCAGAATACCCATTATCAAGCGAAGCAATGTCGTTTTGCCGGCTCCGTTTGGACCAATTAAGCCGATCACCTCACGGCGATCCATGGTTAGGCTGAAATCATTGGTTGCGACCAGCCCACCGAAGCTCTTGCTGAGATTGCGTAATTTTGAGCAAGGGCTCGGCCATATCAAATCTCCTCGCCTTCTTCGCGGAGTTCGCGTCGGGATACCTTCCCCACGTCGGTTTTTGGCAGTTCGCCTCTGAATTCAATGATTTTCGGGACCTTATAATGAGCCAAGTTCTCCTGGCAGTAAGCTATGATGTCTTCTTCCGAAATCTTGCCTCTCGCCTCGGCCTGGAGCACGACATACGCTTTGATTATAGCGCCGACCTTCGGGTCGGGAACTCCCACCACCCCGGCAGCTTTAATCTGCGGATGATTGTAGAGCACCTCTTCCACGTGTCTGGCAAAAACCGCGTATCCTTTGTGTTTGATGAGATCGCGTTTCCTGTCGAAGAAGTGAAAATAGCCCTCCTCATCCATACGGACCAAGTCCCCGGTTCTTAGCCATTTCATGCCCTCAATCTCAATGATCGAACTATTGGTCTCTTCAGTTCGCTTCCAATATCCTTGCATAATGTTCGGTCCGCTTAGAATGAGTTCACCAACTTCGCCCACAGGCACGAAATCCAGACCGTCATGCTCTATGATTGCTGCGCTTAAGCTTGGAATGGGAACACCGAAGGATCCACTCTTGGGCCTTTGGAGGGGGCTGGTGTGGCTGAGCGAACTGGACTCGGTCATTCCATAGCCTTCCAGGATCTTGCAACCGGTCCTACGCTCCCAATCCGTCATCGTCGATTCATGGAGAGTGTCTGCGCCACATGCTATCATTTTCAGCTTCTTCCAATTCACCCGATCGGTCTTCTCGTAGTCTTTTAGATACTCAAACATAGTTGGCACACCATAAAAGACGGATGCGTTGTACCGTTCAGTCGCAGAAAGAATATCGTCCATGTCCGGGGTGGTCATTAATACGAGAGTGAAACCCTGTACGAGCGAAAACAGCATAATGACTACTTGTCCGTATATATGAAAGAAGGGTAGAAACGCGACAGTGACTTCTTCTCCCGGAGTGAATACGTCCTGCCAGAATGTAAAAGCTTGAGCCTGACAAGCTATCAGATTTCTATGCGTGAGGATCGCCGCTTTCGGAAGTCCTGTTGTCCCGCCCGTATACGGGAGAACTGCTATATCCTGATCCGACTTGAGACTTACTTTCGGAGGATTAGGAGGATATTTTTTCATAAGGTCCTGGAATTGATGCATCCCTGCTTGCTTTATCTCCTGAGGGGTCGGCACATGCATTTCCCGGTAGACTTTTCCTAAAGCGCTTTTTCCGAGGAAGCTTTTTAGCCATGGCAGATATTCGCCAATTCCCGTCAAAATAACATTATCGCAGTTTAACGCCGCTTTCTTCCACATGGTCATACAGTAAGTCCTGACACACAATGGTTTTAGCGCCGCTGTCCGTGAGCTGGTGTTTAACTTCTATGCTGGTGTACACGGGACTGATGGGCGTCAATACTGCTCCAAGCTTGAGCGCGGCAAAGTAGGCGATAACATACTGCGGACAATTCAGAAGATGCAGAGCCACCGTGTCGCCTTTTTTTACTCCCAAATCCGCCAATGCAGTGGCAAATCGATCCACCATCTCCCTCAATTCCGCGTAGGTAATCTTCCTGCCGTAAAAGATGAGCGCCGGTTTACTTGAATACTTAGCCGTTACCTCTTCAAATATTTCCGGAATGGAGCGCTCCGGGATTTCAGCCTCGGCAGGCACTCCGTTCGGGTAATATTTCAACCATGGTTTTGACAAGTAGATCTCTCTCGCATCCATTAGCTTCACTCCGCAGTTGTAGTTGTTGCAGTGGATTAATCAAGAGAAGCGGTGCAGACCCTGCACGTTTTGCGAGTGGCCACACTTCTCACCTTACATCTCGGGCATTCTTTTTCGATCTTATCTCGAATCCAGGGTATGAGTCCCTCGGGCATATAGATAAGGGTCATCAAAACCAGAAAAGCGAAAATTAGCATCCGCACTTTGGGCAGAATCCTAAGAAATTCCGCCAACGGGAAAAGTATGAAAACACCGGCCACCGGGCCATATATTGAAACTATCCCGCCGAAAACGGACCAGATTATAACCTGGAACGACATACCCACTTCCAGCGTCGACGGACCGACAGTCCTCATGATATGGGCATACAAGCCTCCAGCGATGCCAGCGAAAAAGCCACTTAAGCAGAACGCCAGAAGTTTATAACGCGTGGTGTTAATGCCGCCGGCCCTAACGGCGAGTTCGTCCTCGCGGATTGCATGAAGAATAATTCCCGTCTTGGAATCGGTGATCTTCCACATGATAGAGGTCAACACGAGCATCAAAACCACGGTTATGTAATAATCGTAAATGCGCGAGCTGGAAAGGCGGTCAAGGCCTGATACCCCTAATTCGCCTCCTGTCACATCCGGAATGGCAAAGATTATGCCCATGAGGATGATAGGAAACGACAAAGTGGTCAGGGCGAGATAGGTTCCCCGTAATCTTAAACAAGGGATGCCAACGATCAGCCCTGTTAGAAACACCCGCAATAGCGCCCAACGGAATGCTCAAGATGTGGGGTATCTTGTAATGCACGTTGATGAGGCCGCTGGTATATGCGGCTACTCCGAAAAAAAGCGCGTGCCCGAAATTCACTTGGCCCGTGAAACCGGAGAGCAGGTCCCAACTGGCCGCGAAAATAGCAAAGACACTGGTAAGAATGAGAATTCGGAGCAAATAAGGATCATCGATGAATACAGGTATGAGCAGCATCGCCAACACGAATACCAGGACGGCCACTCTGCTGGGAAGCACCAATACTTCTTGCCTGAATAGCGTGAAGCTCTTTCGAATGTAAAACCAAATGACTCCCATTCTATCTCTCTTCCTCAAAGGCTATGCCGAACAAACCTTCCGGACGGATTAACAACACCAGAATCATAATAGACAGGGCCGCAGGTTCTTTCAGAAATCCGAACGTCGGGATTCCGAAGACTATCGCAGCTTCCGTAAAGCCTATAATATATGCTGCAATGAAGCTTCCTTTAATACTGCCCAATCCCCCGAGAACCACTATGGCCAGCATCATTATCAAGGGGGGCATCCACATGTGAGGATCAATCACCTTCAGAGGCGCTACGATGGCTCCGGCTAAAGCAGCCATTCCCACTGAAATACCGAGCGCCAACATAATTTCTCTGTTGACATTTATACCCATCAAATTGGCAACTTCGCGATCCTGCGCAGTGCATCGGATCCCCAGTCCGATTTTTGTTTTCATAAGAAGGAACCAAGTAGCCGCTAATGCCAGCAATGCAACTCCCAAAGCCATCGATGTGCTGGTTGGCCACTTTGGCTCCCCCAGAGTTACGGTGAATCCTGTCGCCAATGGCGGCACGCCAAGGTAGTGACCTCCAAAGGCCAGCAGGAAAATCTCCTGAAAACCATTGCCAACGCTATGGTGGCTATGAGGACGGCGGCTTCATGCTCGCGAATAGGCTTGATAAATAGCTGATAACAAACTAACCCGAGCGCCGTAGTGACCACGATTGAGATGACAATAGCCAGAAGCGCGGAGATTCCCCAGTGATTGAGGCCAATATAAATCACATATGCCGCCGTCATGTACAATGCGGTATGCGCGATATTGACAAGACGAGCTACTCCGAAGATCAGTGAAAAACCAATAGCTAGAAGCGCGTATATGCTTCCGTTGATCAGCCCGTTAATAATGATATCTTGGACCATATACTGACTCCACAGGATTACTCAAGCCAACCACTGTTAAATGCTGTGCAGCAGAGGATTTCGAGCGTCACGCCCACTATGCGCCTATGCTTTTTGTTAGGTCCGAATCCTTGGAAGTGGTTGCAAAACCCACTTTTCGGGGTAACTGCTGATATCACGAGGTCCAAGATGTGATTTGAGGTTTTGCAACCAGCTCTAAATATTTATTTTTTCTTATAATGCTCCACCACCCAATCCGGCAGCTTATAGGGAACGGTCCCCTCATATGTGATTCCCTCCCAATCGTTGGGCCATACGCACATGTTTTTCCCATCTTGCCATTGGGTCCCCAGCGCAGTCACATATTTCGGACCCCATGTGACATCATGAGTCTTATCGAATACGATTCTTCCCGCAGCTGAATCATAATCGGCTTTCTCTAGCTCCGGCACCATCTTGTCGGGATCCAGAGTTCCCACTTTTTCTATTGCTTCCTTGAGAAGGTAAATGGCATCGCTAGGTGCCGGCAGTGTAGTTCGGGGCTTCCTTGAACTCTTTCTTGTACTTATCGAAGAAAGGAATGGTTTTATCCGTGATTTTCACGCGTGCATACGTATTTACGGTCATGCCGTAGTTCCCCTTTCCGCCTGTGGCCTCCCAGAAGCCGTCCTTTTGGGACTCAACATTTATTCCCACAAGGGGAGCAGGGATTTTCAACTCGCCTGCTTGCTTGGCAAAAGGAATTCCGACGGATGAAGAAAAGGTGATGAAAATTATGTGGGCCCCGGCCCGCTGAATTGCGGATAATTCGGCGGAAGTGTCGGTTGCGGTAGGAGAAGGTCTCCAAACTCCAACTACCTCCATGCCCATTTCCGGAAGCTTCTTTTCTGCAATGGCAACCATTGGATCGGCCCATGCCGCCTTTTCAGCTACGATCGCGACCTTGATCTTGGGAATACCCAGTTCCTTCGCCATGGTTTTGGCTGCCAAATCAAGAAGAATAAAATCTACTGCTACAAGGTGTTTTGAATTAATAGGCGTGAGGCGGAACCAGTACTTGTATCGATTGTAATCTTTTGTTACCCGGTCGCAGAGCTCGGGATGAGCAGCGCCACATCCAATAAAAATCTTTTTATTGTCCATAGCGATGTCCTGCATCACTTGCACAGCCTCAGTCCGAAAACCACCCAGCAGAAAATCCACTTTATACCTACTGATGGCCAATTCCATTGCATTGGTCGCGTCCGGAATGCTCAGAAACTCATTCGAGTCCACTTTTATCAGCTCAATGGGGCGTTTGGTCGCCTTCCACCGAGATGCCTCCGGCCTTGTTGATTTCTTCCATGGCCATTGTGGCTCCGTTCCAGTGGCCTTCTCCCTGAGTGAACTGCATCGGCCCAATAATACCGATCTTAATGGGATCGGCTCCCCAGGCATAAAAACTCATGCCGCAACACAGCACGAGAACCAGGAAAAGAATGCCGAAAAAGTTTGATTTTTTCATCAGTTCTCCTCTTCTAAAGAATGGTTTAGTGACGAGCGGTAATAAAGGCGCCGAAGCTCTTCGTTTGCATTCGTTTTGTCCCCAAAAAACTCAAAGCAATTACTCAGAAAGCAGCCTCAGGCATCTCAATCACCTCTCGTGCGGGCCTGATACAAGTCTCCGAGCGAGCCTGCAGAAGAGGTAAGGTAACATCAGCGAAGTACCTCGCCTGCAAGACTTTGCCGGTGTAAAAGTCGGTCTTGTCGCCCCCATCAATTTTTTTCTGCGCGACGACTGCCATATCCAATAGGCGCCACACCATCGCGGTTTCCGCGAAACACATAAGTCCGGGATAAGTTTTAGAGGCCCATTGCAGCGGATCGGACAGGATCGTTTTCTGCATGACGCTTACCAGCTCGCTCAAACCTTCAGCAACTCTTGCCAACATCCGAGCGTGCTCGCCAACAGTCGGATGATTATCGGCTCCCTCGCAGAAGGACCGGACCTCGCTCAAGAATGTATTAAAAGGCTCTCCCCCGTTTAACATCAACTTTCGGCCCATGAGATCCATGGACTGAATGCCATTGGTCCCTTCATAGAGGGACAGAATTTTGGCGTCTCTCAAGTACTGTTCGAGCGGATATTCTCTGGTAAAACCATATCCGCCCAGACATTGGATGGCGTATTCACAAACCTTGAAGCACGTGTCTGTGCAGTAAGCTTTAATGATCGGCGTCATGAAATCGACAAGTGGTCATAGTAGGCCCTGTCTTTTTCATTGTCCGATTCATTTGCCAAATCCGACCAATAGCCGGTCGTATAAGCCATTGATCGCATACCGTCTATCGCAGCTTTCATCCATAGAAGCATTCTGCGGATATCCGGATGATCTATAATCGGGACCTCTCCTGACTGCCTCCTGGCAATATCAGTACCCTGAATTCTCTCCTTGGCGTACGCGAGCGCATTTTGGTACGCCGTGGATGCGATTCCAATGCCGGCGACACCGACATTGATGCGAGCGCTATTCATCATCTGAAACATGTGCGGGAGACCTTTGTTTTCCTCTCCGCACAAATACCCTATGCAATCGTCACTTTCTCCCAAATTGAGCACGCAGGTGGGAGAACCGTGGATACCGAGCTTTTGTTCCACCCCAACGCAGGTCACATCGTTTGGCTCGCCCAGAGACCCGTCTTCCCGCACTCTTATTTTCGGGACCACAAATAATGAGATGCCTTTCACTCCCGCGGGAGCATTCTCTATTCGGGCTAAAAGTAGATGAATCACATTGTCTGTCAGGTCGTGATCGCCCCATGAAATAAAGATCTTCGTCCCTTTGATTTTGAAATGGTCTCCCTCACGAATAGCCTTAGTCCGTATGCGAAGCCAGATTCGACCCGGCTTGAGGTTCCGTGAGACACATGGTTCCTGACCACCGACCGGCGAACATGTTAGGAATGTATCGCTCTTTAAGTTCTTTTGTTCCGAAGCTCTCGATGAGATGGCCGGCGCCGTGAGTAAGACTGGGAGCCATCTGGAACGAGATGCAAGCGCCGTACATAATGTCATTAACGACAATGCCCACGGTGTTAGGAAAGCCTTGCCCTCCATACTCGGGATCGCTGGTAGGGGCAATCCAGCCATTTTCGCCGAAAAGCCGAAACGCGTCCCGGAAACCTGGAGCGCAATTGACCTTACCATCCGCGAGAACGACCCCGTGCTTGTCGCCGGTCTCCTGGAGCGGGCTTATCACGGAACCCGCAAATTTGATTGCTTCGGCGACAGACATGTCCAGTGTTTCGACATCAAAGTCCTTGTACCTGGATAGTTTGCAAAGCTCCCCATAATTTAGTTGTTCCTTGAGGATAAAATAAATATCGCGTTCATTTATCTTAAAATGGCCCATCAGTCGCTTCCTTTATCTGCGGGTTTTGGCCCACCGCATAGCGGAGCGCATTTCAAACATTTCTTGAACGGCCCCGTGTTCCTTTGCTCCTTCCGCCCGGTACCAACAATCCCGGGATCATGCCTATGAAAACCCCCGGATCCTGACTGATCCGAAATTACTGATTCATCGAGCGCCATCGCTATCCCGTCCGTGGTTAGGAGACCACGCAAAGCAAATTGAAAAATGAAATTAGCCAGTTCGTCTATCGTCACCCCTTTTCTGGGGTGAAACCAAATTCTCGTGCGGGTGATCATTGAGGAGATCATGAATCCGACCAACTTCTCGTTGTGTGATAAAAAAATTCCTTTCTTCTGTCCTCTCTGAATCACCTTGCGAATTATGCTGTCATAGGTGTCACGCATCGAAACGATGACTTTACGGTCAGCGGAGGAGAGGTTGCCCAAAGCAACATCGAACAGCATTTTCGCGGATCTGCGATGGCTAAGAGTAATCCTGAGATGAGAGGAGATGATGAAGCGTAGCTGCGATACCGGATCTCCATCTTCCGCGTCTTTCAAATGAGAAATCGGTCGAATTATCTGCTCCATTTCTTCCAGGAGCACTTCGTAAAGGATTGATTCTTTTGTTTTGAAGTGATTGTAAAGATTTGCCGGCTGACAGCCGTACGCTCTGGCCAGATCCCGCATGCTGACCCCTTGGTAACCATTTTGCCAGAATAGATTTCGGGCCAGGGTCAAGATCTTCTTCTTTCCGACTGAGTCTTTCTCTTTTAAGGTGTTTTTGGCGCCCATGACAGATTCGACGGCTTTTTCAGTGATTGCTATAGACGAATCCGAAGGGGTCAGTGACATCCATCCGGTGTAGCGGCCCCTTCGGCGGAAAACTTCCGAAAAACAGCTCGAAGTTGATTGATTGCAGTTGATAGTTAATGAACGTTCGTTCACGTTTTTACCTCATCTCATTCTTCTCAGTCAAGTACTTTCGTCCACTAAAATCCATCAGTAATATGTTTTTCTTTGATTACTCGCCTAAGGATCTTTCCTGATGGACTGCGAGGAATCGCGTCAGTAAAAATAACTTTCGAGAGTCTCTTGTACTTTGCCATGCCGGAAGCGGTATATTCGATGATCGCCTCAGGGGAAACCGCCGACCCGCCTCGTCTAACTACGTACGCCACGGGTGTCTCACCCAGCTCTAAATCTGGCTCGCCGATGACTGCCGCATCCAGGACATCTGGATGCCCAAGAAGGACATGCTCGATTTCGGCAGGGGCCACCTGAAAGCCTTTGCACTTGATCAGTTCTTTGAGCCGATCCACGATATAAACGTATCCGTCCTCGTCTTCTCGGGCCAAATCACCGGTGCGCAGCCATCCATCTATCAGAGTTTCCGCCGTCGCCACCGGATCATTGTAATATCCTTTCATTACTTGTGGTCCCCGTAGCCATAACTCCCCCACTTGGCCGACCGGCAGTTCTTCAGAAGTAAAGGGGTCCACGATCCGGTGCTCCGTGAGTGACAAAGGAGTGCCAATTGATCCAACCTTTATTTTGTCCAGAGGGTTCGTATGGGTCGTCGGCGATGATTCTGTGAGACCGTATCCTTGTATTACGGGAACATTGGTAAGATCGGTAAAGCGCTTCTGCAAATCAGGGGATAACGGAGCCCCGCCGGTATTGATATATCTCAGACTGCTCCAATCCATCTTGGAAATTCCCGGATAGTGACAGAACTCTTGAAGGATCAGAGGAACTGTAAAGAACAGGGTAGGGCGATATTTTTGAAACAAAGAAAGAAACTCATCTACCGGGCGAAACCGACTTGCCAACACTTGGGTCGCCCCAGCCATAATAGACGCTCCCATTAGCACAGTCATTCCATAAATGTGAAAAAACGGGAGCTGATTGAGCAGGATGTCGTTTGAGGTAACCTTATGAGCTTGCACTACCTGATAAAGATTGTGCAGGAGGTTTGAGTGCGTAAGCATGACTCCTTTGGGTAACCCTGTGGTCCCGCTGGAAAACGGCAGAACAGCTAGACTGTCACTGCGATTCCCTTCCACAGACCTGTCTACGCGAGTTTTTCCGGTGAACAGGGAAGAAAAAGAGATTGTCCCGTTGGCGGAAGAATCTTCCGTCTTGTCTGAAATGACGAACCGTAATCCGAAAGACCCTGCTTTAATCTGCGGCGCCTGCGCCAAACGCTCCTCTGTTGTTATAATTCCCGCGGCGTCAGTCACCTGCAGTTGATGGGCTACCTCTCGCTCCAAATAATGAGTGCTCGCCGGCGCCACAATTCCGCCGGCTTTAAGTATGCCGTAGAAAGATAAAATGTATTCAACGCTGTTCTTCATCCATAGCGCTACACGATCACCCGGCTTTATTCCCAGTTCTGCCAGGGAGGCGGCAAGGGCTGAGGATTG
Source organism: uncultured delta proteobacterium (assembly GCA_963741425.1). Lineage (GTDB taxonomy): Bacteria > Desulfobacterota > Desulfomonilia > Desulfomonilales > Desulfomonilaceae > DATJPW01. The sequence goes on from CAVUHP010000004.1 coordinate 335,718, forward strand.
GTCCTCCAGGGCCGCATAGGTCCATTCTCGGCCACCAGCCTCCGGCTCCACTACCGCTACCTTGTTCGGATAAAGGCGAGCCGCTTGCCTCAACGGAAACGTCAATGCCTCTGGTGGCGTTTGCACAGGAATACGAGGAGATTTCATCCCTTTTGCCCTCTGATCGACATACGAACTCTGTCCCCCATTAGACCGGCCGGGGCCCATACGATTACGGTGGCCAATAACAGTCCAAAGAACAGCTTGTGGCCCATTTCGAACAATTGTTTGGCAACGAATTCATCTACACCGATGATGACCAGAGCCCCCAGCATCGGCCCGATGAGCGTTCGCATCCCTCCAAAAAGGGATGCCACAATCGGCATTACCGACCAGGAACCGTCAAAAGCGGTATCAGGCGATAAGAAACGCACGTAATGAGCGTAAAAGCCCCCCATGATGGCAGTGCAAAAGGCGGACACCACAAGAGCAAAAGCCTTGGTGCGAACGACATGTATGCCGATCCCGAGCGCGGTTTCTTCGTCTCCATGAACAGCGGACATGGCCAATCCGAGATTAGAGCGCTTCATGAAATAGACTATCAGGTAGATCGCCATAACGAGCACGGCAGCGACGTAGTAATTGGTTGTCCTGGAAATATAGAAGTCGAGGGTCAATCCTCCCAGATGCAGCGCAGGCAGCGGCGGAATGTTGAGAATTCCCGCTGATCCTTCGGTGAGCCACGTCATGTTCAATGTCAGGAGTTTTGCGACCTCAGCAAAGCCAAGAATCGCTAGAGCAAAATAGGGGCCTCGGAGGCGAAACGCAGGCAGTCCGATGACCAAAGACCCCAAAGCGCCACATATCCCACCTGCGACGATGCCTAAGTAGGGGCTACACACGCCTTTGGTGACCAAGATTGCCGAAGCATAGGCCCCGATTCCAAAAAAGGCCGCATGACCGAACGACACCTGGCCGCACATTCCGGCTAAGAGGTTCCAAGCTATGGATACTCCTCCCAGTATGAGGGCTGAGATGAAAATACTGACGTAGTAAGGATTGAAAGACAGGATAAAAGGGATTATCAACACTACTCCCATCACGAGAGCGCCGGCCATTTCTTCCGATAATACCAGTCTCCGAAAACTCGCCACTAGACCCTCCTCCCGAATAGGCCGGAAGGCCGGACCAATAATATAAGGAGGAAAAGCACAAAGCCGAACAACTCCCGATAGGAGGCGCTGACAAATGTAACCGTCATTGCCTCCCCCACGCCAAGGATAATCCCGGCCACGAGCAGCCCGGGGATGGACCCAACACCCGCCAGGACCGTAAGTATGAAGGCTTTCACCGTGATACCAATACCTGCGCCGGGGCTAATGTGGACAAGCATTCCAAAGAGGGGGCCACCTACTCCTGCCACGAGCCCACCAATGGTGAAGGCAATCAAGTCGATGCGCTCCACATTGATTCCCGCAAGGGCTGCCGAATCGCGGTCAATGGCGGTCACGCGAATCGCCATGCCCGTCTTGGTGCGCTTCAAAAACCAGTGCAGCCCCAGGACTGTGGCGAGTGATATCGAGATTGCAATTGCCTCCCCCAGGCTGAAATAAATCCCCGAAACAGCCAGAGGACGTTCCATCCAATCGACTCCTATGTTGCGAATATCGGCCGTCCACAACTGCAGAAAGAGATTCGTCAAAAATATGCCCAGGCCAAAAGTCAGGATAAGGGTGTTGAGTTCAGAGCTGGTCCTTATCCTTTGGAGAAAGACCCTGTAACTGAGGAATGCTGTGGCGCCTGCGGTTCCTGCCGCAACCGGTATGGCGAGAAGTGGATTGAGGCCGAATTTCACCAGAAGCCAATAAGCGACGTAGCCTCCGAGCACCAGGAATTCGCCGTGGGCCAGGTTAATGATCCGCATGATGCCGAATACGAAGGCCAGTCCAAGACAATATAGCCCGTAGTTGGTCCCTTCCGCCACGCCGGACAGCAAAGATTGTATAATGGAAGTGGCCGAACTCAATGCCCAGTTCCCCTTTCGCTCCCGGCAAACGAGTTTCTTATCCGCAGCCAGGTGTTACATGACGCCTTACTTACCGCCCCAGGGGACGGCCGGGTATTCGACCTTGCCGGTCGCTCTATCTTTCGGATAGACCACCACCTGGGCGCCTTTCTGCGTTTGGAACAGAGTCGCCACGAAGTGCTTCGGATCGCCTTTATCATCAAACGCTACGCGGCCGAGCGGGCTTACGGTGTCAAGGGACCGCAGGGCTTCCCGGGTCTTCTCCGGGTTGTAAGCTCCTGGTGGGCCGCCGCCTTTATGGATGGCTTCCAGCATGTACATCGCCGACAAATAGCCCAGCATGGCAATATAGGAAGGTTCCTCATTGAATTTGGCCTTATATGCGGTCACCATCGCTACTTCTTGTTCTTTGGCCTCTTTGGGCGCGGTTCCTATCTCCCATACAGAGGTTCCGTACACGTATTCGCTCATGGGTCCCAGTTCTCTCTACGAATTCAGGTGTCCCGATTCCCCATGCGCCCACATAGGCCTTTAGAGGCAAATTCAAGATCTTGGCATCTTTAATGGTCCCGACGTAATCCGGAAAATAGCCTTCAACAAGCAGGACCTCGCATCCGGTATCTTTAAGCTTCAGCAGGATAGGCTTGAAGTTAGTAGTGCCTTTCTCGAATTTCTCGAACACCGGGACCTCAATGCCTGATGCGGTTAATTGCGATTTCACGTCCTCAGCGATTTCGGCCGTAGCAGAAAGGCTGTTGTACAGGATGCCAACTTTTTTCGCGCCCAAAACGTCTTTGATCGCTCCCGACTGAGCCTTCGCATATCCAGGCATATAATTTAGTCGAAAGAAATTCTTATATCGCTTGGCTGATAATTTAGTGTCGACCGCTCCGGTAATGAAGTAGGGAGTGTTGTAGCGTTCAGCCGCCTCGGATGCGGGGCCCACCAGATGGGAGCCGTATCCGCCCACTATGCCATTAACTTTATCGACTCCCGCAAGTTTTTCTACTGCCGAGACCGCCTTCTGTGGATCGCTTTCGTCGTCGTACACCTTGAGTTCAACCGCTACGCCGAACTTCTTCTGAAATTCATCCACAGCCAGCCGGATGCCCTTGACCTGTTCGCCGCCATGCTTGGCCAGGGCGCCAGTTTGTGGGGCTTGAGCCCCCAGCTTGATAGGCGGGCCGGCGTGCAACGGCCCGGCATAGGCTAAGACAGTGAAAGCGACACACAACGCAATTGTCGTCCTGATTGCCATCACTTTGGGTCTCTCCTTTCTAATTTCGATCTCATCAGGTTTCGCGCTTTCTTCGGGACTTGCGGGGCCCTGGTCATCTCTAGCCCGTGTGGCGCCGGACCGTCGGAGCGGCCTTGAAGGTCGTCCCCCGTTAAATGCGCGGGATCCAAATCAAAGCCCCAAGTATGCTTCCTTGATATAGGGATCGTCGCGTAAATGGCGCCCCGCGCCTTCCATCACCGTACGGCCGTTTTCGAGAACATATCCGTAGGATGCTATTGAAAGGGCCATCTGAGTATTCTGTTCCACCAGCAGAATCGTAGTCCCTGTATCCGCGATTCTCTGAATTGCTTGGTATACCTCTCTAACAACCAGTGGAGCCAATCCTAATGAGGGCTCGTCCAATGACAGGAATTTCGGCGCTCCCATCAGTCCTCGTCCAATAGCAACCATCTGCTGTTCACCGCCGGATAGTGTCCCACATAGCTGTGTCAGTCTTGCGGACAAATGAGGAAATACCTCCAGAACATAATTCAACCGCTTCACCTTGTCGCCCGGATCGATAAGATAAGCGCCCACTTCCAGGTTCTCCTTGACCGATAAAGAGGGCCATAATCTCCGGCCTTCAGGGACCATAATCAGTCCCAATTTGGCTATGTCGTGTGTCTTTTTACGTTGTATCTCGGCGCCGTCGAACAAAATCGAGCCAGAGAAGGGCTTGACCAGCCCACAAATCGATCTTAGAAGCGTAGTCTTTCCCGAGCCGTTCGGGCCAAGCACGCAAGTAATGGCGCCTTCCGGAGCTTCCAACGTCACACTCAGCAGGATCTCGGCGTCACCGTATTTCACCGTCAGATTCCGCACTTCAAGCATTTTCGTAATTCCCCAGGTACGCCTCAACTACGTCACGGTCCTGTACCGCCTCCTTTGGCGCCCCATCAAAGATCAATCGGCCGAAGTTCAAGACTAAAATCCGATCGGACAGCCCCATGATCGCTCGAAGGTTGTGCTCTATCACAAGAATCGTCACACCCAGCTTTGCATTCAGATTTCGGATGAACGGCAATGCCTTTTCGACTTCTCCGGGGTTCAGCCCGGCCAGTGTCTCGTCCAAAAGCAGGAGGCTCGGGCGGGTGGCCAAAGCCCGAGCCACCTCCAAGCGCTTCCGCTGCGGCAGACTTAGGGACGCGGGCTGATGCTCTCGAAAAGCGGCTAGTCCGCTGTCCTCGAGGATTTCGTTCACTTCACGCTGAATTTGATCCTCGGACCGTTTCTCCGGCTTTCCAAAGACCGCCGCGGCTTTGACATTTTCAAAGACACTCATATCTGGGAATGGCCGCACCATTTGGAAGGTCCTGACGATGCCCAAATGGCACAGCCGGTCCGGCCCCAGGCCGACAATGGATTGACCCTGAAAGCGTATTTCTCCGGTAGTCGGCGGAAGAAAGCCGCTAAGCAGACCAAACAGCGTGGTTTTACCGGATCCATTAGGTCCGATGACCCCGACCATTTCACCTCGCCGGATCGCGAACGATACCGCGGAGACTGCCCTTAAACCTCCAAAGTGCTTAGAAAGATTTTGCGCTTCAATGAGAGGCGGAGAGGGAGCTTCATCCCGAAAGATCGACGGTTGAGCAGGGTGAGAGACCATCACCATGAACTAATTCCTTCAAGTTAGAGCGAACAGTTCGTGCTAACTACAGTCGTTTTCGAAGCCTGGCAGCGAGGGTGTCAGTCCACTATATATCAGCTTGCGGTTGTGCGATTCTGAAAATCAAGACAGCTATCACGGGTCTTCGCAAGCGCCACGAGTATCCAGGGCATGCTCGTAAGGCGCCTGATATCAAACTTTCGGTTCCTTCCACCACGGATAGAAATCAGGCATGTCCTCAGTAGGACTCATGGTGAAATTCGGAGTACGTTTTTCCAAAAAGGCTTGAACACCTTCTTTGGAGTCTTTCTGGCGACCGAGCCAGTAGAAGCATCGCGAGTCTATAAGATGCACGGATTGCGGGTCCTTCTCAATAATGCCGTGCCACAAAAGGGCCTTGGTGAGAGCCACCGAGACGGATGAAGTTTCAGAAATCTCCCGGGCAATATCCATTGCTTTCGTCAGCACCTCGTCACGAGGAAGGACATAGTTGAACAATCCCGACGACGCTTCTTCCTCAGCACGAAAAACTCGTCCGGTGTACAGTAGTTCCGCTGCCCGTGGCACGCCGATGATGCGAGGCAAGAACCAAGACGAACAAGCCTCCGGCACCACGCCGCGACGAGTGAAGACAAAGCCGATCTTGGCGTCCGCGGCGACAATACGGATGTCCATTGGGAGAGTCATGGTAATGCCAATCCCTACAGCGTGACCGTTAATCGCGCCAATAACCGGCTTGCGGCAATTAAAAATGGCAAGGGCCACTTTGCCGCCGCGGTCTCGATGTTCCTGGATGGATACTTCCCTACCTTCTCTTACTGACATATCAAAGGTTGGGGCGTAGAAAAAGTCCGCTCCAGCGCAGAAAACTTTACCAGCGCCGGTCACCACAACAGCTCGGATTGAGTCGTTTCGATCAGCTTCAGCGAAAATCTCCAACAGCTCCATCGCCATGGTCGGGGAGAAGGCATTCAGATGATCCGGTCGGTCGAGTGTTACAGTGGCAATCCCATTGTTTATCTCAAATCGGGTCTGTGTCAAATCCATCGATTCAGTCACTCTTCCCTAAAAATAAGGCGCACTCGTGAGAAATTGCCGACCAGCGAAGCGTACGGAACTGACATCGAATATTCAAGCCGGCAGGCTTCTCATGCCCGTTGGCGGCAACCGGCCATAAAGTTGGTATTGAGGCGCCGATACAATCGGTCTTTTCATCCAGAAGCTCAGGGTTCGTTTCTTACAATCAGCGCCACTCCCTGGCCACCGCCGAGGCACATCGTAGCCAAACCCAATTCTTTACCGGTTCTGCGCATTTCATACAAGAGCTTTGTCAAGATGATCCCGCCGGTCGCGCTGATAGGATGGCCAAGCGCTATGGCTCCCCCATTCAGGTTCACACGGCTTTCGTCCAGGCCCAGCAGACGTATACACGCCAAAGATTGAGATGCAAAAGCTTCGTTTAGTTCCACAATATCAATGTCATTGAGCGCCAGACCGGTTTTTTTCAGCGCCAGGCGAGTGGCTTCCACAGGACCAATGCCCATGTACGCCGGCTCCACGCCCATAGAAGCGTAGCCTACGATCGAAGCCAGGGGCCTGAGTCCCAATTCATTGGCGCGTTTCCGGCTGCTCACTATAACGGCGGAAGCGCCATCATTCAGTCCACTGGAATTACCTGCAGTGACAGAGCCGTTTTTCCGAAATACCGGAGGCTAATTTGGCTAACTGCTCGGCCGTTGTATCCGGACGGGGGTGTTCATCGGTATCGAAGGGCTTGAGTCCGCCTTTTTTCAAGGGTATAGGGACGGGAATTATTTGATCTGCGAATCTTTTTTCCGCTATCGCCAATGCGGCTTTCTGTTGGCTTCGCAGCGCGAAGGCATCCTGATCTTCGCGGTTTATTTGATAGCGCTCGGCTACATTTTCCGCAGTCTCCCCCATAGTGTTTCCACTAATAGGGTCGTACAGAACTAATTGATCCATGACCTGACTGTGACCCAGCCGGAATCCCCAGCGCGCTTTGGGCAGTAAATAAGCGGCGCCGGACATCCACTCCACTCCTCCGGCCGCCAGAAGGTCATGATCACCGGCTTTGATTGCCTGCGCGGCCAAGAAAACAGTCTTCAGTGAACCGCCGCAAGCCTTGGCGACAGTGAACTGAGGGACGGCAATCGGAATACCCGCATCGAGAGCTACCGGCCGAGCCATGTTGGGCGGTAGGACACCTGTGCGGTACTGTTGAGAAAATACAACTTCTTCTATATGCTCCGGGGAAATTCCGGCTCGCGTGATAGCCTCCTTAATAACCAGAGAGGCGAGAGAGCGGTCATTAACTTCGCTTAAAGCGCCCCCGAACCTTCCGACAGGGGTGCGCGCTGCGCTGAGAATTACTGGTTGTTCCAAGATTCAGCTCCAATCATTTGACGGGTCCTTTAACAGAGCCGTCCTTATTATATTCGTACCAGCCCTTGCCTGTCTTGCGACCCAATTGGCCGGCCATAACTTTGCGCCGAAGGATCGCCGGCGGGAACCAGCGCGGGTCCTTGGTCTCCTCATAAATGGCGGTAAGCGCCCCGCAGGTAACGTCCAGACCTACCATGTCGCCGGTTTCAAAGATTCCCATCCTGCGCCCGGAGGCCAACCGCAATCCTTTGTCTATGTCTTCCACCGTTCCCACGCCCGCTTCTACCAATCGCATGGCTTCGACAGCCGCCGGGAAGTTGATGCGGTTGATAAGAAAACCGGGGACATCTTTGTGAACGAGGATCGGCTCTTTCCCGATTGATTTAACGAAAGATTCGCCTTGGGCAAAAACTTCGTCGCTGGTGAATTGGCTCCTCACGACTTCCACGGCTTCCATCATTGGAACAGGGCTAAAGAAGTGGAGACCCAAAACCCGCTCCGGATGCGGCACAGTGGCGGCCAATGAACTGATGGGTATAGCGCTGGTATTGCTTGCCAGCAGGGTCTCGGGATTTGCTACAGAGCCTAATCTCCCGAACACTTCCTGCTTCAGATCGAGCTTCTCAAAAACCGCTTCAATGCAAAGATCCGCTTCAGACGCCATCGTTAAGTCATTGGTCGTCGTAATGCGGGCCATTATGGCTTCCAATGGCCCTTTCACCTTTTGCTTCTCAATGAACTTGCCGACGGACCAGGCAATATTCTTGAGCGCCTTCTCCAGCGCTTCTGAAGCCACATCACACACAATCACTTCCAACCCGGAGCTCGCGCAAACCTGAGCGATACCGGAACCCATTAGACCGGCGCCCGCAACAAAGACTTTCTTGATTCCCATGGATGCGCTCCTCAGTTTTTCAGCAGTTCACGGGCGATTACCAACCGCTGGATCTCGCTGGTGCCTTCATAGATTCTTGTCAAACGAAGATCGCGATAGAAACGCTCCACAGGGTATTCCTTCATATATCCCATTCCCCCGTGTATCTGAACCGCCATATCAGCAATTCTGTTGGCCATTTCGGTGCAAAAAAGCTTTACCATGGAGGCCTCCTTGATGACGGAGACGCCTTTGGCGTCACGAAGCCAGGCGGCATGGTAGAGCATTTGACGGCCCGCATAAATCTGAGTGGCCATATCGGCCAACATTATTTGGATGGCCTGAAACTCGGCGATAGGGCGACCGAACTGCACACGTTGTTTGGCATAATCGATGGAGAGTTCCAGAAGCTTTTGAGCAGCCCCTAGTGTCGTGGCGCCCATGGTCAGGCGTCCTTTGTCCAGGGTCTTCATCGCTGTTTTGAATCCCTGGCCGATTTTTGCCTCGCCTCCGATGACGTTTTCTCTTGGGACCACGCAGTCATCAAAGATTAGCTCGCAGGTGTGAGAGCCTCTGAAGCCCATTTTGCGTTCGATCGTGCCTACATAAAAGCCGGGAAAATTCTTTTCTACAATAAAGGCGGTAATTCCGCCTTTAGCCTTCTTCGCACGATCCGTCAATGCAAAGACGGTCGCCACATCTGCAATATCACCGTTCGTAATGAAATGCTTCCGGCCATTCAGTATCCAGGAGCCATTCTTCAGATCTGCCACGGTTTGAATATTGGCAGCGTCGGAACCCGCCTCGGGTTCGGTCAGAGCGAAACACCCCGTCCACTCTCCTGAAGCCAGTTTCGGCAAATAATATTGCTTCTGCTCCAGCGTGCCGTCGATGGCGATTCCCTGTGAGCCTATTCCGTTGTTGGTGCCTACACGGGTACGGAAGCAAGCGTTGGTCTTCGATAATTCCTCGTAGACCAGACACTCACCGAAGGCCCCCACATCCAGGCCACCATATTCCACAGGTATGCTGAGCCCGAACAACCCCAGCTCGCGCATTTTTTCCACGACGTCTTCAGGTATGCGGTCTTCGTCTTCGACTTGTCTGCTGATGGGCTCCAAGTCTTGTTTCACGAAGCGGCGTACCGTGTCTACCATCATCCGCAGATTTTCCGGTATATCAAAATTCATGGTCGGTCTCGTAATAGGGCTTCGATTTATGAGTCCGGTTTGACGGGCGTCTCGCCGCTCACTGGACCGGCGTGCGTCCCACGCTAAGAAAAGGAACGGTCTCCGGCGCCAAACCGGCTAGATTTCCTTATTTTCTGGTATGTTGGGTATAGCTCTTTTCAGCATGGCCCTTACGGGCGTGCGATGACTCTAGTAAGAGCAATTGTTGTGCCAGAAGCGAATCATAAGAAAAACGCTTTATTTACGTTGAGTTTAACTTTTCTTGTGAAGACTTGTCCGAAATTCTGCTGTAGAGAAACATCTACACTTGATAGAATATTCGGGTACGCTAATGCCCGGCAAATATTGTAATCTTATCATAGGCGGGTCTGTAGAGAAATATCTACATGTAGAGAATCATCTACAGAGGCGAGTAGCCGGTTAATCTTATGATCCGCTTGAATTGGTCATGTTCCATCATGAGGCTCATAATTATGCCGCTTCATCTTTTGATATAATCCCGTGCGATGAATACCCAATAACCGAGCGGCTACGGTCCTGTTGCCTCCGGCGATAGACAGCGCCCTTTCTATTGCGCGGCGCTCGGCCCGTGAGAGTTCATCCTTCAAGGCGCCGAGTTCTCCCTCTACGGTGGCGACAGTCTTCACCCCATCCGTCACTTCTGGAGGAAGGCTCTTTTCGGTAATAATGCCATCGTTCGCCACGGTAGAAGCTCGTTCCAACACATTGCGCAGCTCACGAATGTTACCCGGCCAATCATAGCTCACCAGGCATTGCATCGCTTTCGGGTCTATTCGAGTGGGACCGTGGGGCTGGGTCTCCCGCAATGATGAAAGAACATGGTAAGCCAGTCGCGGGATGTCATCTCGAATCTGGCGCAGTGGCGGAGTCTTCAAAAGAAAAATATTCAGGCGATAATAAAGGTCCTGTCGGAATTCACTGACGGCCGAGCATGGTTTTCAGGTCACGATTAGTGGCCGCGATCACTCTGAAATCCAACTTTAGCGTCCGATTTCCTCCGACTCGTTCCACTTCGCGCTCCTGGATCACACGAAGGAGCTTAACCTGGAGGGGCAAAGACAAATCACCGACTTCATCCAGAAATATCGTGCCTTTATCAGCCAGTTCAAATTTCCCGGGTTTGCCCTTCGGGCTGGCGCCTGTGAACGCGCCGGGCTCATAGCCGAACAACTCCGACTCAAATAATTCGTGCGGAATGGCCGCGCAGTTGACTCGCACCAAAGGTCGCTCGCGGCGAGAACTGAGCTGGTGAATGGCGTGAGCAAAGATCTCTTTGCCGGTGCCGGTTTCGCCGACAATCAAGACCGGGAGATTCGAGGCCGCCGCATGGGCTGCCACTCTTTTGGCCTCGCGAATGGCAGGCGATTCGCCAACAATACGGTCCACCGAGTACCGATCACGGTACATCTGCTGTAATTCCTTTTCGTAATAATCAAGGCGGCTCTGAAGCACCTCCACCTGTCGAACGAGATGCTTCACCTTCTCAGGATGCCAAAACATGAGCTTTCCCACGGCTCCGACAATATTGCCTTGGGGATCACGAAGCGGAATGCGGGCAATTATACGTTCTTTGCCTCGAAGCCTGAATAATTCACCGATTTCAGCTCGCCCGGTCTTGAGAATCCGGGGCAACTGACTGTCGGGGTTGAGTTCCGATATGTGGCGGCCAATGGCCTCATCTCGAGAAGCGCGGTAGAAGCTTTCATTTGACTTGGTGATGTACCGTACAATGCCTTGCGCATCCACCAGAATTAGCGATTCGTGAGGATTATCCAGCAACGCCTCGAGTAGCTCGGGCGGGATTGAAGTGTAAGGGGGTTCGGGCATCAGAGGTTCCGGACAAGGAATTGTATTCTCGCGGTCGAGAGTTTCTGGGCTAAACTCACACCTATTTTATATCATTACCACCCAAGAAGGAAATCGTGACCACAAAAAGATAAACAAAAATGTTTTGAAACCGGACCTTCGTGCGGCCTCGTGATGTGTGGCAGGGTTTTGAGCCTGCCACGTTACGACCTGTAATCCGGGGATTGATGTTGCGCTACAAATTACACGTTATAGAACACGGATGAGCCTGTGAAGAAGCCCAACCGGATTTTTTCATACATTCATCATAGCAGTCTTCAGGTGTCATGGGTTCGGGAATAGGCTGTCCATTGACCTTGCCACTAAACAAAGAGCCCTTTCTTTTGCTCAAAGATTTCCGAACGGCCATCAGTGTCCAGGCCAAAAAAATGAATCCGCTCACAGCAAGAACCAGGATCACAATTAGAGCCAACATATTTGTATCCATCCGAACCTCCGTCTCCGGTTCACCTACATCTTCACGCGAATTTGGCAAAAACCGCCAGGTTTCACAACACCGGGCGCCTTCTGCCAAAAATCAGTGAAATCACGAAGAGAATCAGAAAAATTACAAACAAAATTTTGGCGAATTCCATAGCTACGCCGGCGACACCGACAAAGCCTAAGAATCCCGCCACAAGAGCCAGTACCAAGAAAACAAAAGCCCAGTACAACATTTGCTGATCTCCTTTTACAAATTTTCAGGCATCATTCTAATGATACCTTTACTAAAAACATTAGTTACGATGAAGGTCGAGTCAAGATGGGGTATCGGCGCTTACAAAAAGAGAGGTTTTCAACGTCGCACTATTCGGAGCAAATGTGAGCCCGTGATTTGAGATCAGTCGGCGCGGGCATGATGAGTGACTTGTTGGAGTAGATGGCTGAAATGTCGAGCCAATCCATCGCGACCGATTTATCATCTTTGGAAAGCTTGTCGACCAGATGGAGACGGCTTCCTTCTCGGCGCAGGATCAGGAGCCTATCCAGCGGCGCCGGCGATTTGCCAAAACCGCCCCTGGCAAACACGCCTTCCGGCGTCACCGTCGCTCTGCGCCCTTCGGAATTGACGAACCCAGGTCCCTCGGAATAAAGAAAATAGGCGTTCAAATGTTTTTTGTTGTAGAGGATTCGAATGAACTCTTTTAGTCCGTCCACACCCTGAAAAACCGCCGCCTTATTGTCGATGTACCACTGCAAATCTAAAAACAGGAAATTGGTTTCAGTCTGCACATTAGGGATCTCCGCCAAAAGGCTCGAACAGAGCTGCTGTCTATTCTCCGCCGCTTTTACCCAGCCATTTCGTAAGTCGGCCATAAAAACCGCCATCAACATGGTTCCAATAATCGCCATAATTTGCGCAACTAGAAGGACTCTGCGACTTTTCCACATAGTGACAATCAGACTCAAAAGAATTGCCGCTCCAAAAGAACCGGCTGAATATATTCGGCTCTGACTGTGAAATCCCACATCCGGTGTGTAACCGGCCAGCAGATAAGGAATGAGACCCAGAATCGTGATGGCGGCGCCGACCGCGGCTACATACCAAGCGCTTTCCTCCCAGCTCGGTTTCGCATATTTTTCGAACCGACGATCCGCTTTCTCAGCCCTCAGAGCCAATCCCCCGGCTAGAATTGCCACAACACCACCCCATGCCCACGCGCATCTATCAGTGGAAAGCTCCGCCAATGGCTGTAAGAGATAACTTCCGGCATTATGAACATAAGAGTAGATCAAATGAATTGACGGGATAAGATTATTGTGACCTACAGCTCCCCCGGACAAGACCGTGAATCTCAAAATTATAAATCCCACAAATGCGATCGCCAAGGCCATTAACAGGCGAAATAAAAAGGAGAATTTCGGTAGGCTATTATTATTGCGCACATGAATCGGCCACAGGAATAAGGGGACCGAGAAGATCAACAGGGTGGCATTCTCGTAGGCAAAAGACGCAAGCAGGTACCATGCGATTCCAGGCAATAATCCCGGCCAGGATTGCGTCCGTTCACCCCAGCGCTGAAAACTAAGGACTGATGCCCAGAAGAGTATGAGGGCTATCCTGGAGTTATCGGTATAGATCATATATGTGAGATTAGACACCGTGGGCAAAAGGAACGCGAAAAACATGCTCCATACGGCCAGATTTTGTCGATATGGAAAAGCCTTAACAAGGCAGGCCCCCATGAGCACGCAGCCGCCTGCATGAAGCAGCAGGGACGCGGTATGAAATGCCTGGCTGTTAAATCCGAACAGTTCGAATAACGCGATCCAGTAAACGCCTTCCAGCGGCCGCAGCGATTCCCGAGCATACAGCCACACGGATTCAGGAAAATGGCGCCAATAGGGGAAGCTTAGTATCCACCAGTCGTCACCCTGAAAGCCAATGTTCCCGATCAGAACCGACAAAGTCAGGCAGGCTATCGAGAGGGCTGCTGCGGCAATCGCCACACTGACTGTCACGATCTGGCTGTTGGGCTGGATTGTTTTTGATTTCTTGAGCTTCTATGGACTGGTCCACCCGGGCCGGAAAGATTCCAGCCTATTCTAAGGCCGCTCCGAATAAAATGCACTAAGTTTCGACGGAACGGTCATGAGGACATCTAGGCGCAAGAGGTTATGTCTTGGGTGACATGAGCCTCACAGCTTCCCAAATTTTATTTGGCAATAATGTCAAGGTAATTGGTGTCGGACTGAATAACCGATATTGACTTTCTTTTTACAGCAATCTTAAGTAATTTAGAATCCGGCCTGTCCTTATCTCGCTCATACGGTTTAGCCAATTCTGAAACGTGATCTGGGAAGTGCTAATCATCTGCTTGTTGCCTTTTATCAGACCGCATTCCTGTCGAGTTCCTCAATTTATTCCTTTATTAACTGGCATTTGCCATTAACATAGGTGACCGGATTTTGTTGGAAAGCGGTTTTTCTCCATTTTAACCAATACACAACCGAAAAGGAGGGGAATTCATGGGAATAACGCGTCGGGAGTTCCTTGTCGTCTCAGGGGCCTTCGGCATGGGTTTGGCGCTTTCTAAGCTGGGTGTGGACATGGGCCCGGTTGCGGCCTATGCCGCTGAGCTGAAGATCGACAAGATGAAAGCGGCCAAGCAGACCACCACAATTTGTCCGTATTGCGCCGTAGGTTGCGGCATTATTTGCAGTACGGACACAGAGTCCAAAAAAATCATTAACACCGAAGGCGATCCGGATCACCCCATTAACGAAGGCGCTCTTTGCGCAAAAGGCGCGGCTCTGTTTCAGACTACCGCGAACAATCCCAATCGCCTGCAGAAGGTGCTTTACAGGGCTCCTGGAAGCGACAAATGGCAGGAAAAGTCGTGGGACTGGGCCCTAAATGAGATAGCGAAGAAGGTCAAAGCCACCAGGGACGCGTATTTCATCGAAAAGAACGGCAAAGGCCAAGTGGTTAACAGGACTCGAGGCCATAGCCCACGTGGGAAGCGCCGCGCTTGACAATGAGGAATGTTGGGCGCTTCAGGCCATGATGCGGGCTTTGGGGCTTGTTTACATCGAGCACCAGGCCCGGATATGACACAGCGCCACAGTTGCGGCTCTGGCAGAGTCGTTCGGGCGTGGCGCAATGACAAATCACTGGATTGATATGAAAAACAGTGATTGCATCCTGGTAATGGGCAGCAATGCCGCAGCCAATCATCCCATATCCATGAAGTGGGTGCAGAAAGCCAAAGATAACGGCGGCATTCTGATCTCTGTGGATCCTCGCTTTACCCAGACGTCTGCTCACGCGGATATTTATGCTCCACTGAGGTCCGGGACCGATATCGCGTTCCTGGGTGGGATGATCAAATACATCATCGACAACAACAAATACTTTCCCGAATATGTCGTCAACTACACCAACGCAGCGGTCATCGTGGGGGACAATTACGAGTTTTTCCGACGGTCTTTTCTCAGGATACAATCCCAAGGCAAGGTCTTATGACAAGTCCAACTTGGGCTTATCAAGAAAGACGACAAAGGTCTGTTGGTCCGGGACGAAACCCTTCAAGATCCCAGATGTGTTCTTCAGTTGCTCAAGAAGCATTATTCCCGGTACACGCCTGAAAAGGTATCGGAAATAACCGGAACGCCTGTGGCTGATTTGTTGAAGGTGTATGAGGCTTATTCTTCGACCGGCGCCAAAGATAAGGCCGGCACAATTCATGTATGCCATGGGTTGGACGCAACATACAGTGGGTGTGCAGAATATTCGAGCTATGTCCATAATCCAAACTCTCCTTGGAAACATGGGAATAGCCGGCGGAGGAGTCAATGCTCTGAGAGGCGAGTCCAACGTCCAGGGCAGCACCGATCAAGGTCTGTTGTTCCACATCCTGCCCGGCTATCTGGGCGCGCCAACAGCGTCATTGGCAACATTGGAAGCTTTTAACGCGGCAAGGACTCCGAAAACAGTGGAACCTCGAAGCGTCAATTGGTTGCAGAATTTCCCCAAATACTCGGTGAGCCTGCTCAAGTCGTTCTGGGGCGACAAAGCCACCAAGGAAAACGATTTCGGATACGCGTGGCTGCCCAAACCGGACGACGGCCAGAACTGCTCCTGGCTGAATTTGTTCGACCAGATGTATGCGGGGACCATAAAGGGCTTCTTCGCCTGGGGTCAGAACCCAGCCTGCAGCGGGGCCAATGCTAATAAGGTGAGACAAGCGTTGGCCAAGCTGGATTGGCTGGTCAATGTCAACATTTTCGATAATGAGACCGGTTCTTTCTGGAAAGGGCCGGGAATGGACCCCAAGAGCATCAAGACTGAGGTATTCATGCTCCCATGCGCGGCCTCAGTGGAGAAAGAGGGGAGTATTACTAACAGCGGCCGATGGGCTCAATGGCGCTACAAGGCTGTGGATCCTCCGGGTCAGGCGAAGCCGGACGGTGACATCATGGTCGAACTCATGGCCAAGATCAAAGACCTTTACAAGAAAGGCGGCAAGTTCCCTGAACCGATCCTGAATCTCAAGTGGGATTATACGAATCAAGAAGGACACTTCGATGCTCACAAGGTGGCCAAAGAGATCAACGGCTACTTTCCAGGCAGACGTGAAGGTCGGTGATAAGCAATTTAAGAAAGGGGACCCGGTTCCTGCTTTTCTGTTTCTGCAGGCAGACGGCAGCACCTCCTGCGGAAACTGGATTTATTGCCAGAGCTACAATGCTGAAGGCAATAATATGGCCAGAAGGAAAAAGGACGACCCTACCGGTCTAGGTCTTTTCCCACAATGGGCATGGTGCTGGCCGGTGAACCGGCGGATCATCTACAATCGGGCATCTGTCGATCTTGAAGGCCAGCCCTGGAACCCGAAGCGACGCGCATACTCAAATGGGCTGACGGCAAATGGGGCGGTGACGTGCCTGATGGTCCCGCTCCTCCACTGAGTGATGCGAAAGCCGGCAAATGGCCGTTCATCATGAAACCTGACGGACAGGCGGCCATATTCGGTCCGGGTCTCAACGACGGTCCGTTCCCTGAGCATTACGAGCCGTTGGAATGCCCGGTCCCGAAGAACGCCATGTCCGCTCAGTTTACCAACCCGACGATAAAGATTTTTGCAGGCGAGCTGGACAAGCACCTGACTTGTGATCCTCGTTTTCCGTTCGTTGCGACAACCTACAGAGTCACGGAACATTGGCAAACGGGAATCATGACCCGCTGGCAGCCCTGGCTAGTTGAGGCCGAACCGCAGATGTTCGTGGAGTTGAGTGAAGAGTTGGCCCACATGCGGGGAATAAAGAACGGCGAGAAGGTTAAAGTATCGTCAGTCCGTGGGGAAGTGCAATGTGTGGCGATGGTTACAACGCGATTCCGGCCGTTTCAACTGGGTGACGTCACTGTGCACCAGGTAGGAATGCCGTGGTGCTTCGGCTGGGTCGTTCCGAAGGACGGTGGCGAGAGCGCTAATCTATTAACCCCCAATGTGGGTGATCCCAACACCATGATTCCTGAATCCAAGGCATTCATGGTGAATGTGACCAAGGCATAGGAGGCGCCAAATGTCTGAAGGATACTCAATACTCGTGGACACCTCCAAATGCACGGCATGTCGGGGGTGCCAGATCGCGTGCAAACAGTGGAATCAGTTGCCAGGAACCAAAACCCAAAACGTTGGATCGCACCAAAACCCCCAGGACCTGTCGTTTGACACTTATAAGGTCGTGCGCTTCGCCGAAGGGAAAAACGGCGCCGGCAAACCGTTCTGGTAACTTCTTCACCGAGCAATGCCGGCACTGCCTTTCACCGGGGTGCATGACGGCCTCTGAGAATGACGAGATCGTTCAAGACGAAAAGACCGGGGCTGTCATCTATACGCCCAAGACCAAGGACCTTGATTTCAAGGCGACCCTTGAAGGATGTCCTTTCAACATTCCTCGTCAAGACTCGAAAACCAAGGTTCTGGCAAAATGCACGATGTGCTTTGACAGGATCACCAATGACATGATCCCGGCATGTGTGAAATCATGTCCGACAGGAACCATGAGCTTCGGCGAAAGAGATAAGATCCTGGATCAGAGCGAGAAAAGGGTCGCTGAACTGAAGAAGAAGTTTCCCAAGGCCGCGGCGCTCAATGCGGACGATGTGCGCGTCATTTACATTGTCACGGATGATCCGAAAAAGTACTACCGAGTACGCCGCCGGCAAATAATTTGCGATCTTATGAAACTGCCGCCCCAACCATCTCTTTGAGAGTTGGGGCGCTCCTTTCTCTGTGGCCTTTATAGCGATTCTCGAAGGTAATGACCGGTTGACTTGTGGGCGCCACTGCTGGCTTGTCCAGCAGTGTTTTCTATCCTTGCGCTGCTGGACAAGCCAGCAGTGGCACCCGAACCATCATTTCCGACTGTCACATGCCAACTGAAAACGACGGAACTTTTGAGAACACGTACATATCTAACGAAGAACTGGAGATAGATGCATGGGCCAGCAACTCTCAGCCGAACAGGCGGCCGAACGAGTAAGAAACGCCTTAGAAAAGATGCGTGAAGAGATCCCGCAGTTATCGAATTTATTCAATGCCTTCGGAGAGCTGATCGCCGAACAGGCCGTATTGAAAGCTGAACTTCCCCATGTTGAAAACGCACCCAAAGAAATAGATGAAGTCGCATTTTCTCAAGGGGTCCCCATTCTAGTGAATAATGCTTTTTCAGTTCCGC
The DNA here is from genome assembly GCA_963741425.1 of uncultured delta proteobacterium. Classification (GTDB taxonomy): domain Bacteria; phylum Desulfobacterota; class Desulfomonilia; order Desulfomonilales; family Desulfomonilaceae; genus DATJPW01. Next base: position 354,129 of record CAVUHP010000004.1, read on the forward strand.
TCGATTACCTGAAGAAATCCGCCAGTGAGGCTAATTCCCGTTCTGATGCGAGGGTTCCCGAAAATCAGCGAGCAGTTGTCCGTTATCGCCAACGCCGTTGAGACTTCGGGGCCCAACTCATTTGGCGCCTCCGACAAGGATTTGTTCACCGTAGACGAGCATGTTGTGGAATTGGCCGGATATCTACAAGTCGATCCGGAAATCCTGCGGTTCACACTTACACAGCTCGTAAAGCCGTATGCGGCGAAAAAGGCTGAAACCTTTGCAGAATTAATCCAGGAATCCAAGTGGCTGAAGGGATATTGTCCAATCTGCGGTTCATGGCCGGAAATGGGATTTCTGGAAGGCCGGGAAGGTCGGAGATGGCTAAGGTGCTCCTTCTGCAGCCATGAATGGACGTTTAGCCGAACGGAATGCCCATTTTGCGAGTCTCATGATCCGGACAAGTTGGAGATCTTCTATTCGGAGGGCCGGCCGTTTGAAAGGGCCGAGCTTTGCTACGAATGCCGGAAGTACTTGGTAAGTGTGGATTTGAGGGACCGTAAAGGGATAGTTCGAGACGTGGCCGCTTTGGGAATGGTTTATCTCGATATTTTGGCGCAGGAGAAAAGGTTCTCGCCGGGGGCCGCAAGCGCATGGAATATTTTCGGCGATGAAGTGGAGTGAAGAATAGTCACGGGGGAACCTTTCCAAAGACTTCACGATATGGGCAAAATGAGGGTGTCCGGTAGGGGCGGACCTAAGTGCCCGCCTCTCTCATCCCGGCGCATCCGTTATACTCTTGAATGGCCAGACACACGGGTCCGCTTCTACCGAAGTGGTTTCGGTGGATGGGGACCAGGATAGACACGCAATCCCGCGATGTGCGGGATTGTCCTACCATGAAGACCTTGGACGTGCTGGAAGTCTGTTCCGCGATTGAACTCTCGCGACAGCGGAGCGATACCCCGCTTAATTGAAAAAACTTTCTTGATGGAATAGTCTTGGTTCCCCTGTGTCACCGGAGCGATTGCAGACAAAAAATAATTAGTGACGGGATAAGCTGTGAGCGAAGATCTTCCCGGCATTGCGAGCACTGCTCGCCTCAATTCAAAATCGAACGGCGTGTTGCGGCAAAACGGCCTGATTCGCGCGCTGGCTGAAATATGCCGTGAAGAGTTGATTCGAGAAAAATGGCTCATAGCGCCTTCTCTTCGAGTAGGCCAACAATGGCTGGATCGAGTCGCCCTAGACGGTCAGCCGGTCCTGAACGCACGCGTCAAGACTTTCAAAGTCCTGGCGATAGAATTGGCGGCCCAAGAAATGGCCCACAGCGGCTTTTCCTTGGTTTCGAACTCCGCCTCTTTGATCATCGTGGATCGGATTATTGACAGGCTAGGGGAAAAATCCGCGACCTATATTTCATCGCTGCCGAGAAGCATTCGCCTGTGCAGCTTGATTTTATCCGCGATCACCTCACTTAGACTGGCCGGAGTGGGATCGGATCGGCTTGAGCCGAGCTGTTTTGAAGAACCCGCCAAGGCCCAAGACTTGATCTATATTCTCAGTGAGTACTTGCTTGCGCTCCGACGAAAAAGTCTCGTGGATTATGCGGAAGCTCTCCGGATTGCAGCGCAAAGATGCATCCCAAGAGTCATGGCCGGGAGCTTCGGACGCAATCTTGCTGGTTCCCGAGGACCTTGATTTGGCCGCTCCGGAGAGAGGCTTGCTCGAGAATATTCCGCGCGGTCGGGTCAGATATCTTCCCGTAGACCAGCCGGCGGGGAAAGACAAAGCTGAAAGTCCAATTGAGACGGACGCCTCTTTGCTACGATGGTTGGGTACGCCTGAACAGGCCCCAAAGGCCTCGGACGACGGCTCTGTCCGGATCTTCCACGCTGTAGGCGAAATCAATGAGGTGCGGGAAGCGCTCAGGACATGCGTTGCAAACGGGTATAGCCTGGATCAGGTTGAGCTTCTCTATACCGACCGAGAAACATATGTTCCTTTGATTTATGAAACATTCCTGCGAGCCCGACAAGACGACCGAGCCGATGAATTTCATGCGCCCGTCACTTTCGCGGACGGGGTCCCCACCCGCTACTCGAGGCCGGGCAGAGCGCTCATGGGTTGGATCGAATGGATTCGTAGCGACTATACTCAGACCATACTCGCGCAAATGATACGTGACGGCCTGCTTGAATTGCCTCACACGTATAAGGAGCGGGTCGAGTTTCCGGACGCGGCGGACCAACTGCTCAAGGTCGGCATCGGATTCGGTCGGGATAGATACATTGAAAAGCTCAACGAGCGCATCTCCGAGCTTGAGGAGAGATTGGCTGTTTCCCGCGACCAGGCGGATAATACGCTCGACAATCGACGATATCGCTGCGATTCAGTCCATCCGCGCTGTGGTGGAAGACTTGCTTTCCATCACAAAGGAAGCGGAAAAAGGACAACTGGGGATAATCAACGCCGCGGCGCAGTTGATATCTCGAATAGCGAGAAGCTCTGACGAATTTGACAACTATTCGCGAAGAGCGCTTCTGGATAGGATCGAGGAAATGGCTGCCTGTCTCGTGGAGGAAAACGAGGCCATTGCAATAGATCTGTGGGAGTGGCTTCTGACGCTTCCGCATGAAGTTCGCGTGGCCGGCAGCGGGCCTCGTCCGGGGCGGATTCACTGCGCGAGTATCATGACCGGGGGACACAGCGGGCGAGAGCACACATTTATTGTCGGTCTTGACGATAAGCGATTTCCAGGCGCGGGCCTAAATGATCCGTTTCTGTTGGATAGCGAGCGCTCAAGGCTCTCTGCGGATCTCCCTACTGCATCGGATCGGTTGAGGCGCGGATGGGAACAATTTGTACTGCTGCTGGCCAGACTCCGCGGAACCATTACTCTGAGTTTCTCCAGTCTTGATCTCCAGGAAGGGCGGGCAATGTTTCCAAGCTCGGCGATATTTTCCGCGTACCGCATTATTTCCGGCGCCAGAGAAGGAGATCAAAGCGATCTGATGCGATGGTTGTCTCTGCCTGCTTCTTTTGCTCCATTAGCTGACGATCGTTGTTTGGACCGTGCGGAATGGTGGCTTTGGCGAACATGCGGAGACGAAAGGATAGGAAGTCCCGATGAGATTCTCGGCGAACATTTCCCGGACCTGATGCGCGGCCTTCAAACGCAGAAGAATCGACAAGGCCCCGAATTCACAGTTTATGACGGCCTCGTTCCCGACGAGCGCCCTGAATTGGACCCGACCTCTGCGTCCGGACCGATAGTTTCCGCTGCCATGCTTGAAGCCATCGGACAGTGCCCCCTGAAATACTTTTTCAGATACGCTCTTAAAATACGACCTCCTGAAGAACTCACCGTGGACCCTACTCGTTGGCTGGAGCCGGCCACGTTCGGCGATCTTCTTCACGAGGTATTGCATCAATTCATGAGTGAGCTGATGAACCAGGGCCGATTGCCGTCATTCAAGCGGGATATCGCGAGATTAACGGCCATCCTGGAACATCATATAGCGAGATACAAAAAACTCTATCCGCCGGCCGGCCCCAGCGCGTTCCGCATACAGGAGACGCAACTCCAGCGGGCCATCCGAATATTTCTGGCCGAGGAGGAGCTATTGTGTCGCGGGAGCGTCCCTAGATTCTTGGAGGTTTCCATAGGCATGGCCTCACGTTTTGGACCTACCGATCTGGATATGGATCAACCGGTTGTATTGAAGCTTCCCAATGGACAAAGCATAAGGGCAAGGGGTCGGCTGGATCGTGTTGATGAAATTATTGACAGTCCTGGAGACTCTTTTGCCGTGCACGACTATAAGAGCGGTTCCACTTACAAATACGTGCGGCCGGACCCATACTGGCAGGGCCGAGTTATTCAGCACGCTCTGTACCTTCGGATGGCTGCGGCCCTTTTGACAGGTAAGACGGCCCGAGGCGCCAAAACGATTCAGTTCGAGTATTTTTTCCCCAACATGCGCGCCCGTGGCCTTCGAATCAAATGGCGGGCCGAGCAGCTAGCGAGCGCCTCTGAAATTATTCAAAAACTATGCGCCATACCCGGCCGGGGCTGCTTTTTGCCCACCACGGATTGTGACGCCGATTGCGCATTCTGCGATTATGTCTTCATCTGTCGAGACGTTAAGTCCGTTTCCGCAGGCGCCAAACTCAAATTACAGAACCCTGCCAATACAATGTTGGGGCCTATTCGGGAGTTAAGGCAAATTGAGATCGACGAACCTTGAGCAACCTCCCGATCATCGGGAAAGGCTTCTGATATTGTCCGATTTGGACGCCACCATGCTCGTGGAAGCTGCCGCGGGCACAGGGAAAACCACAATCCTGATCGGTCGAATGGTGGCGCTCCTGGCGGAAGGAAAGAGCGCCATAGAAACAATGGCCGCTGTGACGTTCACTCGAAAAGCCGCTACTGAATTACGCGCGCGTTTTCAACTGGAGCTGGAGAGGGCTTTCCGACAATCCGGAGGCCGGAGAAGAGAGCGATTAGCGGCCGCGCTTTCGGGCATGGACAGGTGTTTTATTGGAACAATACATTCTTTCTGCGGGCGGCTTCTGCGTGAACGACCTGTCGAAGCGGGCGTGGACGTGATGTTTGGAGAAATGGACGAAACCGAGGATCGGCTCCTGCGTCGGACGGCCTGGAATAGTTACGTGGCTCGCCTGTACGCGGAAGACAATCCCATTCTCCAAGAATTGGAAGATGTTGGAGTGGAAATCGGACGCCTTCGCGGCGCTTTTATGAAATTGGCGGATTATCCTGATGTCGAAGAGTGGCCGGCTGAAAAAATAGACCTCCCCGATCTCAATCCCACATGGCGAGCAATTGAAACTGCTGGTCGATCATCTGGAAAGCCTGGCGCCGAGCCTTCCGGCGGATCCCGGAAAAGACAGGTTGATCGAAAAATATAAATTGATCGTGCGGATGCGCCGCCAAATCCGGATGGACAGTATTCCCGAACTGATGGAGATATTGGCCGAGTTCACTGATGCCAAGACGTCCGCGAAGGCTTGGCCGGGCGGTAAAGCTCAGGTCCAAGAAGAAAAGGAAAGGTGGGACAAATTCCGCGGTGACTATGCGGAACCAACATTGAGGCTATGGCGGGAACATTGTTACGAGCCATGTCTCAGGGCTATCAAACCGGCCCTGGAAGAATACGATCAGCTTAAGTTAACGAGCGGAAAGTTGAACTATCAGGATTTGTTAATGTTTTCCGCACGGCTCCTGCGCGATAAACCTAACGTGCGGGGATATTTTCGGACAAGGTTCACGCATCTGCTCGTGGATGAGTTTCAGGATACAGACCCTATTCAAGCTGAAGTAATGCTTTTGCTGACCGCGAGCGATCTTAATGAAGCCGATTGGCGCGCCTGCCGGCCGGTAGATGGCTCTCTTTTTGTGGTTGGCGATCCGAAGCAGTCCATATATCGATTTCGCCGCGCGGACATCGTCACATACAACCAGGTGAAACATATCATCGAGGAAAGCGGCGGGAAAGTGGTGAGTCTCTCAGCCAATTTTCGCAGCGGCAAACCGGTGATTGAATGGATCAATTCTGTTTTTGAGGACAAATTCCCGGTAGAAGCGTCAGACTACTCGCCTCAATACGTCGCGCTTTCTGCCGCCCTGGATCAGGCAGAGAGAGAGGACTTCGGTGGAGTGCGCCCCCTCATACTTTCGGGCGCGGGTAATTTTCGTGAATACGAAGCGGAATTAATCGCTCGAATTATCCGATATTCATTAGATCACCGGCTCACGCTGCCGAGATCGCAGAAGGAACTGGATGCCGGCGTTGGCCCGGCGGCCACTCCGGGCGACTTCCTAATCATTACGCCCAAAAAGGCCAATCTCAGCATTTATGCCCGTAAACTTGAGGAGATGGAAGTCCCGCATCAAGTAACCGGCGGGGACCCGACAAATCAAGTAAACGAGCTGTCCCTGTTGCACACTTGCCTGGTTGCCGCGACCCAGCCGGGGAACCCTGTTTCGCTGGTTGCCGCTCTTCGCAGCGAGTTGTTCGGAATGAGTGACGCTGCGCTTTACAGATACAAACGTTCGGGCGGGACGCTTCTCATTTCTCAGTGATGTGCCCGGAGGGGTTAGGGGCCGAAGAAGCCGAGGCGTTCAGCAACGCGTTCCATAAACTGAGGAAATATTCCACGTGGTTGTCCCTCATGCCCGTAGTCCCCGCGATTGAGAACATCCTTGCTGACACTGGCCTTACTGTTCGGGCGGCTTTGGGCTCAGGCGGGAATATTCGGGCCGGGGGCCTTGTTCGCTCAATTGAGCTGCTGCGAAACGCCCAGCCGGAAATGTGGAGCGTATCACAAGCCGTTAACTTTCTGGGAGACCTGCTGACGAGCGCCGAAGATCGAGACGGAATACCGGCTCGGGCGGACGAATCGTCTATGGTACGAGTTATGAATTTGCACAAGGCTAAGGGGTTGGAGGCCCCGGTGGTCTTTCTTGCGGATCCGACCCCTTTTTTCAAGGACAGCGCCTCCTCAATCGATTTGTATGTCGATCGTTCAGGCGATCGAGTTCGCGGCCATCTACAAGTGCGCGATTCTCTTGAGGGAAGGTGGAATGGCTCGTCCGTGATTGCTCAGCCGCGGCGATGGGATTCCTACGCCGCCAGGGAACTTGAGTTCTTGAAACAGGAAAATCTGCGCCTTTTTTACGTCGCTGCGACCCGGGCAGGAGCTGAATTGATAATTTCTCAGAGGCAAAAGGGTCAACATTTTAATCCATGGAAGTTTTTCGAGCCCGGACTCGCGGGCCTACCGCCGGTTGTCGATCCCGGGCCGCAACAGATAGCGTCCGCGAACACAATCGCTGTTACCTCGGACGATGTGTCCACAGCTACGAAAGCCATCGAAGAACGATGGCAGGCTAGTTCCGGACCGACTTACAGAGTGGCCGCCGCTAAATCTTTGGCGGTCTCTAACAGATCGAATTATCCGGGAACGCAACACGGGACTGAATGGGGCAATGTGATTCACATGATTCTTCAGGTGGCCATGACGAACAAGGATGCTGACCTGACCGCGGTCGCGCGAGACGCTCTGGCCGAACAAAACCTGGAAGTCTCGTTGGCTGAAGAAGCCGTGGCCGCGGCCCAATCCGTCATAGATTCGGGAATCTGGAAACGGGCCTCATCAGCCGTGAAAGTTCTCGTCGAAGTCCCGTTCGAGATCCTTTGGTCCGATGATTCGTCTAATGGTGGTCCGCTTCTGGTGCGTGGAGTGATCGACCTGGCGTTCCTGGAGCCGAACGGCTGGGTTATCGTCGATTACAAAACCGACCGGCATGGCCCGGATCGGTTACAGGACCTGGCTGAGCATTATAAAGAGCAGGTATTAACTTACGCGAAGATCTGGGAAAAAATCACCGGAGAGAAAGTCCATGAGGCTGGACTCTACTTTACCCATGCCGGAAGATACGTAGAATTGGATACCCGCAACTGCTGATTGCAGAAGGGATCGTTTCTTTTGCTCCACCGGGATTTATCGCCGCAAGAAGACAGTCCCGCAGGGCTGAAGAAAGACTCAAAATGATGCTTTTCTTCGTCAGCAATGAATGCGATCTTTCGTCACCCCTTCGACAACCATTTGGAATAAATAACTATAAAGAGCACATTACTGCTTCTTTTTCTGTAACTTCTTCACGGTATCCATCAAATCCTGATGCTGCTTCTTTTCGGCATCCAGGGCTTTCTTGTAGACCTCGGTCGGAAATTGCGCCTCCAAATTTTCACGGGCGCTTTTCAGGTTGAACATTGTCGATATCGCTGCGTCCAAGCTCTTCAAAATCTCATCCTTGCCGGTCTGAACCCGGGCTTCATTGATGGCTCCCGTGAATTTCTTGTAATCGTAATACATGGCCAATATCTGTTTGTGCAATCGGATATGCTTGGCCGGTGGATTCGCTATATCCTGTATCAGATTCAGGGCCGTGCGGTTTAATTTCAGAACGTAATCCTTGAAAGCCTCCAGGTTTCGTAAGTCCATAAAATTGTCTAATAACAGTTGCGAGTAGCGCTCGAATGAATCCGACTTGCTCCCCTTCGGGTCGGCTGAAAGATTGCGTAAGAAGGATTCTGAAGAAGTTGAAAAGAAGATCACCGCCTTCGCGCTCTTGGTGAGATATTCATTATCCGATGTCTGTTTTCCGGAGCATCCTGGCAGCAGCGACATGAACCAGATAGTCGGCAGAATAAGTCGAAAAAGCTTGCTGGTCATGTGGACAGCCTCAATCGAAAAGTTCACCGCAGAGTGCACAGAGACCGCGGAGAAAAACAATTCTCTAAGCCAAACGCACGCGGGGACAGGTCTAGTTGGAGAACTCAGGCGCCAAAAGGAAGAGTAGTATGTCCTATTTACAGAATGACCGACAAGATGCCTCTGCGCCCTCTGCGTTCTCCGCGGTAAACTGGTACCTTCCGTCGGAGGGAGCCATACCACACGTGATTTAACGAGTCAATTTTGAGGCAAGGGAAAAGAAATTCTTCCCGGTACGGAGCGCGCTGCGGCACGAACGTCTTGCCCGTGATCGTAATTGACAGTCCGGACGCTTGTCCCCCAACCTATCTTCTCCGCGCCCTACGCGTTGTCTGCGGTGAAAAAACGGCTAGGATTCCGTGGTCCTCGGTCTAAGTCAAAAGCGCAATACCAATTACCAAAGCGCATATCCCTGCGGCGCCGGAAATTCCAAGGCCATAAATTAATACGATCTCACGCCATATTCGTTCGCGCAAGATCAATTCACGGACCGACGTATCTCTGCCCGGAGAGGGCAGGTCTTCTACGTGATTGATTTGAGTCATCTAATACCTCAGCGCACACTTATATCAAGTTCAGTTGAAACCTGCAAATAGGACTCAATAAATGAAGGAATTGCTTAGGTTATTACAGCCGGAGGCGCGCTCTCTATGAGAGGAATTTGTCGCGGTGAATAACTGTGGGGTCGAATAACGTGGAACAGATCCATCTATAACGCTTGTAATTGAAAGGACGCGCCTTATTATTCGTCCACCAAGGCCAAGAGCTTTTCCAGTTCCGCTATCTTTTCGAGGAATTCTTCTGCGGCATCCTGCAATTCTTTGGATAGGAGTTGCAGTCGCTGGTCAGATAACGGCTCCTGCTGGTTTTCCGTGATGATTTCCGTCACACTGCGTCACATCATAAATTAGTTGAAATAATTGACACAATACTCTGTAATAATGTAAGTATTACACGCTTTACTGTTAACGTCAACAAAAAACGGGACGCAATGGATTTTGGCGGGTGTTTGCCTTGACTCGGCATCTATTGTGCAGTATCCGAAAATGATAAAAGCTGCTTGTGGCCGCGGGCAATTTTATTTATCCTCTAATCGGCAATCTTCAACCAGGTTCGGCCTGATGACAGGAGGTAACGTGAAGGGAACAAATTTCTCAATATCGAACGATGTATTTACGCAATTCCCCGGATATGTGCGGGGAGTTGTGCTCGCTTACGGAGTGAAGAACGGAGACTCGTCAGAGGAGCTGATTTCACTATTACGTGGGGCCGAGGAGCGTCTCCGGACGCAACTGAATTTGGAAACAATTGCGGAATTTCCTCGGATTCATTCGTGGAGAGAGGCCTATCGATCCTTTGGGGCCAAGCCGAGCAAGTTCCGGCCGTCGATAGAAGCAATGGCGCGCCGTGTTTTGCGAAATGAAGAATTGCCATCCATTAGCGCTCTGGTGGACATCGGTAACATAGTATCTTTAAGGCACATCTTACCGGCCGGAGGCCACGCGATAGACTTTGTCAAGGAGGATATCATCTTGCGTCCTGCGCTCGGCGATGAGGAATTCATACCGCTCGATTCGGACCAGGTTGAGACCCCGACACCGGGAGAAATCATTTTCGTGGAGGGGAAAACAGTCCTGACACGACGATGGACCTGGCGTCAGGGCAAACACACACTGGTCGTGCCCGAAACGAAGGATCTTGAGTTTAATGTTGACGGACTGCCGCCTGTGCCGCAGGCGGAGGTCGAAGAGGCCTGCCGAGAAGTTATGGAGCTGATCGAGAAATTCTGTGGCGGCGAAACTCGATACGAGATTTTGAGCCAACAAAATCCAAGTATAAAGCTGTAGATTGACTCATAAATCTGATTCTGCGGAAATAATGAATGCCTCGGGGTCCGGCGCTAACATCAGTTAAGCGGAATTCGGCTTGTCAGATGGGATTTCAATCAAGTTCTTTGATTGCTTTGCCCATCTCAACAAAGGCTTCTTGCACTTGACTCTTGGTTATTCTGAGACGATTTGCCAGTTCTAAGGGAGTGATGAGACCAGCATTAATCATTTGCCGAAAAGCGCTCTGAAGTTGTCGTGGAAGAAGGTTGTACTTGACCATCAGCGCTTCATCGTCCATACCGGACCATATGTCGACAAGCAATTGTTTGGCATTGATCTTTATCTTGTTCTTGGATTTTTCCGCACGCTTCTTAGCAATAATGTCGAGCGCTGTAGCCTTGTACAGATAAAATTCGTTATTGGGAAGGCGATACTTCCGTTGTAATACCGCATCACTCAGACCGGCCGCGACATCCAGGTACGAATTCACTGGACTTAGTATTTGATTCTTTGCTTTTCATTTTTCATTAATGCGCGAGAACCCGGCGCCTTGATCTGTTGGGCAAAACACCATTTGCCAGATCATTCCCTCAACAGCCCGAAACATCACGTATTTTATCACACCCGCGGCCAATGGGGCAAGCCAAATCGGAACAGCGGTGAAGCATTGCGTCCGGCCTGCGCCAATCGCTGCGCCAGACTCATGGGCGTTTCGGTCGAAACAGGCCGTCCGTGAGCCTGGCATGTAACAACAGCTTTCTAAGCTCTGCCTGGGAGAGGCTGGAAATGAATGTAATTTCAAATCCGGCCAGGAAGTATTTCCTCGACGGCTCCGTTTTGTTTGTCCACCTGCATTCCACTCCAATATCGAAAGGGCGGACGTTGGCGAACCGGTCTCCGCTAATCACGAAACGTTTGGCCAAATCAATGTCCGGCCTCAAGCTTGCCACTCGCAAGCCTCTCTCTGACAAGTCCCTTACGAGGCCCTTGCGAGCCGGGTCATCGGGGTCATAGATGGGAAGTTTTAAACCGAGCAGCGTCCTCGGAAACCTTCGAGTAAGCGATCTATGCTGCGGTTCGTCATAGAACGCTGTCCGCTCCTTTAGTTCATCCGCTCTTATAACACCTAATTCCACAAGTTTATCGAAAACGCCTGGAAGCTCTTCAAGAGACAAATCATATTTGTGACACAACTCAAAATCTGTTGCCCGAGCACGAATGTCAGCCACAATTGCTTTGATTTCGAGCCTGCCCGATTCCGGAAGCCGTTCGCGAATCTGTTGAAGCTTTTGGCTGGAGAGTTGATACTTTTCCATCAACTCCGAGTCGGTCATTCCGTGCGCCAATATCACGGATGAGATCTCTAGCCTTTATTACCTTCTTGGTTGGCATACGGCCTCCCCTCCGTCTGGCCAATGGATCGCGAGCCGTTGACAGAATTCGAGCCGGTTGCTCGATCAGGGCAATAATTGCCGAGAGCCCGGGAAGGGGTTTCTCTTAGCCCCCTACTTCACAGCAACCAGTCTCGGATGAGATCTTACCAATCTTCCGGTCGCCGTGCGACAAAATTGTTGGGGTGAAGTATTGTTATGCTTTTGCGTTCAGAATGGATTACCTAGCCAGACAGCTCATGTCATTGCAAGCGGAGCTAGGAGCGCCACAAAAAAGCCGCTTCGTCGCGGTGGCATGATGTTTTGTAATTGCTGGCGCGCCTGAGGACGGACTCGAACCATCACGGGGGACAAAGCCCCAAGGGATTTTTAGTCTGATTAAGAAACCCTATAACGTCTAATATCAACCAGTTACCGAGACGCTCCTTGCTCCAAAAGCTCCAAAAAGCACAAGTATTCCCGACAGGGTCAGGCAAAATTCACGCACGAATTTTAGAAAAAAGGTTTGTCAAGATTTTTCAAAAAATCTGCCGTGATTGAAAACACCTCCCCTATGCCCCTAAGCGGCTTTATAGCAAGTGTCTATAATTCTGTCCGAATGGCGCATGTTTTCTTGTTCCTGGGTTTTCGGTCAACGATCCAGTTCAAGGCCTGGCAAAGGCGATTGATGAGTTGGTCTGTGTCCTTTGCTACAAAGTCTGAGAACCATTCGGCTTTCATGATTAGCCACAGTTTCTCGATTGGATTGAGATCTGGGGAATACGGAGGCAGAAGAACACACTCGAAGTTCCCCCACTTGAGTGAAGCGCTCTTGTGCCATGAGGCATTGTCGCAGATGAGTATGTTCCTCTTGCGTTGAGGCTGGATGTCTTGGTTGGCGTGGTCGAGAAAGATCTGAAAGACTTGGGTATCTGTATGGCTAAACATGAGAGCATAGAATTCACCGGTTCTGGGACACACCATTCCAGTGACGCTCATCCGAATATGGGTACCCTGGTAGGGCACAGTAATCTTCTCTCCTCGCAATGCCCATCTTCGTCTAGGCCGTGGATCTCCCTCAACACCTGTTTGATCAAGGAACCAAACGTCAGTGTCAGGATCGGTCAGGAAGGTCTTGAGCAATTCGATAAAGGCCTTTCTCTTTTCCTCGTCCTGTCCGTTCGGCCAAGAGCGAGGCACCTTGAGCCGAAACCCTTCTTCATGGAGCCAACGAAGTACAGTGCGATAGCCAATCTCGTTGTCCAGTTCTTTGCTTACGTATCCATGAAACTTCTTGCCTGTCCAATGCGTCTGGTTAACTTTCTCCGGGTGCTGGATCAAATCCCTATATTCTGCGCTTTTTTCAGAACTGATCTTCTTGGGCCTACCAGCTCGAGGACGGTCGATGAGCCCGTCAACACCTTGATCATTGAAACAGTTCACCCAGCGGGTAATTGTGCGTTTAGAAACGTTATGCATCTGCGCCGACTGATCATGAGAAAAGCCCAAACACAAAACTCTTATGGCGCTCATACGAACGTATCCGCGCTGACGGGGGGAGGCCTTCATGGCAACCTCCAAATCAGCCAGTGAAACATTTTCCCGGTTGGGCATGTTGGGCGACCGAGCCATGCCCTGGATAGATCATATTCCAGATCCGAACGCGAGAAAAATCATTGAGCAATCGGACAAAACTTTTGGCAATCGCTATAGACCATCGGTTAAAATCAAAGAACTGTAGGCCCTGCTTTTCCATTGGAAAATCAGCACGAATGGACATACTGGGTTTTCTTCAAATAATGTGTATTCGACTGACTTTTGCCCTATTAGCCTGTGTCAGTCTCGTTCTAATTAGAAGCGTATAAATTTCTAAGACAATCGAAGGGTGACACGGCGCACTCTCATAGTAAATCGTTCAGTACGGTTAAGGACAAAATCAGCAACGAGTCTAGCGAGTCGGCTGCATCGCCTTGTTGGGCATTGTTTCAGAACATGGTATTATTATTGGCCGATGTTTCCGGAATCGGCTGGATCACGTCCCAATGCTCCACGATCTTGCCGTTTTCAACCCGGAAGATGTCAACAATGGCGACACCCCGATTTTCTTTTTTCATTTTTGTGTGCACATGAAGAACGACCAGATCTCCCTCGGCTACGACACGCTTAATCACCGCGTGTGTATCAGGTTTCTTCTTCAAAAATGACACAAAGAAATTGACAAATGACTCCTTACCGTCCGGAACCAGAGGATTGTGCTGTATGAACTCTTTTCCCATATAGCGTTCGGCGGCTTCTTCGGGTTTGTGCTCACGAAAAACCATGTCATAAAAAGACACCACAATTTGCTTGTTTTCCTCACCGGTACTGGCAGCAAACACGGCGGAAATCGACCCGGCTGCCATCAATATCAAAACCGTACAAATACCTACCCATCTGAAGACTATGAAGGATCTACACTTTCTTTTCATACCTCCCACCTTTCTCCGGAATTATGCGGCGGTCTGGCCATTTTGAGCGTTTTGGCCTCGAAAAGGTCTCCGCATGGGAATAATAGCCAATTAATGGGAACGGAAAAAGAAAAATCAGCTCTCCGGCCTTCAATTCATTATCTTGCTGCAAAACGTAGCTGTGGTCACGTTCTCAGGCTTCACAGAATCGAACGCTATTCCATTTTTTTGTATTTGGCCAGGGGGAGTGGTGACGCGTACGAATCCAAAGAGTTATCGCTGAGGTGCGCTACCCGTCGGGTCAAAAGGAAGTAGTTCAAGCTCTCAGTCATTATGTGGCTGAGTTGGAGGACCACCAATAAGCTAGTGCGGATATTGCCCAGGTTATTGTCCTGGCTTCTCATTTCTTTGTCATCCGACTGACGGGCCTGTGCAGCGGGACGCGGGATTGCTAGAGAGAAGTTTCACAACTTGTCGAAATCCAATTCAAACACACCGTTGCAAGAATCTTCTTCCAGGTCGAAGGAGGATAACAGGTCGGCGGATTCGCCCTCAAAGGGCCTCGAAATCTGCAAGCTCATCGGACAGGGATTCGTCGTCCATTCGACCAATATAGTAATTGATGTCGTGTGAATGAGGCATTCGAGCTAAGCTCCTACCGGGTCGGCATGTGTAGTTATTATGTAACAATATATAATAAAACATAATAGTGAACTATTGTCAATTATTAATGCAAAACATTAATAAACAAAAGAAAGGCGATATATGTAGCTGATAGCCTTGAGAAAGCTCTTGGGTGAAGGGCTAGTCGGGTTCCTACGGTGCAGAGAGGACGCTGATCATTTGGAAGGACTGAAGGACCTATTCAACCTGCTCGCAAAATACTCCGTTTATTGGTAATTGAGAAAAGAAAAAAGACGTTCCTGCTCTTCCAGTTTTTTTTCTTGCCTCTTAACCCTGTCTTCAAGACGGCTCAAAAATGAATCGGCCTGATCTATTGAGATCGTTTCTGCGCTTAGCTATATGCATTCTCTCTCCTTCCCCTATTCCCTCTGGCAGAAAGTCACCCAGGATTGATCCTGTGAAGCCCAGGGGTGATTGTCGGCAAGGATTGCCTCCCTGTTTGGAGCTTGCTACATTTGGAGTACGTGACCAAACAGACTTCAGAAATGGGAGAAAGGAGAAGACCATGACAAGACTTAGCCTTTTACTGGCGCTTATTTTGGCAGTGGCTATCCCTAGTTTCAGCCTTGGAGCCGAACCACAGGACAAGCAAGGGGCACAGATAAACAAACAGCAAGTCCTGCAATCTATACGACAGTTCAAAGATCAAAAGAAAACGGAATTTGAGCAGTTGAAGCAGCAACTCAAGGAGAGAGGTAAAAGGGAGCTTCAGGAATTGAAAGACAAGCTTAAAGCCGCAAAGCCCGAAGACCGTGAAAATCTGAAAAAGGAAATTGAGCAAAAGAAAACGGCTCTTAAGGAACAAGCAAAGCGAGAATTGGATCAGAAAAAGACCAATTCAAGGCTGAATTAAAGCAACTGGTGGAGCAGACGAAAAAGAAAATTCAAGAGAAGATGAAGAAATAGAAATTTATGGGAGCAAGCTGGCTATTCTGCCTCTTGACCCGTTTTCAGGGCGGCTCAAAAAACTAATCAACCTGATTTACTGAGATGGTTCGAGGCTTAGCCATTTGCACGGTACGCGATGCCGTCAAGCTTGCGTCTCATTACAATTTCTCTGGACAATTCAACTCAGTATCAATAAGATTACACTATCCTCAGATGTGTTCACTTCACTAAATCTTTATACTTTTAGGGGGTATGTGTCATGAAAAAGACGAACTGGTCAACTGGATGGCCAAGGAAGCGGGTATTACAAAGAAGGGAGCCGCTGCGGCTCTCGGTGCGTTCGTGAAAGCCATTCACGATTCATTGAAGAAGAAAGACCGGCAAAATTCGCGTTGCAGAACTGGGGACTTTTGTAGTCGCCCACAGGAAGGCTCGTACCGGGGTTAATCCTCAGACCAAGACAAAGATTAAGATCGCCGCAGTAATGTTCCCCGCTTTAGAGCATCTAAGGCGCTCAAGCAGGCGGTACACAAAGCGAAATGAAAAACAGGGGTTGAAATCTGCCATGAACAAATCAGATCTTTTTGTGAACCTCGCCAAGGAGGCCGATATTCCTTTGCGCAAGTGCGAGGAAATCATTAATTTGATCTTTGAAACAATGTCCAGGGCTCTTATCGATGGCGACCGCATCGAGGTAAGGGGCTTTGGATCGTTCGAGGTAAGGGAATATAGGGACTACACTGGTCGGAATCCAAAGTCGGGCGAAAAGATAGCTGTCGGCAAGAAGAAACTACCCTTTTTCAAAGTCGGCAAAGAACTCAGGGAAGATGTGGACGGCAGGGTATAATCCTGGGATAGGGGGCCGATATGGATTGGATTTATTAATAAAAGTAGTGGATTGGGTGGTTTTTAGAAGTGGTGCATTTGCGCTACTTCTATTTGTTCTCATTTCCAATTGAGGGTTTTCCTCTGTGACCAGCC
This sequence comes from uncultured delta proteobacterium, assembly GCA_963741425.1. Lineage (GTDB taxonomy): Bacteria > Desulfobacterota > Desulfomonilia > Desulfomonilales > Desulfomonilaceae > DATJPW01. Next base: position 370,614 of record CAVUHP010000004.1, read on the forward strand.
AAAATCCTTTTTCATTGACTTGGATTCCTGTCGTCTGTACCTTTTGAGCCTCACCGCAAAACCCAGAGCTCAAGGGCCATGCAAAGGTACAGAGATATGGGAGTGAATCAGGATGGACTTAAAGAATGTGTTTGACCAAATTGTTAACAGGATGGAGCGTGCAAAGGAGAAAGAAATAAGACCAGAAATTACTCCTTCCCCAGGAGAATACACCATCAACATCCCTGAACCGGAATCGCCATACACCATCAAGCTAAAGACATATCCTCATGGAGTTACCATTAATACCGAGTTAGGAGGCAAATCCCAACACCAGTTACTGATGCCTGGAGCAACTCTGCAAGATGCCTTGAGAGTCATGCAAGCGGCGATCATCATTGTCTATGGAAAGTCCTTGCACTAAGACAGCACAGTATCCATTTCAGAAAATCCTCTCAGGATTGATCCTGCGAAGTCCAGGGCGAATATCTACTGGTTACGAACCAACGAGGTTGAAGTCGTATTGTCCAACGCCCTGAACTAACAGGTACTTGGCTTCCTTGGCGCCCGTGTTGGCAACTTGATGCATCCTTAGCGGATACACCTCACAGCGTTGGCCTATCTGTAACCTGATTTCTTCATCAGGATTTCTTAGAGGACAACTATATCGCCAGACAAACAGAACATGTTGTCAGTGACTTCTTTGTGAAAGTGCCAAGGGGTGCTTTTTCCTGCCGATAACGATAACACCCTAACGGTGACGTTTTCAGTTTTGATAATTACTTCTTCATTCACTTTTGCATCCTGTCCGAGAGCAAGGCTGTTTTTGCTTCAAACCTCGCCCGTATCGCCTTCTTTGGGTTTAAGCGTTTATACATTCTTTTATGCGCCCTGGCGACTTCCTTCTCTTAGTGTTCCCCAAAACTCTCCCCCTTTCTTCATCTATCTACTCTTATCAAATTTCTTGACAAGGGAGTGAGATGTCAGTAGGGGCATGGCGACTTCGTGGGCCACGTCGTCAGGTCCGCCTGTCTGGACGTAGGCGCCACGATGATGAGGAGTTGTCGGGCTACCATCAGCACAGGAGAAAGAGGCATGAGCATACAGGGTTGCGCAAATACGCGTTTAACCGATTCGGCGCAGCGT
>CAVUHP010000005.1:0-150694 GCA_963741425.1 uncultured delta proteobacterium
GAGTTTTTGAAGTCGGCATCGGAGGGGGCGTGCTTAGACAGCGCCCCGCACGTGGCGCGCATCAAAGAATCCTTTTAGTCACTGATGTTTTCGATCTCCGGCAATGCAGGCAATGAAGCTAAATCGACAAGCCCGAATACCTCTAGGAATCTCTTAGAAGTGCCATAAAGCATGGGACGGCCCGCGATATCTTTTCGGCCCACGATAACAACCAAATCGCGTTCCACCAAGCTTCTCAGTGGGGCAGACGACTCTACTCCCCGGATCTGCTCAATACGACTTTTGGTTACCGGCTGGTTGTAAGCGACAATTGACAGGGTTTCCAGGGCCGCTCTACTCAATCGGGCCGGTTTCATTTTTCTCATTTCAAGAATCCACGGAGCAATATTTGGCAAAGATCTGAATTGATATCCTCCGGCCACCTTTACGAGCACAAATCCTCGCGATCGTTGCAGGTATTCATCTTGCAATCCATCCAGTACCGATTGAATTCTATCCGCTGATGTTTCCTGTAAGACTGCCGCCAGACTGTCGACCGTCACTGGCTCCGAATGAGCGAAGATAAGGCCTTCGATTATTGATTTTAAAAGTTCTCGGTCCACGGTTCTTACCCCTGCTTTGAGGCAATGACATATCACGATCTTCGTTTTGATACCAACATAGGTTGTGGTAAAATGCGTCGGTTTCAAATTGGATCAGTTAGACTCTTCCGGGGTATACATGAAAGCTGTAGAAGATAATCCTGAGGGTATTCTCGAGGCCGAAATCGTTGTTGGAATTCCCTCGTACAATGAGGCTTCGACAATATTTTTTCCTACTCAGCAGGCCGATAAAGGATTGACCAAGTATTACGATCAGCATTCAGCCGTCATCATCAATTGTGACAATAATTCTCCGGACAATACTCATGAGGCTTTTATGAAGACCGTTACAAAGACTCCGAAAATTTACTTATCGACTGAGGACGGGGTCAAAGGCAAAGGTAATAATCTGCAGAATCTCTTCTCCAAAGCTGTTGAGCTTTCCGCAAAGGCAATTATTGTGGTCGACGCTGATCTCAAGAGTATAACCCCGCTTTGGATACGTGATCTGGGGAATCCGCTTTTCGACAATTACGATTTTGTGGCTCCGCTCTACGTCCGCCACAAATACGACGGCACATTGACTACGAATCTAGCCTATCCTCTTACTCGCGCTCTATACGGCCGAAGGATCAGGCAGCCCATTAACGGGGATTATGGGTTTTCCGGGAATCTGGCCGGCATTTATATGGAATCTGATGTCTGGACCGATGCTGCAGCGCATTTCGGCGTAGATATATGGATGACTACTCTCGCAATGCGTCGTCGTGTATCGGTTATTCAGTCGTTTATGGGAAAGCCGAAGATACACACGCCTAAGAGTCCCATAGAGAGCACCGTTAATGTGTTTCGGGACGTGGTGGAGACCATATTTCAGCTGATGATGCGATTCGATTCATTTTGGAAAGATGTCAAATGGAGCCGTCCCACGGCAGTTTACGGCATGAGCCTGGGGGATCCGGAGCTTCCTCCATCTATGGAATTCGATATCAAAGAACTTTCAGATTATTTTTTGACAGGACTGCATGTTCATAAAGACATATATGATGCGATTCTAGATCAGCAGAACATAAACAAATTGGAAGAAGTCGCAGAATTGCCCCAGGCTGGATTTGAATTCCCTACAGGCCTGTGGGCTAAAGTCATCTATGATTTCGCTATAGCGTACAAAAAGGAACCTGCTGCCAATAGATCAATTGTTGGACGTGCTCTTGCCGCTGTTCTATGGGAAAACCTGGTCATTCGTTTTGGAGACCCAGTCGATGAATACCCAGCAGGTAGAGGAGTTCATTGAGGATCAATGCCTGCAATTTGAGAAGAGCAAACCGTACCTTGTGGAACGTTGGTTTTCCAAGTGAACTCTCCAGTGTTGAATTGCGATCAAAGGAGTTGGCGATGCCCAAGATTCTAATAGTGGATGATGAAGAAGGTATCCGTATGCTTTACTCGATGGAATTACATGATGAGGGTTATGACGTGATCACGTTGCCCGATGGCAGGGGCCTCCTGACAACTATTGAGACGGAAAGACCGGATTGTATTATTTTGGATATTAAAATGCGTGACTATAACGGGTTGGACCTGCTGCAAGAGATTCGGAAGAAACATTATGACATGCCGGTTATACTAAACTCAGCTTATTCCAGCTTCAAAGTGGATCTCAAGGCAGTGGCTGCTGATTATTATGTGGTAAAAAGTTCAGATTTGGCCGAACTTAAGGAAAAATTGAGAGTGGCCCTGGAGGCCAAGATACCTGAATAATAAATGAGTTCATTTGTCAATTAGCAATGTTTATCAAGAAGCCGGGTCTGCGCGCCCGGTTTTTTTCTGATATCAGTTCGGATTCGAGGGTGAGGTGAAATCCATGAAGTACCGAGAAGAGCACGACACGATGGGAGCGGTTCAGGTCCCCGAAGATGCCTACTATGGCGCGCAGACTCAACGAGCTGTGGAAAATTTCGCCGTAAGCGGTCTAGTGTTTCATCCATCATTTTTCAGAGCGCTCGGCATGGTCAAGAAATTCTCAGCGAAAGCAAACATGGAACTCGGATTGCTCAAGCCGGAAATAGCGACAGCAATTATTAGTGCTGCGGATGAGGTCCAAAGCGGAAAATTTGATGATCAGTTTGTGCTGGATGTCTTCCAAACAGGCTCGGGAACTTCCACCAACATGAATGCCAACGAGGTGATCGCCCGTCGTGCCAATGAAATACTCACAGGAAAACTCGACAGCAAATCGCCCATTCATCCTAATGATCACGTGAACATGGGGCAGTCGAGCAATGACGTGATTCCTACGACGATCCATATCGCCGCTTTGACGGAAATTAGGAATCGGCTTGTCCCGGCAATGGAAAAGCTGGTAGCAAGCCTCACAAAAAAGGCGGAAGAATTCAATGACGTCATGAAAATTGGACGAACCCATCTGCAGGATGCTGTTCCCATAACTTTAGGAAATGAATTTAGCGGATACGCTCGTCAGGCGGAACTTGGGATATCCAGAATAAATAACGTGCAAGGGTCGCTTTCAGAGTTGGCGCTTGGTGGAACCGCTGTCGGAAACGGCTTAAACACGCACCCGGAATTCGCGGCCAAGGTCATAGATTTCATTGCTCAAGAAACGGGTTGCCCTTTTAAAGAGGCAGCGAACCACTTCGAAGCCCAAGCAGCGCAGGATGCGGCTGTGGAAACCAGCGGAGCATTGAAAACTATTGCCGTCAGTCTGGCCAAAATAGCTAACGATATCAGATGGCTTGCATCCGGCCCCCGGTGCGGCATCGGTGAAATCAATATCCCGGCTCTGCAGCCGGGTTCGTCCATCATGCCCGGCAAGGTTAATCCGGTGATGCCTGAGATGGTCATCCAGGTTGCTGCCCAGGTCATCGGCAATGACACAGCGATAACCTACGGCGGCCAGGGAGGCATTTTCGAGCTGAACGTTATGCAACCGTTGATTGCTTACAATCTTCTTCATTCAATCAGTTTGCTGGAAAGGGTGATCCTGCGTTTCGTTGAAAAGTGCATTGACGGGATAACAGCGAACAGAGCGAAATGCGCTTCAAATATCGAGCGTAGCCTCGCCATGTCCACTGCGCTTGCGCCGGTAATAGGCTATGAAAAGGCCGCGGCCATCTCCAAGCAAGCCTACGAAGAAGAAAAAACCGTGCGGGAAGTAGCCCTGAGAACAGAGGTGTTGCCCGAAGAAGAGATAAATAAATTGTTGGACGATGCCATACGAGGTCAGTAGGACCGGCATCTTGCCGGTCATGACGGTAGAATAACCGGCGGAAATAGCTATTTTTTCTTCGGAATTCTAATTAAACAGCTGCGGTTGATGATTGGCGGTTGGCCCTACTTGGGAAACCGCATTGTTTGATCATATTGGCAATTGGAGTGCTGATGGGGCGTAACGCGGAGGCTGATGCGAATGTGTTTGGCGGGAGGAAATAAATTGTGAGCATAATCGGCATTTGCGGGGACAACTGTGATTTTTGTCCTAGATATGTGGCTACTGAAAATGGAAGCGCCAAAGAATTGGAGAAAGTGAAGGAACTGTGGGTAAAGCTCGGTCTTAGAGATCAGGCTTTTCCCTCTCAGGAGATGGCCTGCCACGGCTGCAAGCCTGAGAACAAATGCGCTTATTCGGAACTCCGTGCTTGTGCCAATGAAAGGGCTGTTGACAACTGTGGTTTGTGTGATGAATATCCCTGCGGATTTATAAATACTGCCCTCGAGAGATCAGAGAAGTTGTGTTCCCGTGCGGCCGTTGTCTGTACACCGATGGAAATGGAGGCACTCACAAAAGCATTTTTTTCCAAAGGGCAGAATTTGGACCAAATACGTCTTGAGAATAACAAAGAAATAAAACAGGACCAAGAGGTAGTTGAATCGATCCCAACGGGGCCATTGAAAGGACCTTTAAACTTCTAAACGGTCGGGATATGGGCACTGTTAATCTGAACCTCTTAAGTAGGCTCATTTTCCGGCTTACCGGCCAAGCTGATTTTAGACGATCCTGGCCTTGGCAACAAATTGACCCAACAATAATACCGAGAATTCTGGTATGTATTATAAGTACAGTAAAGATCGCATGGACAATATTGCATAGGGAGCATCATTGAAATCCGGTTCAATCATATTAAAAACACCTCGTGAAATAGGCATAATGCGGGAGGCGAATCTCATTGTCGCTGAGATCCTTCTACGAATAGAAGAGATGGTCGGAGCAGGCGTTACGACCGAAGAACTTGACAAAGTCGCCGATAAGCTTATCCGAAAGGCCGGTGCTAAAGCTGCATTTAAGGGCTACAGGATGCGAAATCAGAAGCCATACCCCGCGTCGGTCTGTTCGTCGGTGAATGATGAAGTTGTTCACGGTATCCCGGGAAATCGAGTGCTCAAGGACGGCGATATAGTCGGTGTCGATGTGGGCGTTGTACATAACGGTTATGTGGGGGATGCGGCAAGAACCTATCCCATAGGGACTATATCGACTGAGGCTGAAAAACTTCTGAGGGTGACACGTGAATCCCTGTACAAAGGAATAGAAGAATGCATTGCCGGGAATCGGCTATATGATGTTTCCGGCGCAATCCAAGAACACGTGGAATCCAACGGGTTTTCGGTTGTACGTGATTTCGTCGGGCACGGTATAGGCAGAAATATGCACGAAGCGCCGCAAATCCCGAATTATAAGGGGACTGGTTGGAATCCGCGGTTGCAAGTGGGAATGGTGCTCGCGTTGGAACCTATGGTGAACGAAGGCACGTGGCGCGTCAAACTCATGGACGATGAATGGACGGTTGTAACCGCGGACGGGAAACTCTCCGCTCATTTTGAACATTCCGTCGCTATTACAGATGATGGCCCTTTCATCCTGTCAGAGCTATGATGCTTGAGCCCCGCACACTATTTGAAGGCAAAAGAATCACTGTTATGGGCCTGGGACTGCTCGGACGCGGTCTGCTGGATACTGTGTTCCTGGCGCAATCCGGCGCGGACGTGACCGTTACGGACTTGAAGGACGCGGACCAGCTTGCATCTTCCCTAAAACAGCTTGAAGGCCTCCCCATAAAACTCAAATTAGGAGGTCACGACCCTGAAGATTTTATTAAAGCTGACATGATTCTCCGAAACGCGGATGTGCCGCGTTCATCTCCGTTCTTGAAAATGGCGACAGACCACGGCGTACCTGTAGAAATGGACGAAAGTTTATTTTGTAAGCATTTTGAAGGAAGAGTAGTCGGCATAACAGGCACCCGAGGGAAAACCACGACCACTATGCTTATCTACAATATTCTTTCCTCCGCATGGTCGGGAGTTTTCTTAGGCGGAAATGTTATGGGGCGTGCCACCCTTCCCCTGCTGGGCAAAGCAGGTGGGGATGATACCGTGGTCTTGGAGCTTTCAAGCTGGCAATTACAGGGATTCCATGACGCCGGTCTTTCACCCAATGCATCGGTTTTTACCAATATTTATCCTGATCACCTCAATCGATACAACGGGATGCAGGAGTATCTTCAAGACAAGAAGGCGATTTACCTTTATCAAAAGGATAATGATTTCTGCATATTCAACGGCGATCAACCGGAGACGGCCCGACTAGCCCCAGAAGCGCCTGCGCACAAGAGTTTTTTCAGGGTTGAAGAAGTGCCCTCGGACTGGGACATCAAGTTACCGGGGATTCACAATCTGGAGAACATATCCGCGGCTATTAAATTGACTCAAATGCTCGGGATTCCGGAAACAATTGTTCGTGAAACGGTGGAGAGCTTCAACGGGGTTGAGCACCGTTTGCAATGGTTAGGTGAAAAGAAGGGTGTGAGTTTTATCAATGATTCCACCAGCACTACGCCGGTTTCAGGTTGTGCCGCTCTCCGCGCCCTAGAGGGAAAACGTATTCTACTCATCGCGGGGGGAGCGGACAAGAAGCTGGATCTTCAACCCTTCGCCCGCAGTGCGGTATCCAGGGCTGAAAAAATTGCTCTCTTGGAAGGAGATGCCACGGAATCACTTCACGAGAACATTGTAGCCGCGGGTGGCAAGACAAAAGTGGTAGGTAGATTCGACAATCTTCGGGATGCGGTTTACAGGCTGCTGGACGAAGCGGTTCCGGGCGCAGTGATTCTACTTTCACCCGGGTGCGCCTCTTTCGGATTATTCAGGAATGAATTCCATCGGGGCGAGTGTTTCATTAATATTTTTAATGAAATCTGATTAGACGAGCCCGGAAGCTTGAACACACCAACGCTCAAATGCCCCGGCAGTTACCCCCTTGGCATCACGGGAAGTGACCAGCACCTGCTGGTGAAACCGGCTATATAATAACGGATATTGGTGGTAGTAGAATTCGGCCTGTTGTTTACTTAAGCTGGCCGGCACCTGCTTCGATTGAACACACTTTGAAATCTATAGGTTGGTTGCAACCGGAACAGGTGTGAGGTCGATCGAATTCGTCAGAGAATATTTCCTTCTCTTTTCCGCAATTAGGGCACTTACAAGTAAATGAAGACAGATTCTTGTGTGCCTGAAAGCCCGGGCAATGCATAGGTGTGCTCATTAATATTACTCCGCTTCAGTTTTACTAATTATAATACCAAGAACCGAACAACGCCACTAGCCTTCCAGGAGACCTCTCAATTCCTTCAATTCCCTTTTGATTTCAATTAGAATCTCCCGGTAATCCGATGGATCTGCGGCAGCCAGATTTTCCATTCGAGCCTCTGCGGCCTCAAATTCTTCTCGAGCCTTGGCTATCCTGCCGCTTTTTTTGGCTTTTTTGTCCGCAGCAGATTGCTTCTTCATCTCCTGAAGACGTTTTTTCGCGCCAGCGATAGTGAACTTCTCATCATAAAGGAGATGTTTGATCTCCATGAGGAGTTCAAGGTCTCGTTTGTGATATAGACGCTGCCGCGCTCGCGTTCGCGTGGGTTTGAGAATCTTGAATTCCGACTCCCAATACCTCAGAACATACGGCTCCACATTGAGAATTTCACTGACTTCGCCGATCTTGAAATACTGCTTTTCTGGAATCGCGATAGTCATAATACGACCACCCCTCGAATAAGAATCCCGTCGATCGGATTCTTCGGCCCTGAAGGACAGACCTGATTGCCGAATCGGCCTAACCCGGTCTTTACTCTCTCATGGTGGAGCCCAATTCCTTAATCAGAATTGCCGCCACCTGAGAATGGACCTCCTGGACTTCCTCGTCGGTCAGAGTCCGATCCTCAGATTGATATCGTATCCGGAGAGCAACACTCTTCTGCCCCTCCGGAATCGATTCTCCTCGATAAATATCGAACAGGATCACGGAGGCAATAATATCATGGCCCAAACGTGAAATCAACTGTTTAATTCTTTGTCCTGAACATTTTTCTTCAACGATGAATGATAAATCCCTTTCTATAAAGGGGTAGCGAGGGATCGCCCTAAAAACCGTCTCCTTGCGGATTCGAATGAACAGAGGCTCCAGGAGAATCTCGAAAACATAAAGGTTTACATTCAAATCGAGTTCTCGAGCTTTGGAGGGCGCTAGTTCTCCCAAGAAACCTATTTTCTCCCCTTCCAATACTAAGTCCGCGCATTTATTGGGATGAAGGAAGGAAATATCAGAAGGAGTGAATTGCAAATCCCTTATATTCAACCCCTCAAAAAGATTCTCGAGAGCCCCCTTAACATCGTAAAAATCGACTTCCTCTTCTTTCGGCAGATTCCACAATTCCGGGTATCGGTTCCCCATAACCAATCCTGCCAACCGCAGATCCTCGCGGGGAAGCTCTTGATTACGCACAGGAATAAATGTTTTCCCGATTTCGTAGAGCTTCAGGTTCTCACATCTAAAACTCTTGTTACGCTTCATCGCCGACAGAACGCCCGGAAGAAGAGAAGTCCTCATCACGGCAGCATCTTCAGTCAGCGGATTTACTAGAGAAAGTGATTCGTTTTCATCAGAGCGCGTAATAAATTCTTTTGCGGCCGCGCTAGACACAAAGGACATGGTTATCACTTCTGTGAAACCGGATGCATTCATTAATTCATTCACTGTGCGTATATTGCGATGGTTTTGCCGCGTTCGATCAGGCGCCGCAGTATACCGGATCATGGATAAAGGTATGTTCTGAAAACCGTGTATTCTAGCCACTTCTTCGCTGAAATCCGCTTCCCTTTCCAGGTCCCATCTCCACGAGGGTGGCTTCGCAACCAAATCGGTGTGCGCGTCACCTGATGGTTCCGTTTCGATACCCAACCGGTTTAGATAGCCCGTAATTTGGGATTCGGACAATGAAATTCCCAAAAGGCTGCTCACCTTGGCAGGTCGAACTCGGACCGGGGCACGCTCAATTGGAATCGGGTAGACGTCAATGTGACCGGACATAATCCTGCCGCCCGCTAGCTCTTGAATCAGCTCCGCCGCTCGATGCGCAGTCCACAGCGTGCCAACTGGATCCACTCCTCGCTCAAAGCGATACGAGGCCTCTGTCGACAATCCCATGGCTTTTGACGTACGCCTTATTCCGAATCTTTCAAAACACGCGCTCTCGATAACGACCGAGCGTGTTTGGTCGTTGATTTCGGAATTGAGTCCGCCCATAATACCCGCCAAAGCCACCGGCTTGCGGCCGTCACAAATCATCAACGTATTGTTCGGGAGCTTGCGTTCCAAATCATCCAGGGTCACAAAAGTTTGACCGGCATCTCCGCGACGGACCACAATTTTTCTGGTCTTCGAGAAGCTCGTAATCAAACGCGTGCAGCGGCTGGCCACACTCCAAAAGGAGCAAATTGGTGGCATCCACCACGTTGGAGATCGACCTCATTCCGGATCGACTCAACCGCAATCGCACGTCAAAAGGGAGAAGGCCCAATCTGGACCCCTTCCACCATTGTCGCCACATAACGCGGGCATAGGTCCGCGTCCGGAACTTCCACTGAAAGTTTCTTGTTGATATCTCCGAAAGTCTTTTGTCGGCCCACTTCGGGTAGACCCCATTTCTTGTCGGCGAGAGCGGCAACTTCCCGTGCGGTTCCCAGAATCGACAGGCAGTCTCCCCGATTGGGTGTTACACCCGTCGATAGAATGAAATCCTCAATAAACGGAAGAGCTTGTGGCAACGGTAGTCCGATCGGCGTATGCGAGTCCAGCTCGAGAATTCCCGACGCGTCCTCACCCAGGCCCAGCTCCTTTTCCGAGCAGAGCATTCCTGGCGACGACACTCCCTTGATCTGTTTCTCCTCGATCCTGTCGCCGGAAGGAAGGATTGCTCCGGGCCCGGCATATGGCACTATTTGATCGACTTTTATATTGGGCGCGCCGCAAACAACCGTAAATTTCTTTGTTCCAGCGGTGATATGGGCCAAACTGAGTTTATCGGATGAAGGATGAGGGCTTATCTCCTCAATTTTCGCAGTTAAAATCCCTTCTAGATCCGCGCCGACGTGAGTGACGGATTCGACTTCTATTCCGCCCATGGTAAGAAGCTCCGCGATCTCCTCAGCCGACAAATCTATTTTCACGAACTCTTTCAGCCAGTTTAAGCTGACGAGCATTGGACATCACCTCTTCTTAAATTCCCGGTGTGCGATAATGCCCCATGGCCGGCAGGAACTCGGGCCTTACCGGGACTGGTTAAGACCGGCCTCCGTGGTAGTCACCAACGTTATCAAAGGAACTGTTCTCTACCCCACCGCTCCCGTCGAGAGCGGGAAATCTCAAACCCTCTACCCTGGCGCGAGAGAGATGAGAGAATGGAAACAAAATCTTGAGGGGCGAAACACTGTGTAAACGTGGGCGCCCACAAATTTTGTATAACCCTGTGACTAAAACTGACTCAGGAACCTCATGTCATTCTCGTAAAAGAGACGAATGTCGGGAATCCCGTACTTCAGCATAGCCACCCGCTCGATTCCTAGCCCAAAGGCAAACCCGCTATAGATTTCCGGATCATAATTGACGAAACGATACAGTTCCGGGTCCAGCATTCCGGAACCTAAGATTTCAAGCCAGCCGCTCCCCGAGCAAGTTCGACAGCCGGTTCCTCCGCAAATCACGCACTGGATATCCACCTCTGCCGAAGGTTCCGTAAAAGGAAAAAAACTAGGTCGAAATCGAAGAGCAAGCCCTTCCCCGAAATATTCATGCACAAAGGCTGTCAGTACTCCCTTGAGATCGGCCAAAGATATCCCTTCATCCACCCAAAGTCCTTCAATCTGCATGAACATAGGGGAATGGGTGATATCCGCGTCGCGACGATAGACCTTTCCCGGGCAGATAACCCTTACGGGCGGTTTTTGTTTCTCCATGGTCCTTATCTGCACGGGCGAGGTATGGGTCCGCAGCACCACATTATCAGAGAAGTAGAAGGTATCCTGCATGTCTCGCGCGGGATGATCCTTGGGAATATTCAGTGCTTCGAAATTGTAATAATCGAGTTCTACTTCCGGCCCTTCGGCCAATTGAAAGCCCAAACCCGCGAAAACTTCTATCAGTTCATCGGTCACCCGATTCAAAATATGCGAGCGGCCAATGATCGTTCGCCTGCCCGGAAGCGTGACATCTACATATTCTGAAAGAAGTTTCCGGCGCTCCTCTTCCGCCTGAAGCGCGGCCTCTTTGTTATCGAATTCTCGTTCCAGTTCGGCCTTGATCTGATTGGCAAGCTGTCCCATTTGGGAGCGTTCGTCCGGCGGCAGGTCTTTTAGACCTCTCAAAAAGGTCGTCAGATCCCCTTTTCTGCCGAGCACGCGAGTCCTGATCTCAGTCAGGTTTTTTGCATCATTCAGCTCGGCAATTCGGGCGAGAGCGGTTTCTTTGAGCAGATAGAGCTGTTCTTTCATGTAGCCTCAATAAACCAAAACAGCGGTCCCGCAAGACCGCTGTGGCGCCTGAGAAATAATATTTAGAAATACCCCAGAGTGGATTCATCCAAAGATTCCATCCAACTCCGGTCTCATGTGGATCCTCAAGCCTCCAGGGCTGCCTTGGCCTGACCGCATATGGTGCTAAAACCGGGGGCATCGCTTATCGCTAAATCTGACAGAATTTTCCTGTCCAAAGCAATCCCGGTCTTTTTCAAACCCTCAATGAAACGATTGTACGACATACCGTTTAGTCTCACACCCGCGCTTATTCTTGTAATCCAGAGGCGGCGAAAATCACGCTTGCGTGCCTTCCGGTCTCTATATGCATAAACGAGGGCTCTCTCCACGGTTTCTTTTGCTTGTTTTAAAGTCCTGCTGCGGCCACCGACATAACCTTTTGCAGCTTTCATGATCTTGTTTCGTCGTGCCCTGCTTGCGGGCGAGCATCTTACTCGAGGCATTGACTGGCTCCTAATTTTTTATGCGTAAGGCAATAGGCGTCTTATCTGTTTTGCGTCACTCGAATCGATAAAGCCCCCTTGCCTCTGATTTCTCTTCTGCTTTACGGATTTATGGCTTAGTAGATGGCTATGATACGCTTTTTTTCTTTTTATTTTTCCACTCTTGAGCACTGTAAATCTTTTGGCGGCTCCACGGCACGTTTTTAGTTTCTGATGCATCTTGGATTCTCCCTATCTAACGGCAGGCAAAGGCCCTGGACCGCGATGAAACCATATTAAACTTCTTTTTATACCCGATTTTCAAAATTCAGACAAATGGTTTTACGATTCGAGTGGAGTTTTTTTGTGAGCAGCTTCCAGCTTGCGTTTAATATGCTTGGGCTGGGGGGTATATTTCCTTGTTAGGATATACTGTGCATTGCCCTGAAAGATGAGCGCTAACCTAATGTGCCATTGCGCCGTACCCGAGGGCATGTAGTACCCCGGCAATTTCTCACGGGAGATGTGCTTGCGCCGTCCCTACTCCTGATTGAAACTCCGAGCTTACTCTACTAGCCGACACTCTAGGTGAACGCTATACTTGCTCTCTTTCGGGTGCATCACAGGGCTATTTCGAAAGGTAATAGTTCCCTTCAGTTAGCGTTATATTGCACGCATTCTGTTGCATCATCTGGAACAGGCTCAACTGGCCTTAGTTTCTTCACGCTTCGTTCGCGAGCCTCCCCAATTGGGACATAGCGAACTATACCGGGCAGGGGACTGTTTTGAAGCATAATATTCAAAACCAGGCCACTGATCATATGCATCAGTAACCGATTTAGTCACGGTAAGCCACGGATTCCAATTGTTCCCGTCCTCAGATATTTCCATGTTCCATTGCTGCGGGAACCGAGTCTCTGTCACCCCACACGATTCTAAGCCTTGATATCGGCACCACCGACCCAAGATCCATTTCAACCGCCGGTGACTTGTTTGCTTTTCCCGGCTGTACATCCAATAGCTCTTGTCCAGGATAGCCTTTCAAAATCTGCAGACCCCGATCCGCAGGTTGGCCGTCGATCAGGATCTTCGCATTCTTAGCGTAATCCAGGAAGTAGGAGTCCAGCGGATTTTGGAGCGTGTCATCCTTGTTGAGCGGTAATTGGAAGATCCTGTTGCTTCACCTGATTCACCAATTCTTTGGCCAGGATGTAATTGCCTCCATTAGTCACATGGCACCAATCAGTGAATACCCATTCGGACACATTGTCGAAAATGCCTGTGAGATCCACTACTTCAAAATTGTTTTCACGACACCGTTTTTTGACCTGATCCACAAGCGCGTCGTAAGTCTGCGCTGCATCATAAAAACCGATCTTCTGCATTCCGCAAACCGCTTCGACGCGCTCTTCGAGAGGAGTGCGCTTCTTCTTGGAGTTGCGGAACATCGGCTGAAGAGCAAAGGTGTGTGGAACTCCGTCAGTCTTCAAGGTCTCATGGAAAATGGCCACTATATCCGCAACCTGTCGAATATTGTGGTCCCGGTAAGAAATCATCTCCGGGGTAGCGTCCTGCGGGTGAGCAGCGAAGCCTCTATTTTCCATTAGTATTCCGGGCCCTTCTCCACCTTTAAGAGCCAGCCAAGTGAAGAAATAGGTATTTCTCTTGAGCCATAGGGTGAAGTAATTCACGAGCCCGCGTCGGCTCATGTCCATCACGTCTGTGATCACTTCATAATAAGGGCCTTCGGTAAAGTAATTCCAATCCTTTAACGGCCGCGCGACCGTGTGTACCTCGTTGGCCCCATCGAGTGACACCAGCAGATCCGGTTGAAAAAGGCGGAGTTTTGCCAGGTACCGCATAAAATTGTTTTGATATACATATCCCGCGACCCCGGCGTTAATTACGCGCACTCTTTTGTTGTTTATTTTTGCTCGAATGGCCGGATCCGCGTTCAGAATCTTCTCCATCAAATGAGGTATATTCCACCGGAATGTGACCTCGTAGAAATCGCATACCGAATCTGCCGGGGGAACCGGGCCTCTTCCGAACACCACGGAACCGCCGCATACCAGCACTCGGAATTCATCTGCCGGCTTTTCCATAGGGAACGTCTTCAAAATCTTTGAAACTTTCATCGTTTATGTATTCGTACGAGTTTCCCAGCCGCGTGTTTCTTATGGTGGCAAAGCCTGGTGTCGGTTCATAACCGTATTGAGGCGCGACCTTCTGAGAACTCTGCCGCGCAAGGTCCATATCGCGATCTTTATAAGCCTGCCCCACAGGAGATGCCTCCACACGACGATACGCATAATATTCAAGCGCAGCCAGGACTCCAACCACGACAGCTGCGAGAAACGCTATGTAGAGACAAATGAATACAAAACGTTTGATGCTTTGTCCCCAACCGGAAGGGGTCCGCTCGTTACCTGTGACAATTTCGGTTGATTTAGATGAGTTATCAGTTTGGTCCATGAACTCCTCCTGCGGACCGGCTCAATGATTCTAAAGCGATTTATTTATCAAATTTGTGAGATACACGGTAGGGGCGGACCCACGATGTTGTCTCAAAATAACCGAACCCGCCAAAATCATAGGAAGATACTGTGTAGACCAAGGGCGGGTTTGAAACCCGCCCTTGGTCGGATTTCTTAAAAACGGGCAGGTTTCAAACCTGCCCCTCCAATGGTTTCTAAAAAATCGGATAAATTAGGGGAGCCCAAACCGGCGAAGTTGTCGCCAGAATTATGAATGCCGACAATATCACCAGCACCGGTCATTATCGGAGCCAACCAAAACTTCTTCCGAACTTTCAAGAATTCCCAGAGTTCCTTCACAAGAGACATTTTGTCGGCCTCCCGATGAATGTTAGCGCCCTAAAAGAGCGTATAAATGAACGGCGCCGCAACCGGTGAAGCAGCTGCCAGAATGATAAATGCCGATAATATCACCAGCACGATCAATATCGGAGCCAACCAAAACTTCTTCCGAATTTTCAAAAAATCCCAGAATTCGCCTAGCAAGGACATTTTAGTATTCCTCCTGGTTCACCATATTTTCTATTATATCAGAATTGCTTTTCATATCGTTCCAAATTCGGGTTCGGGTCCCCTTCTCGCTTTATCCAATACGATTCGGCCGCGGGGTCCCATTTCCTATCCATAGGATCTTTGCCTACAATCCGCATGATGAGTCCGGTAGGGGTTAACACTAGAAAAAAGATGATTGTGAGGAGCGCCCTGGATATAAAGTATCCCAATACCACAGAGAACCCCAGCCAGAGGCTATAAATAGCCTTGAACAGCGGCCTGATGAGCCTCGATACCGCCAAAGCGGCGCCAACTATCATCCATATATAACCGGCGCCGGAGCCTTTCCAAAAAACAAGATATAAACCGATCAGACCGGGAATAATAAGAAAGAGCAGCGCAAGAATAGTCAAATCCCGGTTCGATGGTTCCCGCTGAGCGGCTCGGATTTCTTCTTTAATTTCATGAATTATGTTCATTGCAGTGTATGATTCCCTCAACTAATCCAGTTCGTATTCCTTTCTCCAATCTTTGTCATCTTTCAAAGCCGGCTGGTTCTTCTTATCCAAGATGAATCGCCCGAGCACCAGATAATCCATTTCCGTACGCATGAAGCATAAGTAAGCGTGTTCAGGGCTCATCACGATGGGCTCGCCTCGAACATTAAACGATGTATTCACTATAACCGGGCAGCCGTTTTCTCCTGAAATTTCTTTATAAGCTCGTGGTACAACGGATTTGTTTCTTTATGGACTGTTTGGACCCTTGCGGAATAATCAACATGAGTAATGGCCGGGATCTCCGAACGGACCACGTTCAATTTATCGATTCCCCACAGGCGTTCCTCGTCCGTAGACATTTTCCGCCTTCTGTTCTCATCGACATATGCAACCAGCAACATATACGGCGAAGGACGATCCAACTCAAAAAAACGATCGACCTCTTCCACCAAAACCGAGGGGGCAAATGGCCTGAAACTCTCCCGATACTTAATCTTCAAGTTCATCTGTGCCTGCATCTGCGGATTGCGGGCATCTCCGATGATGGATCGTGACCCCAGCGCTCGAGGACCGAATTCCATCCTGCCCTGAAACCAGCCGACTACCTTGCCTTGAGCGATAATATCAGCCACAGCGGTCGTCAAATCGCCGTCAGCTAAATGGTTGTATGGATATCCATGCGAATCAAGGAATTGCTGGATTTCATCATCACTGTATGACGGTCCCAGAAATGAGCCGGTCTGTGAATCATTGATATTGTCCGCGTTCTTTCGTTGTCGAGCAATTGATGCCACGCAAACAACGCCGCTCCCAAGGCTCCGCCCGCATCACCAGCGGCCGGTTGAATCCAGATATCTTCAAAAGGGCTTTCTCGCAGAATGCGCCCGTTTCCCACACAATTAAGCGCAACACCGCCGGCCAGGCAGAGGTATTTCTCACCCGTCAATTTGTGAATATGGCGAGCCGTGCGCATCATCACTTCTTCCGTAACCACCTGGACTGATCTGGCCAAATCCATTTCACGCTGGGTCAGCTTGCTTTCAGGTTTTCTGGCGGGACCGCCGAACAACTCCTCAAATTTTCGGCCGGTCATGGTCAGACCATAGGGATAAGTGAAGTAATCCATATTCAACTTGAAGGAACCGTCCTCTTTAACATCTATCAGCTCCTTCATTATCGCATCCACGTACTTGGGCTCACCATATGGGGCAAGGCCCATCACCTTGTATTCTCCGGAATTTACTTTGAAACCGGTGAAATAGGTAAAGGCCGAATAAAGGAGCCCCAGCGAATGGGGAAACTTGATTTCATAATCCAAGCGGACCTTATTACCTGCGCCCACTCCAAAGCTCGTGGTAGTCCATTCACCCACACCATCCATGGTTAAGAAAGCTGCGCGTTGAAAAGGTGAAGGGAAAAACGCCGCTGCGGCATGCGCTTCGTGATGCTCCGGGAAATAGATTTTGCCGTCATATCCAAGACTTTTACGAATCAGGTCCGGGATATGCAATTTCTGTTTCAACCAGAGAGGCATAGCCATCAGGAATGATGCCAATCCCTTAGGCGCAAAAGACAAGTAGGTTTCAAGAAGCCTCTCAAATTTCAGAATGGGCTTGTCGTAAAATACTACGTAATCCAGGTCCTTTGCTGTGATTCCTTCTTCTTTTAAGCACCACGCGGCTGATTCATGAGGAAAACGGTGGTCGTGCTTCACCCGCGAGAAACGTTCTTGCTGCATGGCCGCGACTATAATGCCATCCTTGACCAAGCAAGCGGCGCTGTCATGATAAAAGGCTGATATTCCAAGTATATACATTTGCTTCTTCCGACCGGGCCCTGGGTACACCCTTTAGATATCTTTCGGTCACATTTTAAACATTCTGTCTTTAATGGACCAGTGCATCAACCTGGGGTTCCCGGTCATCGACTTGATCCATCTGTATGAGATATCAAATGAACTTCGGGGCTGCTTTTTTGAAAACCCAATTTTATATCTCAGGTGCTCTCTTTATAGCAAACACTTTCTTGGAGCAAGACAAGAATACAATTTGACTCTGAGATCGCAGAGGGTCCGGAAATGCACGAAAGAAGTCATATGTTAGGAGCTTACGTTTTGTTCTTATAGCAAGAGCACGGCACAGAAACTGTTCACTTATGGCCAATTTTGGAATTGTTTCCAACCGCGCCCTCGCTAAAAATCATTGCCGCCCGTTAGTGGGGACGGATTTCTCAATCTATCTCAACCTTGAACGTATCAAGCAGAATGTTGTTGCCTACCATACGAGCCCCTTGAGCCGTGGCATCAAATATGTCCAGATCGGTCCAGCCTAGAGATCGAAGGTGATCCACATCCGCTTGCACCACTGAATGAGGGTTGTCTGTGGCCTTCAAGACAAACAGGAGAAGGTCCTTTTCTTTATCCGGCAATGGGGCCTTGCTGGGATCAGCCTGAGCCGCTTCTATTTGTTCCCGCGTGAACCCCGCCTGCATTAACAAGCCTGTGTTGAGATTTTGACAATAGGGCGATTTGCAAGCCTTGGAAACTAACATGCGTATCATGGCAAGAAGCGGGGTCCTCAGTGCAGGGTGCTCCCCGTAATAGGCTACTAACTGCAACTGACTCTCCAAGAGATCGGGGCTGACGCCTAACAGTTGTACATTATTAGGGACTCTTCCAAAGAGCTGTTCGACTTCTGTATAGAGTTCTGCCAGCTTGCCTTCAGCCTTTTCCGGTGGGATTGTTCGAATAAGCGCCATGATCCATTCCTCCTGTTTTTTGCCGTTTTGGGCGGCTTAGTCCTCGCAACTGTCCGGATGCGAGATTCGTATTGAGTTTAATTAGTAGACCGGTCGACTTCCCCCCGAACAAACTGCATTGCGACCCGCCATCTCAATAAAACGTGATGTTCACCTCTTTAAACAAGGTCAAAAACCATTTGCTGGAAAAGAACAAGGGGTCCAGTGTGCCCCTCTGCCTTCATCCGCAACAGAGCGCCCTCCCAGCTGTTCAGAATGAAGTCGGCGGTAGCTCGGGGTCCAGGGCTGAACTGATGTCACCCTCGAGTTGAGCCTGCACCAAACAAGTCTTGATAGCATTCTTCATACCACTAAAAACTTTTTTAAGCTTGGCCTGAAATGCTTCATTAAGGATCCCCATTTCCTGGGTAAGGTTTCCTATGGGACACCCGGTCTTCCATTCATTTTGCTCGTAACTTGATACGACTTTCCTCGAAAAATCTTTCAAGTCGCTTAAGGTACCTCGTTTCAGAGTCCCAGGATCGTCTGCCATCTCGATCCAAATCCTCCGGCATAGTGGTCGATCAGCGCTAATCCCAGGTCTTCCTTGCTCCTGAAATAGAAATAAAATGATCCTTTTGGGACTCCGGCGCTTTCCAGAATTTCCTGGATGCCTGTATTATTGAATCCTTTCTTATGAATGATAAGTGCGGCGTGCTCGAGTATTTTGTCTCTTGTGCTAATTTTGGCCAAGTGTTGTCTCACTTTCTAAGGCCTAATAATAGACCAGTCGTCTAGTCATGTCAAGCTATTTTTCAAATCCTGCGAATTTTTTCACCAATCCCCAGTGCCAAGGTCCATTGAATAAAAGAATTGTTCTTAGGATGAGCGGTATAGCAGAAATGTATAAGTGGATTCCAGTTCCGGTGTATTTAAGAAACAAACAACGAGATTAGCACTTGGTTCGTGAGGACCTGGAAGACTAAGCGCAGGGGCATCATTGACGT
The DNA here is from genome assembly GCA_963741425.1 of uncultured delta proteobacterium. Lineage (GTDB taxonomy): Bacteria > Desulfobacterota > Desulfomonilia > Desulfomonilales > Desulfomonilaceae > DATJPW01. The sequence goes on from CAVUHP010000005.1 coordinate 19,154, forward strand.
CAGGTTCCCGCGACTTTAACGCATCCCCGACTAGAATCAGTTGTAGCGTTTGCCAAGAGTGATGGCGTGTTGCCACTCGTCATCTCGGCGAAAGCCGGGGTCCATAGATTGTCCTAAGTAAAAGCCTGGAGCAACTCGTTCTTGGATTCCCTAAATTCCCAAACGAAGTGCAATCGGACAAAATTTTGGCAGCTGATATAAGTGCTCAAGAGCGAATCGGTCGAACTGATAGGCGAAAAAGGAGCACTAAGATTCACTCGTATCTTAAGGCCTCAATCGGGTGAAGTTTGGATGCTTTGAATGCGGGATAAAAACCGAAGAAGACCCCAACAGCGGCGGAAAACAGAAGCGCAACAAGTATCGCACCCATGCTAATCAAGGCAGGCCATCCACTGGTTGCGGAAAATAGATATGAACCTACAATTCCCAAAAAAATGCCCATAAGTCCGCCTAAAATTGAGAGCACCACGGCTTCGATCAAAAATTGAATCAGCACATCCCACGATTTTGCCCCCACCGCCATGCGGATCCCAATCTCGCGGGTGCGCTCCGTCACCGAGACGAGCATAATATTCATAATACCTATGCCGCCCACCAGCAGAGAGATTGCTGCTATGGCTCCGAGAAGCGAGGTCAAAATATTCAAAGTCTTCTCCGCTGTTTCGAGGATTTCGGTAAGATTACGGACGGTAAAATCTTTTTCTTGAAATCGTCCGATCTTATGTCGTCGGGTCAGCAGTTCATCGATTTGCTTCTCTGCTGCCGGAATCAGTGGGATTTCCTTGGCCTGTATGATAATTGCGCCTATTTCATCCGGGAAGGGAGACCCAAAAAGTCTGTTTTGTGCGGTTTTTAAAGGTACAAAGATGATGTCATCTTGATCGTCTCCCCTGGGAGATTGCCCCTTTCTTTCGAGTACTCCAATAACCGTGAAAGGCACGCTCTTGATTCGAGTAGCTTCCCCAGCGGGAATGTATCCGGCATAAGGTTTTCGATTACTGGTCTGCCCGATTACACAAACTTTGGCCGCCCTGTGCTCTTCCTCAGGGCTGAAGAAGCGGCCGGATAGTATCGTCCATTCCCTGACTGGGAAATAATCATTGTTGTACCTGTGATACGAGTTCGCCAGTTTTTATTTCCATAAACTGCCTGAGTGGCCTCACCCCAGACCGGCGCGGCCAATTTCACCGCAGGAAGTTCCTTTGCTATAGCTTCGGCATCCGAGGCTCTTAAGGTGTGCACCGTTGCCGCGCCGAGCCGCACGCCGGTTTGCGTGGAGGCCCCCGGAAGTACCAGAATGAGATTACTGCCAATGGATCGGATCTGCGCTCCAATCAATTCCCGGGCGCCCGCGCCCACTGCAACCATCACGATCACAGCGGCAACCCCTATGACTATTCCAAGCATCGTGAGAAGAGAACGCATCACGTTCACCCTCAGGGCGCCAACCGCGATTTTTAGTCCATCTAAAGGGCTGATCATTGTGTGGTGTCCAAATAATGAGAGTCCTCGTTCCGGGGCTCTGGCCGGCAACAAGAGGTTGATCTATCGGGCTAACGAAGGGTTGCGCGTGTGCGTCTCAAATCCAAACATCGTATCATCTATGACTTTGATAAATCAGATGATTTTTCGTCCGATAAGTCTGGATATGTTGCCGTCCGCTCCGGCTTCCGGTTCATTAACCAATATCTCAAAATCGATGAAATAACGAGTCAATGCTTGCGGTTCTACAAGGTAATCCGGATTAAAGCCCGGCTGCACACTAGTGTGCCTCTCATTGTAAGTGGCGTAAAATAACAGACCGTTTTGTCTGAGTGTTTGTTTTATGGAGGGTAAAAGACGCTGTGAAAAAAAATAGAATACTGCCACCAGGTCATACGATTCTTTTGCCAATTCGAAATGGTCCAGGTCGGCGTGGATGCAGTTTACATTAAGCCGTAGGTGCTCCGAGTAAGCCTGCAGTCTTGCCAAAACAATGTCACTGATATCTACCGCGTCTACAACGTACCCGGATTGGGCCAGGAATATTGCGTTTCCGCCGCGACCGCAAGCAAGGTCCAAGCCTCGGCCGGATTTCAATAAATCGTTGTGCTGCACAAGAAAAGGATCGGCCGCGGGGATGTGAGCCGATTCATCAGCGTAGCGCCGATTCCATTTGTCACGGTCAGTAATCAATCAGGAAAATCCAGGCATTAGCGCCATCACACTAGGCAAAACACCTTTATTCCCGCTTACGCGGAAATTATTCATAGCCTACTATGCTACGGATGTAAGAGATGTATCTGTTCCTCAGGCTGATGCCGAGACTGAATTCTCATCCGCCGTCCACGTGTTGACGCTCCTTTTCATAATACCAAGATTCGGGATTGGTAAAGAATAGCTTTAGATCTTTCAGAGCAACAAAATGGCCGCGTTCCTCACGAAGCATGAGATCCAGAAATTCCTTTTCCAGGGGATCCGTGGAGAGTTTTAATTGGTCTTCGTAAAAATTGATGGAGCCCTGTTCCATTCCCAGTCCTGTCTCTATAGCATCCAGATCGCCCGACTCGGGTTTGACTTGGGGGGCTAATTTATCGATCCTGTCGCGAAGCAGCTGTCGAAGATCCGGATTTTCCGTTTTGCACGCCATCCAGTCCTGTGACCAGACCTTTCGGTTATACAGGGTATCGTAAATCTCCTTAACACGACGCATATGTATGCCTTCATCAGCCATAAGCTTCCGGAACAGCTCTTTTCCCATCGCTGTGGTACACTTCTCCGCGGCATTCTTGTAAAAATCCCAGCCTGACTGTTCCTTTTCCATAGCGGTCGCCAACCACTGCATCGATCGATCACATACATCTACCATTTTCATCCTCCTAGAAGAGCGAATCCGTATAAATTATACAAATAGAATCTTCTATTGCCCCTGGGCCACCGGCATCGTGAAAACCCGTGCGGCCAACTCTTGGTCGATCATGAACAATCCGCCCCCTTGATCGCCTGCCAGCTTGAGTTTTTGGACAACGCCGTCCGCTGAAGATTCTTCCTCAACCTGTTCAGTGACAAACCACTGCAAGAAAGCATTGGATGCATGGTCCTTTTCTTCTATCGCAATGTTGACCAGATCGTTTATCAGGCCCGTCACCTTCTGTTCGTGCCGATATGCTTCCTCAAACGCGTTCAGCGGGGATGCCCATTTTGTGGGAGGGCCTTCTATCGGCATAAGCGTTACCCTACCGCCGCGCTCAACGATAAAGTCATTGAATTTCATCGCATGAACGATCTCCTCCTGGACCTGGCACCGCATCCAGTTGGCAAAGCCTCGAAGATTAATGGATTCAAAATACGCTGCCATAGACAAGTAGAGATAGGCTGAATAGAGTTCCGCGTTGAGTTGTTTGTTAAATGCTTCTTGGATCTTAGAACTGATCATTTGGGCGCCCTTTCAATTTGAACTTAGCCTGAAACGCCTTTGTTTTCAGGACAATTTTCAGAACTGCTCTTGGCAAAATCTAAATATTCATGAGCGGGATACATCAACATTGAAGTCTAATTAATTAGCTAAACACACGACAAGCTTTCCGCAAGCCTCCAGGGGGTGAATCCTTTGCTAAAAATTCCTTGAAATGACGAATGAATTGCGCAAGACTCAAATCTGTCGGATTTGCAGGCCCAAACAAACGGGGGGAAAAGATGAACTGGTATCTCGAAGTACTCAGGAAATATGCGGTATTCAGCGGACGGGCACGCCGGATGGAATACTGGATGTTCCTTCTGATTAATGTGATTATTGCGGTCGCGTTCGCGATCATCGACAGCCTGCTTGGCATCCAAGGTGTGCTCGGCGGTTTGTACAGTCTGGCCGTACTGATTCCCAGCATTGCGGTGGCGGTGCGCAGGCTTCATGACACCAATCGTAGCGGCTGGTGGATACTTATCAATTTCATTCCGCTCATCGGCTTAATCATTTTCATTGTCTTTGCGGTGCAAGACAGCACGCCAGGGGCCAACCGATACGGCCCAAACCCCAAGGAAGCAGTGTCATAACAATTTTTCCAAGGGTGGCTTCAGAGCGAAGATTTATTAGGACATGAGTCTCGTCGCGTGCGTCCTTTCCCTGCTGTGCGAGTGCTTTGTGGGCAACAAGAACCGGGCAGGCTTCCCACCCGGCAACACAGCCGATTGCCAACCTTTTTTTCGCCTGTTCTCTACCCACTGGTTGTGACAACGTGTACTAGTTTTTCCAGTTCCTGTGCGTCGCTTATCGATATCTTCTCTATGGCAAATCCGGCGACACAAACTCGATCAACTGAATCGGTAAAGGCCCACCGGCAGTAGCCCTCGAATTCAAAGGAAGAAAATTGACCCAGGTCGTCTGCAAGGACCACCAGATTCTTGAAATCCCCCCGGCTAGCCTCGATGCCCGTTACGCTTATACCTTCTTCCGAGACATCCCTGACCCTTCCGACTATCTCGGGTCGATATGCCTCGTACACCGGCAGATCGAAATCGACTTCATGTCGCACAAATTCGGCAGTCGCAAGGAAGTCACCAGGCTCCTCTATGACCGTTTCCGGGCCATCAAACGCAGACCTTTTCCCTTCGGCTGCAAGGAGTTTCTGTACGACTTGCCGAAGCGTCTTGTCCGTCAGAGTGTACTTTTCCAGGAGGTCCGATCGGGTCATCCCACTACGGATGTCCGCGAGAATATTGAGTAGATTGAGCGTACGGGAACGCGTGTTGAAGTCTTTCCCCAAGAGACCGGCTTCGATTAATCTGTTGTAAAGCGTCTGCAGACCTCTTGGGGAGAGGTTGTATTTTTTGCGAATCGCTGCGTCATCCATCCCGGCTCGAATGTCCTGAATAATCTCTTTTTGAGACACTTTACGTGAGACCATGGCTCTCAATTCCTTTGTTATCGGGGGTTACGGCCTGTTCTTCGATGGTCCAAATGCCTGCCTCTCTCGCCGTAGATAAGATAATAAATGATCGGGACGACCAACAATGTGAACACAGTAGATGCGAATATTCCGAATATAAAGGACCAGGCCAAGCCGGAAAATACCGGATCAAGAGTTATCACCCATGAACCGAATATGGCGGCTCCCGCTGTCAACAGAATGGGAGTGAATCGGACAGCACCGGATTCCACAATAGCATCTTCAAGACCAGCGCCGGTCGCGGTTCTCACATGGATGAAATCAATCAATATGATCGAATTTCGCACCACAATTCCCGCAAGCGCTATCATCCCTATCATACCGGTGGCCGTAAAGAATATTGAGTCCGGATACGAGCCGATATTCTGAGCAAAGAGCAGGTTCAAGATCGCGAAACCCGGGAGAATACCGATCATCGTAAGTGGAATGGCCGCCATTATTACCAGCGGAATGACAAAGGAAGCGGTCTGCTGGACTAGCAAGATATATATCAGTAAGAGCGCTCCGCCAAAAGCCAGGCCGAGGTCGCGGAAAACTTCGAGGGTGATCTTCCACTCACCCTCTCCTGCCAGCTCGACCTTGAATCCCTCAGGGAGTTTGTCCTCGGCCAGGGACGATTTTATATCCAGTATAGCGTTTACCGGGCTGCGCCCCGCCATTTCGCCGGTAACGAAAACCAACCGCTGCATATTCTTCCGAAAAATCGTTTTATCCACCGTAGTTTCCTTTAGCTCGCCCAACTCATTAAACGGGATCATGGAGCCATCCGCAGCCTTGACACGAATAGGTCCCATATCTTCAGGCCTGGACCTCAGATCCCTGGGAAGGCGCAGGTTAACTTCAAGAGGTGTTCGCTCGAAATCGCTGTGGATAATGGTCGGCGACTTGCCTCCCAGGAAGATTTCCGCGGATCGAGCGATGGAGTCTTCCTCTATCCCATGCAGCCCAGCTTTGGTGCGATCTACAATAAAATCGTACTTTTTCTGAGGGGCTGTAACCGAATCATCTACGTCTACAACTTGTTTTGTGGATTCCAATATCTTTCGAACTTCTCCGGACTGAACTATCAGATCATCATAAGAAGCGCCAGGCGGACCGTAAACCTCTGCGACCACGGTCGAAAAAACGGGTGGACCAGGCGGGACTTCCACAATCTTAATATTAGCTGCATGCTTGTCTGCAATTTTTTGTATATCCGGCCTGATCCTGAGCACCAGCGGATGACTCTGAAAAGAGCGTTCGTGCTTGTCGAGGAGATTCACACGTATATCCGCCACATTGCTGCCTTTTCTCAGATAATACTGCCGGACCATGCCGTTGAAATCTATGGGTGAAGCAATCCCGATATAAGATTCAACGTTCCGGATTTCGTTGACTGTGGAAAGATAAGATTCGATGTCCCTAGCGACCCTGTCGGTCGTCTCAAGCGTGGTACCTTCGGGCATATCCAGCACAATAAGGAATTCGCCCTTATTATCGAATGGGAGCATTTTTACAGGCACCAACTTGAGGACCATCAATAGGATTGACAATATAAGAGCCAGTAATACCACGGCCAGAAACTTGTAGCTTCGGGATCGGTTCTCAAGGAATGGGGTCACTATCCGCCGATAAAGGCGATAAATTGGCCCTGTTTTGAAGTCGTAAGGTTTCGTATCTTTTTCGTACTCTTTCTTCAGCGCGTGGTATGTAATCCACGGGGTAACCGTAAATGCGATTACAAGCGACATAATCATGGCGATAGGAACGTTTAGCGCCATGGGTCGCATGTACGGCCCCATCATACCTGTAATGAAAAATAGAGGAATAAAGGAGGCGATAACCGCCAGCGTGGCCAATATCGTGGGAGGACGCACCTCATCCACGGCAAGCAGGGTCGCATCAAGCGGCGGGTGTTTCTTAAGCTTGAAATGACGATGGATATTCTCCACATCCACTATGGGATCATCTACCAGCAGCCCTAGCGAGAGTATAAGGGCAAATAGTGTGACTCGATTTATCGTGTACCCCACCAGAAGATTCGCCAGCAGAGTTACAGATAAAGTCATCGGAACAGCTAAAGCTACTATCAGCGCTTCGCGCCAGCCCAACATTACCGTGAGCAGCGCTATAATACTAATGACAGCGATCCCGAGGTGTTTTACCAGCTCGTTGACCTTATCGTCCGCAGTTTTTCCGTAGTTCCGGGTAACGAGAATATTTATGTCTGAAGGGATCACGTCCTTTTTCAGTTCATCGACTTTGCTGATCAGGCCCTCCGATACTTTTACGGCATTTGTTCCCTTTTTTTTGGCGACAGCTATGGTGACCTGATTAAACACAGAACCTTGATCGGCGTTTTTGAGATTTTTTGTATCCGGATCACGCGAAGCACCGGGACCGAAAACGAGACGAGTATATGCTTCCACTTCTTCCGGGCCATCTTGAACTTCGGCGACATCAGCCAGATAGACAGGTCTGCCCTGATCTACGCCTACCAGCACATCTTTAAGTTCCGCTGCCGACTTTATGAACGGGCCCGCATCGACTATTATTTCCTGATTCCTCACGTCCATTGTGCCTGCGCGGAGATTAAAATTGGCTCCTTTCAGTGCTTTTTCGATTTCCAGCACCGATACATTACGCGAGGCCATTTTCTCGGGCTGAAGCAGGACACTTATTTGGCGTTTTCGACCACCTACAACGTAAGCTCGACCAGTGTCAGACGTGCTTTGGATACGGTGGAGGATCTCATCAGCCACCCGCCTGAGTTCATAATCGGAATACGCCGAGCTGTAGAGAGAAAAATTGACGATGGGGACGTCATCAATTTCAATAGGCCTAATTACCCAACCCGTAACACCTGGCGGAACCTGGTCCACATAGGACATGATCTTACTATGCGTTTTCAGCAGGCTCGCTACACGGTCTTCTCCCACATAAAACCGGACGGTAACAATCGCCCCACCGGGTTTCGAAGCCGAATATATGTATTCCACGCCGTCGATTTCCCACAGTTTACGCTCCAGATTTACGGTGACGAGGTTTTCTACTTCCGATGCCGATGCTCCCGGAAAATTAATCATGACGTCTATCATGGGCACTACAATCTGAGGTTCCTCTTCCCGCGGGGTCAGAACTAGAGCCGACAAGCCGGATAGCAGGCAGGCGATGATGAAAATAACCGGCAATTTGGAGGTCAAGAATGCCTCAACAATTTTGCCCGTAGCCCCCAGATTATATTTTTCAGATAAGCTCATGAGTTTAAAATGCGGCTATGTGTCCTTCAGATTTATCAAGAGTTTTCCCATTTTCTACGGAACTCCCGTCTAATTTGCAGTCAAATCGTACCGACATTTTGAAGAGGCCGCGCTGCAACTTAGCATCGGTAATGGAATTCCGTCAACTTGCAAGTTAGTGGGCGGGCATTTTAGGGATGCGGGCAAAGTATCGGAAGGCCTCGTACCCGACCGGTGTCAGGCCCCGAAGGTGTAGCCTCATGAATCAGTGGCCTAGAGAGGAATCGCTGTGGGGACCATATTCTGCGATGGATTGTGTATTTTGCTCCGCAGAGAATCCGGAGACCAGGAGAATGTGATCCATCCCACTCCAGCAGTTTACTTTTCTCATTGCAGACATTCAGTTGCTCAGGGGCAGAGACGTTTTTGTGGGGCACCCAGGTTACCCTGCCGCCGGCCATTTGGGAGTTTTCGGAAAGAGGGGCAGGTCCACTGGGCGTGGGGCCAACAATGCAGCTCAATGTTCCCTGCCTTCGATGAACTTAATGCCTGCACAAAGGCATTGCTCGCCGTGCGCGGAGCACCTTTTGCAAAAGGGTTTTCCCCCTGATGGTCCTCTTTCTGAAAGTCGTTTCTCACCCCACAAACGGAGCTAATGCAATAATCCATTCTGCGATTTAATATGCAGCACTTCGCGGGATTGACAGCCCTAAAAAGACCACGGCCTGTTGCCTCTACTGATATGCCGTAAGTTACCTTCTAATGCATTAATTGGCTACGCGCCTTCTGCGCTCTTCGCTGTGAAATAATAGCCACAACTGCCGGATTCTGCTTCAATTGACTTGACAGAACAGGCGTTTTTCTGGTAACCGAATTATTTCTGTGAAGAAGATTTTATCCAACTGGCAAGTGGCCGGTGACGCGCTCCAGCTTGGGGCGTCGATCGTCCTTGCCATATTTATAGGGGCCGGTATAGGCTACTGGCTGGATGGCAAGTTAGGCACATTTCCCTACCTAAGCATCATTTTTTTCTTTTTAGGGATAGCCGCTGCAGGTCGAAATGTCTGGATTGCCGTGAGGAAACAACTCCGGGAAGACGAGGAAAATCGACATAAATGAACTTAGAGAAGATTCCTCGAATTTGGTTAGTAATCTCAGCAGCGGTTTACCTGGTGGGACTGGTCGCATTCTTATCGCTTACTTCTCTTGGATTCGCTGCCGGTTTTGGAGTGGGCGGAGCTTTGGTATTGCTGAATTCATGTATTTCAGCTCATAGCGTTCGTAAAGCGCAATTCCATAATAAAGCCCAAGCTTTGATGTCGTTAGTCGGGGGCTTCTACTTCCGACTGGTATTCTTGGCAGCAGGTCTTTACTGTCTTATACAATTCACGCAAGTGGATCCGATCGGTCTGGTTATCGGATTATCCGTAATTCCTGCCGGGCTCCTTGTTATGCTCGCTCTGATCTATATAGCAAATAGAAGACCTGAGGAGGCCTGATCAATGGCTGCTGATATTCATCCACCGGTATTAACGGATGTCATCGCCAATCCTCTTTTGCATTCAATGCAATCTTTTTGGGATAAATGGGGCGTTGGGCACTCGGACATGAATAATGTTCTCAACACCTGGATAGTAATGATAGTGCTAATTGTGCTAGCGGTTCTCGTAAAGAACAAGCTCGAGATGATCCCAAAAGGATCTCAAAACTTTTGGGAGGTGGTAATCTCCACACTGGAGGACATTGTTGTTCAGACCATGGGAGAGAAAGGAAGACCTTACTTTCCGCTGATCGCGTCACTGGCGCTGTTCATTCTTTCCTGCAATCTTATCGGGATCTTGCCGTGGTTTCAGTCTTCCACCAATAATCTAAACACAACATTGGCTCTGGCGCTCGTTTCGTTCGTAACAACGCACTATGTCGGAATAACGCATCATGGCGCAAAATATGTGAAACATTTTATGGGGCCGGTGCCCTGGCTGATTCCTCTCATGCTTCCCATTGAAATTATCGGCCATCTCAGCCGAGTCCTGTCTTTGAGCTTTCGACTTTTCGGCAACATTTTTGGCGAGGATCTTGCAATTATCATTCTGACCTTTCTCGTTCCTTTTTTGGTTCCGTTGCCGATGATGTTCTTGCAAGTGTTCACTTCTTTCATTCAGACCCTCGTGTTCATCATGCTGACCATGATGTACATCGCTGGATCGTTGGAAGAGGCTCACTGATACCAGATAACAAGGAGGTCTTTATTTAATGAGAAGAGTAGTTATTGCCGGATTGGTAATGTTGGCTATCACCCTGTTTGCAACCATTGCATTAGCTGATGCTGGTGATTCTAAAGCCGCAATTATTCAGTACACGGTTCTCGCGGCGGGACTTGCCATTGGACTGGGTGCGATCGGAAGCGGTATAGGAATGGGGACAGCTATCGGAGGCGCCTGCGAGGGAACTTCGAGGAACCCCGAAGCCGGTGGTAGGATCATGACCACCATGATCATCGGTTTGGCCATGATCGAATCGCTGACCATTTACGCGCTGGTCATAGCACTGTTGCTGCTCTTTGTCAGACCGGGCGCCGCATAGTCCATACCCGCTACTTCGTAGATTCTCTCCGCCCGGCCCTAGAGCCGGGCGGAATAACCACCACAGAAAAACCTGCACTCTGCATTGACTTTATCTCTGATTCTGTTATGATTCCCGTGTGATGTGGGACAAGCCTCCTGTAGAAATTTAATTTCGGTGTTAGAGTAGGCTCCACTCCAACAGATAATGAGTACAGCCTCAGAATGTTGATGCCCGCCCGGACTGAGAGAGGATATTCAAAGTGAAGTTTACCGATTCTTTTAGACCTTCATCTCCAAAACCTACTGCGCAACCTCGCTCGGACAGTCCTCGTTTTGAGCGGCTCGCCCCGATTAACCTGCCCGCGGAACCGGTACGGCGCCCCGATGCCGCGATACCAAAAGGTCACGATAATGGTAAACTGTTTGCCGTAAAGGAAGCCGCTCCTTCGGATCGGGTTCGGCGCCGCGTTGACCCGTCTGACAGTGATCTCAATACATTTCAGGACAGGCTCCGAATGGGCAAAGTAAAATTGTGCAATAGTTGTGGCGGAGTAATGGCCAAATCCTCACGTATGATCCTTTCAGCGCCTGCGGGCCTGGGTCTAATCGTCCTGGGGGCGCTTCTTATGGCCCTGCATGGCCTTGCGATAAATTTTTACCAGCCTCCATGGTTTCTACGTTATTTGCTCCCCGCGGCATATTACGTCGGGTCCATAATGTTAGGGGTGGGAGTAATCTTCTTTTTTATCCGAGAAAAGATCTGGTATTGCCACAGGTGCAGTGAAATCCACAAGAGATAGGGCATATAGCCGCGCATCCGGTATATCTTGCTAGGGAGTCATTTCCGGGCAAATAGCATTTTCTGTAATATACGCTCCTCGCGAAAATTTGACGTCAGATAGCTCGGTTCTTGGTGTCTGGTTAACGCCATTCGTAGGCGGACTTACGACAGTCTCTTAATAATTCTTCCGGCGAGCCCATCTTCAATTTCTTTGTATCTTGGAATAGGAATGACTCTTATCCGTGTGAGGATTTTTGTACCAATCATGGTTACTGCCGTGCCGCACAAATACACAGCCGATAGAATTGATGATTCGAAGTAGTTCTCTTCTCTTCAAATTGCTACTTCCAATATCCGGAAAGGTTCTGCATCGGGCACTAAACCTTTCCTAATATCATCATAGACTTCTATCAGATTGTCTCTTAATTCCTCCAAAGTTTTTCCTTGGCTTTCATAGTCAGGATATTCCTGGATATGTCCGACAAACCATCCTTGTTCCTCTTTATATACGATATTTATTTTCATGAATTTCTCCGTTCCATCTTGAGTCCAACATCCAAGCTCACCCTACCACTAGACGCCACAGAAAGCTTATTGTAGTGAAAGCCCGTGGGATACGAGCAACATATGTCGGTCCCACCATTTGTTGCAAGCGCAAGACTGCTCACCCCCACCACGACTGATTGATTGCTTCGCGCGATTTCGAGGTTGACGATTCCAGCCATTCCCACTAAACTTAAAAATTCAACTCCACAAGTCACCAGAGAGACACATGGCTCAATCATATGAAATTATATGGCATGGAAGAGGAGGTCAGGGCGCGGTTACGGCCGCGAAAATCTTTACAGAGGCCGCGTATTATGCGGGTTTTAAAGGCGTTAGCGCGAAACCGACCTATTTCTCCGAAAGACGCGGCGCGCCTGTCAGCGTGCATGCCAGGATCGCAACGGATCCGGTGCGGACATTTTCCAATGTCCTCTCACCTGATGTGGCAGTAGTCCTGGATGATAATCTTTTGCAGATGGTGAATGTTACTGCGAACCTTAAGCGGGGCGGCCTGCTGGTGGTCAATTCAGCGTTGCCACCGGAAGCTCTTGGATTAAATGGCTGTTTCACTCTGGCAGTCGCGGACGCATACCATTCTTCGGAAACAGCGGGACTCATAATCGAAGGGAACGTGCTCGTATCCACTTCGATACTCGGCCCAATCGCTGCTGCTTCAAATCTGGTGAGCTTGGAAAATATCCGCAAAGCGGTTCAAAAGAACTTTAAAGGGCCGGCCCTTGAACGGAACCTTAAAGCGCTCGAACTGGCCTACAAAAACACACAAATAGTTCGGCCTAATGGATGCGCCGGGGAGTAAGAAGCGTTGAAGAAGCCCTTTTTGCAAAATGGGCCTCCCAGACACCTCCCCAAAAACTCTTAAATGTTTTGTGCCGCCTCCGGCGTCACAGACGATCATATGAACAGACCATAGTTCAAAAAATGTCAGGCTGAGATAATGACATCTGAAAAAATCAAGAAAACAATTATTGCACAATCGGTACCTGCAAAAGGAGAGGCTGGCAGAACTGGCGACTGGAGATCCCAAACGCCCCAAATCGATCATGATAAATGTTCACAGAAGGATACGTGCCTCCTCTGCTGGGTTTATTGCCCTGACGGCCTGATCACACGAGATTTCCCACTCGAAATAGATATCGAATACTGCAAGGGCTGCGGCATCTGCGCAGAAGAATGCCCTCGCAAAGCAATAACCATGAAGGATGGGAAAGAGTAGAAGGCGGAATGGGGAAGAAGAGATTCCGGGGAGGCCCTTTTTGCAAAAAGGGCCTCCCCAGACCCCTCCCCAAAAACTCCTAAATCTTTGTACGTACGGTGAACCTGCGGCGACCAAACCACCCGCAAGGCTTCTCCTGCCCCTCTTCCCACCGAAACGAGGCGATAAATGAAAGATGTGAGAATAATAACAGCCAATACGGCAGCGGCTTTGGCGGCTGCTTTGTGCAAAGTGCAAGTCATAGCCGCGTATCCGATTACGCCACAGACGCCGGTAACCGAGGAACTGGCAACCATGGTGGAAAAAGGTGAGCTAAAAGCAGAATATCTCACCGTCGAGAGCGAGCATTCGGCTATGGCATCGGTTGCGGCTGCTTCTCAAGTCGGAGCCAGGGCGTTTACGGCGACCAGCGCAAACGGACTCCTGTACATGCACGAAATGCTTCATTGGGCAGCGGGCAGCCGAGTGCCTGTCGTCATGGCCTGCGTGAACCGAGGCGTCGGCGCTCCGTGGACAATCCTAAACGACCAACAAGATTCCATATCCCAGCGGGATACCGGCTGGATTCAGATCTACTGCCGAAACAGCCAGGAAGTGCTGGACAGCATAATTCAGGCGTACAAAATTGCAGAGACCGTCCAAATTCCGGTCATGGTTTGCTACGACGGTTTTGTCCTCTCACACGCGAGCACACCGGTAGAAGTCCCTTCTCAAGAGGATGTCACAATTTTCCTTCCTGCCAATGAGAGGAGTTCCATTATAAACGAAGGCGACTTCATGAATATTAATCCTCTGATCCTCAGCGACGCACGAATGGACCCTGATGGGAATCTCAAGCCGGGATATATGGATCTGCGTCACCGTCTGCAAGAGGATCTCATCGGCTCCGTCCAGGTTATAAACGATATCGACTTGGAATTTGAGAAGATTTTCGGTCGTCAATGGGGAGGGCTGTGCTGGGAGTATCGAATGGACGGCGCAGAGCACGCTATCGTGAGCATGGGATCGCTTGCGTCTGAAAGCACGTTGGCCGCAGATGCCTTACGAGACCAGGGTTTTCGTGTTGGAGTCGTCGGTGTAAGGACTTACCGGCCTTTTCCTGCTGCCGCTCTTGCAAAGCTCTTGAGTGAGATAGAAAGCGTTGCAGTTTTCGAAAAGGATATAAGTTACGGCTACGCAGGCGCTCTAGCGATGGATTTGAAGGCTGCTCTGTTCGATTGCGAGAAACGACCGAAATTTTCGTCCTTCGTCGCAGGCCTAGGTGGCCGCGATGTGCGACCCGAACAGATAGCCGAAGCTACTCGTGAAGTGATCACGGGCGGCGAAATCGAGAGATGGATAAATGTGCAGATTTGAAAGAAAGGATGCAGGCTGGGCTGTTTGCTCGTAAGAGATGGCCCCGACTCCTTGTGAGACTAAAGAAAGTAGGATGGCAAGAAAATGGCCACTAAGGCAGTCAGAGAATTACCCAGAGAAGAATTTATATTGCCGGGCACTCGATCGTGTGCGGCCTGCGGGCTGATGCTCACTTACCGGCACGCGCTCAAGGCTCTGGATACGAACAAAACCATTGTTGCTGTACCAGCGAGCTGTATGACAGTCCTGCATGGGGTGTACCCGGTAACACCGGCAAAGGTGGTCTGCATCAATAATCCATTCGCCGCGACAGGGGCATCAGTTTCCGGCATTGTTGCCGGTCTGAAAGCTATAGGAAAAAAAGGATATACTGTTGTGGCATTTGCGGGAGATGGCGGGACATATGACATTGGAATTCAGTCACTTTCAGGCGCTCTCGAACGCGGCACAGATTTCATTTACGTTTGCTACGACAATGAAGGATACATGAATACCGGCACTCAAAGGTCCAGCGCCAGCCCAGCAGGCGCGATAACCAGTACTACACCCATATTGTCTAAGCTGGAGCAGAAGAAAGACATGCTCCGAATCGTAGAAGCGCACGGTATTCCCTACGTGGCCACCGCATCGCCGGCATATCCCCTCGACCTCTACGACAAATTCCGCGCGGCCAAGGACATAAAAGGATCGCGTTATGTTGAAGTTCATGCGCCGTGCCCTCCGGGGTGGGGTTTTCCGAACAAAGATCTGATCAAAATGGGCAAACTCGCTGTTGATACGGGAATACAGGTTCTGTACGAAATCCGAGAGGGTAAATTCCAGCTCACCTCTCGATCGTTAACACTGGCGGAAAAGGGTCGAAAGAAGACTATAGCTGATTATGTAAAAGGCCAAACCCGATTCAGGAAAATCACCGAGGATCAGATCCGAAGACTCCAGGAATTTACCGACAAACGCTGGGAAGAATTTCTGGAGCGACATAGGAAAATGTGAAGCGGAGTCGTGAGCCGTCGATGATCCATACAGGTTGCCAAAAGTTTCGTCCGATTCGAGCTACCTTTATGTCGTCATTCCGGCGGAAGCCGGAATCCAGGAAAGATTGGTTCCGGGCTTTACTCACGACAAAGTCTGGACCCCGGCTTTCGCCGGGGTGACGAGTGGCAACACGCCATTACTTTTGGCAAACACTATACAAGTGTAATTGAGACTGTATTTGTACGGCAGGCTATGCGGCCTGCCGATTCTTTGTACTGCTATAATGGCGGGCTGGAAAACCTGCATCACAATATCCCATTTTGCCATCATCAGATTTTATTGGGATGCCCCTCTAATACCTCCAAAGTAAGGCGAGCCATCATAAGCTCTTCGAAGGTCTCAATGGCCAGGATTTTCACGCGGGACGCATCAGCCGAAATGTCCAGTACCTCCTCTTTTGAATTAGACTCACCTGTTGGATTGTTTTTTGTTTCGTCAATCATGAAGCCTAATTCTGCCGTTCCTTGAAGAGATTTCGATCTGACAGTAGGACTGTTGCGGCCAATGCCTCCGGTAAAGATTAGGGCATCGCATCCCCCCAGAACCATAAGCATCGAACCGATGTATCGCTTCACTTTATAGCAAAATGCATCGAGAGCCAGCGCGGCCCTGGGGTTCCCCTGGTTCGCGGCCGCCTCAATCTCGCGCATATCGCGACTCACTCCGCTAATAGCTTCAAGACCGGATTCCTTGTACAGCATATTGATCATCTCGTCCGGTGAGATAGAGTCTTCCTTCATAATGACGGCCATCAGTCCCGGGTCCACATCGCCGGACCGGGTCCCCATGATAAGACCCTCGACCGCTGTAATACCTAGCGTCGTATCGATGGACTTACCCTTGTCTATCGCGCAGAGGCTCGCGCCATTACCCAGATGGCACGTGATCATTTTCAGCTGCTCCAGAGGGCGCTTAAGATATTCCGCTGCTTTCTTGGCAACATAGGAATGAGAGTTGCCGTGGTACCCTATTCGGCGGTAACCCTTTTCTTCGAAATATCGGTACGGGAGGCCATAGATTGCTGCTTTATCAGGAATGGTCGCGTGAAACCACGAATCAAAAACAGCAATATGCTGAGCTTCGGGCATCCGTGCCATACATTGCTCAATCTCAATTATCATTGCGGGATGGTGCAGCGGAAACATGGGAGTGACGCGCCGAACTTCCGCCATTACTGCATCGTCGATCCGGACAGCGTTCAGGTATTTGCCCCCGTATGCCAGCCTGTGGCCAACCGCTGCAAGCTCATCCAGAAATTTCAGGGGACCGGCAACCAGAGTATTGAGCATTTCATCCAGCGCTCTTCCATGATCGTTTATTGAGAGTTCTTTTGTTGTCTCCGGCTCATTAGCAGCGTTGAACACGTGAGTCGAACCTTCCAGGCCGATGCGATCTATTGCTCCGGAAAAAAGCACTTGCTCATGCCGCATTTGAAAAAGCGTGTATTTCAATGAGGAACTGCCACTGTTGATAATCAGGATCTTCAAGTTTCTCTCCGGAATGCTTATCTGTGATAACGAACCTGATACTTATATCATGGTTGCACATGTGAGAATCATCTCTGTTGAGGAACTATTAGTAAAGAAACAAGAAATTAATTGACTAGGATTGGTGCGAGGCAAAATCGTAAATTATTAGGAGCCGCTAAAACATGGCTGAAAAAAGAATAGATGAACTTATCTCGGAAATTAAGAAAGCACTCGTTGATGCCGGCTATGTTCCGTCCACCCTTGCACGTGGTTAGTAAGGACGATACCTGACAGATTTCTCACAATTTTCTTTACAGATTCTAATATTGACGATATACTATGAGATTGTTTTGCCTGGGGTGACAGTCCATCACCACCAAAATTACCCGGAGGGAATCCAAATGCTGTGCGTAACTATAAAGAAAGGCGTGCCTTGCGCGTTTATGACTGCGAAAGGGTGCAATTTTAACGGTGGCCAGTGCCACCCTGTCATCGATCCTTGCCAGGGTTGTTCCAAAACCCTTGCTGTTAATTCCGACACCTTTTGCTCCGTAGCCCCCAATCCTACCCAGAAATGGGCCAAAGGTTCCTGCAATTTCGCAACTCATCTGACTCGCCAGGTAGCTGAAAAAGCTCTGAAGATCAATCCTCTGAAGGCTTCAAAAAGAGCTGCCGGCGGAAAATAAGAAAATAAACGGCGTTCGGACCCTCTTGCCGTCTTGCCGCCATAGATACATTTGTGCGCGGGATTCCCCATTGGGATTCTGGGCGAAAAACAATTGCCTATCGTTAGGCCGGTAACGCCCAAGCGGTCAATGTGCCAATTTCTAAGAGTTTTTGAAGAAGGATGTCGGGGAGCGACTTTTTGCAAAAGTTTCTCCCCGGCGAAGATCGTTGTTCAAAAGCGGCTCGGCATTACAGAATATATCGGCTCAGGTCCTGATTTTTTACTATGTCACTCAGACGCTCGCGGACCATCTGCGGAGTGACAGTCACGGTAATCCCTCGCATATCGGGAGCTTCGAACGAAACCTCTTCCAGCAGCTTTTCCATTATAGTGTGAAGCCGCCGCGCGCCGATGTTCTCTGCCCGCTCATTTACTTCTTCGGCTAAAGTAGCGATCTCGTGGATCGCACCTTCTTCAAACGCCAGGGTTACTCCTTCGGTCTTCAAAAGCTCTTGATATTGCGTGACCAAGGCGTTTTTCGGCTCGGTGAGTATCCTGACAAAGTCATCCCTGGACAGAGCGGATAATTCAGCCCGCAATGGAAAACGTCCCTGAAGCTCGGGTATGAGATCAGACGGCTTAGAAACGTGAAAAGCCCCCGCGGCAATGAATAAGATATGGTCGGTTTTGATCACTCCGTGTTTTGTATTTACTGTACTTCCCTCGATAATCGGCAACAGATCCCTTTGCACTCCTTCACGTGAGACATCCGGCCCATGATGATGCGAACCTTGCCCGGAAATCTTGTCCAACTCGTCTATGAATACAATCCCCATCTGCTCGACACGTTCTTTGGCCATCTTGCTCACTTTCTCGGTGTCAATCAGCCTGCTGAGTTCTTCTTGAACCAATATTTGTAAGGCTTCCGGCACCTTGACCTTCCGACGTTTGCTCTTGCTGGGGAATATATTTGAGAACATGTCCTTAATATTGATGTCCATTTCTTCCATACCTGCGGGTGAAAAAACTTCGACCACAGGAATGGCGCTCATCTGGGTTTCTATCTCGACCTCACGATCATGGAGTTTGCCGTTGCGCAGCATTTTCCTGAATTTTTCACGAGTCCGCTGAGCGACTTCCATGTCTTCGGTGGATTCCGGCTGAGCCCCCGCGATTTGCGGCCGGCGCATTCTCCGCTGCGGACGAACAGGTAACAAAATGTCCAGCAACCGCTCTTCCGCCTGCTCCTCAGCTTTGGGCCGGAGCATTTCGTATTCTTCCTGCTTGACCATATTTATGCCGATTTCCATCAAATCCCTGATCATCGATTCGACATCTCGGCCCACATAGCCGACCTCGGTGAATTTTGACGCTTCCACTTTCAAGAAAGGTGATTGGGCGAGCTTTGCCAGTCGGCGAGCGATTTCAGTCTTGCCGACCCCTGTGGGACCGATCATGATGATATTCTTGGGCGCAATCTCGTCCTGCAGTTCAGCGGGCACTTGTCGCCTTCGCCATCGATTTCGTAATGCAATGGCAACCATTCGTTTTGCAGTGTGTTGCCCGATAACGTATTTGTCGAGTTCCTGAACTATCATCCGTGGTGAAAAAGCTTCCATGATTCCTCGTTTGATTACCCGGTATTTTCGAGAATATCGTTAGTCTTATTAGGTGGGACCGGGATCCGTGTCGGTCGTTACCTGATGGCCGGCACCCCTCATGCCCGGTTTCACGGAGGATTCAGTTCCGGACCCCGTTTTCAACGAGGTAACTGGAGAACCGGTTTTCCTCCTGATCTTCTGATTTCCTGAATCTTACGTCGCTTTCGCGGCTAATTCCTCCATGGCCAGTTTATCGTTAGTATAAACGCAGATATCCGCGGCGATGGCCATGCTAACGCGTGCTATTTCGGCCGGTTCCATATCCGTGTGCATCATCAGCGCTCTGGCAGCGGCTCGGGCAAAATCACCCCCGGAACCAATCGCGATGACTCCGTCGTCCGGTTCTACCACATCGCCGTTACCTGAGAGTAAAAGTGTTTTTTCAGAGTCAGCCACTACAAGCAACGCTTCAAGGCGTCGAAGCATCCTGTCCGTTCGCCATTCCTTGGCCAGTTCCACTGCGGCCCTGGTCAGATTGTTGGAATATTTTTCCAGCATCTGTTCGAATTTTTCCAAAAGCGTCAAAGAGTCTGCCGTGGAACCCGCGAACCCAGCCAGGATATCGGATTTTTTACCCAGTCTGCGAATTTTGCGAGCCGAATGCTTCACGACCGTTTCGCCCAACGATACTTGGCCGTCACCGGCCATAACAACTTTCCCGCCGCGACGGACGCAAATTACTGTTGTGGATCTAGTTTTTTTGTGAGCCATCGTTCTTTCTCATTGCCGAAATGGATTGCAGTTGCCGGTGGGGCGACTGCCGGTACCCTATATCCCATGCATAGGCTGCGCAGCATTCGCCCATGAGCCCCGCTGCAGCCATATAGAACTTTCTGAAAGGGGGTTCCAAGGAGGAAGACTCTTTCGCAATAAAGTTTGCCCCCTGGGAAAATCCTCTCCACTATGGTTCGTGTTTTTTCCGAACAGCGCCGCTTCTCGGGTGCGAGCGATCGTAAACCTCCATGAGCCGGCCAAGGTCCATTTTGGTGTAACGCTGAGTCGTGGATAAACTCGCATGTCCCAGAAGCTCCTGAATCGACCTCAGATCTGCGCCACCGTAAAGCAGATGCGTAGCAAAAGAATGCCGAAACGCATGAGGCGAAACATCCCGCTCCACTCCCGATGAGCTAAGAAACGATTTGAGTATACGTCTAATACTCCGGGAAGACAATCGCCCGCCGCGTGAATTCAAAAACAACGCTGAGCCGATGTTTAATGACCCAATCTGCCGGTCTACCAGAGCCCGGACCGGCAGGTACTCGTTCAGTGCCACAGCGGCCCGAGATCCGACCGGAACATACCGTTCTTTATTGCCCTTCCCGATGACACGTACCCACCCATTGTTAAGATCGAGGTCCTGCGTATTTAGCGATGTGAGTTCGCCTATGCGCAGCCCCGATGAATATAGCAGTTCGAATATTGCCAGATCCCGCTTTTGCCCGTCGGCGTTTCGCGAAAAAAAACGGTCAACCTCGTCAACACTCAGTGCCTTTGGCAAAGGCCTTTCTCGTTTTGGGGCCTTGATGGATCCGGCCGGATTGGTGGGAATTATCTCCTCGCGGATCAAAATGCGGAAGAATGTTCGTATAGCCGCAAGCTTCCGGCCTACGGACACTTTGCTGATCTTATTGAATCGGCTTGCCAGAAAACCCCTTACATGAAATTGGTCGATGCACTCTACATTGCCAAGCTCTTTTTTTGCATTTGATGATTCGAGATAGACCCCAAAGTCTCTGAGATCGGCCCTATACGCTCGAACAGTCTCCGGCGAGCGCATCTTCTCAGTGATCAGGTACCGCTGAAAAACCGCCAATGCTTCGTTAAAGGTCAAGTGCTCTCCTTCATGCCGGAATAAGCAGGCAAGCGACCACCAATCAGCACGATACCATTTTATCTTCGTGAATGCAATATGTTATGCCAAACGTCCAATCTTGTTTATTGACAATGAGATGAACTCCGTCACTTCAAACCGATTCCCTCGCAGCTCCAACATCGCCCTTACCCTGGTCACCGGCCGTTAAAGGACTACTAACTGAAGATTACACCAACCTGAAGATTCTCGTTGACCAGCGGCGTGTGGTCAGTTAGGCTCAAGGCTTGAATAGGCCGAATGCTGGATTCCAAACGAAATACCGCCAGTTTAGTTCATCAGGAAGGGGGAACCCAGATGAAGAACTTCAAGATGTTGTTCCGCTGCATTGTGTTGGTATGTGCAATTATTGTTTTCGCAACGCCTGCAATCTCCGAGATCAAGGTCACAAAGCCGGAGTCCGTTGGACTTTCAAGCGAGCGAATCCAGCGAATCGCAGGAGTTATGAAGCAGGAGGTTGCTAAGGGCAGTTTTCCAGGCGCGGTCGTGCTAATCGCGCGTAACGGCAAGGTCGCGCATTTTGGTGCGTACGGCTATCTTGATGGCAAGCAAGAAAAGCCCATGCCCAAGGATGCTATTTTCCGCATAGCGTCCATGACCAAACCCATTGTCACCGCAGCGGCCATGATGATGGTCGAGCAGGGCAAGTTGAATCTGAACGATCCTATTTCTATATATTTGCCTGAATTCAAGGACATGAAGGCCGAAGTCCAAAAAAAGGATGCCTCGGGCAATACATCATACGAAATTGTTCCGGCAACCCGTCCTATTATCATCCAGGATTTAATGCGTCACACTTCAGGATTCACATATGGGGGCTTCGGCGCACGTTCCGAGAACATTGCCAAAGCTTACGATGAGGCCGATCTTATGGGGACCAAGGGTGACCTCACCGCTGCCGAAATGACCAAGCGGTTGGCGCAAATCCCCCTGGCATTTCAGCCTGGAACTACATTCGAGTACGGCATGTCGGTTGATGTGCTTGGGATTCTTCTGGAACGGGTGGCCGGCAAAGGACTGGACGAAATCCTTCAAGAAATGATTTTCGCTCCGCTCAAGATGAAGGAGACCGCCTTCTATGTCCCACCGGAGAAAGCACCGCGGCTGGCTGATGTTTATGATTCCGATCCTCAGAAAAAGGCACTGTTGGCCTCGATTCGCGTGCAGGACAACCCCGCGGGGAAGCGGTATTTCGCGGCCGGCAGCGGGCTTGCTTCCACCACGGAGGACTACTCCCGTTTTGCGCAGATGATCCTCAATGGTGGCACGTTGGATGGACAGAGGTTGCTCTCCAAGAAAACAGTCGAATTCATGCTCTCCGATCATTTGATGGGCGCTGGGGCTAATTCTATGGTGCTAAGGGTGGCTGCGGGTCCGGGCTATGGTTTTGGTCTTGGGTTCGCTGTTCGACTCCAAGAGGGATTCGCTTGGTCCCCCGGTAGTAAAGGTGATGCAGGGTGGACGGGTATCTTGGGAACAATCTTCACTGTCGATCCGAAAGAAAAACTTGTGGGAATAATGATGAATCAGGGACCATCGCAGCGGGTCCATACCTGGTTCCTGTTCAAAGATTTGGTTTACGCTACGGTAATTCAATAGAGATATAGAGGCGATTGCGGACAATCAGAGGCTTTGCAAGCGGTTCGTCATGAAACAATATTTCGCCGAGTCTTGGCTGCTTTGGCCCGGGTAAATAGGGGAAACTGCATGCACTGGTGGAATATATCCAAACTGACCGAGGATTTGCGGCAAGGACGGGTTGATGAAAAGGAGCGATTCAGGTACTTTCTCCCAAGCTTTATTGGATTCGAGCTAGTCATTCCAACTATTTCGCATGCTTAGGCGGACCGTCGTAGGATTTGTCGACAGTTTTGCTCCACGATTAAGCGGTCCGTTCCGTAAATTAAACCATTCCTTCCGTGCTGTTCATTGGAATCCTGCTGAGTCTCCTCTTGGATCTTTGGGTCGGAGAACCCAATTTATGTTTGGAATGACCCAACGGATGACATGGAGGAGAGCATGACCTCATTCGCATTATTTATAGCCGTGATTATGAATGTTGCAGGTGTCTTGCTGATCAGCTTTCTTTTGCTGCTCAGGAGTAAACATGACAAATTGAGAAGACAATCGACCGCGGAAAGCGTCCCAAAATACGGGGACTGTTACGACCTGTGCAAAGGCGATTCCGGAGAGGTGACTGGGAACTGTGTTGGCCTTTGTGCGTACGGCTGGCCATAATCGAGAGTGGAACTGTCATTTTGGCAGCACGTTCACGGATTGATTATCCACAGATTCATTTCTGGAAATTAGTAAAAGAATGTCAATTAATCCATCCGAGCTTTATCCCAGCGGGTACCTGATCTACACCGGGTACCCGAATTAGGAGGCAAATCATGAGCACGTGCGTTAGTCGACTGGTGATTCTTGGAATTGTAATTTCAGCGCTTATTGTCGCCGCATCAGCGATGTCCGCTTTTGCTTTTCAACAGCGTGACACGTCCGGTTCATATAAATCAGGAGATACTCTGGGATCCAACACAATTGGAACATCGGACCGATCCGAAGGAGTCACTGCGCCCGCCTCGGTTACGGAGGACTCCACGCAGCAGTGCCAAATGTCCTGCAGCACCGAGAAGTCAGGATTTGGGAGGACTCTGTGTTCGCTGGGTTGTGGATATCTTACAGGGCCTGTCCCTGTGATGCCGTAAGTATCTCCAGTTAATTTCGATGTATGTCCGTAAGCTCAGGGAAGCTGGATAGTAATCTTTCAGGAAGATAGGAAGAAAGAGCACTCAGTGAGGGCCAAAGATTCATCCTTGTCTGCCCTGGAGTCGTAAGCTGCAGCCGACCTCTGTTGGCAGACTTTAGCAGTCCTGCAAGTCTATGACCTTGCTTCGGTTACTCGGGTAATAAGTATCTTGGGGATATGTCGATCGAGGGAACGTTAGATACCAGCAGAACTAAAAACCCCCGAAATTAACAATTCAAAATTTCGGGGGGTCTCTCTTACGTGTTGGAGCGGGAAACGGGATTTGAACCCGCGACTTCAACCTTGGCAAGGTTGCACTCTACCACTGAGTTATTCCCGCGTAATTGGTAAGGATAAACCAGACGGCCACTGGTGTCAACCAAATCTCCGCGTTTTTGAAACAGCAGTTTCCCGCAAACACACAGCCGAGTTGAAATGGTCGTTCACCGCAGAGATGGCAGAGCACTCACAAAAATTGATCTCATATTGTTTCTTGAGCAGTCTTTGTCGGGGATATTCGCTCGTGAGAATTTTGCGGAACAGCAGAATGTTTTGAAAATCAATTCACCCCACTGTAAGCAAGAGGGTAGACAAAACTTCAACCAGTCCTTCTCCGCAACCTCTGCGGTAGGAGTTTCTCTCGACCACGTGACCGATGAGCCTCTTTGCTCCAGCCCTTGACCTGCTGTTCGGCTCATTGCCGATGCCCGTGTAATTGTGCTCTCGGACACGGTAGTTCGAGTATATAAGTCCATTTCGCCAATGGCGCCGGAATCTAACAACTTACGAAAAACGCTCCGAAGCTGCCCCGCGGAGAGAGCATATTTTTCCATTAATTCCCGATCTGCCATGCCATTTCGCAAATCCCTTACAAATTCTTTTCCTTTGATTTTACGCTTAACGCCGTTCACGAGGTTACCTTGTTAATTTGATCCACAAACTCGATAAGTCGTTGTAGTCTTCTCAAATCCGTGTCAGAAATTCCTGATTATTTTAAACCCTGCAACCTGCTGTGCACCGGGGGCTTCGATTCCTGTCCAGCGGCACTCGACCTCTACCTTGAATGGATCAACCAGACCGAAATCATCCCCCAAAATTGAAAGTAGCTTGGATTCACCCACGATGCCTGCAATTCCTCTGACTGCGAGGCCTTTTTCAGATATGTCTTTGATCGTGCCTTTTGGGCCATTGTTGCTAGTGTCGTAAACCGCAATAGGCACTGAGGGAGTCCGCCTGGGAGTTTCACGGCGCTCATGCAGGAAAGGAGCGGACCTCTCAAGCGGACCTTTAAACTCCTTAATATCGGCAGGTTGCAATAATCCGTCTGTTAAGAGTTGGTTGTAGGCCTTCTGAAGTCCGGAATCCGATAATTGATATTTTTTCATTAATTCTGGAGCCGTCAGTCCGCATCGCACGTCATCAGCAATTGCTATAGTAATTCTCCTTCGTTCCTTTAAGATAATTTCAACTGCTTTCTTGAGTTGCTGGGCCGAAAATCCGTACTTCGCCATCAATTGTAAGCCGCCCATACCTGAATTAATGTCTCGGACAATCTCCTTGCCGGAAATTGTTCCTTTGCCGATCTCTGCGGTTGTATACTCGATATTATTAGAAAAAGTGATATCTTCGAACTGCTGGAAAACCTGATTCACGGTATCCTGAGCCGATCCGTACCTCTTTGCCAAATTGCTATCCCACACTCCCCCTTCTCGGTTCTTCATGGTATCTCTGTCATTCAAATGGCGAATTGTCCCTGATTCAGAGACTTTACCCAATAAGCTCTCCGGGCGTGTTTCGGGCAAATTGCATTTTTTCATTACGGAGGAATCGGATGTTCCATCTTTACTGTCGACCATGATCGTCATTATATCCATTTTTGTCTCATTTTGTTCATTGGACTCGACCAAAAATTAAATGAAATTATTTTCCGGGGTGTTTAGAACCTCAAAAATCATCTGCTGAAGAAGATGCATTCTTTATGCCATCACGTCGCGCGGAATAATTTTTTGAAATTATCAGTAACTTCCATATATTAAAACATTCGTAAATTCCATCCAGAATCGGGGAGAGCGGTGCAGGATCGGGTTTAAGTGTAGGACGGGGCGTCTCAAATTCAGAAACATCTGAGTTCAGATGAAAAAACAGCATGTTACCAAAGAGCCTAAGTGACCCACATTCGTAGTTGCGAGCCTAATTGATCTCCTGCAAACTATCCATCGCGAGTTGAAGGAGCGTGTAGAAGAGTACGTCCTGTAAGTCGATTTTCCAAGATCGAGAGAGAATTACCAAAGGACCAAATCCAATACAGCCAAAATTTAGCGATTTTCGTTGGATCCGAATTTAGTTTTGTCCTGCCGACGATTTTCCCGATCTATGTTGTCCCAGAACGAGTGGTTTTCGGTTTTCTTGATGATGAGCATTTTTGCAGGGAGGCTCTTGAGCAGCGCGTTGAGGCGGTGTGGAGAAATATTTTTACCCCACCCGTGAGAAGGCTTGATGCTGGGCATTGAGAAGTTGGATGAATGTTTGTGTTATGCTACGTAAGGGCTGTTTCAGTAACCCATGTATTGGTGCAAAGAGGTGTGGGCGTGGCGGTAACACAAGGGTCGGTATTCTCATGGAGCCACATAGACGATGCTTCTGATCTTGACCGTCTCCGTATGATCATGCAATCCATGCCTGACGAGGAGTTGATGCAAAGCATCGAAGAGGGACGCGGGAAGGGTCGTGATGATTACCCGGTGCGTCCGGTTTGGAACTCGATTTTGGCGGGGATAGTTTTCGGTCATGTCAGCATTGAGTCACTCCGGCGGGAGCTTCTGCGCAACGGTGAGTTGCGGCATCTGTGCGGATTCGACCCCCTTAAGGGGATCACTGCGGTCCCGCCTGCGTGGGCCTATACGCGTTTCTTGAAGCAGTTACTGCGGCGTCGGGCGAGTGTGGGAGCCATGTTCGACAAGTTGGTTGAAGAGCTGCGAGATCTCTTGCCGGTCTTTGGGAGAAGCCTCGCAATAGACTCAAAGGCGATCGATTCCTATGGGAATCCGACTGGCAAAGAAGCTCCCGACTGTCGGCGGGACACGGATGCCGATTGGGGGACCAAGACCTACAAGGGAAAGAGAAAAGACGGCAGCCTGTGGGAGAAGACAAAAAGATGGTTCGGCTACAAGGTTCACCTTCTGGTTGATTCTACTCATGAGTTGCCTGTGGCCTTTGAAGTGACCCGCGCTTCGGCATCAGACACGAACGTCTCTTGCCGCTCATTCAGAGGACAAAGGAGCGACATCCCGAACTGATACGGGATTGCGAGGAACTCAGTGGGGACAAGGGATACGATTCCACGGACAATAACAGCGACCTCTTCGACGAGCATCGGATCAAGCCCATAATCGACATCCGCAACATGTGGAAAGATGCCGACTGTGCCGAGGATGGGACGCGATTGCTGTATCCCGAGAGGGCGGACAACATCGTGTACGATTACAAAGGGACGGTCTCTTGCGTTTGTCCGGCCACCGGAGAAAAACGACAGATGGTCTATTACGGCTTCGAAAGAGATCGCGGGACGATCAAGTATCGCTGCCCTGCATCCTATGCCGGTTTTGATTGTGTCGGTCGGAGCCGGTGTCACAAGGGGGACGGCGACTACGGTCGTGCACTGCGTATTCCGCTGGAGACGGATCGCCGTATTTTCACTCCCCTGGCGCGCTCGGGCAAGAGCTGGCAAGACAAGTATAAGAAGCGCACGGCGGTAGAGCGTGTTAATAGCCGCTTGGACGTGAGTTTTGGATTCGAGTTGCACACGATTCGCGGCTTTGCCAAGATGGAGCTTCGGGTTGGTCTTGCTCTCGTGGTCATGTTGGCCATGGCCGTGGGCTGGATCAGGGATCGCCAAGCCTACCGCATGCGATCACTGGTCTGGTCGGTGAAGGAAAAGAGGAACAAAACGGCCGCCTGAATGTGGTTCATGGACGGGACAAAGCCATCGAAGACGGGGAGCGGGAGTAATTTGCCCAAAAACGGCTATCCAAGCCGATCAACGGGTGAAAACTGCCGATCCTTCGACCCAGCGGAGAAAATCGCCTTTCATCTGTTTTTTTCCGCTCGATCGCTGCCGGCCAATCCTCCCAAATGCTGATTCTCACTTGAAAATTGTTGGAACTCCTAGTAATGTAAAAAATTCATCATTGCTCCTTGCCCCCAGGGGGCTTTAGAGCCGAAAGGAGAACCTATGAGACGCTACGAGTCTGTCATCATTCTCGATCCCGACCTACCGGATGATGATATCCAAGCCTTCACAAATCGCTATACTGAACTAATCAGAAGCTACGGCGGGGATGTCATTAAGGTTGATGATTGGGGTCTAAAAAGGCTTGCCTATCTTGTAAAAAAGCGGGAAAAAGGCCGGTACGTGTTTTTTGATTATGCAGGCGTTCCCGAACTGATCCACGAGATGGAGCGGCAGTTTAAGATTTCTGAGGAAGTGATCAAATTCCTCAGTATTAAACTCGACCAGGACCTCGATTTAGAAGCTTTCAAGGCCGAGGCCGAAGCCAAAGCGGCGGCGGAAGCTGCCCCGGCCAAAGCCGCCCCGGTCCAACCAGCCGAAGAAGCTCCGATTGAGGAAACGCCTGCCGAAGCAGTTCCCGAGGATACAGCAGCAGCCGAAACCTCGGCGGATGAAACTAAAGTGGAGTCCGGGGGATCTGAAATCCCGACCACTGAGAGTGCAGAAATAAAAACAGAAGAACCTAAGAAGGAGGTGGAACCATGAGCAAGCCTCCCAGAAAACGGCCCTTTCCCAGGACAAAAGTATGTCGATTCTGTGCTGACACATCACTTAGAATGGACTACAAAGAACCCGGTCTTCTGAGGGCCTTTGTTACTGAAAGGGGAAAGATTGTCCCGAGGAGGATCTCAGGGAACTGTGCGAAACACCAAAGACAATTGACAACGGAAATCAAACGTGCCCGGAATATTGCCTTGTTACCTTTTACGGTACCAAGACGCTAACCGGATCAGTGGAGCTAGATTATGGATATTATATTACTTGAGCACATCGAAGAGCTCGGAACCGTGGGCCAAACAGTCAAAGTCAAGGACGGATACGCCCGAAATTATCTGATCCCGAAGAAATTAGCCTGCTTGGCGACAGACCAGAACCTCAATCTCTATCGAACTCGAATAGAAGCCAAACAACGAAAACTTGCCAAAGAAAAGACCGCTGCAGAACAGCAGGGGGAAAAACTTTCAGCGTTGACGCTTACATTTTTTAGAAAATCCAGAGATCAGGAAGCAAAACTCTTCGGTTCCGTAACCGCGGCAGATATCGCTCACGCTCTTCAAGAGAAAGGCTTTGAGTTTGATAGGAAGCGCGTTTCGCTTTCAGAACCGCTTAAATCATTCGGTGAATTTAAAGTGAATATCAAAGTACATCCGCTGGTCAAAGCGCCCGTTAACGTGGTCATAAAACCCGAAGGTGAAACTGAAAGTGCCGGCTGAGCCTACCGGACAAATGAGGGTCCCACCCCAATTTGTGGAGGGAGAGCGCGCAATCCTGGGCGGACTGCTCCTTGACAATGATGCTTTGCCCAAAGTGATGGCATTGCTGTCTCCGGATGATTTCTACCGGGAGGCTCATCGCAATATTTTCAAGGCGATGATGGAGTTGTTCAACAAGAACGAGCCGGTTGATTGGATCACGCTCACCGCAATCCTGAAAGAACAGTCGCTATTAGAAAGCGTCGGGGGACATGGTTTTCTGGCGGAATTATCAGATGCGGTCCCGAGCGCTGCGAATATTCTTCATTATACGAAAGTGGTCAAAGAAAAATCCGTCCTGCGCCAGGTTATCGGTGCATCTACGGAGATAGGCACGCGCTGTTACGAGGACCACGCGAATATAGATGAATTCCTGGATGAAGCCGAGCAGCTCATTTTCAAAGTGGGTGAATCACGAATTCAGAAGGGATTCGAACATATACATTCTGTTGTGAAGGTCAGCTTCGCCGAGATTGAACGGAATTATGAGCGCGGGGAGAGTGTCACGGGCGTGGCATCCGGCTTCCCCGATTTGGACGCTCTTACTGCTGGCTTCCAGCGCTCCGATCTGATTATTATCGCGGGTCGTCCATCTATGGGCAAAACGTCCTTCGCTCTGAACGTGGGGATGCATGCGGCAATAGATAATGGGATACCGACCGGCATATTTTCGCTCGAAATGAGTAAAGAACAACTTGCGCTGAGGATGCTGTGCGCCAGAGCCGGGGTGGACCTTAAAAAGCTTCGTACAGGCTTTTTGGCCAAGCCGGATTGGGGCAAACTGATCCAGGCGGTGGGCAACATATCCGATGCGCCCTTCTATATTGACGACACACCCGCCATTAACACCTTCGAAGTTCGCGCCAAGGCCAGGCGCTTGAAAAAGGAAATAGACCTTCGCATGATTATTGTGGATTATCTGCAATTGATGCGGGGCGCGACCAAATATGATTCGAGAGAAAAAGAGATCTCGGAAATTTCTCGATCTTTAAAGGCTCTGGCAAAAGAATTGGATGTGCCGGTCGTTGCCCTTTCGCAGCTGAACCGCAAGGTGGAAGAACGGCCGAACAAAAGGCCTCAACTGGCAGATCTCAGAGAATCGGGCGCGATCGAGCAGGATGCGGACGTCATTATTTTCATTTACAGAGATGAAGTGTACAACAAGAGCGAGGAAAACCCGAAGAAGGGTGAAGCCGAAATAATCATCGGAAAACAGCGCAATGGACCTATTGGGTTAGTCAAAGTTCTCTTCCAGGCTGAATTCTCAACCTTTCGTCCGCTTTCCCATAGAGAAGACAGCCCCGAGAGTGGCGACGATTCTGCTATTCTGTCGAATATCTAAGATTCCAATTTATTTTCCGCGCTGAGGAAACATACAACTCTACAATGTTACTGGCAGGAGTGAAATCGCGCTTTCTGCTGGAAAGCAATCCTCCATGATAAGGAGATTGCTTCGTTGGGCTCCAGAGAATTCATGTGTTCTGCGCTGAACCGGACGTATCCCGATCCTTTTCCTCTCAGAAAGACAACCCAAAGGCGACCCCGCCGGCCATGTTATATCTTGAGAGACTAGAGTCACCACCTTCAATTATGTTGACCTTCAGGTTGGGATGGGTTGTTGCATAGGTATTGCCGCTGTCTGCCCGACCTTGTCCCGATAATCCGGCGGCCTTGCCCCAAAAGCTCACTTGAACTCCCCGTGCGGTCGCCGAATATTCCGCGTTGGCTTCAATGAATTTGATGGGATCGCCAAGGTAGGTAAATACCTCCCCCCAAAACATATACGACGGCACAATCGTCGCGGCCAATCTGGTGCGAACCCTGACGTCCGTTAGGGCAAAAGGAGTCCCTATCAGAGAGATTCTATAATTCGTCCCAAAAAGACCCAGGCCTACGTACGGCATCCAGAGATCGCTTAGCACATCGACGGATGTGAGGTTCAGATTATGATAGGGTCCAATGTTAATACTGGTCGATCCGCTTCGGCCACCGAGCGTTAAATCAAAATGGTCCCATTTCAGACCGGCCACCAAAGAAAAAGGGTCTAGCACCTCGAATGCGGCACCAGCGCCGATCGTCAGCCAGTCCAACTGATGCGTGTTCCATTCAGAAGTCCCGAATTGACCTCGCGTTTGGGCCACGAAAGAGGCTAATTTTTGGAGCATTATTATGCTCCCCGCGCCATGGGCAAATATTCTAATGGTTGGATTGATCTTTAGTTCGAGCCCCGCTTCAACAATCCATAGGTTCATATTTTCGAGTTTGATCTCGACGGAGTTGCTCCTATAGCTATCAGCCGGTCCGATAAAAAACTCGAAAGGAATTGGGACGCTCAAGTCAAGTCCCATTCTTTGATATCCAAATTTGGCTGAGGGTATTATTTTGATTCGCCTTATTTCGAATTCCACCAAATCGGCAGCACCAGGAGCGGCACCAATGAACCGGTTTGCGAACGAATCGACTCTTGCGAATCCAGAAGCATTGGAAATCCCTGAAAGTTCCCCATTCGCAAGCGAGGTTTTTGCTGCAGAACCCGGGATGCCGGCAGCGATGGAAATATGTATGTCAATAGATAAGACCACGATAATGAGGAGCAGCATGCTCATTTTATACCATGGCCGGGTGAGCCCGATGGGAAACGGAGGCGAATAGACCATTGAGCGCTCCGATTTACTTGTCAGTTCACCACGGAAAACGCAGAGAACGCGGAAAAATATTGAAGATCCTTTTTAATCCCGTAAATTGCGTTCCGATTTTGAAAATTGTTCATCTTCAAACTTGCATGGCCCTCGTACGACCGTATCGAAAAGCTCGGTTTTCTCTGCGGTTTCCGTGCATCTGGTGATAAATACTTCACTGATGTCCGGTAGCTTTGGCCGGGATGACGGCGTACAAAGAAAGAAGCCCGACCGTGGGAGTCGAGCTGGGAGACGCCGTCAGACGGCCGGGCTCACCAAAAATAATGGCCGGTGATAATTGAAAGATGACTTTCAGTGCACTGGGAAAACTTTCCGGAAACTCGTAGCCTTGTCATCAATCTTTCTCATTTCGAGAGATCCGGGGTTAATAGAGCTTTCCCTTTCATTCACCGGCCCAAACGGCAATCCCAAATCAGAATATGAAACCGAATGACATGAATCCGCCTTCTAAAGCTTGGTTAAAAGCAAAGTCGTTCTGTGACTTCTTTATATCCACTACTCGGTAACCACCCTTAACGTAGCCCGACCGTCCACAGTTGAGGGGGATAGAGTAACGTGCTCCTGCCTCAAGGTCTGAACCTTCAACGTTATCCAGGAATATGAAACCAGCCCGGCAGTCCATTGATAAGGTGCCTCCATTGGCAAAGGCCCTTATGCAACGCTGCAATTCCAATCCTGTAATCATGGAATCGCCATTCTTGCCCCATTTCGGTTGTTGGCCGAAAGCAGAAATATTGCAGACGCTACAACCGATGGTTATGGTATCATCGGTGTGGACCCAGTCTGCAAATACGCTCAGCCTAGCTTTGCAGTTTCGAACCGCGTCATAGATGATTCCCAGACGATGATAATAATGATTCCACTTGGTATTCAGTCCAAATCCAAAGGCCCACCAGTTATCACCCATGCCGGAACTGGTCGTCTCGAAACCCAGGACCTGGTAACGGAATGCCCAGTTCGGTCTAAACTGGTAACGAGCGCTGAACGTACCAACTGCCTGGTGCACGGGGAGTCCCAGGGCGCCTGTGAAATCAATATCCTGATTAAATGCAAATCCCCCGGTAAATTGTAATAAAGAGCATAACCCCGAACCGAAGCCGAATTGAAATGCGTTAGGGCTACACGTGACTTTGCCCCTGAGGCGAGCAAATATCACCCCTGCTTCCATTTCCCACTGGCCCATTGCTGGGGTGGGAAGAATGCAATCCACCAAAGGGAATCCCAACCAAGCTGCCTTGACCTTGCTCACGGCCGGTAAAGGAAACATAGCTGCAGGACTCGGCCCGTAAACAAGTGGTGGAGGTGGAACGTAAATTGCCGGAGGTGGACCGTAAGCGACGGCCGGTGGTGGGACGTAAGCCACTGCCGTGCCGTACACGGCTGACCGCTTTGTTCTATGGTGGTCCCGCGGCTTGGCCTTGTTCACATCAGGTATGGGAGAGCTGCTCGTGGGGTTGGGTTTGAGCAGTATCTCCATGGATTCGTCAGGCGCAGCGGCCCAGGAGCCGTCTGCAAAGAGGGTTGTCAACAAAATAGCAAGATAAACCAACGGCGTAACAGGTATTCTTCTCAACATACCCTTCCTCCCAGCTCAAAATGTTGGAAATTGCTTTAATAGTAGATTGAAAACTTTGTCAAGTAAAAAATGAAACTATTTTTCCATAACTTAAAATCATTCTCTAGAATAAAAGCATTAAGGTTGATTAACTAATTAATAATACGTTTCTTTTTTGTAACCTCGATAAGCCATGGTTTTCCTGTCGAAACACCCGCATCAAAACCCTTCGCACTACCGCCTTGACACTCATCACTGAATGCGATAACCCTATCCACTCAATAAATATGATTAAACCGATCGTCTCCGGCAAATCCGTGAACTGGAGATGACTCGATTTCAATTTATAAATATTAAACAACTAGTTAATGTTATTGGAGTTTTTGATAATGACTCGGTGGCTCCCTTTGTGGAAAACGCAATCTTCCGGTTATCCATGCCCTAATCATGCGCCCCGATTTGGCCTTTCAGTTCTGCTGACCCTGGTATCCCTGATCACTTGTTTTCACCTCGCATATAGTTCAGGCCCCCCACCGCTCAATGGTGAACTTGAAAATATCATCAGGCGGGAATTGCCTCCGAATCATGCTATATCCATTCAGGTTGTTGCTCGGGATACAGGTCGTATCCTGATGGAGAAGAACCCTGACCTCCCCCTCGTCCCAGCCTCTACACTGAAAGTGGTCACCACCGCAGCGGCGCTGCACCATTTACAATCGGATTACAAGTTTTTAACTGAAGTTTTGGCCGATAACATACGAGGGTCTTCGGTGGGCAATCTCTTCCTGAAAGGTTACGGTGACCCGCACCTGGTCAGCGAAGAACTCTTCCGTTTGACTCGTTCCCTGAGGGAACAGGGGCTCAGGGAGATTCGTGGCAACATAGTTGTTGATGATTCTTTTTTTGTCCCTAGCAAACCTCTCGATGAAAATGAAAAATTGGGAAATAGAGCATATCATGCACCTTATGGCGCACTTTCGCTGAACTTCAATGCTATGAAGATCATTGTCGTGCCTGCGTCACGCGCCGGGGTGGCAGCGCGTATCATTATTGATCCTGTTTCGGAATATGCGACGGTTAAAGGTGCGGTTAATACTATTAAAGGCAGTCGTCCGGCAGAGGTCGAAATTACTCGCGATGCCAAGCCCGATGGTCGAGAAGTAATTCACGTGGATGGCACAATTGGAGCGCAGGCTACTATCAAGGGGCGGTACATAAATGTGAGTTCGCCAAGCTTGTATGCAGGCGATGTTTTTAAAGAATTCTTGCTCAGGGAAGGGATCAAGGTTACAGGCAGTGTGGTTGAGGGCACGGTGCCGAATTCTGCGATCTGTTACTCGCGATTCGATTCACATCCTCTTGCGTCGACCATTTACTGGCTCAATAAACAGAGCAATAATTTTATGGCCGAGCAGATCTGCATGGCTATGGGAGCCGATGCTCATGGCCCTCCGGGAACTCGAGAAAAAGGCCTTGCAGTAATTCGCGATTTTCTTCTCGCCAAGGGGGTGGATCGCTCGCATTTTGCCCTGGCCGAGGCGAGCGGGTTATCCCGAAGCAATCAGATAAGTGCTTCTGCGCTGGTGAAGGTCCTTCGCGATGTTTCCAATGACTTTTCTTGCAGTCCCGAGTTCATGGCGTCTCTTGGGATAGGGGGCGTGGACGGGACTATGAAGGAAAAATTTACCGATCAAAAAGTCAAAAGGAGAATCAGGGCAAAAACCGGGACCTTGAGAGGAGTAAATTCTTTAGCCGG
This sequence comes from uncultured delta proteobacterium, assembly GCA_963741425.1. Taxonomy (GTDB): domain Bacteria; phylum Desulfobacterota; class Desulfomonilia; order Desulfomonilales; family Desulfomonilaceae; genus DATJPW01. The sequence continues at coordinate 54,777 of CAVUHP010000005.1, forward strand.
TTACGGGGTCTCTCCTGATGGAAAGACATTTGTTTTCGCTGTTCTTGTCAATAGCCAGCAAAAAGGGACCGGCCTTATTGATTTTGGCGATAAAATCATCCGTTCCATTATGGATCTGCCTCTGTCCTCAAGATAAGCTTTAATCGCGTGCCGGTTGCGTCTCGGACTCAGAGCTAATTGATCACGCCGCCGAGCAACGAATGTTTCAATCCTCGAATGATTCTGACCCTTAACAGATCCCCTTCCCTAATACATTCAGAGCTATCCAGATTTACTATCTTATTGGTCCTGGTCCGACCGAATGCTTGGCCGTTTCCATTTCTCATCCCCTCAATAAGCACTTCCTCGATAGAACCCTCTGCTTCTTTGTGATGCCGCAAGGTAATCTGGTCCTGGATGCTGTGAACAGACGCCAAGCGTTCCATCTTTATCTCATCGGGAACCTGATCGGGGAGCTTGCCGGCAGCCGTCCCCGGACGCTCCGAAAATTTGAACGAGAAAATCTGGTCGAAGCGGATCATTTGGAGCGCCCGTTGTGTGTCTTCAAAGTCCGCCTGTGACTCACCAGGAAACCCGACGATAATGTCGGTTGTGACCGCCACATTCGGAATCTTCTCCCGAAGCCTCTCAAGCTTACGGATGTACTCGAGCGACGTGTATCCGCGATTCATAGCTGCTAAAATTCGGTCCGATCCGCTCTGAAGGGGCAGGTGAATATGTTCGCAAACCGATTTGAGATCAGCCATTGCCGAGGCCATGTTGTCGCTGAAATCGCGAGGGTGCGATGTGGTGAATCGAATTCTCGACAGCTCCGGAATCCGATTCAGCTCGCTAAGTAAATTCGTGAACAAAACGCGGTCATTGAGATCTTTGCCGTACGCATTCACGTTCTGGCCTAGCAAAGTTATTTCCTTAACACCTTGTTTTACCAGGTCTCGTACCTCATCAACAACCTCGTCCAATTTCCGACTCTGTTCAGGGCCCCTCGTGAACGGAACGACACAATAGGTGCAAAAATTGGAGCACCCCTGCATTATCGTTACATATGAGCAAATCTGATTTTTGCCTTTCAATGGGGCATTCATATGGAGAGATTTGATGTCCGATGCAAATGCGGTCGATTCGAGCTGTTGCCGTGATTGTCCTACTCGCTCCAACAGCGCGGGGAGTTGAGCTATCGAATGCGTGCCGAGAACCAGATTCAGATGAGGAGCCCTATGGAGTAGCTTCTCTTTTTCCTGCTGAGCCACACACCCGGCAACCACTGTGATCATTGCCGGATTTCTTTTCTTTAACGATTTCAACTTTCCTAAAGCGCTGTAAACTTTGTGTTCCGCTTTCTCCCGAATAGAACAGGTGTTTATAATCACTACGTCCGCAGCTTCAGCTGAAGAAACTTGAGTCAATCCTAGACCCTCCAGTAGAGCCGACATCTTCTCGGAGTCGTGCCCGTTCATCTGACAACCGTATGTTTCTATGTAAAAATTTCTCTTAGACACTTTGGTTTCCTATGAGGACATTTAGCTTTTCAAGGCCTTCATCTATACGCTTCAGCGCTGCGAGTCTACTTTCCCGAATCCGCAGAAATACGGAATCAAAGCTCGCTTCGAGGTATTTGAACGCGGATTCTGCAACCGTTTGAGACAATTTTTCGATTCTTCTTAAGCGCCTCCCTGAAAGCCACCATATGAATACAATCTCGAAAATTATGAGAACAGCCAGGCCGATCAGGCCCTCCGAGCCGAATAGAGACATGAGAAAAGTCAGCCCGATTGTCAAAGTATTCGGCATCGTTGGATGGTCAATCCATTGTTTTATGGGTCCGATTCCGACAAGCTTGACGATTAACAAAATGATCGGCGCCGCCAATACGCATCGCTGCCATAATCGTCTCCAAACTGAAAAAAAACCTCTTAAAGATAGCTTGGCTTTCTCTAGAGCTTGCAAAAATAATTCACAAGCGGCTTTTTTGGCCCTGAAGATCAAGTCATCCGCGGTTTCGAACTCGGAAGCGCGGGCACCCTTAGGAAAGGATAGGAGCAGCTCGGAATCCATCAAGGCTATGATTTTTTCCAAATGGCCCCGTTTTCCATTTATCACTGCTTCGGAGATCCGTTCGAACTCGGTTTCAAGCTTTCGGTGTGGATAGCTCGACATTCTTGAGCGCGGAAATTTACGTAATCTCATTGCAGATTTCACCGATTCTATAGAAGCGTCCGCGTTGATTAGTAAAGGCACCATTGATCGGGCTAGCCCATTTGCCAATTCAGGTTGAGATTTCCCGGGCGGGATCGAAATTGGCGCGTCTAGTTCCATGTGGCGGATATTTCTTAGAAGATTCCTTTTTTTCTCCGGCCCGACAGCTTTTCGCAATTCATCCAATATTCGGCGAGTCTCCGATTTTAGATTAGCGGTTTTAACCGAGGCTATCTCCTTGGCGTCCCTGGCTGATATGAGGAATGCCCTGAATCGATCGAACTCGTTGTCAAGAAACCGATCATCGTGCGCTTCTCTGAACTCCTTGGCAGCAGAAAGGCTGAATATTCTAGGCTCTTGTACGCCCGCTTGATGCTTCAGCCGAAAGGTGAAATCACCCAATATCTTCTTGAGATTGCTATACGGATCGGTCAAAGCGCGATCCACCAATTCGTCAGCTTTATTAAGGACAAAAGTGTAGTTTGCTTGATCAGCAGCGTTCCTTTTAATGAATTCATATAAAATGGCGTCCCCATACTTCTCCGGGCTCGCCACCCAAATAATTCCATCAAGCTCCGGGGCAATTCGCATGACATTCTTGCGATTATTTTCATCTTTGCTGTCAAAATCAGGCAAATCCAGGAGGATAAAATCTTTTACGGTATCTATATCATGAACAGCGTCAACCTCCCGAAGCAAGGCTGAGATTTTTTCCAGACCGCGAGGCCTGTTTTTATGGCGATAGACCACCGCCCGGTCTGTGAACGGCCGCTTTTCCGAGATCGCGGAGATTTCCGCACGCGCCAGTGCGTCTATAAGGGTGGATTTACCTACTCCTGTTCCCCCCATTATACCCATGTATAGGACTTCGCCTGGATGGCTCGCTTTCTCCAGGATATTTTTCACCGTGCAGATGTAGAATTGTTGCTTGTCTTCAGGCAGTAGAACAGACCCTTCGTCCTCGAGAAATTGTAATGTCTGTTCGAGTAAAGCTGTAATGGCCGGCCGATTCAAAGGCTCTCCCCGACTTGATGTAGAAAACTGCTTGGCAGGTCAGCACCAACTTATTGTACTTGTATTCTTTGGATTGAACAAGAATGCACGATCTTGGTGACCGGCGTTCGGCAGATAAACGGAATCACCTGATGACGGTAATTACTTGAAGAACGGGACTACACATTCGCTGTCCTTGCATTCCGCGTCGATTGGTCTGAGCCACGGAATCCAGACAGGAATCGGCTTCAGCGACAACGACGGAGCAGGAAATTCGATGGCCTTGCATGTTCCGGGAATACAAACCGAGGCCTTGCCAAAACTGATCCAGGGTAGCACACAAAATTCGGTTTTCAGGATCGTCGGCCAGATAGGGATGTCAAACGGGATGGAAATCGGTCCGACTGATTCGGGAGGAATAGGTCGATCAGGCAAACATGCGCGGGGCGGGCAATCACCGGTAAGTGAGTAGGCAGGCGCGCCGACCAAGACGAGAACGCCAACTACAATAATGACCGCCTCACGAATTCTCATGACCACACCCCAATATGAGCAGCGATTAGGAACAAACCTGAATTAACGCGGTAATCCTATCATCCGGCGAGTTTTTATGTCAAGGAATCAATCTAAGAACGATTTTCGTGACCGGCATCTTGCCGGACCCTGAACAGCACCGCTCAGATCAGCTGACCGACAAAGTGCCCGTCCCACTGTAAAGCCGGCCAATATTAGAGATTCCCGTACAACGCCAAGTGGATGGATGGGAACATTTCAGCTCGGGTGTGCGGGAAAAACAGGGCGGCCATGAAATTGTCCATATAAGATGGGTCCTCAGATAATTCGATATTCATCATAGAACGCGCGATCTCACGAGAGCGTTCAAACAGCTTGGCATCTTTGCAGGCGAGTCTGGCCCCCTTAAGAGACGCGTTACCTATAAATCTGAACTTATCGCGGGGGATGTCAGGCAACAACCCTATGGTGATCGCATGTTCAAGATTAATAAAGCTGCCGAAGGCTCCCGCAATGATTACTCGGTCAAGGTCCTCGACCTTTAAACCGATCTTATCCAGCAGACACGTATATCCGGCAAACATGGCCGCCTTTGCTCTTAAAATGTTATCCAAATCAACTTCCGTCAGAACTATATCTTGATTTATTCCGGATTCCGATGCCCTGCACACTATGTACTCGTATCCGCTACGGCCTTGTTGTACACGATCCGTTTCGAGATTGTGGGCAAATTTGCCGTTCCTATCAAGGATTCCGATCTTGAGCATTTGTGAAATAATGTTAATAATTCCCGATCCGCAAATCCCGGCCGCAGGTTTGCCTTCGATAGTCTTGATCATTGGTTCGAGCGTTTCCGGATCGATAAGAACGCCCTCAATGGCCCCCGGCGCAGCTCGCATACCGTATTCAAGCCCACCACCCTCGAAAGCCGGTCCAGCAGAACAGGAAGCAGTCATAAGGAGATCCCGATTCCCGGCTACTATTTCCCCATTAGTTCCGATATCTATGAAAAGAGTCATCTCATCCGAGTCCCACATCCCATTCGCCAGGACCCCACTGACTATATCGCCGCCAACGTATGAAGCCACACCCGGAAAGACGGCTACAAGAGATTCACGAGAAAGATTGATACCCAGGTCCGATGCGAGAACCGGTCCGACATTCTGGGCAGCGGGAACATAGGGCGATTCTCGCAGAAACTTGGGATATAGACCCAAAAAGAGATGAGTCATGACGGTATTGCCCGCGGCGATAATGTACTGAACCGAGTCCCGGGACTGTTTTCCGCCACTCAGGACTTCGTCGACAATTTCATTAATGCCCTTCATCACTTCCTGCTGGAGCTTTTCGAGACCATCCTTTTTCAACGCAAACACAATACGACTTATGACATCGTCCCCCATCGAAATCTGAGGATTGTAGCGGGAAGCTCGCGCGAGAACTTCCCCATCCGCAAGGTTTACTAGCTCGCCCCACAGCGAAGTCGTACCTATGTCCACAGCGACGGCTGTCGCCGGGCCGACAGCATGCCCGGGGGAGACCCGAAACAATCTAAAAAATCCCAGATCGGCCTCCGGAACTTTCTCAAATTTCAGACTCGCGGTAATTTTCCAGTCTTCATTGCGCGCACTAATCGGCAGTTCACGAAGAAGTCCTAAATCGGCTGTGACCGGAGAAATTCCATGAACCACCTTTAACGTGCGGACCACCCTTTCGTAATCACTTACGTTATCCTCCGGAGTCGGGGTGGGAGGTTCCATCAGGACCCTGAAAGTCATGGGATTCAGTTCGGCTGTGACCGGAGGTTCCATGGCGGCGGCGGTGACGCGCATGCGTTCAGCCTCATCTCTTGGGATTATCCTCCGTACCGCTTTGATTCGCGGGGTCTCCACCGTAACATCGCTCGTGGGGACCGAGCGGCATGCAAGCACATATCCTTCGGCCCTTTCCTTGGCTGGAATCTTTTCAATTTCCGAGCTCTCGACAGTGCCCGCCAGCACTTTTACTTTGCACCGGCCGCAAGCCCCCGCGCCCCCGCACGAGGCCGGGATGAAAACACCCGCGTCCAAGGCAACGTCAAGAAGCGACGTACCGGAAAGTGCCTCAAATGTAACCTCATCAGGGAGAAACTTGATAAGAACTTTTTCCAATTGCGACTCCTAGCGAGACCATAGACCCGGCGAATGCTCGATCAGACCATTACCCTTACCTGGCCGTCAGCGGGTAATCAAGCCTTGCCATAACTGGCGGGAACGCGCGGCCAAGACTATCCGGTATTTGGGGTAAGCTTGGGCGCGATCGATGCTTCTGCACCACCGGGTGATTGAATGCCAACAACTTTCATATCATCAAAGGCGACTTTTTCAAGGTTTTCTGATATCTTTATAGAATCATGTCAAAAGGAGTACCCATTTGAACGTATCCGAAATCTTCCGAAGCATTCAAGGTGAGTCATCTTATGCGGGACTCCCTTGCGTCTTCATAAGATTGGCCGGGTGCAATCTTCGTTGCCGCTATTGTGATACACGTTATGCCCAGGAAGCTGGGAACGCAATGTCACTTGATGAAATTATCCAACAGGTAATAACTCTCGGTGTGGATCTAGTGGAGATTACCGGCGGTGAGCCTCTTTTTCAGCAAGAAACTCCTGAGCTAATTACAGCCCTCTTGAAGCGCGGGCACAAAATACTTGTGGAAACAAATGGCAGTCTTGATGTGTCGCTCCTCCCCGAGGGAGCTGTTCGGATCATGGATATAAAATGCCCTTCCAGCGGAGAGAACCATCGCGTTATGTGGGAAAACGTCTGGAAATTGTCAGCGGACGACGAAGTGAAGTTCGTCATTGCCGATAGGCTGGACTACGAATGGGCTGTCGGCATAATCACGGAACAATTGACCCATCGGCCCACCAAAATACTTCTCTCCACCGTCTACGGCGAATTACCGCCTCGTAATCTAGTAGAATGGATGCTTGAAGATCGTCTAAAGGCAAGGTTTCAGCTGCAACTTCACAGATACATATGGCCCCACGACGCTCACGGAGTTTAATCCTTTTCAGATAAGTTTTATAACGCCGCACGCAACTCCTATTCGGCAGAGGCCAAGAAGTGCGTACACGGACAGCTATAAGCAGTATCCTTCAGCTGAATAGCATTGACTAATAGGCTAAACTGCTGAGTTATCCGGAAGCGCGTTTCATTTAGAACAGCCCCTCTTGAAAGTAGCTACATATTATGGCGCGATAAAATGATATTTCTTGAGCGCCTGCAAATATGTGTGAAAAATCATGCATGCTCCCAACAGATAGGCTGTTAACAGGTGCGCTGCATCTAGGACGCGAACTCCGCCCAAGAAATTGATTACCGGCATCATTGTGTACAAATCGTAGAGCATGGCCCCTGTCAGAATTTGAACTGGTACGAAAAACAGCATAATTGTCAGGAAAAGTACCTTCTCCAATGGGTTAAATTCTGACCCATGCAGCATACCTCGCGGATAACCTTCCCCGACAAAAATCAAGTAACCGTAGTAGTGGAGGATCTCAGCTGTGTTTTCCACCAAGTTCCGAGGCATGACCAGAAAACCCTGCTTAAAATCTCTTCTCCATAAGTGATAACAAAGCCAAAAAATATAATCGACTATCACGATGGCGCCGCTGAGATTGTGAAGATTCACCGCGTTCAGGAAAGTTGCGAAAATCGGTAGCACATCGGGAAACCTCAATTGAATGCCAGTCAAAATCAGCGTGATGACAAAAAAACCATGTACCCAATGCCAAATTCTGATTGTGATCGAACGCGGTTCAGCTTTTTCAAAAAGACGCAGCTTTGTCCTCAATTTTCTCGTGAAAAACATGAGCATTGCATGCAAACCTATCGCCACCAAAACGAAAATGATTAGTAAAACGCCAATGATATCCAGCCATTTGAATCCTATACGTCTGACCTGGGTCAGCAGATCCTTTAAATCCTCAGCGCGAATTTTCGATTCTCCCAGGAGATAGAAATTTCTGAGAAAGGAACCTTCTCCTCGCAGCGCGAGGATCTGCCTTTCTATGGGAACTGTTCTCAATTCACCGTCCTTTTCAGGGATCTCCAAAAAGATTTTCGAATAAAATTTGGCGTTTCTTGAGTGACAAAGACTGCAATCTCGCGTCTCTTCTCCTCTGTTTGTAAAACTGTGTGCAGGTTTTAGAACCAATATGCGGACCTGAAGGGAAGCTCCGGGGATACCGGTTTCTTTCAACTTTTTCATAAATGAGGAAATTTCCAGTTCGGACAGCATTCCGTTGTTATCCAGATCCAGCGTCTCGATCAGCCCCTTTTTTCCGGACCCAATGAATGGAGCGAGCCGACTATAATCAAGCATCGGATCCGACATTGGCTCTTTTTTGTCGACAATGTAGACGACCATTCCAATCCCGGCATTCAGATCATGGCATGAGGTGCATTCCAAGTAATTAAAGTGAAGCTCTTTCTGGGGAAGCCACTTGTGGGTTCCCGCTGACTCGTGACATTTCAAGCAGATTTTCTGCCTATCGTGCCCTGACATTTGATGAAAAGGGATGCTGTAATGGGGGTTATGGCAGGAATAACATATTTTTTTCGAGACTTGTGCATGCCGGCTTTTTGAATAAGCTTGGTTTTGTTTTTTATGGCATTCCGGGCACTTAGGCTCTATACCCACGCGGTGCGGAATTTTTTTGACTGGATTGATAGAAGTGATCCCCTCATGACACCAAGTGCAGGTGAACCCGATTTTGCCATGAACTGATGCGGAAAAAAGCGTTGGATCGATGAATCTGCTTTCTCCTCGACTTGAACGAAGGTCGGCTATGCTATGGCAGAAAATGCAATCAATATATGTAGGAATGTCGCTACGGCAGGGCTCGCCGTACATGAAGAAGAGGAGAAACAAAGCAACGCATGCTCTCCATGGAGAAACCTTCGCTGCTTTCATACCATTGACCCACCTGAATGATATAGTCGCTGTTATTTAAGCATTTCGGTTTCTCAGAGTCAAAACCAAAGCGAATCCTATGACAAAAGACTCAATTAGTTGGGGAAACAGAGCGCGGGCTGCAAGACGAATGCGACGTAGCTGATTTTACCGACAAACGCGCATGTGCTAAATGGGACGACATTCCCAAAAGCCGGGATCCGGGTTCTGCGAAACGCGGTATTCTCGCGCACCTGGAATGACGCACACTTCTGGAACTCAAGATCTATCAGGAGGATAGGGCCCGGTAATAACTGAATCAATTAGAGTATTTCCAGAGTTAGTCCCGTTCGTACCCAGGAAACGGCTGAGCACCATTCACGAACTCGGACTTCCGGACAAAATGTTGCCGTAACACCGAAGTCCATTTCAAAGGAGCCCAAATGCCAAGAAAAATCAGCGGGGAAAAAAGAATCAGTCCGGCGATAACGCCCAAGGCAAGATTTTGAACCATCATTGAGTAGAACAGGGCCAATAATAGCAGGAAACCCACGGGGCCGAGAATCAGAAACCCCCGTCATCAACATCCAGGTCCCTGTGCCCAAAGCTGCCCTTTCCAAGAGGTCTTCCCTGTTTTTCATTGGTAAATCCTCACCTTTCATTGCAACTCGAATTGCTAATTTCCAGGATACAAATGTCCAACGAAAACTACAAGTAAATTTGTCAACAACTCTGTTAATTGGTCCTTACCAACATTGTAGGTTATTGAGACGCTTTCATTTTCATGAACAGCCGCTCGGAACTGCACGGCAGCTCATTAATGCGAATTCCCGTCGCGTCATATATCGCATTAAGGATGGCCGGTATGGTGGGCATAATTGCGCCTTCACCCACTTCCTTAGCTCCATAAGGCCCGTTGGGCTCATTTGATTCGACTATGACCGGGTCAACGTTGGGCATATCCAATGCGGTCGGGATGCGATACTCGCCCAATGATGAGTTCAGTATTCTGCCGCGAGAATCGAATTTCACCTCTTCGAATAGGCACTCACCAAGACCCATCGAGACCGATCCCTGCATCTGACCTTCGACCAGTGTCCTGTTGATTGCAAATCCACAGTCATGGGCGTCATACACTCTGTCCACTGTAATCTCGCCGGTCTCCATATCTACAGTAACTTCCGCAACCTGGGCTGAACATCCATAGGCAGGAGAAGTTCCTACAGCCGCGCCTTTGTAAGAACCACCCAATCTCGGGGGTTTGTATTTACCGGTACCTACCAGAGTGCCTTTTTTGAGATACGCCAACCGCGCGGCTTCCCTGAACGTTAAATAGTCCCCGTACGGCGGGTCAGTCCACCCACGGTGCTCTTTAATGTACATGGTCCGAATTTTCTCGAAATTACCGGGACCTCCATTGAAGAAAACATTGCCATTACTGAAACTTATTGCTGAGGCTTCACAGCCCATCTCTTCTGCCAAGACAGCCGCGATTTGATCGCGGACATGCTCCGCAGCCTGTTTTGTGGCATGTCCCGTCATCAGAGTCTGTCGGCTGGAATATGCCCCCAAGTCCACGCTCAGGTCGGTATCGCCCGAGATAATTCGTACATTTTCAAACGGGATGCCGAGGGTTTCCGCGGCCATCATCGAGAATATGGTGTCCGAGCCCTGACCTATTTCAGCGGAACCGGTTAGAACCGTGGCTGTTCCACCATCTTCACTGATCTTAATGACAACCGTGGAATGATATGTATCGGAGCGATAAATCGGATATCCGGCCCCTGAAACGAAAAAGCCGCAAGAACTACCTATGCCCTTTCCCTTTGGAAGTTTGCCTTTCTTTTCCTTCCATCCCGAGGCATCGCGAACCGCTTCAATACACTCCTGCATGCCCAGGCTGGACATATCCAGTTCGTTAACGGTAATGTCGCCTCTTCTCATGATGTTTTTGAGGCGCAGCTCGATAGGATCCATCCCGAGCTTTTCCGCAGCTTCATCCAGAAGTTGTTCAAAGGCAGCTCTGTGGATAACTCCTCCGTGGCCCCTCTGAGCACCGCAGCAAGGTTTGTTTGTGTATATGCGATAACCGTCATATAACATGGCTTGCAGCTTGTAAGGGCCTCCCAATAACGAACCTGAATAATAAACCGTCGCGATGCCGAAGCTGGTATACGCTCCGCCGTCCAGGAGGGCCTTGTTTTTCAGGGCGACCATTGTGCCGTCATTTTTGAGACCAAGGCTCATTTCCGCATAGAATTGGTGCCTGGCCCTGGAGTGTAAGAAAACTTCTTCGCGTGAAGCAACCATCTTGACGGGTTTACCGGTTTGGCGGGCCAGTAGTACAGCGCTCATCTCGAGCGGTGTAGCTTCGCTCTTCGGCCCGAATCCCCCGCCCACATACGGCTTCACCACGCGTACATTGCCCACCGGGATCTGTAAAACCATAGCGATAGTTCGCATCACATAATGTGGCACTTGTGTTGATGCGTGGAGAGTGAGCCTGCCGTGGAGGTCGAACACTGCTAAACAAGCTGGTGGTTCGATGAATGCCGCATCCTGTCTCTTGCTCAGAAACTTGTTGTCCACCACCAGATCGGCCGTTGCCATAGCCGCTTCTGTTTCGCCGAATTCCTGATGGACTTCCGCATTGATATTACCTGGAAATTCATTATGCACTTGAGGCGCGCCGTCTTTCATGGCTTCGAACATGTCGAAGACCGCGGGCAATTCTTCGTAATCCACCTTGATAAGATCCACTGCGGCCTGCGCTGTGGCCTGGTCCACCGCGGCTACTGCCGCAATTTCGTCACCGACGTAACGGACCTTTTCATGCGCATAGAGGGTCTCATCATACCTGGCCGGCGAGACTCCATATTTGATCAAACCGGCTTCTTTGGCCGTCACAACCGCCTTCACTCCCGGCAGCTTAAGGGCCTTGGAGGTGTCGATGTGAAGGATCCTGGCGTGGGCAAGAGGGCTGTGCAATATAGCCCCCCAGAGCATTCCCTGCACGCTCAAATCATCCGCGTACTTGGCTTGTCCAGTCGCTTTGGCCGGACCGTCGACTCTCGGGGCCCTTGTGTTGAGGACTTGGAATTCACTCATATCAGGACACCTCCTTTCCCTGAATTATCTTGGCAGCCTCGCCGATGGCCTCCACTATTTTCTGGTAACCGGTGCAGCGACAAAGATTTCCTGAGATGGCCATACGAATTTCTTGTTCAGTCGGATTCGGATTCGTATCAAGCAAAGCTTTGGCTGAAAGAATCATCCCGGGGGTGCAGAATCCGCACTGGATCGATCCTTTATCCACAAACGCTTGCTGAATCGGGTGCAGTTTGCCATTTTCGGCCAGTCCTTCGATGGTGAGGACTTCCCTCCCATTGGCATGAATCGCAAGCACAAGGCACGAATTGACAGGCTGTCCGTCCAAAATTACAGTGCAAGCTCCGCAGTCACCAAGACCGCAACCATGTTTTGTGCCGGTTAAACCAAGATCTTCCCTTAGAAATTGGAGCAGGGTACGATTCGGCTCTACCGCCGCGTCCACTGGTTGGCCATTCACTGTCAGTTGAATAAAGCTCTTCATCTTGCTCTCCCCAAGAATTTAGATTAAGCGTCCCCGATGACTTACGGTTTCCACGACCTAGCCAATTCCAGGGCGGATCGAAGCGCCCGTTTTGTCAGCACCTCGATCATCATGCACCGGTACTCCATAGTGCCGCGATGATCGGTAATCGGGGTGCATAATCCCACTCCCACTTCTCCAGCTCGTTGGAAAAGCTCATCAGAAGGATGTTCTCCAATCAGTAATTGTTCGGCCGCGTACGCTCGGACTGGTGTGGGGGCCACTGCGCCTAGAGCAATCCGTGCATTCACAATCGGCCCGTCCGGTGATTGGAGCGTCAAGAGAGTGGCTACGTTGACCATTGAGATTTCCAGCGTCTTGCGTGCGCCAAGCTTTATGTACGCGCCACCTGTCCAGGGAGGTGGAGTTTCTATATGAAGCGATACCAGCAGCTCATGGGGCTCTATTGTCGTTTCTCCCGGCCCCTTAAAGAACTCATTGACCGATACGTCCCTTTCTCCGCTGAGGCTCTTAAGTTTTAATTGGGTATCAAGGACCATGCACGCGGGGGGAAGATCTGCAGCGGGCCGCCCATTGACAAGGTTGCCGCCGATTGTGGCCCTATTCCTTATCATGGGAGCGCCAAGACGACCTGCTGCCAAGGCCAACGGCGTGAATCGGTCTCGAAGCAATTCATGACGAGCAAGCGCAGCGGCAGAAACCGCAGCCCCTATCGTAACCGCATGCCCGTTACGAGGAATAATCCGATCAAGTCCGGGGACCCGAGCCACTGAGATCACGTGCGCGGGTCGATCCACTTTCAGCTTCATTCTCACCAGCACATCAGTGCCGCCTGCCAGAAGCTTGGCGTTACCGCCAAGCTCAGAAAGCAGATTTAACGCCTCCTCGAGCGTAGTGGGCTCGTGATAGTCGAATTTCGGTAGGAGCATCTTTTCTCCTCCTTGTAAGCGCGATTTCGAAAGAATTAATGTTTACGCCTAAAACCGTAATATCTCGCGATGATGTCAAATGCTTATTGAACGTCCAATTTCGCTTCTATACCGTACGAGTCGAGCCAGCGAAGTAGCTCAAGACTGTTCCGACGGACTTGTGTGTCACGAACCTCCTGCTCTGCTACCGCTTCGTCTTCGTACGGCGCGCATCGGAAATAAAGCCATGATGCATAGCCTCCAAAGGGGGTTCCATCGGTAGGCCTATTGCAAGCCATAACACCTCGAGCTAATTGAACATCAACAGGAACCACCACATGATAAGCATCCCCGACCGGAGAAACGCCTATCCAGCCTTCATTTCCTGAACGGATGGGCAAAGTGGCCCTTTGTACATCCTCAAGTTTAATTACGAGCATGAATTTCCCAAACAGACCGCGTTCGCTATCGAGAACTTTGGTGCCTCAGAATAATGCTCTCAGTCATGGGTGTCAAGCAAGATCATTATGCTGCTTTAAACCATTTGACAATCACGCGCGAAACGAGTAAAAAAAAGTGGCTTTCACCATGATGAACAAACCGAGTAAATCAAGATGATCGAAAGCGAAACTTCTGAAAACAAAGCATACTCGGCACCGATAGTTTCCAAAGCCATGAAGGTGCTGAGAATGATAGCCGCGTCCGACAAAAACCCGGGCATTAGCGAAATCGCGTCCAAGCTTTCCCTCGCCAAATCCACTACACACGGGATTCTAGCGGCTCTGGAAGAATCCGGTTGGGTGCTGCGGGACCCTATTACCAGAAAATATACGTGCGGGTATGCAGCGAAAAACCTTGGACGCATGGCTGATATAAGGATACCCCTTGTTGTCAAAGCTCGGCCTCATTTAGAAAATCTTGCCAAAGAATTGGATGAGGTGGTTTTTCTTGGTATCTGCACGGGCGCACAACTGTTAGTTCTTGACCAGGTGGATTCATCCAGAGATTTGAAAATCACAGCCCCGCCGGGAACGCGTCTTCCCGTGTTCGCAGGCGCGGCGGGAAAAATTTTTTTGGCGCACATGGATAAAGAAATCCTCGAGAAACTCCTTTATTCTAATTCTTTACCGCAGTTCACCCCCAAAACCGTTACTGACCCGGATCAATACCTGGAGGACCTGGCTCGAATACGTGAGGAAGGTGCAGCAGCGGATATGGGCGAGTACATGTTTAACATGTGGTCCGTATCGCTTCCGATTTTTTATGGCAAAAAAAATCGCAAACGGATGGTTGCCGGATTTTGGGTTGTCGGACTTAATTCAGAACAGGCTCCACAGAGAATGCAAACTGCGTTACGTCTCGGGCGTGCAACCGGGGAAGCGCTTTCCAGGGTTATGAGCCATTATAATCTTGAAGAAAATGGTTAAAGGGATGAGCCCCGTCTTCGTCAGTGGTAATTAGATCCTTGGAGGCTCACTTATCGATTGGACCAGAGTCGTTTTAATGAAGCTGAACCGAATGATGAACTCCGTTTCTCTCAGTTTCATCAAGACATGTTCGAGTTGCAGCCGAGCGGCCCATTTCTGATGGGCAGCGTTAATGGATCTGATGAGTGAAGATCTTTGCCAGTAAGGTCGATTTCACGAACCGCTTTCGCATCACTCTTCGCTTTCCAACTGCAGTTCCTGACTGATCAGGCGCGCTTCAAAAAACGTTGCTCGACGAAATCGCATAACGGCTGGACATCATCTAAATCGAATACCGGAATGTCCATCGGCGAAGCAGATGGATTGCCGGCTATGGCTATAAGATTGTCGTCATCTGTGCAGAGTAGCTCCCGGTGCATTTCCCGCCTGAAAACTTCTATTTTGGGATGTGATTCTCGTTTGTAGCCTTCGGTTATTATCAGATCCACCCCTCTTATATATAGTGCCCGGATCTCCGAAACTGCATGATCGTGGTCCGTGTCAGCCACTAAGGCCAATTTAGCCGGCGATGATATGATTGTGACAGCGGCTCCGGCCTGTTTGTGGCGCCAAGAATCTTTCCCTTCGTGGTCAATCTCGAAGCTGTGCGCATCATGTTTGATCGTGCCAATCCTGTATCCTCTGGACGCCAATTGTTTAACCATTTTTTCGAGAAGAGTTGTCTTACCGGAATTAGATTTTCCCACAATAGAAATAATAGGTATCATGTGATGTTTTCCTGGAAATCTTTATTTTTAAGCGATGATCCGCAGAAGTGATCCTTAAAATTCTTGTCTATTGACGCTGATAGAATGCAATGATAGGATTTTTGGTAAATATTTCAAGTACCCCCAACTACAAATCTTTGATTTGAAGACCTTAACGGAGAAACCGAATGTCATTAGAGCAAACAGTGCTTGGCACGGTCAAGGCTACACATGATGCAGCCGCGGATGCAGCCGTTCTGCCAATGACCGCCAAAGCAAAAATTCTTCGCGATATTGCTCGCAAATTGAGAGAGCACCGCTCTCATCTCCAGGAAGAGAACCGGAAAGATCTGGAAAAGGCACGAGAGAAGGGTTTATCGGCAGCGATGCTCGACCGACTTACCTTATCTGATAAAGTCATCGAACAGACCGCAGCGGGTTTAGAGGAAATAGCTGATTTCCCTGATTCAATCGGAGAAATAGTGCATATGTGGACTAGACCAAATGGTATGAAAGTCGGCCGTATGCGCATACCTTTGGGGGTTATAGGAATAATTTACGAATCCAGACCCAATGTGACGGCCGATGCGGGGGCGCTCTGTCTAAAAGCGGGCAATGCAGTGATCCTTAGAGGCGGCTCGGAAGCGATTAATTCGAATAAAGCTATTGTGGATATATTCAAAGAGGCGCTGGGAGAAAATGGTGTTAACAGAAATGTCATAAATTTGCTTCCCACGACAGACCGTGAAGCAATTTTGCATATGTTACAACTGGAGGAACTTATAGATCTGATTATTCCTCGAGGTGGGGAGGAGTTGATACGTTTTGTCGCGGCGAATTCTCGTATCCCCGTAATCAAACATTATAAGGGTGTATGCCATCTGTATGTGGATGCTGCCGCGGATCTTGAGATGGCGATCAAATTGACACTGAATTCCAAGGTGCAAAGACCCGGTGTCTGCAATGCCCTTGAAACACTGCTCGTCCACAAAGTCGTCGCTGAAGAATTCTTGCCAAAGGTATCGGCAACACTCGAAGCCGCAGGAGTAGAACTACGAGGATGTGAAAGGTCCCGGGCAATCAGGCCGTCAATGAAATCAGCGACTGAGGAAGACTGGTTCACGGAGTATTTGGATTTGATTCTGGCGGTTAAGGTAGTGGATGATATTGATGAAGCTATTCGCCATATTGCCAAATATGGATCTCTCCACACGGAAACAATAGTAACAAAGGATTATTCTGCATCCCAAAAATTCTTGAAGGAGGTCAACTCCTCTTCGGTGATTGTGAATGCTTCGACGCGGATGAGTGACGGTTATGTGTATGGGCTCGGTGCTGAAATCGGGATCAGCACGACGAAAATACACTCGTTCGGTCCTATGGGAGCGGAAGATCTTACCACGACTAAATTTATTGTCCTCGGTGAAGGCCAAATTCGTGAATAGTCAGAATCCACAGATTGCACAGAGGAGGAAAGACGGAATTCGGGAACCAATTTTCCGGCCCCCATTCCGTGAAATTCCCGAACCCTCTAGAACTCGTATACTGGGCTGGCCACGGACAGTCCTTTTATCGTACATGGTCGGTTAGGCCCCTATGTGAACTTTCTAGGGTCTCAGCTCATTTCGTGGTGAATTCTTGGGATAGTTTATTGCGGGAAGGATTGCATGGGCGAAATTCGTAGCACCATTGATCTTATGATGGAGCGGACCAAGGGGATGACTCTCTCGCTCGAGGAGCAGGACAGCCTAAGACGAGAAAAATTGGGCAAACAGGCAAAAGGTTACCGAATGAAACTGCTCGAATTCCCTGATGCCGCGGATCAAATTCTAGAAACAATAATGGAGGAGCCTGCTGAAGATCGAGAGCTTCTTCGGGAGTTGATATGGATTGAGATGGTCGAGAATCTCCCGGCAGACGGAGAGATTCTAAAGTACCTTGAATTGATGGAGAGACTACCGCAGGCAGGGCCTAAACACTTGCTTATGAACGAATTGCATGGAGCATTCAAGACAAGACTGAAGCACCAGGTTCCGGATCGCAAAAAGATGGTTCAGCGCGAAAAAAAGAAATTAGCCGCGCTCGGAATTTCCGGAAACGCTGTGATACCGAAAATTCCCCAAAACCCTCCGCCCGATCCTGAATTCATCTCTATACTGCAAAGATGCAGGAAAGAACTCCTCAACCTGCAGCCGGTTTGAGAGCGCGTCAGCGAAATTGCAGATCCTACATGATCCAAGTTCCTAAATTTTGTCCGAACTGGATGTACAATTTCCCTGCAACGATGTAGGTAATGTGTTTTACAAAAAATTGCCGAGCTTCTTATACCAACTTGCCATCAAGATGAGACTATGATATGGCCTTTTCCCCAGGGAGGGATGTTACATGGGAAGAAGGCCAGATTTTTCAGGAGAGGTGATGGATGCGGCCCGAGAAGTGGCGAGAAAGACGAGGGACGCCGATGAGCTGCGTAGGGCCATGTCAGTGGTTCTATCCGGAGTAATGGGTTTGACGCTGCCTCGTGTAGGAGAGATGATCGGGCGTTCTCGGGCCACAGTCGCTCGTTTCCATGCGGAATTCAGGGCGTGGTTGTCTGGGCGGCAAGACAAAGAGAAGAACTGGGGAGGCCGGAGGCGAGCATATCTAACCTTTGAAGAGGAGAAGGAATTCTTGTCCGGTTTCTTTGAGGTGGCATCGAGAGGCGGCATTCTTGTGGTCAGCGAGGTACGCACTGCTCTTGAAAAGAGGCTCGGGCACAAGGTGGCCGAGACGACCGTATACCGGATGTTGGAAAGACATGGCTGGCGGAAGATAGTTCCCAGACGACGCCACCCCAAGGCCAATAAATCGGCCCAAGAAGGGTTCAAAAAAAACTCGAAGGAGAAGTAGCCAAAGAGGCCAAACGCCAAGCGAAAAAAGGAAAGCGTGTCCTGCCTATGTTTCAGGACGAAGCCCGCTTTGGCAGAATCAATAATCCTCACAACTGTTGGGCTCCGCCAGGCGTGCGACCATCTGTGCCTTGTCATATGGTTCGCGAATACACTTACGCATATGCGGCAGTATCACCGGCTGATGGCATTCTGGATTCTTTGGTTCTTCCCGTGGTTAATGCACACGCCATGTCGCTGTTTCTCTCTGAGGTGTCTCAGCGTCATCCCAACGATTTCATCCTCATGGTAATGGATAAAGCCGGATGGCACCGAGCCAAGGACCTCAAGATTCCCACGAATATGCGGATCATCTTCTTGCCACCCTATAGCCCGGAACTCAATCCCGTAGAGCACCTCTGGGAAGAGATCCGTGAAAAGTGGTTCCCAAACAAGGTCTTCAAGAGCTTGGATGCAGTCGAAAGTGTCCTTGTGGAAGCTCTGGCCACCTTGGAACAATCCCCGGAGAAAGTGGCAAGTATCACCGGCTTCGACTGGATAAATAGTCTCATCTTGAAAGCAACTTAGTATTACCTGTTGCAGAGGTCGACCACAGGCCGTCCAATAGCTCTATCACCGACGCGATCTAAAGAGAACATTCCTCATGATTCAACCGCGGTTCGGCATCTAAGCTGGAATTGGACAGACTATTTAGTAATCTTTAAACCAGCCGCTGAAAGATCGTCCGCAGTGTCGGAGGAAGATCGTATTAGCAATTACACCGTATATGGAAGGGCTTCCCTCTCGATTCTCGAGAGGGAAGCAACCGGGGGTGCGAGTGGGAAATCAGATATGTTTTATGATGCGGCCGGCGGCCGCTTAACAATGGCCGGTGTTACGAATATCAGGAGTTCAGTCACATTATTTGAGCTATTCTTATTCGAAAACAGAAGATTAACTACTGGAACGTTCATGAGTCCGGGCCAACCTCCTCGATCCGTACTATTCGTGCTTCGAAGAATTCCGCCGATAACCGCCGTTTCCCCATCTTTCACGATCATGAACGTTTCTGCATTACGCCTTCGTATGGATAAAGTGCCTAACACGGCCTCGGGTTCGTCGTCAGTCACTTTCAGATCCATTTTGATACGACCATCCGAATAGATTTTCGGTTTAACCTCTAGTTTCAGATCTGCGTCTATCATCTGCGTCTGAGTAGATCCACCGATTCCAGTGGTGATGTAAGGAATGGATACCCCATTCTTTATAAGCGCCTTCTGATTGTCCATCACCTGAACTTTCGGCCGAGAGATTATCTTTAATTTATTCATAGCCTCACCAATACTCAGACGTGCATCTAATTCAGTGATATAGTTCGTGCCGAGCAGACCGAATTGTATTCCCAGACCCATCAGACTGCCGGCAACAGCCGGGAGATTTACGGCAAACTGGTTGGGCGGTGCGGTGCCTTCCGGAAAGGGCAACAAAGGAGTAGTTGGAGGACAAGGGTTCGCTGCGCAGCTCGGCTCAGGAAGCTTATGCCAGTGCCCGATCGTCTGGCTCCTTCGACACCCCAATAGCCTTTTTTGCAAGGGATCGACAAACCCGTCTGGTTGTTCCTGCCGCCCCAGGTAATACCAATGCCTCTGCTCCAACCGCGGATTGCCTGAACAAGTCTGGCTTCCACAGAGACCTGAGGAGTAGGAACATCCAGAGTGTAAATAACTTTTTTCATCTGGGCGATCCTATCCTGCGTGTCCTTGATGAATATCATGCGATTAGGATCGTCCGGCCATAACATAGTGTTGGCGATGAGTTGTGCAAGATCGGGATCAGTGCCGTATGGGAGAGTAACCTGGGCAGGTGCCTGCTGTTTTCCAATCTGCGCAGCGGTCGCCTGGGCCGCCTGTGTCCTCTGCTGATCTGTTTGTGTGCGATCGAACTGGCTCATTCTTTGTTCGTAACCTGCACTGTCGGGAGCGAATCCTTGCTGCTGCAGCTCTTGAGATTTGGCTTCGCGTGCCTCCTTACCGGCTTCTACGCCTTCACGCATATAGTCCAGCGCTTGATCCTGCACATTGACCGACTGTCCCAAGATCTTTATTCCAGGACAATTCAGGTTGAACATACATTGCAGGACTCTCACTACATCTTTTGGGGTGGCATAAACCAGCTTAACAGTTGCATAGAAGAAACAGACGTCCTCACCTTTGATTTTTATGCAACCGGCTTCTCCGACTTCTTCGGTCCGAATATCGTCAGCGGTGGTTGTTTCGCCGGCGTCGACTTTTTCCAGCTCCTTCAAGCTTTTCTCGATATCTGCTTGATTCTTTAGAATGTCTTTCTGAATTTCTTCCAGTCTCTTGTTGACACCGCGCATTCGATCGCCGTATTCCTTTTGCCTCTCATCTTTTAATTTCTTGATATCATCTCTTTTTCCAACACGCATAACATTTCCGATCATCTCTCTGTCGAGGTCATGAGTGTTCATTATGGTATCGATAACCTGACCCAGAGGTACTTGGAAAAGACGAAGAGTCGTGGTGCCTGCAACCTTGTCGTCTACTATGATGTTGATGCCGGCCTGTTCCGCTAATAGCCTAAAAGCATTTCTTAAAGTGATGCCTTGAAAATCCATAGTCACTGGTTTGCTAAAAACCGCTGGATCAGGGGCAATTCGATATCGTTTCATGAGGTCGGACCGCTGTTTATCGGCGTCCTCTTGCTGTCTTTGAAGGACTTCCAACGCCTTTCTCCGATTCTCGTTGCCCTTGAGAATTTCTTCCTCTTTCATTACTCTAACAGCTTCCCGACGCGTTTCACCGGCTTGCTGGAAGGCTTCCCGTCCGGCTGTGTCTCCGGGCTTTGCAACTCCTTTTTGATCCGCTGTCATTTGGAATCGTGGTGGAGGAAAATCGATCATGAGCACGCCTTTCTTCTTCTCCACCTGATGAGGAACCGAATCTTTGAGCTGAATGAAAATCGTTTGAGAGCCAGGCACTATCATCTCGACGGACGTAGAAAAAAGGTCCGTTTTTAAGGGTTTTTGGTGGACTTTTGGAATCTCGGCATTGATGAGATCGAGTCTCATTTTTGTAGGAGAAACTTTTGTCATGCGATAATCCAGGTGATCGCCCCCCCGGATAATAAGCCGCGAATTGTGACCCACTTGGATAAACTTAAGCTCAGTTATTTCTTGGACCACGAGACGAGGATCAGGAGTGGGCGGAGTTACTGGAGGCCTCACCTCCCTCACCATTTGCCCGCCGCCGCCCGCAATTTCATTCTGTTGCGCTGGAACTGCCGTATTAGTCCGAAGCCCGGCGGCCTCCACTTTTTCTCCAGCAGTGCGAGCGGAAGCAGCAGGATTCTTCATTTCCGTATTCTGCGCCAATAGGATTGGAAGCTTTTTGGCCTCGGCCGTGTTGGCCTTTTCAGACCTGGGGCCATGTGTCGGGGAATCCTTTTCGGATCCATTCCTCTCAATATTGCCCTCTTTATGCGCCGCAGGACTTAGAACAAATTGTTCCGGCTTGATTCCTCCCTGGCTTGCGACAGCCTCGAACTGTTTTCTTGTACTTTGTTGCTGATTATTTGTTCTGACCGGAGTGGCACCCATTTCGGGAGCCGCCGGAGCAACGAGATTTGCCGCCGGATCGGGAACAAATTCTTTTATTCCTTTATCCGCGTTCAAAGGCGATCCGAATATTACAAAGACATTATTACCGTCCTTACGGACGTGAAAAGGGGGAACAGGATTTTCTTGGAAATCCAGCACAACGCGTGCCTGACCCCTCGCGTTGGATGATCTAATCTCATTAATGTTCAAATCCCCGCATTTGATTGTAGTCGGTACCTTGCCTATGGACATTTCCTCGAAATACATTACCAATCTATTAGGCCGACCAATAACACGTG
The DNA here is from genome assembly GCA_963741425.1 of uncultured delta proteobacterium. GTDB lineage: Bacteria > Desulfobacterota > Desulfomonilia > Desulfomonilales > Desulfomonilaceae > DATJPW01. Next base: position 76,875 of record CAVUHP010000005.1, read on the forward strand.
CCAAATGCTTGCCCACGGTTCCCTTTGACTCAATTACAACTCGCTTCTGGCTCGCATCCAATTTTACGCCTGTGATCTCGCCGGACACATCGGCCCAGACGGATCCACAGGTAAGAAAAAATAACAAATAGCTCAGCCAGATGGAGGGCCAATATTTTTTTTCAGGTGACCTCATTCTTCATCCTCTCCGGAGGACCCTGCGGGTACTATTCAGAATTTTATTGAGCCACAGAGTCATGAGTCATGAGTTTTAAAGGCTTGCGTTCCGATCATTTATAGTGAGGACTTCGATCCTCAACGTGCTTAGCCTACTGGTCCATAATAGCAGAGCAGAATGGTTTGTGTCAATAAAATTATAGAAAAACAGATGAATATATTCATTTGTTCAAGTATAACATGAAATATAAATCACGTTTCCATAGGCAAACCGTGGATCGCGGCAGCAATTACGTTGCCATTCTCCTCTACCCCTGAATTACTGATGATTACGATTTTTTGAGCTCTAAAAAGATGGATCTGGTATTATTTCGATCATGGAAACTACAATTATAGTGAAAATTATTGTTTTTGGCGCACTCGTTCTGGCATTGGCGCTCTACTATTATCTTTACCGTTGAAATCAGAAAAGATTCCAGAATCGAGTGTTCCCAAAATAATCAAGGCGGATCGAAAGCTGCAACACCTCACAGCAATGGGATGATCTCTCCGAAAAGATCCGAACCGTAAGAATCGGTTATTCTCACTTTGTGAATCTCGCCGGCCATCGCATTTCCAGCGGTTATGTAGAGTGTGCCATCGACTTCGGGGGCTTGATCCCACGTTCTGCCCTGCAGGAGAAACTCAGTTTCTGAAGCAACTCCCTCGACTAATGCATCCTCTATTTTGCCGATTTTAGATTTATTCCGTTTGTTTTCGAATCGTGAATGAATTGATCGAATTTCTTGTGCTCGGGCGTTCTTTAAGTCTGTGCAGATCGGATCTCCTATCTCAAAAGCAGATGTCCCCTCTTCCGGTGAATAAGTGAACACCCCCACCTTTTCTATCTCGGTCGATTCGACAAAGTCGCGTAATTCTCGGAACTCCTTGTCGCCCTCAGCCGGATATCCTACCATCAATGTCGTTCTCAGGACCAAGCCGGGGATTTCACTCCGAAGTCGATTGATCATCCTTTTGATTCTGTCCCCTTTCCAAGGTCGTCCCATTGCCTTCAGCACCTTAGCGGATACGTGCTGTATAGGAATGTCCAGATATGGAAGCACCTTTCCACTTTCCTGGATCAGCTCGGGTAAGCCGGATGGAATGGTATCAGGATAGAGGTACATCAGGCGAATCCATTTAATATTTTCGATCGTACTCAGATTTCTGACGAGTCGTACCAGTGCATTCTTTTCCCGTCTGTCTAATCCGTATGCGGTCAAATCTTGCGCTACCAGTATTAATTCCCGTACCCCTTGTGCGGCCAAATAAGTCGCCTCTCTTTTGAGCGAATCAGAGTCAAAGCTGTGCAGAGGACCGCGAATTGAAGGTATTGTGCAATAACGGCAACTCCTGGAACATCCCTCAGCTATTTTGAGATAACCGTATCCGGGTGTGGTGAGAATTCTGGAATCGGAAGTCGAGCTATATTTGCGATCAGTCTCTGTCGCGCATCGGCCCGGAGCTTGCGATGCCGTCTTCTTCCCGGTGATATAGCCCTGCACAAGCGTCGGCAAATCCTGAATTTTGTCTGGAGGCACAAAAAGGTTCACTTCCGGTAATATCTTTTTCAAATTTTGCTTGTATCGCAAGGGAAGACAGCCGGTCACCACGAGAAAAGCTTTTTCATTTTCGTGTCTATAATCAAATATCGTGTCTATGGATTCCTCCACAGCCGGTTCAATAAAAGCACAGGTATTGACTACCATGATGGCGGCTTTCGCCGGATCATCGGCATACACGAAGCCCGCAGATGTCATGATGAAAAGAATCTTTTCAGAGTCTACGCGGTTCTTCGGACAGCCGAGGCTTATAAGATGGAACGACTTGTTTGGAATCACTGTTTAGATGACTTTGACGTGCTTTCGTCTCTTATGTCTATAGCTCCTGGTGCCACTTGGAAGCGTGAATCAGGTAGAGAAGTTTGAAAGGTAATCTCCGAAAGATCAAAACGGTTATAGTTTCCTAAAGCGTCGTAAATGATTGCTCGACGAATGATGAATTGGTCCATGTCGATGCCTACCACGATTCGATAAGTACCCTGGGGATTCTTTCGGTCTACCAATTCCAGAAAGATAAGTCTTTCAGTTTCATCCGAAGATCTGTTTGGATACGAAATTAAAAAATTTCGATCTAACTCCCCAAGATTCGCAAGAAAACCGAAGAAATGCTCCACATTCATTTCCGGCGGGATCTCGCCACGCGCGGCGTTTCCGTCGTCCGGAAAATAGATAGAATACGATCTTCCTCGGATTACGACCTGCTGCCTTTCAGGAGACACTACTTCCAATGCTATGAGGTTCGGAGCCTTGACATACATATTGCCCTCGAATCGGTCTTTCAGGTCCATACCCACATTGACGGTCAATTGGTCAAACCGAGCTACAAAGCAACACTGCCGCGCATATACATTCTGCACGCGCTTTACGACTTCGTCAACAGGGGCCGGCTCTGCGCTCTGGGCATTAAAACCTGCCGCAAGAATAGAACTGAAAAGAACTGCAAAAGTTAAGGCCTTCAAGGGCAACCCTCATTTGAACAAAGATTGGTCAATTGGTGCAGCAATTCAGGTATTCGATACTCATCTCTCGCGACTGCACAACCGGTCTTGCGAAGATCATGAACGAACAGTGCCAATTCCGGGAGAAATTCTCTCATAATCGGGTCATCATCCAATAATTCACAAACCTCAGCAGGGGAGCCAAAAGCCGCTACTCGCCCTCGATCGAGCACCAGCATGTAATCGAGCAGATCCAGGAATGGATCCATATTATGAGAAACAATCAATATGGTTCTATTGCCCAAAATCTTCAATCTCTGCAGAAAAAGGACAAGCTCCTTCAATGAGGGAGGATCCAAACCCACTGCGGGCTCATCCAAGATAAAGATTTCAGGCCGGTTCACCAATATTCCGGCAATGGCAGTTTTTCGTTTCTGTCCGTCGGATAAAGCGAGTGGAGAGCGATCGGCGATGGCTTTAAGGTCCAATCCCACAAATTTGCAGGCTTCTTCTACTCTGTCGCTAATTTCTTCAGCTCCCATACCTGGGAATCGTGTCAAAGCAAAAGAGATGTCTCGGTAAACCGTCGATTCGAACAGCTGTCGCTCCGGTCTTTGGAACACAACACCCACTTTACGCCTCAGGAACGCACCGTAAGAATCAGTATCTTTGCCGTCTAAAAGCACCTTTCCTTTGGTAGGAATCAGCAATCCATTCAAATTCTTTATAAGAGTGGTCTTTCCCGAACCCGTGGCTCCAATAATCCCCAACACTTTAGAATGGGGAACCGCAAAAGCTACCTGTTCCAGTGCTTTCAGTTCCAGGGGGGTCCCAGGGTTATAAATATAATCCAATTCTTCCACCCGGATTTCCAATCAGGATACCTCGCTTATCACTTCATGGGACTGAGTGCACATGCCACTATCTGGTACTATCAGGTATCGTTTTGATCGCACAGTGCCCCTGCTGGTTGATGTCACTCTGTGACCAAGGCGAACTGGGAATCTCCTATACTAAAGAAGATTGCTTCGCTTCGCTCGAAATGACGCTGTCGGTCTTAGCGGCAGTTCTCAGACCGCCCCTGTTGTCCGGGAATGCAAGGAACCAAATCATCTTGGTCACTGCATTTATTTTTAATCTATGACTCTCCATGTGGTGCCGTCCGGGCCGTCTTCTAACGAAATGCCCGCATCTGTCAATCGGCCGCGGATCTCATCGGCACGGGCAAAATTTTTGCTCTTCCTCGCATCCGCTCGCTCTGCTATTAGGCTAAGTATTTCCTCTTCACTTATGGCAAGAGCCTCAGCGCCTTTCTTACGAAGACTTTCTATGAACGCCCCCGGTTCTTCATTGAGGATTCCCAATATCTCACGTGCCATTCCCACGAATTCTCTTTTGATAGCGATTAACGTATTTGGCGGCGGGGCTGATTCCGGCGCAGACGCCATTCTATTAATTGCTCGAGCGGCTTCGAATAGTATGGCCAAGCATTTGGGGGTATTAAAGTCGTCATCCATGGCATTGACGAAACGTTCCTTGATTGCTGTAAGCTCCGAAGGCACCTCGACACCTTTCCCACCGGTGTTCGTAAGGTGGTCCAGGTTGGCCGTGGCCGAATAGAGTCGCTCCAGGCCAGAAGCAGCCTCCCGCATTGATGTTTCATTATAGTCAAGCGGGCTTCGGTAATGACTGGATAATAAGAATAATCTAAGAGTCTCGGGATGGATCTCTTTCAGTATGTCTCTGATATTTAATACGTTACCAAGTGACTTCGACATCTTTTCGGCACGAATATTAACGAACCCGTTGTGTATCCAGTACTTGGCAAAAGGCTGCCCAGTTGCCGCTTCTGATTGTGCTATTTCATTTTCATGGTGCGGAAATGTGAGATCCGCGCCGCCTCCGTGAATGTCAAATTGTTCACCTAAGTAAGCCATGCTCATGGCTGAGCATTCAATATGCCATCCGGGACGTCCTGGTCCCCAAGGGCTTCCCCAGTGTGGTTCTCCGGGTTTAGCTGCTTTCCAGAGAGCGAAATCCAAGGGATCGCGCTTTTTTTCATCAACCTCGACCCGAGCGCCCGATATAAGTTCATCAATTTTTTTGCGAGACAGTTTCCCGTACGATTTGAAACTGGTGACCGAAAACATTACGTCTCCATCTGTCGTGTATGCATGACCCCTAGCTATCAATTTCTTAATGAGATCTTGTATCTCCTTGATGTGCTCCGTCGCTTTTGGTTCATAGGTTGGCCGCAGCACCCCTAAGGCATCCATATCGATGTAGAATTCTTTAATATATTTTTCAGCAAGGTTTTTCCAGTTTTCCCCCAGTTGATTAGCACGATTTATGATCTTGTCGTCTACATCTGTGAAATTTCTCACATATGTTACTTCGTACTGGGTCCTGAGATATCTGAAAATCACATCAAATAGTACAACGGACCGGCCATGGCCGATGTGGCACATGTCATAAACCGTCACACCACATACGTACATTGCCACTTTGCCTGACTGAATCGGCTCAAATATCTGCTTTCTTCGTGATAATGTGTTGTATATTCTCAGTCCCATCAATTACTCCTTCTTTACCACACTGTGCCGCTCATTGATTCTCCAAGAGAACAACGGCAGATGCCGCAATACCTTCGGATCTTCCGATAAAACCCATTCCTTCAGTGGTTGTAGCTTTGATGCTGATGCGCTCGGGTTTTATAGTCATAGCCTCGGCTAGATTTCGAATTATCGCCCCCCTGAATGGAGCGATTCTCGGGCTCTGGGCAAAAACCGTGACATCAATATTGGTTACCTCAAAGCCTAGCCCACGAATATCATCCGCAACGGTCTTGAGCATCCCGATACTCGATGCGCCCTCGTAAGCCGGGTCGGTATCCGGAAAATGCATCCCGATATCGCCCAGACCGGCAGCGCCAAGAATGGCATCTATTACTGCATGTGTCAGCACATCTGCATCCGAATGTCCCAAGAGTCCCATCGGGTACTCAATCTCTTCCCCCCCCAGGATCAGTTTGCGTCCATTCTCAAATCGATGAGCGTCAAATCCTTGGCCTACTCTCAAAATCACTCCTGGTCCTTCGGAATAAGGCCGAGACTAATTCATCCCGGTGAGTTCGTCAAGAATGCACGTGAGGTGAAATAGCAGGACCGACATCTTGCCGGTCCGATGAACCGTGCAGCACTGTATTGGGAATGCAAAACGTCGGTCATGCTGATTCGTTTCTGTACAATTGCGTTGCGAAAACATGCCTGAGCGTCCCTTGACTGGTTGGATTTGGTATCATAAACTTTCGCTGTTTGAGGGGACACGTAGAAATATTCGGAGGGTGTCGGTTTTGCTCTTACGTAAAGGGCGCTCCTTGCGGGGCGGCTTTTTGATCAGATTTCTGAGCTGGATAACCGCGGGATTTCCCATCCTTCTTCTCATAGCTGTGCTATGTGGAGTCTTTGGAGCGGGATTAGGAACATATCTCGTATTTTCAGCGGAATTGCCTAAAATTCCCGATCTGAGAGGTTATCGTCCGAAAACAGTTTCGACTTTCTATGCGGAAGATGGAACAGTCATAGGCTTATTTTATAAAGAGAAACGTTTCCCTGTTAAATTGGACTCGTTGCCGCCTCACGTCACAAATGCGTTTCTCGCAGCAGAGGACGCTCGTTTCTTCTCACATCCCGGCGTGGATCTTTCAGGAGTATTACGGGCGCTGCTGAAGAATATCAAATCCGGAAGTTTCGCTCAGGGCGGAAGCACTATAACTCAGCAAGTAACAAGAAATATTATACTTTCTAAGGAAAAGAAACTATCTCGAAAAATCCGTGAGGCAATCCTGGCATTCAGGGTCGAAAAAACCTTCAGTAAAAAAGAAATTCTAGAACTTTACCTCAATGAAATCTATCTTGGCAAAGGCTCCTATGGTGTGGAGGCTGCCGGACGTATTTATTTCGGAAAAAGCGCTTCCGAATTAACTATCGCCGAGGCGGGGATGTTGGCTGGGTTCGTGGCAAATCCGTCAAAATACTCTCCCACGCGGAATGTTGAAATCTGCTTAAAGAGAAGAGAGTTCGTACTCAACTCAATGCTGAGAAACGGTTTCATAACCGAAGATCAATACAAAAAAAGCGCCAAAGACGAGCCCAATTTCAGAGACAACCTTCCGACTCCGTATCAGAGAGTGCCCTATTTCACGGAGGCTGTCCGCCAATATGTCGTCGCGAAATATGGAGCGAATAAGCTTTACAATGAAGGACTACGCGTCTGGACAACCTGCGACATTTCTCTCCAAGACAAAGCCCAAGGCGCATTGCTGAAGGGAGCTTTCGGCTGGGAGAAGAGGCAGGGCAGGCCAAGCGGTCTCGTCCGCAGATTGAAACCTGCCGAGGCCCGCGAGTTCCTCAAGAGCCCGACCAAGGCTTCTTATAATGCAGGAGATCTTGTGCAGGCGCTGGTTGTCGCAAACAACACTAATGAAAAATTAAAGGGCAAGCAAAAGGAAAAAAATAAGAAGGAAAATACTTTCCAGGAGCTTACGATGGCTTTGGCAGGAGATCTTCGTTTTCGAATGGAGCTCAAATCCGCAATTGCTTATCGGCCCAATGATCTCCTGGAATTTAGGGTTGCAGATACCAGCGGTGACACTATAAGACTCGAACATCAATCTCTTCCGCCGGTCGAGGGAGCGGTGGTGAGCATAGATAACAACACGGGATACATCAGGGCCCTTGTCGGTGGACTTGATTTTGAACGATCGAGTTTCAACAGAGCTGTTCAGGCCGTACGACAGCCGGGAAGCGCCTTCAAACCTATGGTATACGCTGCGGCCCTCGAATGGGCTGACTATAGTCCTCACACATTGATCGTCGATGAGCCTATAGCAGTGATGGTCGATCCTGCCAAACAGCCATGGATCCCTAGAAATGCGGATGGGCAATTTCTTGGTCCGATCACTTTAAAGCAGGCGCTTGCCCAATCGAGAAACATAGCAGCCGTAAAGCTAATAATGGACATAAGCCCGGAGAGAACAATACACATGGCCCGAAAAATGGGCATTCGTTCCAATTTAGATAGAAATCTGTCTCTCAGTTTGGGCTCGTCCGAAGTGACGCCCCTTGAGCTTACCTCGGCTTACACTGTATTTCCCAATATGGGGCTAAGAATTTCTCCCGTGCTGATCAAAAGAGTGGAGGATCGGTTCGGGAATGTCTTGGAAGACAATTCGATGGAGCCACTGGATATCGCGGCCCACCTCAAGGATGAACTTTCCTCGCACCCGGGAAAACTCATGACAAATGTGACGGAAGATCTTGATATTAATGGTGACATGTCCCATTCGGGAGAGGAAAATTCCGGATTTATCGATGAATTGCGGAATTTGGCCGTCGCCGAGAGTTCTTCGGGCGCCACCACCGGAATTGAATTCTTTTTATCAACCACTTTCCCGACCAGATGGATCACCCGACGCGCCTCGATGGAAAGGGCGCTTAGCCCGGCAACGGCGTACGTGATGCTGAGCATGTTAAGAGAGACCTGTGTGTCCGGTACTGCGGCATCAGTCTCCCGAGCGAAACGCAAAGATCTCGCGGGGAAGACGGGTACGACGGACGATTGCACTGACGCATGGTTCGTTGGCTTCAATTCGAAATACACCACAGGCGTTTGGCTTGGACATGATATCAAAACATCACTTGGCTCACGAGAATATGGAGGTACAGCCGCGCTGCCGGTCTGGTTGAATTTTATGACCGAAGCTCTCGCCGATGAAGCTCCAAGAGAATATCCTGCACCGCCTGGAATACTGTTTGCGGAAGGTGGGCCGGAATCGAATAACATTCGTCAGGGAAATTTACTCCAAGCGAATCCGGATTTTGCCAACAGAGCGGATATGAAACGAATGTGTCCTGTGGATGCTGAGTTTGTCACGGCTTCTTATGCGCCTTTTTCTTTTCCTGAGCGATTTAATGGCATGAACTATGGATACGATCCTTTTTACAGTGGCATGCGCGTTTTGTCGCCAAAGGGCGAGTCGCTAAACCAGCCGTACACCGCGATAAATGGATGGGAGAATTCGAATCCCAACAGACATGATCTTCCACATCAAACTCGCGACGGCGATGATCCGAATCATGAAGGACCTGCACCCTCATTGACACGATATCGATGGGATCAGGATGCGCTGTCCTGGTTTTCAAACTTTTTGAGTGGAAAAGGATCGTTTCAATGAATCGTTTCCGGAACTACTCAATAATAGTCACTCTATTGGTCATATTTGGAGGCGGCCTACTCATTGGTCTATGGCTCAATCGCAAACCCGCTATTATTCGGGTAGAGCCTGCCTCTACTTACGCGCCCTTGGAAACCGGCGAAGCAGTAGTTATGCGAGTTTACAAAGCCCTCAGCCCAACCGTTGTGAACATTGTGGCATCCAGTCTGGCTCTGAATTTTTGGATGCAATTGGAACCGCGAGGCGGCCAAGGGACCGGTTTTGTAATCGATGAGGAAGGAAATATACTCACTAACAATCACGTCATAGCCAATGCCACTACGCTCGACGTCACTTTCATCGGCGGAAAGAAGGCCCGTGCGCGTCTCGTGGGGCGTGATCCAGTCAGTGACCTTGCAATAATTAAAGTGGACCCGTTCTCAGGAATGGCAGTCGCGCCCATGGGAGACTCCGATAAGCTTTCCGTCGGGCAAAGGGTCATTGCCATCGGCAATCCTTTCGGACTTCAGCACACGGCTACTGCCGGGTTCATAAGTGCGCTCAATCGCGACATCGCCGTCGGCGACCACACCATGATGGGCCTAATTCAGACCGATGCAGCGATTAACCAAGGCAATAGCGGCGGGCCTTTAATAGATTCGCGAGGGGAAGTCATAGCAGTCAACACCGCCCTTTACACCCCTACAGGTGGTTTCATAGGGATTGGCCTGGCTGTTCCCGTCAACCAAGCAAAGAAAGTCGCCGCTCAAATTATCAAGTATCGGTCGCGCCATTTACCCGTGGCTTGGAATTAAATCCTGGTGGAATATCGACCCTGCAGTAGCCGTGAAGATGGGATTGCCCGCAATCAAGGGAGTCCTCATATTCGAATTGGTACCCGGTAGTCCTGCTGCCAAAGCCGGCCTTAAAGCAGGCGACCGACTCGCGTTTTACGGAACAACTCCGATACTCTTGGGCGGGGACGTAATAGTATCTGTTGACGGAACGCCCACGCCAACCTTTGACGAATTTAACAACATAGTTTTGCAAAAAAAGGTCGGCGACACTGTCCGCATTGGGTTGCAACGAGGCACCCAGGAACTCACAGTGGACGTGACGACAACGTCCGATCCGGGCACCACCCGGCAATGAAATACATTTCGTGGCATTATCCTGAACCGGCCGAGGTGACGAGTCGTCACAGAGCGACTTGAAACATGGGGCTCTGGAAATAGGGACGCACGTCGTGCCCCCTACAGCGAGGAATCGAAGACCCGTTATACGGATTGCTGCGGCTGAAAGCCGCGCGATTTATTGCATTCCGATCTGTTTGAAAAAACTAATCAGGCAGTCAGCACTTCGCTTCGGAGATCTGCCGAGGGCAGGCTCATTCATTCCGACGCTTTGATTGGACATTCGTATATCGAAGTTTAAATGCTGCTTGGTAGGATAAGCAGCATCCAAACCTTACTTCGGCAAGTGCAATTTTCGATAATTAAATAAGGCGAGTTCTGCTTAGCTTCAGAATTCTTTCTAAATTTCGGACCCCCGGGCTATAGTCCCATTTTAGAATCCGTTGGGGCCGCCGGCCTTGTTTGCCCTTTGGGTTCTTCTTTGTATTCTTTGAATTTGGTTTCTTCCGTTTCCTTTGTCAGTTCTTTAGTCGTGCTCTGCTCCGTGCTCTTTACTTGTTCTTTCTCCTTGGTTTGCTCTTTCTGTTTGGCCTCTTCGGCTTTCTTGGCCTTTTCTCGCTCTCGAATTCTGACTTCTTCCGGACTCGGGGAGGTATGTCTGCCGAATAGGTAACCTAAGATTGCCCAGTTCATCCAACTGGATCCGAACCAGCTAGATCCGAAGAAACCTGAAGCCGGCGCCGGCGCGGCTTGAGGAGTTCCTGCCCCGGCCACAGGACCGGAAGTAGTAGTTGACCGACCTTTGACTGAATCAATGGGCGATTTGGAACTCGGATTAACCCCCAGATCCTTAATTGTTTTTGGTTGCCCCTGTTGCTGCAGGGTTCTGGGTGGCGTTGCAGGTCGGAAAGATCCCCTTCCACCGCCAAAACCTTTGGATCCGGCGATTAATGGGGAAGCCGATATTAAAAGCAAAGCCAGTGATATAGCGAGCAATCTCTTCATTGTGAAGTTGTCTCCTATGGTGAATTACATTTCTCAATCTAAATTTTTACGTCCGGTCCAGAGGGAGTTTGTTCCCTTTACATCTGACAATATAACGGCTTTTCATTGTATGGCAATCTAAAATAGTGCATCTCTTCCAAATGCGGGGCAAAACAGATAAGCTACAGATATCAGCATGTACCAAGGGCAGGAATTGTGGAGCATTTTTTAGAGGACCATTCCGAATCGGAAAAAATAATTCGCCAACACGTCGTACTCACCGGGGTTCTCCAGGGAATCGGCTTCCGGCCCACTGTTTATCGTTTGGCAACTAAATTGGGACTCAGCGGCTGGGTAGTAAATTCCAGCAGTGGTGTTCACATCGAAATTGAAGGCAGCCTTGGGCAATGCCGCCGATTCATGACCGATCTCCCGGAGATGATCCCATTCCCCGGACGCGTGGGAAAGACCGACTTATCCGATGTACCTGTTTTGGGGGAAACCGGTTTCCGAATAGAAGCAAGCTTCGCTGGTAAACGTTCGATTACTCCTATCCCACCTGACGTGGCTGTATGCCCTGAATGCCTGAAAGAATTGTTTGACCCCGATAATTCCCGGTACCTATACCCATTTATTACTTGCACACTTTGCGGACCAAGATTCACGGTTGTGCGTTCATTCCCTTATGACCGGGAGCGCACTAGCATGGCGGATTTCGTCATGTGCCCTCAATGCAAGAACGAATATGACGATCCTATGGACCGCCGGTTTCATTCCGAGACAAATTCATGCCCGACTTGCGGACCTGCCCTGCGTCTGACCGGCGTCAAAGGTGAATCTTTCACTGGCGACCCAATCCTGGAGGCGGTTCGATTACTAAGTCAAGGAAAGGTCCTGGCCATAAAGGGAATCGGCGGCTTTCATATTGCATGTGATGCTCTAAATGAGACCGCCGTATCCTTACTGCGAGATCGTAAGGGTCGAGCCGAGAAGCCCTTTGCAGTGATGATGCCGAATCTGGAGACGGTCAGAAGATTCTGCACATTGAACGACGAGGAAACGAGGATCCTAACCTCTCCGGTTGCGCCTATAGTTCTCATGGATGCGCGAGGTGAAAAGCTGGCTTCTAACGTCGCTCCCTTTGTTAGGACTTTGGGAGTTATGTTGCCTTATTCGCCCCTGCACCATCTGTTGTTCGGGCACCCTGAGATTCCGGTCTTTAGAAAGACCCATAGCATTGGTAATGACTTCGGGCAACCGTTCTGAGGAGCCAATCGTCAGAGGAAATAGAGAAGCCGCACGAGCGAGTCGGTGACCTAGTGGATGCTTTTTTGATTCATAATCGCGAAATAGTTCTCCGTGCTGATGATTCGATTTTTCGCGTGATTGGCAATCGAGCTACCACCTTTAGGAGATCCAGAGGATTGGTTCCGAGCGAGCTTACCTTATCGGCACGAACTTTTTGACGATCCGGCGAGTTACCGAGCGAACCCCCTGCTCAGGAACATGTAAATCAGCCGGTAAGCGGAAAGGATATTGTCATCCTGGCCACAGGGGGCGACCTCAAAAATTCTCTTGCTATAACAAAAGGAAACCAGGTGATTCCAGGCCCTCACGTCGGGGATCTGGCGTCCCCGGTGGCACAGAAGTATTTCCACCAGTCTATCGAAGTCTTGACCGGATATTTGGACGTGGTCCCAAATTTATTGGCTGTAGATCCGCATCCTGAATATTTCAGCAATAGCCTCGCCAAGGAAATGAAAATCCCGGTGGAGGAGGTTTTCCATCATCATGCGCATGCGGTGAGCCTTCTAGTACAGCATCAGCTCAGCGGTCCGTGCATCTTTGCAGTTTTTGATGGAACCGGCTTCGGAACTGACGGAGGAATCTGGGGTGGGGAATTTCTAATCGCGGATTTGACGAACTTCAGTCGCGAAGCTCACATCGGCCTTTTTCCACTTCCTGGAGGCGAGGCCGCCATTCGCGAACCCGTACGAATTTTGGCTGGGCTTCTTGGCATTGACGCCGCGATACCCGAAAGGTTCGGGCCGCTCCTGGCCGATTATTCCAATCAGCACCCGCTTTGGCTGGAAGCAATAAAGAAAAGAATTAATTGCCCTTTAACATCGTCGTGCGGGCGTCTATTTGATGCTGCCGCGGCCGCAGCAGGGTTTACACGAGAGGTGACTTTTGAAGGTCAAGCGGCCATGTGGCTGGAAGGGATCGCCGACAAAAATGAACAGGGCGAGTATCCACTCAGATATCTCGATTCCGATGGCATGAGCCTCGATCCTGCCGCCTTGATTCGATGCGTGGCTGAGGATATTATTTCAGGGACCGCTGCGGAAATTGTCTCTGCACGGTTTCACAATAGTGTTGCGCGCCTCACAGCTGGATATCGTTACGAAGCTTGCTCGTAAGACAGGAATAGACATCGTAGGCCTTACCGGTGGATGTTTTCAGAATAGGCTTCTAACGGAAAGAACTTTGACATTGCTCGAAACCGAACGGCTTCAGATTCTGCTACACGAATCGATTCCGCCCAATGACGGCGGGATAGCTCTGGGCCAAGCGGTGGCCGCCCGGGAACGATGGCGGAGAAGAGCGAGAGAGGGAAGAGAAGGGAAAGAAGGGAAAATGCGGGAGGAAACTTTTTGTCCCGCGTCTGCGCGGGATTTCCTCCCGCACCCCCCTTCAAAAAACTCCTAAATTTGTAGTTCCCTGGTTTGAGGCAGTTAACCAGTACCTTCATTACTATAATTTTCGCAATCAGAGGTTGAACAATATGTGTCTGGCGATCCCAATGCAGCTCATTGAAATAACCGGTGAAGGACTCGGAAGGGTAGATTCTGCGGGTATCAAAACTGACGTAAATATCATGATGATACCGCATGCACGCGTCGGAGATTACCTGATTATTCATGCAGGGTTCGGGATAGAGGTTCTTGACAAAGAAGAGGCCGAAATCCGCCTGGATTTATTCAGAGAACTCGCAGCAGCAACCGCCGAGATGGAGGAAACGTGAAGCTCGGCGACGAGAGTTTAACAGCACGCGCTCTGGTGCGATCCATTAGGCAAATATGCGCAAATCATCAGGACGTGCTGCGGTTTATGGAAGTTTGCGGCACTCATACCATGGCAATTCACGCCGCGGGATTGAAAAAGCTACTGCCGCAAAATCTTCAACTGGTCTCGGGCCCGGGCTGTCCTGTATGCGTCACCGAAAAAAGCTTTATAGATCGAGCGATCCTCACGGGAGAAAATCACCAGGCTTGCATAGTAACTTTTGGTGATCTGGTGCGTGTTCCAGGCTCCTTCGGCTCGCTTGCGAGTTTTCGGGCCGAAGGTGGCCGCGTACGAGTGATCTATTCACCCAGTGATACCATAGGTGTAGCAGCCGAGGAGGCGCCTCGTCCTGTCGTTTTCCTTGGTGTGGGCTTTGAAACCACCTCTCCTACGATAGCCGTAACTCTCAAAATGGCTCTCGCTAAGAAGATTGAAAATCTATTTGTACTTCCTGCTTTCAAAACCATTCATCAACCGCTTAAAATTTTAGCCGCCAAGAAGGACCTGCACGGCTTTTTACTGCCTGGTCATGTTTCTGCAATAATCGGTTCGGATTGTTATGGATATCTTGTGGATGAATTTCAAAAACCTGGAGTGGTTGCTGGTTTCGAGCCGTTGGATATATTAATCGCGCTGAAGGACCTGGCGAAAATGGCAGTGGATCATCATCCTGAAATATTAAATGATTATAAGCGAGTGGTTAGAGGTCAAGGCAATATTACTGCTCGTGCTGTGGTGGACGAGGTCTTCGAGTCTACGGATGCCATGTGGAGAGGTCTTGGAAATATCCCGGGCAGCGGCCTGGCTCTCAAAGGACCTTATGCCAAATTTGATGCAACTATCCAGCTCCCTGTCGAAGTGCCGCCCGCAAAAGACGATCCTCGCTGTCTTTGCGCCGCGATCCTTACAGGCAGCAGAACACCCGATAAATGCGGTTTGTTTGGAAAAGAATGCACACCGGAAGATCCTGTTGGACCGTGTATGGTCTCATCTGAAGGAACCTGCGCCGCGTATTATAAATATGGGGCGACGTAGGAAGAATGATCCGGAGGGTGTCTTTTGCAACCCCGGCCGGGCAAGGGCTTCGGGCAGGGTGCTTTTGCAATCCCCCGCAGGCCACGGAACTCTCCTATCACTCTTCCCCTGCACTGCAGCCCCATAGCACAAATTGAGTATGGTGTACCCGGAATCGTATGACTCACTATACATCCAGCGTGTTCGCGGGAAGGTCGGCGCTACCAACCACTTTGATTCACCGCCAGCAATATTAGAGTTTTTGCCGGAGGGTTCGGGCCCACTGGGCGTGGCGCCAACATGCATCGTGAGCCTGGGAGCCCTCGATAAACTTCGGTGTTGCGTTATGCATGTTCGCCATGCGCGGAGCACCTTTTTACATAAAAAGCGGGTTCCCGCGACTGAAAAACCACCAGAGATCGGTGTATTTACGAAGCACACGTGAAATACGGTTATTACACTCGCAAGCAGATCGGGGATCACCTGAAAATTCACTACAGCACCGTCAGTAAAGTGATTTCAAGAACAGCGAAAGACTGAGAACTGGCTTTTCAAGACCTGATAATCATCTAAGAGGTTTATAGCTGTCAGGTGACAGCGCTAAATGCCTGATAGGCGCCTCTGTTTTAAGGGGATATACTACCCCCATGTGTTAGCGCACAAGAACAGGAGGCGCCCATGAAATTGTACGCTGGATTTGATCTTCATTCAAGGAGCAGTCATTTGGCTGTGTTGGATCAAGAAGGGAAGAAAGTCTTCAAAGCGAAGCTGGACAACGACCCGCAGCTCATGACCCTCGCCCTTGAGCCTTATCGAGAAAGCCTTGTGGCCATAGCGGTTGAATCCACATTCAACTGGTACTGGCTCGTGGATGCTCTGATGGAGACGGGTTACCAAGTGCGTCTAGCCAACCCTGCTGCCATTCAGAAATACAAGGGACTCAAGCATTCCGATGATTCGAGCGATGCACAATGGCTGGCTGAGATGCTACGTCTGGGTATACTGCCCCAAGGCTATATCTATCCCCGAGAGCACCGACCTGTCCGCGATCTGCTCAGGAAAAGAATGCATCTGGTGAAGCTCAGAACATCGCTGATAAACAGTCTGAAAAACATCATCGCCCGTAATGCAGGCGTAAGCATACCGGTCGAGAAGATAAAGCAACTGACCAGCGACCATGTCGCCCCGTTGCTGGACGAAGACGATGACTTGGCTTTATGCGGGCGAGTTAGCAAGGAAGCCATTGATCACTTAACACGACAAATCAACAAGGTCGAGAAAGCGGTGGAAGCCAAAGCCCTATTGAAGCAAGAATACACGCTTCTAAAGACTATTCCCGGGGTGGGGACTATTCTGTCGTTAACGATTATGCTGGAGACCGGCTCTGTAGATCGCTTTCCCCAAGTCGGCAACTATGCTTCTTATTGCCGAAAGGTTCCTACCCGGTGGTTGAGCGCTGGCAAAGGAAAAGGAAAGGGAAACAAGAAAAACGGTAACAAATATCTCGCATGGGCCTTCTCTGAGGCCGCAGAAATGACTCGTCGCTTGGATCCAAAGATGAAGGCCTACTACGATCGCAAGGCAAGTCGGACTAATCTCATGGTTGCACACAGCGCACTGGCTCATAAGCTGTGCCGTGCAGCTTATTACATTATACGGGACCAGGTCCCGTTTGATTCAGACAAGTTTTTTGCTTGATGAGTTGGAGTGAGCGGCCAACTAGCGTTGGGGTTGGAAGAACCACCAGACCTGATTAGGAGACCGCTTACTCCCGTCAGATCCGGGATGCCGGACTCTTTGCCATCCATGTCGTGAGCCATCATTGGGTTGGTCCTAGAACCACGAGATCTGTCCAAAAAACACTTGGACACGGCATGGGACCGAAGATTTTCTGGTCCGCTAGGAGCGGAAGGGGCCAAACCCCTAACGGGGCGGAAGCCTTGATCCTGATGGGTGACTAGTGCGGTAAAAGATCTGCAGCGCAGATCCACCGACACCACCCGAGAAACATCGCGGCAAAGGCGAAGAAACGGCTCTGACGGAGGCTGCACGCAACACAACCGCTTATCTCAGCAAGGAAACAATGATTTCCTTGCACGAGGGGAAGTATTTTCCTTGACAGAGGACCTCTTAATGGGTGACCCCTTGCCATTCTTGTCCACAGCCAATTTCTGCTGTTTCGTCGTCCATATCGTATCAGATCACTTCGCGCCGTGTTCCTTCAAGTACTGAACAATTTCGGGCTGTCTTGGGCCATGAAGAGGGCTCACAGGAGTATTGCCGAATACGTCCTTGGCATTGACGTCGGCTCCCTTTTCGACGATGAGCTTCACTACTTCGAGGTTTCTTCCCCAAACAGCCTCCATGAGGACAGTTTGGCCGTCTTTGCCCTTGGCATTGACGTCAGCTCCTTTATCGATGAGGAGTTTCGCGACTTCGATATTTCCCGACCTGGCAGCCTTCATGAGGACCGTTTCGCCAACAAGTGTGGCCTTGGCATTGACGTCAGCTCCTTCATCGATGAGGAATTTCGCGACTTCGCCACTTCCAGACTCGGCAACGAACATGAGGGCCGTGAAGCCCTTTTCGTCCTCGGCATTGATGTCAGCTCCCTTATCGATAAGAAGTTTCACGATTTCAAAATTTACCGGCTTGGGAGCGTCCATGAGGTGTCCGTAGCCTGATTTGCTCTCTCTCCGCCCTATGAGGTCCTTATCGATATAGAATTTATTGCCTTCGAGAAACTCGTGACCCGGCAGCTTCCATGAGGGCCGTTTCGCCCACAATGCTCTTGGCATGCACGTCAGCTCCCTTATCGATCAGGAATTTCACGGCTTCGGGATTTCCCGACTCGGCAGCGAACATGAGGACCGTTCGGCGGTATTTGTCTTCGGCATTCACGTCACCACCCTTTGCCAGCAAGGTCCTGATCTGCTCCAGAGAACCGTTTGGCCGCCTGGAACACTCGTTTATTCACTGAGGGCTCTCGCGCGATTGCGGATACAGGCAGCAGAATACAGACCAAGATTGCCGCCGTCCCGAGCAACCTGTTCGTCCAATTACGATTTGTTCTCATTGGTGGCCCTCCATATCGCAGGAATTCCAAGGTGTCGCTTAAGGCAAGGCATGACCAAGGAGCAACGGGACCAACACCGTAGCCAGAACCAGCCACAGCTTGCCGATCTTTGGAATAGATCGGCTTTTCATGAAAATCTCCGGTTCATGCTGAATGACTTGCCGCCGAGAAGCCCTAATCAGGGTCCGGGGGCAGGCTCCGCGAAATCAGTTTTCATATAGTTTATTAAAGCCATTTTTTCTCTCCCAACGTTCTCCCGCTCTCAGCGGTAATAATCCTCTGTTTTTCCGGGCCGGAATCCTGCGTTGCGTCCATAGTCTTGACATCTGACAACATTTATCCTCCCATCGGGCGACTTCCCGAATCCCATAAACCCCAAGTTGTCGTTTGATCAGAATTATAGCAATTAAAGATAGGCGATCAGCAAATTGTTCACCGTGGAGATCGCCGAGAACGCAGAGAAATTAGATTTCATATTCTGAGGACCTATCCACAGATGACGCCGATTACGCAGATAAAATCTCTTTCATGTTCTCTGAAAAGTAAAGATAGTTTCTTATCTGCGACATCTGCGTTATCTGCGGAGAGAGTCTTTTCCCGATTCCGACTTGGCCCCCGTCCCCTCCCGGGACAGTTGCGTTGATGGGTTAAGTTGTTGAATTTCCCCCTTTATCCTTTTGAAAGGAAAGGACGTTTAATATTAGAGACAGTGATTATACTAGTCAAGAAAATCCCGACCACACCGTGTTAATCCAATACATTCCTCATCTTGCCGAATGCCCAAGCCTGGCACCCTATTGTGGATGTGTAGGAAAATCGGGGTTATGTTGAGGCTCGAAAACTTCGTCTTGCGGACTATCGTGACGTAATGTTAGAGTTTTTGCCGGAGGGTTCGGGAACCGGCTTTTTACACAAAAAGCGGGGTCCCGAAAATTTCCCTCTTCCATCCAGCCCCCGGGCACATTGCGGAGCAAAAGAAATAATCCATTGCGGAAAAAAGTCTCCCTGAATAATTCTCAAAGGAAAATTAATGTCAAAAACCAGACGGGTCTTACTCAGCCACGGAGGTGGCGGCAAAATGACGGGCCGCTTGATAAGGGACCTCATCCTTCCCAAGCTTAATCGGGGTTATCTGGGGCCTCTCCCGGACTCCGTAGTCCTTCCAGGCACCGGTCAAAGCATTGCATATACGACAGATTCATTTGTGGTCTCACCGATTTTCTTCCCCGGCGGCAATATCGGGTCTTTGGCGGTCCACGGCACCTGCAACGATCTGGCCTGTTCCGGGGCCAGACCCACTTACCTGTCACTGGCCCTTATCGTCGAGGAAGGCTTCGCTATGGATCAAATGGAGAATGTCCTTAACTCGGTATCTTTGGCGGCTGACGAGGCCGGCGTGGAGATAGTAACAGGCGATACAAAGGTAGTACCGAAAGGCAGCGCTGACGGAATTTTTATCAATACTTCCGGGATCGGTCTTGTTGAGGCTGTTGTTCCACCACGTCCGGATCGCATTGAAGAGGGAGACCGAATCATAGTGACCGGGCCTGTAGGCAACCACGGGATGGCGGTCATGCTAAGTCGTGCGGAATTCTCTTTTGATTTCGATCTCAAGTCCGATTCCGCTTCAGTATGGCCGGCGGTGGAAAGATTGTTGGAGCTCGGCGAGGATCTCAAATTTCTCCGTGACCCGACTCGCGGAGGACTAGCAGCGACGCTCAATGAAATAACCGCATCTACCGTTAAAGGGATCGTCGTTGAAGAATCCGCAATTCCTCTGGATCCATCAGTCATTGCCGCGTCGGAGATACTCGGGATCGACCCATTGCAAGCTGCAAATGAAGGTAAAATAGTAGCTGTGGTAGCAAATGGTTCGGAAAAGAGAGCTATCGAGCTTTTAAGAGAATGCTCTATATCTGTCGGAGCCGCGATTATAGGTGAGGTTACTTCGGAGAATCCTCGCAAAGTGGTCCTGAACACGCGCGATAGGCGGATCGCGAATCCTGGCCGAACCCTCCGGAGAACTGCTACCGAGGATTTGTTAGAATTGATGTGCGATTCGCCGGCTCGCCTACCCGGCACCGAGTGAGATGCCGATAACGAATGTGCGTCGCTCGTCTAAATTTGCCTTTTTTCCTTTCTTCCTGCTGTGGCAGGGTTAGCGCCTACATGATACCCGATTTTTGTTGACCCACCGCTCAGCGACACTTACAAATAGGTAGTTAAAAAGTCTGGAACGTCGGGGGTCTTTGCATGACAGACCACATTCACGATAATCCGCAGGCGGAGCAGGGCTGTGCTTGTTCCGACCCTCTGGTGATAGGCGTGCGCGACAAAACATCAGAAGATAACGCCTTCACGAACGCCTTGGCACAGTTTGATAAAGCAATATCGCACCTGAATATTAAGAAAGGGATCGCGGATACTTTGCGTCATCCTAAACGCGAATTGTTAGTCTCCTTCCCTGTTTTAATGGACAACAACGAAATCCAGATATTCCGCGGTTACCGAGTTCATCACTCCGCCGCGAGAGGCCCGACAAAGGGCGGAATTCGATACTCGGCGGCAGTGACGCTGGATGACGTTAGAGCCCTAGCCATGTGGATGACCTGGAAATGTGCTCTGATGAATTTGCCATATGGTGGAGCGAAGGGCGGGGTGGTGGTAGATCCGAAGGCGCTGTCGTTGCGTGAACTGGAGAGGCTGACGCGGCGCTATGCTACTGAAATGACCATCCTGATGGGACCGGAAAGCGATATACCCGCGCCTGATATGGGTACCAATCCCCAAGTCATGGCATGGATCATGGATACTTTTTCCATGCATCGAGGATTTTCCGTACCTGCAGTGGTTACCGGCAAACCTATAGAGATAGGCGGATCTCTCGGCAGGGTCGAGGCCACCGGACGTGGGGTGGCCGTCACTATGCGACAGGCTTTAAAAATGAAGAATATTGATCCGAAGAACTGTCGAGTCGCGGTACAGGGTTTTGGCAACGTCGGATCAGTAGCGGCCCGGCTGGCGCACGATATGGGACTTAAGGTCATTGCAGCAAGTTGCTCCGGTGGGGGAGTCATCAAGGAGGATGGGCTGGATCCGATAGCTCTTTCCAGGCACTATGAAGACGCAAGATGCCTGCTCGATTTTCCGAATTCCGATTCCATAACTAACGAGGAACTACTGGCCCTGGATTGTGAAATTCTGATCCTGGCAGCAATTGAAAATCAGGTCACTTCTCGTAACGCTGATCAGGTCAAGGCCAAGATAGTCGCCGAGGGAGCGAATGGGCCAACCACTCCGGAAGCGGATGAGATACTGAATCAAAATGACGTTTTTATTATTCCGGATGTTCTCTGTAATGCAGGCGGCGTCACAGTCAGTTATCTCGAATGGGTGCAGGATTTACAGTCTTTCTTCTGGCCGGTCGATGAGATCAACCGCAAATTGGAAAACCTGATGCTAAAAGCATTTGAAAGCGTTATGGAATCCAGCCAGAGGTACAAGATTCCATTACGCGAAGCGGCTCAAATTCTGGCCATTCAGAGGGTAGCTGATGCAATCATGATACGGGGGATCTATCCGTAAAGAAATTAACGGCACCTGCAGCGTGCCTTCCAGTTTTCAAGGTCATCTATAATTGATTTACCGATCGCGTACTTGTCGAATTTTTGCGAAATAAGCCTCATGGGTTCATTCAAAAAATCCAGAATTATCTCTCCAGGGCCATTTCGTAATGCATCCTCTTCCATAAGTACCCGAATGTTGTCGGCCTGAATACTTCGAGCACGCTTTTCTTGTTCCCCGCCGCCATGGCTTTCCGGAACAAGAATTGCCTTGGTCCCTGTGAGAAGGATTTCATTGACAATGTTATAGCCCGCGCGGGAGATGACCAATTCAGAATGATGGATCAGATCAACCAGATCCGGCAGAAACGACGTGAATCGAACCCCCTTACTCAGGGGATGATCTTTTATGGATAGGTTTAATTCAGGATCGAGATAAGGATCGAGCACCATCACAATCTGATGACTAGCCCTTAAACCGGTACTTTCTAAAGCTTCCAGGAGGCTCTTGGCCAAAACCCCGACTTTGTTATTTCTTCCGAGGGAAATTAAAATGATCTTGCGATCCATCAGTCCGAAACGTTCAAAAGTTTCCTCGCGCGATGGCAATTCTCCATAGACTTTATTGGTAATCTTGCCCAGATATCGAATCTTCTTTTCCAAATCAGGATCATTGCCCAAGAATTCTTTATTGATATCTATAACTTCCCTATCCTCCAGGACGTACATGAAATCGTAAAGTTCCCCTATGTTGATGGATTCCGACCGATGCCTCGGATTCTGGTAGGGAATTTGTAATAGAGGAATCCATTTCATTATGCCTCGGCAGATATGAGCCAAGGCGAAATCAACCGGACCGCCTTTCCGCATCCACTTTTTCATTAGCAGTGGAATGAGCTCGCTCATCTGGCCTGTCATATTGTGTTCAATGATGAGAGCATCAGGCTGAAAAAAGTCAAAGGTCTTCATAATGATACTTTGACGAAAATCGAATATGGACTCCAGATCAAAACCCGAAAGATATCGAGAATGCATCGGGCTGTCTTGATGATCGATGTCCAGCTTAATGGAAGGAAGCTTAATTACCTCGATACCTTCCTTGAAGAAGATCTGCTGAATCGACGTGCCGGAGATCACGAGAAAATCAATGTCAGGCCGCCATTTTTTGATACCGGTAATCGCTGCCAGCGTGCGGAAAGCATGACCTAATCCGATGGAATTATGAGTGTATACAAGGATACGTTTTATATTTTCGCGATCCATCAGGCTAATAACCTCGACTTGTAACCTAACTTGCTAAACTACCACATATCGCTCTAATTTCAACAAAAGTGTGCGGGTCACGTACCTCTTTGATCCGTCATATGGCGCATCCGAGGGCATCGCAGCCTGTGAGGTCCAGTGTACGGGAAAAGTGGCAGGCGCTTGTATGGCCGGGTTCGACCTCCGCTAGAGGCGGCACAACTGCCGAACAGATTTCTTCAGCATAAAGGCATCGCGGATGGAAAGGACAGCCGGCCGGGGGATTAATCGGATCGGCAGGTTCACCTTTCAGTATGAGCCTACGGCCCACCAATTCCGGCCTGGTGGTTGGCACATTGGACATCAGCGCTTCCGTATAAGGATGCCTCGGTCTTGCGAAAAGCGGTTCCGCAGGAGCCAACTCCACAACACGACCGACGTACATGATGACTATTGTTTTGCTGAAATGACGTATTAGCCCCAGGTCGTGTGAAATAAACAAATATGCCAATCCGAGCCGATCCTGAATGTCTAAAATGAGATTGACAATCTGTGCTTGGACGGAGACGTCGAGAGCCGACGTTGGCTCGTCAGCTATAATCAGAGACGGATACAATGCAAGCGCACGCGCGATGCTAATCCGCTGCCGTTGACCTCCTGAAAAAGCATGAGGATACCGGTTAAGATGCTGCCTCCGCAAACCGACAAGTTCAACTAACTCGCGAACACGGTCTTCCAAATCGCGGCCTCTGGCCACTTTGTTCACGATCAGAGGCTCTGCGATGATCTCCCGTACGGTCATTCGTGGGTTCAACGATGCGAAAGGGTCCTGAAAAATCATCTGGATATTCTTTCGTAACAATCGCATCTCTGATGGATCTATGTGAGCCAAATCAACCATTGAATCGCCGTTAGGTGGCTGGAACCAGACATTCCCCTCAGTTGGCGGATATGCTCCCATGATCATTCGTGCAACCGTGGTCTTTCCGCAGCCGGATTCCCCGACAATACCCATGGTTTCACCGCTGTTCATGCTAAAACTCACGCCATCTACGGCCTTCACATGGCCCACCACCTTTTTGAAAACTCCCCTCATAATAGGAAAGTGTTTCTTCAGGTTTTCCACTTTGAGCAGGAGTTTTGCTTCAGACACGGATGGGCCTCTACTCATTTAAGCATAGCACCGGGCAGGCCACGAAATGGCGTCGCCCCACTTTCGTCAAATGATAAGGATCCTCACGACAGACTGTGCCGGTAGGGCATACATGGCAACGGGCGTAAAACGGACACCCCGGAATGGACGCGTAGGCGTCGGGCAATGTTCCTTCGATTGTGGCCAGATGACTTCGGACTGGGGTGTCGATTCCCGGGACGGATTTCAGAAGCGCCTTGGTATAAGGATGCAGAGGTTCCCTGAATAAAGTATCCACCGGTGCTTGCTCCATAACACGTCCGAAATAGATAACCAGGACCTCGTGACTAATTTCGGCGATCACACCTAAGTTGTGGGAGATAAAAATTATCGCCATACCAAATTCTTCTTGAAGCTCCCTCAACAGATCCAAAATCTGGGCCTGAACTGTGACGTCCAAAGCTGTGGTCGGCTCGTCGGCTATAAGAATTCTGGGATTACATACGAGCGCCATAGCGATCATGGCTCTCTGTCGCATGCCCCCCGACAATTGATGCGGATACGCATCTATCCTATTTTCCGGTTGAGGAATTCCAACCCTAGACAGCATTTCTATAGCTCTATTGCGAGCCTCATGTTTCGAAATGTCACTATGCAGCCGTAATGCTTCTATTATCTGGCTTCCCACTGAATGGACCGGACTAAAGGAGTTCATCGGTTCCTGGAATATCATTCCGATATCGCTGCCGCGGATTTCTTTGGCTTGATGGCCGTGAGGATCCAATGAAGTGACGTCCAGTTGTGTCGGTTGATCTCCATCATTATCCATACGAAGGAAAATCTTGCCTCCTACAATCTTTCCCGGCGACGGCACGATTCTTAATATGGAAAGACCTATTACGCTTTTTCCGCTTCCGGACTCTCCGACAATTCCTAAGGTTTTGCCGGAGTCCAACGTGAAGCTGACGCCATCCACAGCCCGCACCACTCCCTGATCCAAGAAAAAATGAACTTGCAGATTATCAACCGTTAAAACAGGTGTCATGCTATTTACCGAGAATATGGATCGACCGCATCTCGAAGACCATCCCCAACAAAGTTAAACGACAACACGATCATTATTACGAATACCACAGGAATCAACAACCACGGATAAAGTGCTATTGTTGTAATATTTTGAGCTTCCTTAAGAAGCACTCCCAGACTCGTTATAGGAGGGCGGAGGCCTATCCCCAGAAAACTTAAGGCGGTCTCTCCAAGGATCATCCCGGGAATCGCCAATGTAGCTGTCACTATTATATGGCTGGTAAAAGAAGGCAGCAGATGGCGAAATATGATCCGTGCATGTCCCGCTCCGGCGAATTTTGCCGCGAGAACGAATTCCTCCTCGCGCAAGGCTATCAATTTGCCTCGCACCATTCTCGCAAGGTCCGTCCATCCAATAAGCGATAGAATGATTGTAATAACGAAATAGACTTTCAGTCCGGGCCAGTGGGGAGGCATTGCCGCTGAAAGCCCCATCCAGAGAGGTATGCTAGGAAAACATCTTATTATTTCTATTGTTCTTTGGATCACTCCATCTGCCCAGCCACCGCGATATCCTGAAATTCCACCCAACGTGACCCCGAGAAGCAAACTCACCAACACCCCAAACATGCCAATCGATAGAGAAATTCTGCTTCCGTAAAAACACCGGCTAAACATGTCTCTTCCCATCCGGTCGGTTCCGAATAGGAACAGCTTGCCGGGAAGTTCTACCCCGAACACATGCAGGTCACTTCGCCAAAGCCCCCAAAAATCGTACTCGTCACCTCTGATCAAAAAGAGAATAGGATATCTCTGATCCATAACTTCTTCATATCGCAACTGATGGGTTTCCTCGTCCAGCGTCATCTCCAGTCCGTAAACAAAAGGCCGGTGTATGCTTCCTTTCTCGTCAAGCATTCTGATTTTGGAAGGTGGAGCATAAGTAGCCTCGAAATGCCGTACGTCCTTATTGTAAGGAGCCAGGAATTCGCAAAAAATTGCTGTTATATAGAGGCCTGAAATAAGCCACAGGCCTACCATGGCGAGGACATGCTTCTTGTACTGCCACCAGATCAATTGCCTGGTAGAAGCGTTTAAATACTTATTCTCCGATCCTTGGTCCCGATTCATGTGCCTGCTCCGAAACGAATCCGCGGATCGACCCAGGCCAGAAGAATATCCGAGACGAGAGTTCCAACCACCGTCAAAAAGCTCAACAGCATGATAAAACCGCCCGCAAGCTGCATGTCCTGACTTAACAGAGCGCTCAGCAGGAGCGGACCCGAAGTGGGAAGGTTCAGCACTACGGCTGTTATTGCTATCCCTGAAATCAATTCCGGCAATGTCCATCCTATAGTGCTTACCAACGGATTGATTGCTACTCGTACCGGATATTTCAAAATTAATCTGGTCTCACTCAGTCCTTTGGCTCTTGCGGTAGTCACGTACGGCTTTTTCAGCTCATCGAGCAGGTTTCCCCTGATTATGCGGATAAACTTGGCTGTATGGGCAGTCCCGACTATGATTACGGGAATCCACAGGTGCTTAAGAAGATCAATGAACTTCGCGATACTCCAGGACGCATCAGCGAATTGAGGTGAAAAAAGTCCACCGATGCTCATCCCCAGGTACGCATAAGATATCCAAAGCAAAACCAGGGCGAAAAGGAAATTAGGAGTCGCCAGGCCGATAAAACCGATGAAGGTCAGAAAATAGTCCACCCACGAGTACTGCCGCACTGCCGAATATACGCCGATTGGGACCGAAACCGCCCATGTGAAAAGCAATGTGCAAGTAGAAATGAGAATCGTGAGTGGTATCCGCTCCGCTATGAGACTGGATACGGGGCGATTCCATTCAAAGGAATGGCCCATATCCCCGTGCAAAAAATTCCAAGCCCAATACATATACTGCTTATACATAGGCTGGTCCAGGCCGAACCTCTGCCTCAAAGCTTCGATTTCCGCCTGGTCCGCAGGTTCCCCCCTCTCAGCCCTTTGCGCCATATATGTGGTGAGAAAGTCTCCCGGCGGCAACTGTATTATTATGAACGAAATAATAGATATCGCCACCAGAGTGGGTATCATTATGAGAATGCGGCGAATTATATAAGCCACCATGGCCGCTTCCTTCGACAATCAACGCGAAATGAGATCTTCCCGAGCCTTTGAAATTCATTTCCTAGGTTCGAAAGAGAACTGTTCCGGATGAATAGGCCCTGGATTCGGATAAATCCAGCTATCAAAATCCTTTTTGAGGATATTGAACATGTTCGGCGCTATAACATAGTAATCAGGCGGACTGTGAACTAAGCCTATGACCCAAAGATTCTGCTCATTGGCGGCAATGATTTCGCTGAATAATTTCTTTTTCTCATCGGGTGAAACTGTGCGAAGAATTTTGTGGTAGATCTCAATAAGAGCTTTTATTTCCTGTGGCGGCTCATCTCCTTTCTTGCCTTCGGTTTGGCACCATTGGCCGTACAACGGGGCGTTGAGGCTCTCCGTACTATAGGGGAAGTACCACCTTGGTTCCAGCAAGCATTCCAGCCCTCCGTCACCTGCCCAAAGTGCAATGTCGTGGGCTGCGCTTTGGGTACGCTGCCGGAACAGCTCCCTTGTTTCAGATTTTACTTCCGTATCTATTCCTATGCTCTTTAAATTTGACGCTATTATCTCCGCAGTGTCAACCCAAGTTTGGATGTTCACCACGACATCCAGTGACAGCCGGAGCGGCTGCCCGTCGGGACGTAATCGTTTACCGGCTTTGTCTGTAGTCAGTCCCATTTCGTCCAACAACGCCCTGGCCTTGCCCGGATCATACTCGAGATATGCCTTTTCGTACGATGCGCTGTAGAAATCGGATTCCGGAAGCGGGGCCGCCTGCCGGGGAATTCCTTGGCCCCGATAAACGATCTTATTAAGCTCTTTTCTATTAACAGCATGGGAGAGAGCTATTCGGAACCGGCGATCCGCCAGAACCTTTTGCATCGCAGGATCCTTGTGATTCAAGTTAGGGCAGAGGAGCGATCCGACAGAAGCTGTGGAGGTCTTCGGCACGAGCCTGTATTTGCCCTGACCAACGCTCGCCAATAGCAGAACACTATTCTGCATGCCTCCCAAATTCCTGCCCTGCATATCTATCTCGCCCGCTATGGCCTTTAACACTATCGTTTGCGATTCCGCTTGGAGATCGTGAACTATGCTATCTATGTAAGGGAGCTGATTGCCCGCTGGATCGACCTTCCAATAGTAGGGGTTTCGTTCCATAATGAAACGTTTGGCCGGAGCAGGTACTGTGGTGACCCATGCGCATATGGACGGAAGCCCCTTTTCCACAAAAAGAGACCGTGAGATATCAGATGCATCCTGAAAAAGCTTCACCCAGCTTGTGGCGTTTCTTTCCTTCAGGAGCGCCTCCAGCTCCTCCGGTTTGGCATATTTCTTATGAAATTTCTTTAAGTAGTGCTTGGGCTTAGTAACAAGGGCCATGCCGTCAGGACAAGCGAGGCGCTCCAGAAACAGACTGTAAGGCTGGTCGAATTCGATGCGAAAAGTGTAATCGTCGGTTTTTGAAACCTTCGGCGGGTTACCCGACGGGGCAAGCCACATCGGAATAGAGGGCGTCAGCTCTTTGTCAAAAAGAATGTCCTCGAAATAGAAAAGAATATCGTCAGCGGTGAATGGCGCGCCATCGGACCATTTCACTCCCTTCACCAGGTGAAAAGTGAAAATTCGGCCTTCCGGATCAACATCCCATTTCAAAGCTAGGTTCGGTTCAATCTTGTACGTCGGACTCCATCGAACAAGCGGATCATACAGGAGCCGGCGCGCACCCACCAGGTCGGACAGGCCCAAATAAGCTCGCCGCCAGGTCCCGCCATAGGAGCCCGGCTTATCCACCGGTATTAAAACAGCAGGAGCTTCGGGCAGCCTCTTGTCCACGGAGGGGAGAGCGCCTTCTTTTACCATTTTGGCAAGCATCGGCGCCTCATTGAATGCCCAAATCTGTTCATTAAACGCGCTCATAGTGAGTAGACAAACTAAGGCCATTGTAGTGACCCACGTCCAGGCCGCCGCGCTTTGTCGCATCATTCCTCCTTCAGAGTAATCCGCATTTTATTTTAAACCAGGTTACCCTTTTGCTCCGCGTTGTGAAATCATTTTGTTACCCCGCCATAACGAGCTCCCAATATGGAAAGGGTTTGGCTCGCCTCAAATCATGCTACCTAGCCTGCCAGCTTTCTCACTAGGAGAGGAGGTTATTCCAAATAATTCTTAGGCAGGTTTTCCGGCCGGCCGATCCGATTCTTTTCCTCTCGCTTGAGCAGAGATGATTTGCAATCCTTGTAACTCATAAACCATCTGAACAAATCCGGCAGTCCAATCTCAGTTATTCTCCGTCATAACGCAGGCCAAATGCAATTATCGTCAATATACGTATCGGATTCTTCTAAACACGCGGCCCAACTGTTGGGGGATTTTCCCATCTTTTCGAGGGATTTGCCTTTTGTAAATAAATTACGAACTCAGTCCGGCAATAAGAACGGAAAAGGTGCCATCATGATTTTACGTCAAAATGGGATATCGTCTTCCGGTGGCGGAGGATAGCCCTTGCTATCGTCAGGCCGTCGGGATTCCGTCTGCGATTTAGATTGCTTTTGGGACGGTCTGGAGGTCGGTTCGTCGGCATCACGACTCTGGGAATAGCCTCCTCCACCACCCAACATGATCATATCGTTAGCAATAACTTCAACCGTTGTTCGCTTATTGCCGTCTTGATCTTCCCATTCACGGGTTTGAATACGACCTTCTATGAATACCTGCTTTCCCTTGCTCAAATATTCCCCGCAGATTTCTCCGAGACGACCCCATGCAACGATGCGATGCCATTCGGTCCGTTCCTGATCGTTTCCGTCCTGATCGCGCCATCGCTGGGAGGTGGCCAATGTAAAAGTGGCTACGGCTTTGCCGGATGCGGTATATCGTACTTCCGGGTCTCTGCCGATGTTGCCCAGCAATAACACTTTATTTAACGATCTCTGGGCCATATGATCCTCCCTCCCGTCGTTCTCGTTTTACGTGAAAATATTGCCATGAACATAGCGGAGCCGTTATCCTCACCAAAAAGACTATTGTTGTCAAGGGACAAAGACTGAAATATAACTACCATCCGGCGGGAGGGCACAATTCTGACCATACGGCAACGGATCGCTCGAATGCTTCGTGAGAGAGAGTATACGGCTCGAGAACTCTCACAAGCCCTCGCGATCTCAGAAAAGGAAGTCTGTGAGCACCTTATTCACGTACAGCGCTCAGTAGGGACTAACGCTAACATCATCAGTGAACCTGCGCGCTGCCTACGATGCGGGTTTGTGTTCAAGAAACGGTCACGTCTTACTACGCCGGCGAGGTGCCCAATGTGTCGTTCCGAATTTATTGAACCTCCGATCTACGGCATAAAGGAATAACAACTTACATTGATTAAAGAATCTGCCAATTGAATCAAGAATTGTGATAATCCGGGCGTCGCCAGAGGAGGCTGCCGAAATCAGCTTACCGAACCCGCCCATTTTCATAACTCATGAAGCATAGCAAAGTTTGCAAGGTGCAGATTCTAAAACATACTGGTATCCTTTTAGGATAAGATGTTACACAATACTCCCAGACTCGAAATTGATTCCCGGAGAAGGAAAAATGAAAGCGACTGTTGATGCAACGTCTTCAAGCAACATCTGCGAATTTCAGGAAGAGCTTTTCATTCCTGTGCAGGAGGATCGTCTCAGAGCCGTAATACAAGGAATGGTAAATTCATGCGCGGACAAGAAAACGGTGGATCATGTAGGCGAGGCTTTGATTCCTTCGAAAGACGAGATCATACGTATATTAAACATTTTGAAAGATATTCTTTTCCCCGGCTATTTTGGAAGACAGGAGTTGACACATTCTACACTGGAATATCACCTCGGAAACGAAATGATGACTCTGTTCGATCTGCTGTCCACGCAGATCGCCAGGAGTATTCGCCATGAATGCCGACGGATGGACAGCCTGTGCATAAAGTGCATTCAGACGGGCCGTGAAGATGCACTACAGCTCATGGAAAAGTTGCCGGGCTTGCGCAGATTGTTGGCTGAAGATGTCAAGGCGCATTATGATGGAGATCCTGCGGCAAAGAGTTTTGATGAGATAGTGTTTTGTTATCCGGGTTTGTACGCAATTTTTGTTTACCGTATCGCTCACGAGCTTTTCCTGATGAGCATACCGTTGATGCCGAGAATAATGACCGAACATGCGCACTCCCTCACCGGAATAGACATTCATCCGGGGGCCACGATCGGCACGGATTTTTTTATAGATCATGGCACCGGCGTGGTGATCGGTGAAACTACTGAAATTGGCAATAGAGTACGGATTTATCAGGGTGTTACGTTGGGGGCATTGTCCGTTCCTCGTGAATCCGAGGGTGGAAATTATCTTCGGGGCAAAAAACGCCACCCCACAATTGAAGACGACGTTACAATTTATGCGCAGGCTACCATCCTCGGCGGCGAGACGGTCATCGGAGCGCGCTGCATCATAGGAGGAAATGTCTGGTTAACTTCCTCAGTGCCACCCGATACCACTGTGGTCATCGAACTCCCCAGGCTTCAGTTCAAGGCTGAGAATCAAGCCATTGAATCGGGGAGTTCAAAAAAAACGTGACTGATAATACAGAGAATCTCGCCTAATTAGACGCGGAGGAGAACTAAAATAATAACTACAAAAATTAAATCCTGGTCCCGTTACTCAAAAAGATTGGCATATATCTTGAGAGCACTCCACATTTTTGATACAATCGGCGGCGTATTTTAATATTCCCCAGTTAATCGTCTTCTGGAGCGTAAATTGGTAAAAATTTTTTATGACCAGGACGCGAACCCTGCGGTCCTGGATGGCAAGACGGTCGCTATTATCGGATATGGGAGCCAAGGCCACGCACATGCTTTGAATCTTAAGGATTCAGGTGTCCACGTGGTCGTAGGACTTCATCGACAAAGCCAACGCTGGGACAAAGTCACGGAGGCCGGTCTTGAAGTTATGGAAGTGGATAAGGCGGCACAGATCGGTGACGTCGTGATGATCTTGGTTCCTGACGAAACCCAGTCAAGGCTGTATCAAGACCAAATCGGCCCTGCGATGAAACCTGGAAAGACCCTGGCTTTTGCCCATGGATTCAATGTTCATTTCGGGCAAATAGATCCCCCGTCCGATATTGACGTATTCATGGTGGCCCCAAAAGGCCCGGGGCATCTCGTCCGTCGAATGTACAAAAAAGGCACCGGAGTGCCTGCCCTATTAGCTATTTACCGCGATGCCACAGGTCAATGCCGCGATATCGGACTTGCATACGCAAGGGCACTAGGTTCGACTCGAGCCGGACTGATCGAAACGACTTTTGCGGAAGAGACTGAAACAGACTTGTTTGGCGAACAGGCTGTTTTATGCGGTGGGGTTACCGCACTGATTCAGGCCGGTTTTGAAACCCTCGTCGAGGCTGGCTATCAACCAGAGATAGCTTATTTCGAATGTCTTCACGAACTTAAATTGATTGTTGATTTAATTTATGAAGGTGGTATCGGCCGCATGCGATATTCCGTAAGCAATACCGCGCAGTATGGTGACATGACTCGCGGCGGGCGAATCGTGGACGATCGCACTAAGGCGGAAATGAAAAAATTGCTTGCAGAAATCAGGTCAGGAGAATTCGCTCGGGATTGGATTCTGGAGAACGCCGCAGGTAGACCGGTATTTAAGGCTCTGGAGAGACTTGGGGCCGAACACCCGATCGAATCTGTGGGTGAACGCCTTCGTTCAATGATGACTTGGATTTCATCTCCCTTGGACGAAAAATAATAGGTCCGGGTCTTGGCAGCGAGACTTGAATTGAGAAAGGAATTGCTCCAGGAATGATCAAAAGCATCTCTGTGAAGAATTTCAAGAATTTTCGCGACGCGGACTTCCAGGTGAGGCCCTTGAATCTGTTTATCGGACCCAACGGATCGGGTAAGTCAAATTTGGGCAACTTACTATTGATGCTTAGTTTTTTGTCGTCAGGTCCTTTTAACAGCGCATTTGGACCGGGTCCTTTCACTTTTCGGCAGACCCTGAGTCGTCGCGAAAAAGATGATACCAACCCACCAGACCCCGATCTACATTTTGAAATCACGGTGGAAGTCGACGGGGTGAATTACAGTTATACGCTTATCTTCACGGAAATTCGACGAAATGAATATCAAATTAAAGAGGAAACCCTGCAGGAAGTTCAGGGAGAAATCCTGTTCACCATAGCGGATGTTAAGGCCAGAGAATCGAAGATGGCTCAGATGAGAAGAGGCCATGCCTGGAATGATGCGGAGCGAAGGATTCGGGCCGTAGCACAGTACCTGTCAAAGATTAAGAGGTATAGATTCATTCCGGACATCATAAAAAAACCCTCGGCTGTCCAGGATTCGTACCTGCTAGATCATACCGGAGAAAACCTGGCGGCTGTGCTTCACCATTTGGAGAGAAATTACCCGGAAAATTTTGACAGGATTTGTCAAGAGATTAGAAGGAGTGTGCCTGGAATCAAAAGGATATTCACGCCCCATCTCGGAGATCCCAGCCAGGTCGGCATTGGAGTTGAGGAAGAAAACAAATCCGGCTATTTTGTAGGTCCGCAGTTATCTGACGGGTTTCTTGTATTTCTGGCCCTTTGCTCGTTGTTCCATTTACCGGATCATCCTCGTATCTTCTTCATCGAAGAACCGGAAACTTATCTCAATCCCAATAGGTTGCGGGTCCTTTACGGCCTCATGCACCGTTTTGTTGTCGCAAATCCGGGCAAACAGGTATTGCTCAGCTCTCATTCCCCTTACTTCATAGATTGGTCTGAGGCAAATCCCGAGGAATTGTCTCTTATGAATGAAAAAGATGGGTGGGTGGAATGCCGCAATTTAAAGGGGGTCAAAGAATTGCGGGCATTTCTCGAAGAAGACGAATGGGGCCAAGACTGGGTGGAGAAATTCTTTCGAGCCGATTATGCGGATGATCCCCTTCCCGAGTTCAAGGCTGAACACGGCGAACCTCAGGAGGACCATTACTCCGAGTGGGACAGAGACGAACGACAAATCGGTGAATGCTGATTTTTACGGGCCGATCAGCAGCCAATTACCTCTTCGCAAACCTCCAATCCGACCTGTAACATGTCACTGTTCTTCACTCGACTGAGGATGATTCCTTCCTTATATTGATCGTTCCGGTTCAGCAACTTTCGGCACCGTCTTCTTTTTCGGCACTTTTTGGTTCCAATCATATTGGTTCCGATACGACTGACACGATTATCCACAGCGACCTCATTCGTCGACTAAATATTGTCACCCGCCGAGGCGCGGTGACAACCTACGTAACATATTGTGGGAGCCGCTAGTCGAAGCATGTTCAAAAGTGAGTCCATGATTTAACTCAAAAAAACCGTAGAAAGCCGGGATAAAGTCCTGCATAAAATTCAGGAATGTGATAATTTGGTTAAATATACAACTCTCCGCAATTTTTGAATGGTCGGGTCCAATAAAAACTAATTTTCCGGGAGGTGTCTTAAAGATGGATGGCATCGGTCTGCTCAAATTATTGACATACGTAACCGGCTTAATTTTCGTGATCGCGTTTGCAGCGAAGCTTATCCGGTATTTCACGATGCCCATGCATGTCCGCTGGGAGCTTTATCCCGTGCCGCATGAGGGCAAGCCTTATGGAGGTTCCTTTTTCGAGGAAGTCGATCACTGGAAAAAGGAAAGGCACAAAGACCACGTTGCTCAATATGCTTTTATGGTACCTGAAATTCTTTTTATCAGAGCACTGTACGAAGATAATCGTCCCTTGTGGTACTGGTCTTTTCCATTCCATATGGGGTTGTACCTTTGTATAGGCGGCCTGGTATTCCTTGTTATCGGGGCAATTCTGGAGGCCGCCGGTTTTCCGCCCTCAGCTTCTTCCATCGCATCGTTCGTTCAGGCTTTGACGCAGATATTCGGCGTCATAGGCTACATCCTGGGGACCGTCGGGGTCGTAGGATTAACAATCAAGAGAGCGAAGGATCCGATGCTGAAGGATTTTACGGCAGGTATCGACTACATGAACCTAATATGGCTAGGCGCGATCTTCGTGACCGGCTTTCTGGTGTGGTTGAGAGATCCCGGTTTCGAAGCGGCCAGACAATTTCTAGTCAGCATGATAACTTTCAAATCAGCCGTGGGTATGAAGCGCATCTCAGTGGAATGCATGTAGTCAATCTTCTCCTTTTTATCGGTTTTTGGGCGTACTTTCCATTCACGCACATGACGCATATGGTTTCGAAATACTTCATGTGGGACAAAGTCAAATGGGATGACAACCCCAATGTGGGAGACGCCGGAATGGATTCCAAGATCAGAAAATATCTCGCTTATCCGGTCACCTGGTCCGCTCCCCATGTGGGAGCTGAAGGCGGAACCAAGAACTGGGCGGATGTAGCCACAAGTAATCCGTGGGCCCCTAAAGACGAGAAAAAATAATCGGAGGACCTGTATGAAACCCGAAGAAATATCAAGAAAGACGACTCAGCCGTTGGAAACCATAAAGGTTGAGGACCTTCCTCCCCTGCCTCCGCCCTATGAGGACTTTGAAGAGCAGCCTATCAGCGAACTCAAAGAGGATCAGAAAGAGCGGTGGGAACACACTTTGGACGGAGTAAGCGCCCTGAATCTGCCTCGACCCAAGACCCCCCAGGAGGAGCAGGAGCTTGTGGACAAGTTCCTCGCTGGATTCCGAAAGCTGCTGAGTAAAGAGAACAATTGGACTTTCCTTCAACCTTTGACGCTGTCCTTGGAATATTGCGCGAAATGTCAAACTTGTGCCGAAGCTTGTCCGGTGTATGAAATGAGCGGTAGAAAGGACATTTATCGACCGACTTTTAGAGCTGACGTGCTGCGCAAAATAGGCAAGAAGTATCTTTCCACAGGCGGGAGGCTGCTTGCAGGTTTTCGGGGCCACGATATAGATCTCAACTGGGAAACGGTCGCGAGGTTGGCTGAGCTGGCTTATAGGTGCACCCTCTGCCGACGCTGCACTCAGGTCTGTCCTATTGGAGTTGATAACGGCCTGATCACGCACGAACTTAGAAAAATTTTCAGTTCCGAGCTTGGTATAGCTCCAGCGGAGATACACGAGAAAGGGTCGGTAAAGCATTTGACGTTCGGTTCCAGCACCGGTATGACTACGGCCGCAATAGCAGACATCATCGAGTACATCGAGGACGATATTGAAGAAAAGATTGGAAGACGCATCACCATCCCTCTGGATAAAAAAGGCGCCGATATACTTCTTCTTCACAATGCCGGCGAGTTCATGGCATGGCCGGAAAACCCCGCGTCTTTTGCGATCCTTTTTGATGCCGCCGGCATCAATTACACTTTATCGACAGAATTGGCTGGGTACGATGCCGTAAATTACGGTCTCTGGTACGATGACGTTCAATTTCCGCGTGTTGCCCTGAAGCACTTGGAAATAGCTAGAGAGTTGGGAGTAAAGAAGATAGTCATCGGGGAATGTGGTCATGCTCACAAAGCGCTCACAGTAATAGCCGATCGCCTGCTTCCCGGAGAACAAATGATTCCCAGGGAAAGCTCCTATACGTTGCTTTGGGACATAGTGAAAAGCGGCAAAATCAAATTCAATCCGCTCAAGAATGACTTTCCGGTAACTATCCACGATCCTTGTAATATAGTTAGGCTTATGGGGATTGTGGAACCGCAACGGAATGTGCTTAGGGCCATAACGCCTCCCGGTCGTTTCCGAGAAATGACTCCACACGGCGTAGAAAATTACTGCTGCGGCGGAGGTTCAGGATTCGCAATTATGTCTTCGGGAAATTTCCCTGACTGGAAGCGGCTTGTATCGGGACGGAAAAAACTGACTCAGATTCTGAACGCGTTCCAGGATGAAATGGACCCGTCCATACGCAAAATGGTCTGTGCGCCGTGTTCGAACTGCAAAGGGATGATCCGCGATTGTTTGAACATTACGAGGTCTTCGAGAAGACCGGTAATCTGGTACACGGGACTTGTTGAGATGATGGTCAACGCTATGGTGGATGTGGAGAAGCCTTACATTGAATGGCCGGGTGACGAGGACGACGATATGTGACATTTTAATGGAACAAAGAGGGGGGGGAAATCAAAAGGGGCGACCGCGGGGTCGCCCCTACCCGCGTCTTACAGGAATTGCCGCCATTTTGTGAGAACTTCATGAATATCTTGTTCGACGTTGTACATAAGTTGTTCTGTCTCTCCCATCTTGAAAGGTCTCAATAGTCGAGGCTGCTCTTGGATGAAGTTCTTAAAGAGAGAATCTTTATGGAAAGCCGTGCTGCTTTTGATCCCTCATTTTGCTCAACTGATACGCATTCGCTTTCAAAGAGGTGATTTGAATTCACAATTTCGTTCCCACACTGACCTGGGAGCCAGTCAGTGCGGCGAGAGATATATCTAGCAGTTACGGACGGCAAGAAGGGTTCAGGCCCCGAAGGGGCCGACCAACAGTAGCCACGGGCGAAACCCGTGGAATAAGGAAGTCCCAGCTCAGGACGATCGACCCTGGCGGGGTCGACCATCAGCACGATTCGAAGAGATTGGTGGACCCCTGCTAGGGGTCCGTTCGGTGATGGTGATACTCATTTACCGTGGGCTCCGCCCACGGCTACTATTGGATCGCCCCTTCGGGGCGTGGTGCCGTTCCTCTGCCTAAGTGAATGCTTACGAAGAGACTTTCAAATCAAATCACTTCCTTGAAAGCGAATTGGTATGAGTAATCCGTATCAGAACTCCGCATTATAGCAATTGCCAAAAATAATGACGTTCTCTCGACCCGTCACCCCGGCGAAAGCCGGGGTCCAGTCCCGCGTGCCGCGGGATTGGAAAGACTGGATTCCGGCGTACGCCGGAATGACGGCATAAGGCCACCTCGAATCGGACAATACTTTTGGCAATTGCATTATAGGCGCCCTCAGGTTTAATGAGCGAGAACCGGTTTCCCCGAAGACGTTTTAGCGTCTTGACTGCTAAACGTTTTGACGCTAGACTCTCACGAGAGGTGATTTCGATGACAGAATTAGCCAAACGTTCCACCATTTACTTCGACCCGAACCTTCATCACACGCTTAGAATCAAGGCTGCCAACACGCAACGCACCGTGTCGGAGCTAGTTAATGACGCGGTGAGAGAGGCGTTAAGAGAAGACCAGGAGGATCTTGCGGCGTTCGATGAACGTCGGGACGAAACCACAATTTCCTACGAGGAATTGTTAAAAGATCTTAAGGCCCATGGGAAAATATAGACTGGTTTTCAAGAAATCGGTCGCTAAAGATCTTCGAGGCATTCCCAAGAAGGACGTCACCCGCATTCTGAAATGCTTCGATGCGCTGGCGGAGAACCCGCGCCCTCCCGGCTGCGAGAAGTTGTCCGGCCGGGAAATATATCGCATACGCCAGGGTGTTTACCGCATTGTCTATGAGATCAAAGATGATGAGATTGAGATCGTGGTGACAAAAGTCAGCCACCGGAGACAAGCGTACAAGTGCGGGTAACGGTGACATCATGCCAATTCGTTCATAGAACCTGTTGGACCCCGCGGCGCTACCGCTAGTGGTACACCCAGGCGTCCCCTCCGCTAAGACACCATGCGTAAAAGCAAAGGCATCAATTGGAATGCGATGTTGGAATTTGACAAAGAGGGGCGACTGGCAATCGCCCCCATTCCCTTAGCTATTATTCGGCTTTCTCAGGTTCTTGGTCCGCTCCGCACATTTTAACCAGGCGGTCCCACTTTTCATTTATCTTTTGTTGGATTTCCGCAATCAATTTGTCGTCCAGATGTCGGTAGCGGCCCTGCCCTTTAAAATATTCGGCGATAGGCAGGAGCTGTTTGGGTTTGCGGCTCAGCTTCCACACACCGTTTTCAACCTCATACAAAGGGAAAATCCCGGAATCTACGGCAAGTTTCCCGTATTCAATGGACTTCTGAGGCTGGATTCTCCAGCCTGTGGGGCATACCGACAAAATGTGCAGATAAGACGGTCCATTGACCGTCTTCGCCTTTTGCACCTTTTTTATCAGGTCGGGGTAATAGCTCGGACAAGCTGTCGCCGTGTACGGGATGCCATGAGCCGCGGCAATCGCGGTCATATCTTTCTTCCAAGTCATTTGTCCCGCGGGATGCACCTTTCCTGCCGGGGAGGTTGTAGTCGTGGCCCCGAACGGAGTGGACGAACTGCGCTGGATACCGGTATTCATGTACGCTTCATTATCCACACAGACATAGATCACCCTGTGGCCGCGTTCCATCATCCCGGAGAGGGCTTGAAACCCAATGTCCGTGGTCCCGCCGTCTCCGCCCATGGCCATAATGGTGATTTCCTTATCAGGAATCCTACCCTTACGCTTTAGCGCTTTAAGCCCGGCCTCCAGGCCTGAGGCCACTGCGGCCGCATTTTCGAATGCTACGTGTATCCACGGAATGTTCCACGAGGTCAGAGGGTAAGGTGAAGAAATAATTTCCATGCATCCCGTCGCCATAGCCATGACCATGTCAGGACCGATCGCCTTAAGCACATGGCGCACGGCGAGCACTTCCGCGCATCCCTGACATGCCCTGTGGCCAGAGTTGATATATTCCTCCATCGGAAAATTCTTTAAAGGTTTCAAGACCTTCTTTGAGCTTGTTTCCGCCATGGGATTCTCCTATGCGTTAACCGCGGACGCCGTAAAAGTGATAATCGTAGCTTGTTTCAGACAGTGCCAAATCCGTCATTTTTTCCACGTCCTGCGGAGTGACGTCCCTCCCGCCCAGGCCGGCCACCATGCAGTGGATCTTCGGTCTTTGAGTCTCATGATACATAAGCGCCCGAATCTCGGAACTCACCGGCGCGCTGGCGCCCCCAAGATTGAGCGAACGATCGAGCACGACCACATCCTTCGCTTTACCTAGTATTCTTCGCAATTCCCCTGCAGGTAAAGGTCGCCAGAGACGCAGCCTTACCAGGCCCACTTTCTTGCCTTGCTCTCTCATACTGTCCACTGCCAGGGAAGCGGTTTCACAAATTGTGCCCATCCCTAAAATGAGCGTTTCGGCCCCCTCGGTTTTATATTCTTCTACAGGTAAATATTTCCGGCCGGTCAACTGGGCCAACTCATCCCATGCTTTGAGGATCACAGGGGTGGAGTTCTTAAGTGCCTGATCGTGAGCCATCTTCTGTTCGAAGTAGATCTCAGGCATACCGAACGCGCCCATGGTTATTGCTTTGTCAGGGTGAATTCGGCTGACAGGTTTGAATTCGGGCAGGTATTTCACGGCCATTTCTTTAGTCCACGGTTCGATCGGCTCGATAACGTGCGTGAGAGTGAAACCGTCTACATTAATCATTACCGGAAGGGAAACTTTGGGATCCTCTGCAACCCTGAAAGCGTGAAAAATCGCATCGTAAGTCTCCTGGCCGTTTTCGCAAAAGACCTGTATCCAACCTGCGTCACGCACCATCATCGTGTCCGAATGATCGTTCCAGATCGATAGAGGACCGCTGAGAGCACGATTTGCTAGAAACATCACTATAGGCAACCGCATCGACGCGGCGATGTACACGATCTCCGCCATTAAAGCCAAACCTTGAGACGCAGTTGCAGTGAAGGTCCGAGCCCCTGCCGCCGCGGAACCGCAACAGACGCTCATAGCGGAGTGCTCGGATTCAACCGGCACAAACTCAGCGTCGAGATGTCCTTCCGCGACCATTTCGGCAAGGTGTTCCACAACGTGCGTCTGGGGAGTTATGGGATAGGCTGCGACAACATCCGCGTCACATAAGCCTACAGCCTCAGCAGCCGCGATGGAAACCTCAATTCCCATTTTTTGGCCCATTACTCTCCCTCCTCTATTATATCTATTGCGTCCACCGGGCACTCATATGCACAGATACCGCAGCCCTTGCAGTAGTCATAGTTCCAAACCATACGATTGTTCTCTATATCCCCGGAAATTGCGCAGTCAGGGCACATGATATAGCATCTCCAACAACGGATGCATTTTTCTTCAAGATAAACCGGCCTTTGGGATCGCCATGTGCCGGTGTGATAGCTTGAAGCATTACCCGGCTCGGAAATTATCCCTCCCGGTTCTACTTCTTGCCAGGTGATTTCATCCATGGCTTTAGTCACTATCTTCCCTCCGTATAGCATGCCCCGCAGCTTATTGAGCATAGGGCATAGTTTAATTAGATGTTAGCGTCTCGTTGTAAGCTCGTTGCATAGCTTCGAGATTTCGTGCGCTGAGCTTTCCGAATCTCTTCTGGAACGGCCCCTGAAGAGACTCCACGGTGACCATTTGCGTGCCTTTTACAAGGGCGCCGACCATCGTAGTATTGGTAATGGGCAATCCAATCACTTCCTTGGCTATGTGGGATGCGTCCACAACGGCAATCCTACCATGGTAGGAGAGCTTCTTCCTGAGCGTGTCAACATCCTGCGAAGAGTTAATGATCAAGATGCCGTCTTTGCGCAGTCCTTCAACCGGATTTGCAATATCCAACAGTGATGGATCCAGAACTATTACCGCATCGGGGTTGTAGATTTTGGATCTCAATCTTACCGGCTGGTCGTCAATCCGAGCGAATGCCACTACCGGAGCTCCTCGCCTTTCCGGCCCAAAACTCGGAAACGCAGTTGCATATTTCCCCGAGTTAATAGCCGC
Source organism: uncultured delta proteobacterium (assembly GCA_963741425.1). GTDB lineage: Bacteria > Desulfobacterota > Desulfomonilia > Desulfomonilales > Desulfomonilaceae > DATJPW01. Next base: position 118,813 of record CAVUHP010000005.1, read on the forward strand.
CTGGGCAACAAGCTCGGCAGAGGTAACAGCTCCCTGCCCGCCTCTGCCATGGAATCTCATTTCAATCATGCGTCCTCCTTTTAGCGCGATCAGTCGAAATCCTGCTCACGTTGGTCATATTGATCCACCGCCGGATATCGCATGTGATCGTGAATGATTTCCTTACAGCTCATGATGTGATATTTGGCCTCAGCCAATTCCAGGATTTCAGAAGGCAACAGCTCCTTTTTCTGGAGGTAAGCGTCGATTCTATCATTTAATAGCGCTATATGCCGCAAGTCTGAATCATAATAATCTTCTTCACCCAAAAGATTATCTTCGGCAGAACCAACTGATTGTAGGAGCTTCAGGTCCCATTCATCAAGCTTTTTCCAACGTGCGACGGTCGCAGGATGAACTCCTAGTATGCCCGCGAGTTCTTTGTTAGTAACGCGCCCCCTATCTCTCAGAAATGTTTGTTCGGCAACCTTGCGGTCTTCATTCTTTCTCATCAGGTCTCCTACCTGCGCTTGCGCAGGCTGCATAGTTGACAAGTCAATGTTACGCCAATATTAAGTATTAACAGATCACGACTCATTCAATCAAGCCTTCTTAGGATTTACCAAAAATGCCCATTGAGGAAGAAATCCTTAAAAATCTGCCCACCGGGCCCGGCGTGTACCTTATGACCGACGGTAAAGGAAACGTGCTTTACGTAGGCAAGGCCGGAAACCTCAAAAACAGGGTCCGCTCCTATTTTGTGAAAGGCGGCGACGAAAGACTAAAAGTCAGATACCTGGTGGACAAGGTCGAGAATATCAGGACGATCCTTACGGGTACTGAGAAAGAAGCACTGATTTTAGAAAATAATCTGATCAAACAACACCGGCCTAAGTATAATGTTAATCTGCGTGATGACAAATCCTTTTTCTCTTTAAGGCTAAACGTCTCCCATCCTTTCCCGAAATTGAGTTTGATCAGAACGCAAAAGATAAAACCTGATGGAGCGCGCTATTTCGGGCCTTATTCTTCCTCCCGAGACGCGCGCATCACGCTGAAGTTCATACAGCGGCTTTTTCCATTACGCCAATGCACCGATCGACATATGGCCACTTGCAAGCGACCTTGTCTGAATTGTCAAATGAAGCGATGCCTCTGTCCGTGCGCAGGAAAAGTGGAGAAAGCGGAATACGCTCGCATGGTGGAAGGTGTGAGTTTGCTGTTGCAAGGTCGAAGCGAGGATCTAAAAAAGAATCTCCAGCACGAAATGGAGACTGCGTCGAGAGAGTTGCGTTTCGAAGAGGCGGCCCGCTTTCGTGATCGTCTTTCAGCGGTCCAGAGAACATTGGAAGCGCAAAATGTATCTTTCTTTCATTTTAAGGATCTGGATGTCATTGGAATTGTGTCGGGAAACACGAATCTGTTCGTTGTCGCGATTCTCTCTTTTCGACAGGGTAATCTTGTTGGCACTGATTCTTTTGTAATTCGAAATCCGGCGCTTGATGAAGAAGAAGTTTTGGCATCCAGTATCAAACAGTACTACGTTTCCGGGGCATTCGTCCCCAAAGAAGTACTCTTGTCAAGACCGATTGACCAGCCTGAACTCATCCAAACATGGCTTTCAGAACTCCGTGGCAACAAGGTTACGATCCGTGCTCCCATGCGAGGTCATGGGGCGCGTCTGGTCGATCTTGCGTTGAAAAATGCCGAGAATGAATTGACGAAAGAGAAGCACAAAGATTCAACGGAAAGGGCTTTGGAACGAATAGCCGTCAAATTTCATATGCCTGTCACGCCGGTTTCAATCGAAGGATATGACATTTCCAATATTTCGGGATCCGAGCCCGTGGGCGTCAAAATCTTATTCAAAGGCGGTCAACCGGACAAGTCAGGATACCGTCAATACAAAATCAGAGGATTTCAAAACCAAGATGATCCGGGAATGATCTATCAGACCATTTCTCGTCGTGTCGGCCACATGGACGAAGAAACCCTGCCGGATCTTTTCCTTATAGATGGTGGAAAGTCTCAGGTTAATGCAGCATGCACTGCGCTCAAGGACCTGCTCGGCAACAAGATCCCGGCGGTTGCCGGGATTGCCAAAGCTCGCGGAGAAGGTAGCCAAGAAAGATTTTATTTGCCTGGCAGAAAAAATCCTGTGCTGTTTCCTCGAGGGGATCCAGGATTGATGCTGCTAATGAGTATCCGAGATGAGGCGCATCGGTTTGCCCATTCCAAACACACAACCAGCCGACGTAAAGCGGTGCTTCGTTCAGAACTCGATCAGGTACCGGAATCGGCCCCCAAAAGCGCCGTGCACTTCTGACCGCGTTCGGAAGCCTCAAAGGATTACTTTCAGCTTCAGACGAAGAAATCCTCACTGTCTCGGGTATAAGAAAGAAGGACCTGGACCGAATACGGGAGCATTTCAAAAATCAAACAAAGATGAGATCCGCTATTGAAATACCGCAAGAACCGACAGCTTCCGTGAACGGTCAAATTTTTAGAGATTGATTCTCCCTCGATGCTGACGCTGCTATCTCATACCTCACATTGCTTTGCTAGGACGGCCGGCATATGTCGTTACGAGACTGATGAAGCCATTTCCGTGGCGAAGAATAGGTTACCTATTCCGACCATGTATAACCGACGCAGTAACTTCTCAATTTTATTAATGTGATACTTTGTGCGCTGCGGGAGGTATTGTCCCCTGAGTGGTGGGCTTGGGGCTAATTATTCCGTCAATGACCCTGTATGGAAAGAGAAAACTATGTAGGGCAGATAAAGAATGCTCGCTGCAAGAGAATTTTCCTCATGAACCAGCTTTGTCCAATAGGAAGAATCAGTGATCTCAGAGGACCCGGCCAAGCATTGAATCGGGACAGAGACCGTTGCCAGACAAAGCCAAATTATCATAAACTTCCGAATCATCTGTTTTCCTCGAATTGGTAAAAGTCTCTCATAAGAAAAGCTGGTTTGTCAACAATTTCCACTGCTAATTCCCGTCTTCGCAATTAGGAGCGGCGTGGATCTGTCATTGCGAGGAGCCTTAGTCCCGCGTTCGCGGGAAAGCAAGCTTGGTAATCTTCAGTTACAGACGGCCAAAGAGTGTCATTGCGAGGAGTAAAACGACGAAGCAATCCCCGAAGCCACGAGATTGCATGGGTTCAATGGGGCCGGCGAGGGTATTCGGCAAGATGAGGAATGTATTGGATTAACACGGCGTGGTCGGGATTTTCTTGACTAGTATAATCGCAGTCTCTTATATTAAACGTCCTTTCCTTTGAAAAGGGATAAAGGGGGAAATTCAACAACTTAACCCATCACCGCAACTGTCCCGGGAGGGGACCGGGACCGACTTCAGAATCAGCCGGAAATGGATAAGGGTCTTCGGAAGGGGACCCCGAGCCATTGAAGAAAAAACTCTCACCGCAGAGGTCGCGGAGCACGCGGAGACACGAAAAGTTGCTAATAGACCACACGGAATTGAATTCTCGGACCCTGCGGCGCACCTGATCAGCGGTCTCTGTGGCATCGGAGCCTGCCCCGGACTTGATCCGGGGGATAATGGCTGCTTAGCCATTTGCTGATCGCCTACCTTTAATTGCTAAAATTCTGTTAAAACCACAACTTGGGGTTTATGGGATTCGGGCAAGTCGCCTAATAGAAGGATAAATACGCATCAGATGCCAAGATTATGGACGCGTGGCACGATTGCGGCCCGGAAAAACAGAGGATTTTTACCGCTGAGTGCGCGGAGGAAGCGGAGAAAAAAATGGCTTTAATAAACTATATGAAACTTCGTTTCTCGGAGCCTGCCCCAGACCCTGATCTGCGGATCTCGGCGCCTCACACCGAATTCAGGTTCCATCGAAAGGGGTTAACATGAAGGATAAGCCGACGCTGGGTGTTGTTCGAGGAATTGTGAGGATCAGCATTTTCCCTGTTATCACTGTTTTGCTACTCATGCTGATTAGCGGCACAGGCCAGAGTGCTTCAGCCAATCGGCTCCTTGATCGTTGGGAAAAAGCTGCTATGCGGGAGGTGCGGGAGATTGCGGAAAGCGCCGCTAATCTCTTGAATGTCTATATGGATGCAACAGTCACAGAAATGCTGGTAAGTTCTAAATTGGGAGGGCCAGTTAGCGATGCTCTCACAAGATCTAACGCGAGGAGTGATGCAAATCGAGTTCTTGCAGAGTGGTTTATGACATCCGGTGCCTACGATGCAATTCTGCTGCTGGATGGAAAGGGCATGTGTCTGGCGGCCGCTCCTGAAAGTCCCGTAGGCAGCGATCTCTCAAACGATGAAGCCTTCAAAGGCGCGATTGCGGGAAAATTGACCGTCACCGACTTTCACAAATCGGATGTCCTTACCACGTTGGATCCGAAGGCCGTAGGATGGACCGTACACATCGCTGTTCCCATGAAACTCAAGGATGAAATACCGGGGGTCCTCATCTCCTGTGTCAAGTGGACAAAATTGCGAGACATGATTAATCGCATCCGCGTGGGCACACCGATGACTTTCATGCATACTACGGGCCGGGTGCAATTATCGACCGGTTGGGTGTTTGTGGTGAACCGGAGGAACGAGATTATCATATATTTCTCCGAGAAACACTATGGTGTTAGTCTACGAGATCCTAAGATAAATCAACCTGGACTCGACGAGGCAATTAAGAGAAAAGCCGCTAATCACAGGTATAGGTTCAAAAACCCTGGAACCCGCGAAGACTATGTAAAATTCGCGGGTTTTGCATACCCTCAGGGATATGGGAACTTTTCAGGATTGGGCTGGGTAGTCGGCGCACAAGCGTCTGAGGACGAGTTGATCGAAAAGCTCTGGTAGGATGCAGCCGTTCCAATAACCGATTCGCATGAACCCTGATTAGTTCTGACACCCTGGAGAAAGCGATGATTTTGAGAAAACATCGGAGACCTAGGTTTTGTGCAATCAGTGCACCAGCAAACTTAACGCGGGATCCAGCCACTTTTGCGCTGGTTTCTACTGTGAATCGGAGATTTTCATGAAATTTAAACGCATGAGTAATCGACAAAGCAGCCCCGACGTTCTTACGACGGCAGAAATTTGCAACGCTCGATCAGAGCGAAACAGAGGCACTTGCGTTCGTTTCGGGAAGATTCCAAATGAGACAATTCCTCTAGGTCAACATTGCAGGATATCTGACAATGTTTGCACACATTGCGTGATGTATTTTTTTGGAGCCGATCCATCTATTCTGAATAGACTTTCATGAGAGGGCGATGTGCAGGATACCGTATATTGCAAAGATCGAAAACAGCCTATCGCGAGGGAAAAAATCTTTTCCGAATCGGAATTATATATTTCTCAGGTCCAAACATGAGCGGTCTCCGATCCAAGTTACAAGACAACCGTCAAGAGAACAAGAAGCGTCTCTTAGGTGTATTGCATTTCTTGGGAGTTTTCATGGCGGCATTTCTCGTAGTTTATTTGAGTGGCTTCCTACCTGAATCAGCAAAACGATGGTATGACTGGTTCTTTGGTGTGGGCGAATCGTCACCATATGCATCATGTACCATTTTTGTCTGGGGCGGGATAAGCATATTTTTGCTTTTCAGGTACTTTAAACGTCGCCGGACCCGGAAGGACCAAGAATGAGAAAATCACAATCCGAAATAAATATGAAAGCCTGATACGGAGCAAAGGAGAAACCTACGTATCAGGGGGAATAGGGTCAGGTCTTGCTTTTTGCGGAACTGGGATCACGACACACGTGGGAAGGGAAAAGGCAAGAAGCAAGACCTGACCCTGTGTTTCGATAAGGTTCTAGTTCCGTCGTGGTTCCAGTGGGACACCCCACAGAAATGTTTATGGTGTTCGCTGCATGCCTCATCTATATACAAACGGCAAGCAAAGAGTTCACCAACAAATTGGGAGGATACAGGTCGACATGCCTAAATATAAATTCAAAATAGTGATCATATTTGCAGTGCTTATGCTTGCCGTGCTGTTGGCATACAGTGCGAGTATTGCTCAAACAGCCGATAAAGATCCTGAGTTGGTAAGAGCCGCCCGAAAAGGCGACTTGAATCAAGTAATCCGCCTTTTGAACCAAGAAGCCGACGTCAATGCCAGGGGCGAGCACGGCGAGACCGCTCTCATGGCTGCTGCCTTCGGAAAAAACCTGGAGATAGTCAAGCTTCTCATCGAGAAGGGGGCTGACGTCAATACCAACGATGATACCGGCCACACGGCTCTTATGCATGCTGCATGGGGAGGCAACCTGGATGTGGTCAAGTTCCTCATCAAGAAAGGAGCCGACGTCAAGGCCAGGAGCAAGGACGGCCACACGGTTCTCTTGTCAGCCTGCGTGCGAGGCAACTTGGATCTAGTAAACCTCCTGATTGAGAAAGGGCTCGACGTCAATGCCAGGGACAAGGAAGGCTTGACGGTTCTCATTCCCGCCGTGCTGATAGGCAATCCGGAGATAGTCAGGTTCCTCATCGACAAGGGAGCTAACGTCAATGCCAAAGATAATAAGGGCTGGACGGCTCTCATGGTTGCTGCCGATCCAGGGGCAATAGTCAAACTTTTCGTCGAGAAAGGAACTGATGTCAATGCCAAAAATAATGAGGGCTGGACGGCTCCCATGAATGCTGCCGAACAAGGCAGACGGGAAATAGTCAAACTCCTCGTCGAGAAAGGAGCTGATGTCAATGCTAAAAATAGTGACGGCTGGACGGTTCTCATGAATGCTGCCGATCGAGGCAGACTGGAAGAAGTCAAACTCCTCGTCGAGAAAGGAGCTGATGTCAATGCCAAAAATAATGACGGCTGGACGGCTCCCATGAATGCTGCCGAACAAGGCAGACGGGAAATAGTCAAACTCCTCGTCGAGAAAGGAGCTGACGTCAATGCCAGAGAGAATACGTATGACTGGCTCTCGGCGTTTCTCCTGTCTATACCAAGAACCTTATAGCGATTGCCAAAAGTTTTGTCCGATTGTTCAATGATTTTTCTCGCGTTAGGATCGGAAATATGATCTATCCTGGGCATGGCTCGGTCCCCGAACATGCCCAACCGGGAAAATGTCTCTTTGGCTGATTTGGAGGTTGCTATGAAGCTCACATTCCGCATAGTTTGTAACGGTTTTCGGGCATTTTCTCTCCGGGTTTCTTTTTTTGCGATTCACGTAAAAAGGGGTCGAGGAGGGCGTCCGGCGTCAGTTCAAGGAGATCAAGGTAATTCAGTTGGACCTCGCCCAGCGGTTTGGCCAGTCGCTTGGTGCTCGATAAGATGAGCACGAATGCGCCGATAAATTTGGTCGTCAGCATCAGAGAGGTGGGACGGGAAGTCTGCCTCTTCTCCCAGCCGGTGACCTTGGATTTGGTGGCGGCCAGATTCAGTCGCATGGTCCTCTCCATGAGCCTCCAGATCAAGAGCGCCAGGATGAGCACGAGCCCGAGGGCTTCGATACGCCGCGGGGACTTGAGAAACAGGGCATTGACGAACACCGGGTCCTTGAGGAACGCGAAGTTACGCTCCACCATGTGCTGGTCCTTATAGATGGTGAGCAGCTCCCTGGCGGAGATGGAACCGGTGCCTTGGGCAAGAGTGTTGCTGATGAGCACAAAGCAGCCCGCTTCCTGGCGGAGCCGCTCAACAGCCTCTTGGTGGAGGGTGAGCGCAATCTTCAAGCGGTAGGTGATCTCCTTGAGCGTGCGGGTCCCGTCGGCCTTCGGACGGCCTTTGCCATAGAGGACCCTCGGTTCGATCTCCACGGTCATTTGGTGGAAACTCGCCGGGCTGATCCGCTTGGCAGCAGCCTGTGCATCGGGGAGGCAGGCATAATCGATGGCCTCCAGGCCCTTGATGAGCTTGGTCAACTCCTCGTGCTCCCTGGCGATCTCCCTCTCCACCTTTTTCTGGCGGCGCCGATCGTATGCGTCGGAGTGGACCACCAATGCCCGGTAGGAGACGCCGTACAGGGTGACCACCGTCTCGAAGAAGTTATAGGAGGCAGGCTTGCGATTCTTGGTCTCCGGCTCGTCGGAGATCACCCCGATCTCTTCCCATGAGTCCGCGTCCACCGCCTGATCGATGGCATGGCGACACTCACGATACGTCATGGGGAGCCGAGAAACGAAGAGGAACCCCTTGTCCCAGTCATCGATGAGGGTCAGATTGTCGGGAGTGATTAGTGCGGAATCGGCCACATAGATGAAATCCTCTCGGCCCAAAGAGCGCATCCGCTCCACCATCTCCGGGATGAGATTCTTGTTGATGGTCTTGTCGGACTGATTTCCGTCCAGGAGTTTGGACGCGATGGGGACCCCATGATCCACGCACAAGAGACTATGCGTCAGTTGCTTGAGATCGGGTCGGTGGTCACGGCTGAACCCCTCAGTGATCACGAAGGGCTGACTGTGACCCTCACACTCGTAGAGCAGGTAATCACCATACACGGAATGGCTCGTCACATCATGGTGGACGTGCGACATATCCAGGTCAAAGCTCTTCATGACGCCGATCATCACCGCTCCGAGAGCTGTGTTGGTCCCTACATCTGCCAGCCGGTCCAGGACCCGTCCAAGGGTATCGTCATTGAACCTGGACGGGGGGATGGCCTCTCCGAGAAGGTGCTCCACGTCCTTGTCCACAAAAAACTGTTCCAATCGAAACAGAGGACTCCTCCCTGATAGCGCGTCGAGAATCAGGGCAAGGACGACCCTCCCTGGACTGACTTCCATCTGGCAATGGAGAAGACCGTCGATCTGCTCAACCAACCCGATCCTCGCTGCATACGCAGACACGATAGGGAGAAACCCGGTATTGGATATATCGAAAGCCTCGTCTTTAACACCCATGGGGAACCTCTTCGAAAGGGTCCCCGGTCACTACCACAATCCAATGAAATGTACAAGTCCTATCTTGCTGATATTATTGACATCAGAAAAACCCTTCATTCTCATCTCTACCTATGCGGAACGCGAGATAGGCCGCCCCCCGTCAGCGCGGATACGTTCGTATGAGCGCCATAAGAGTTTTGGGTTTGGGCTTTTCGCATGACCAGTCGGCGCAGATGCATAATGTCTCTAAACGCACAATTACCCGCTGGGTGAACTGTTTCAATGATCAAGGTGTTGACGGGCTCATCGACCGTCCTCGAGCGGGTCGGCCCAAGAAGATCGGTCCTGAAAAAAGCGCAGAATATAGGAATTTGATCCAGCACCCGGAGAAAGTTAACCAGACGCATTGGACAGGCAAGAAGTTTCATGGATACGTAAGCAAAGAACTGGACAACGAGATTGGCTATCGCACTGTACTTCGTTGGCTCCATGAAGAAGGGTTTCGGCTCAAGGTGCCTCGTTCTTGGCCGAACGGACAGGACGAGGCAAAGAGAAAGGCCTTTATCGAATTGCTCAAGACCTTCCTGACCGATCCTGACACTGACGTTTGGTTTCTTGATCAAACAGGTGTTGAGGGAGATCCACGGCCTAGACGAAGATGGGCATTCCGCGGAGAGAAGATTACCGTGCCCTACCAGGGTACCCATATTCGGATGAGCGTCACTGGAATGGTGTGTCCCAGAACCGGTGAATTCTATGCTCTCATGTTCAGCCATACAGATACCCAAATCTTTCAGATCTTTCTCGACCACGCCAACCAAGACATCCAGCCTCAACGCAAGAGGAACATACTCATCTGCGACAATGCCTCATGGCACAAGAACGCTTCAATCAACTGGGGGAACTTCGAGCGTGTTTTTCTGCCTCCGTATTCCCCAGATCTCAATCCAATCGAGAAGCTGTGGCTAATCGTGAAAGCCGAATGGTTCTCGGACTTTGTAGCAAAGGACACAGACCAACTCATCGATCGCCTTTGCCAGGCCTTGAACTGGGTTGTTGACCGAAAAACCGGGAACAAGAAAACATGCGCCATTCGGACAGAATTATAGACACTTGCTATAAAGGACAGGGATCCTAGCCAACTGGTGCTGGGGCCTCGATGGACCGCTTTGGAAATTGCGCAACGAAAAGGGCGCAAGGAAATCGTGGAATATCTGAAAGCCCATGGAGCTCAGGAATGATCCCTGTTTATATCGGCGCTCCATTGTTGGTCCTCTTGATAGTTGACGGGTGGTGGTTGCTAAACTTCCTATCCCGGCGGAGCCGGATCTGCTAATTCCCATAACAAGGGCATGAATCCAGGTTAATTGAATTTGATTGTCTGAATGAGAAAAACTGGCGAATTCGATATCCCAATCAGCCTCTAATATTGTTTCGGAATTACCGGAACTGAGATCGTAGCGTTTCAAGTAGGCGAACTCGCGACCATCTACTGTCCGGCAGCAGCATCTTCCGTTCCCTGCGATATCTGATATTGATTTTCGGAATAGTACAGTTTGACAAAGAATCAGCCTGCAAGACAAGAGTCATTGCCACGATTGAAATGACGAAGCAGTCTGTTCTTGTCGGTTGTGAGATACTTCGGGCGTACGTTTCTCGCAATAACTGTTGCATTCTTTTCCAGGCAAATAATTCCCTTGATTTTAGGCCGGCCTATAATCCCAAACGATTAATTATCTCGTGGGAATATTTTGATTCGCCAAAACTCATTTAAGAGATTAAACCGAATTGGGCTTGGATTTGGCGGTTGTAGGCAATTTTAGGGATGATAGAGAGAACGGGCGTGTTTTACACTCTGCCGCGGCTCAAAGCCCATTTCAGACTTGTGGCTATCAGATAAGCGGCGCCGGCAATAATAATGGTTGTAGCTCCAGCCGGATAATCCGGTGCATAGCTGACTACCAGTCCGGAAGTCGTGAAAAGGCCGCAAAGAATTGCTGAAATAATCATCATGCGCCACATAGTGGTCGAAAATAGTGCTGCAATACCTATGGGCAACGTCAGTAACGCAATCACCATTACAATTCCGACGACCGTCGCCAGGACCACTACTGTCAAAGCGGCCAGCCCAAGCAGTAGCAAGTAAAACAGTTCAACATTAAGACCCCTCACACGTGCAAATTCCTGGTCAAAACAGACTGCCAGGAACTGGTTATAAAACAGAAGTCCCACTAGAATTATGGCGACGTCCAACCCGGCCAGCATCCAAAGATCACTGCTCGACACCATCAGGATGTTGCCAAAGAGATATCCCATAAGATCTTCGTTATAGCCTGGCGTTCGTGATATGAAAATGATCCCCGCAGCCATGCCGACAGCCCACAGGGCGCTGATGACCGTATCTTCCCTTTGTTTTGCCCTTATACTAACTAACCCAATTATGACGGCAGCAATTACTGCCGCCACCAGGGCCCCATGCAGAGGAACGATTGCCTCCAAGTGATACACTTTGTGAAGGTATAAGGCTGCGCCCATTCCACCGAGTACGGCATGGGCAATCCCGTCGGCAATATACGAAATCCGCCGGATTACTATGTAGGTCCCTATTATGCCGCAGGCAACACTGGCAAGAATACCAGTGAGAAGCGCGTTCTGGAGGAATTGATATTGTTGTAAATCGGTCAGGAATTGCGCCACGTGATTGGTTCCTTCGAGTCGCCATGGTCGTGTCGCACAATCCGCATCGGCGAACCGTACATCTCGTCAATTATCTCGGCTGTAAGCTCACTGGTTGGGTGCGTGGCAACCTGGCATTTGACGCATATAACACTCTTGACCAGACTGGAAACGAATCCAAGATCGTGAGAGACCATCACAACTGTCAGCGTCTTGTTGAGAGTCTGGAGCAACTCGTACAATCCGCCTTCCATTGCTGCATCGAGATTTGCAGTAGGTTCGTCGAGCAGGAGCAAATCAGGTTCAGAAGCCAGAGCACGAGCTATGAACAATCTTTGGCGCTGACCTCCTGAAATTGACGCAAACCATTTCTTGCGCAGGTCACGCAGTCCGACCTGATCTAAAGCTGTGACGACCGCTTCTTTATCTTTTTTGGAATACGGACCGAAAGCTCTACCATGACTGAGCCGCCCCATTAGGGCCACATCCATGACTGTTGCAGGAAACTGGGGATCCAATTGCGGGTGCTGGGGCATATATCCGATTCGCGGTCTCGCCTTCTCGGGATTTAATCCGAATACCCGGATCTCACCGCGGGAAGGCCGAAGCAGCCCCAGAATCAACTTCAACAAAGTGGTCTTGCCTCCTCCATTGGGACCCACAATGGAAACAAAATCACCTTGAGGAATGGAAAGATTCACGTTCTCCAACACGGGATGACCGTCATAAGAAAACCATAGATCGGTTACGAGAATTGCAGGAGCATCTTCCCCGGTAACGATTTTAATATTTTCATGACCAGCGGCGATTGACATGGTCGCTTCTTCCGGCCCTGAATGACTGAGTCGTGCTTCGAGGCCATTTCTCGCAGATTCTTGAACGTTGACGCTATTTCTTTGATAATCGTCTCTTCAAAGGGAAATCCAATCTTAAAAAGCACTCGGGAACTCTTTCAGTCGGATTCATGCACATGCGCAGCTTCATGGGCACCCCTATCGCATACGACATGCACGGCGTTACAGGTGTTACACTCCTCGAAATGATGATGATTAGTGAACAAATCCCAGTGGGGGCGCTGATTGGGCATCATTACACCTGTGCCTTTACATAGAGGACAAGTGCTATCCAGCGCAGCAACCACAGCGGCTCGAATGAATTCAGACCTGTTGGGAATTCCTTTCATGGCCTCCCTCAATGATTCAGGGACCTTGAATGTGATGATATCCAGTTTTTCCTTACTCATGGGCACGCTACCTCGGGCTCAAATACAATTAGTTCAATTATTATTACTTTGTAACACCATTGTGTCAAGACATTGGGCTCAGGCACGTACCGAAATAAGAAAGAAACGGCGTGAAAACCTATATCCTCGTTTACCGGTTCTCCACTATTCTAAGCTTTTGGGTGCTTTGTAATAAAAGGTATTTGCCGGCTAATCAGCTATCCCAAGGAAGAGAGTTCAAGTATCGATCAAGTTTCTTTAGGTAGGAATTTGTTTTCCAACTTGCGCCGTGTTTGATTTGAGCGTTCTCTCCCATCCACAGTTCGCCCACTACTGCAAATGGCGTCTCCCCGAAACGTTCACTATGCGCCTGTAATATCTCTCGATGGAGATCGGTATATATATAATGCTGATCTTTTTCCAGGACAAAAGCTTTCAAAATCGAAGATTGTCCGAGTGACGGAAAAATTGTCGTAACAGCCTGAAATGTTTCTGAAACTTTATCAGCGGGCGTCCCTTTATCATTATAATGGAGGAAATCACCATCCAAAGCTATTTTTTTTCCGGAAAGATCGCGTATTCTTATTTGTTCCATCATGTTTCGGCTTGAGAAAGGCCCATAATGGTAATCCATGCCCACAAGAAACAGCCATGAGAGATCACCAGGTATGGCGTATCTAGCGGCATATTGCACGAACATAGGTTTCAGCGCGGCCACACCGACGTCTATACCGCCGTGTAAAGTATACATGTAATCCGTAAGTTCATTATCTGTGAAGGCTTCACCTCTTTCAGACATAACCTGGCGTGCTTTAACAAAATTGAGCTGCATGGAGCCTTTGGTTCGCACGACATGTGTGAGTTTCTCCAACTCCTTGTCTATTACTCTTGTAATAACCTTGGGTAGGCGTGAAGCATCATTTTTGAGATCCGCGGCTATTTTTCGAGCAATAACCTCCACTTCTCCTTCTGTTTTGCACGCAAGCAACTGACCGTAATATTTTTCTCTGTAAGCTGAGTAAAAACGAGGAACCGGCGGCACTCGTAAAAGCATACCAAATTTTTGTTCAAATTCTTTTTCAGCCCTGTTTAGTAACCCAGACATATCATGTTCACGTGCTGGATCCACAGCGAGGGGGTCGACTCGAAAACCGGATTCCATAGCTATAACGCATGATACGAGCCCAAGGGCCTCTTTACAGATAGGCAACCTGTTTCGTTCCACAGCATCTATGATGGCGTTAATCCACTCCAACTGATGTTTCAGCGGGCAGTTAAGTGGCTGTGATGAAATGAACCGGGTCATCCATGAAACAGCTTCGCCGCGATCCATAATCTGAACAGCATTCTCCATGAGCTGCGCTTCCTCAGCTATAGCTTGTCCCAATCTGTTCAGCTCAAGCTGCCGATCTTTGAGAAGCTGATTTTCCGCATCTTTCTCGGTATTATCGCGTTCCGCTGAAGTGCTTTCAACAGGCGTCGGTTGGATTGTTTTCGGCTGAAATGATGATAGCTCCACGCCCCTTGTATCGGGCGCCGCTATCGTGTTGCCGGACCACACCGGAATGGCAAGAATCTCTAACGAGATAAAAAGCAGAAAGAGACAAGTGGTGACCGAATTCAGATAAAGACCGGAAATGTGAATCATGCAAACGCGCTTGCTCATTTTCTCGGTGATAAACCGATGAGACCTAAATGTCAATAAATCGGATCAATATAACGATCACACCGTGTCATTGCGAGGAGCGATAGCGACGTGGCAATCTCGGGATTTGATCAGGTCACGCGTAGAATAGAGATTGCTTCGCTGCGCTCGCAATGACAGGCTTAGGAATTAGTTGGTGAAGCAGTCTCGGTTCCTTAGACTGCTTCACATTTACTATTTTTGATAGCCTAAATTTTCGATCAGGCGGGAAGAGCCTCCAACTGTAACTGGGAAAATTCATTTCTAAGCTTCTTCAAGGCACGCTTCTCCAACTGCCGGACTCGCTCACGACTTGTCCCGAAATGCTCGCCCAATCGCTGGAGCGTCCATGGCGAATCGTCCATATAACGCTTTGTAACTATGAAACGTTCACGAGGATCTAATTTCTTGAGGGCCTGATCTGTAGCAGTCGAGAGTTGAGCAGCACTCTCACGCTCGATAAGGAGATCCTCAGACCCGGGAGCATGGTCGGGGAGCAAATCCATTGCCGTGACGTCTTTGTCATCGCCGACAACTTCATTTAGCGACCACTCTCTTGCCTTTATTCGCGCTTCAACTTCAATGACGTCATCGGGCTTAACCTTCAGTTCCTTAGCCAGATCATCTATCCGGGCGTTGCGGGACGCCTCGTCCAAATGTTCGCCAATGTCCCCGATTCGGAAAAATAATTTTCTTTGGGCTTGGGTAGTCCCCAATTTGACGAGGTTCCAAGATTTCAAAATAAAATTCTTTATGTAAGCTTTTATCCACCATACTGCAAAAGAAACCAAGCGATATCCCCTATGAGGATCAAATCTCTTGACCGCCTTCATTAAACCGATGGTGCCTTCTTGGATGAGATCCTGAACCGGGATCATATAATGGCGATATTGGAATGCAACCTTTACGACAAAAGGTAAATGGGAAACCACCAATTCCTGTGCGGCTCCCACATCACCGGTTTCCGAATATTTCATTGCCAATTCGAATTCTTTTTCCTGTGTTAAAGGCTTTATGGATCGAACCAGCGTCAGGAATTGATCCCATTGCTTGGTTACAATCGGATAATTCATTATAAGCCCCCTCCAAACGTTTTTTGATTTTTGGCCGGCCTAAACCCTCGGAAGCTTTCGATGGGGTCTGGGTCACCAGTCTAAGGTTCACGGCCGACCGTTTTTTATATCCCAACTCGTGGTAATAGACAATCACTGTAGCCGCAAAGTTCCCGCAAAGTGACTAGGCAGCGGATATCGGAATTCTTCTAGAAAGTTCCTTATCGATCTTCGGCAAAACGATTTTGAGAACTCCGTCTAAGAGCGAAGCTGCCAGCCCGTGTGTGTCAAGCCCTTCCGTAACAATAAAAGCACGAAAGTAATCGTGAGCCTCATATTCGCGAAATATCGCCTTGCCTTCACCCTCATCTGGAGAGGCTTTTCCGAGCACGGACAAGATATTCCCCGTTACCTTTATTTCCAACTCATTTGGGTCAACTCCGGGCAAATCAATCAATATCACTAAATCCTGCTCGGATTCGCAAATATCAACCGCCGGCGTGGAACGCCACGGCGTAAACTGCTCTTTGTCGAAATGCACTATTTCGGGATTCACCTCAATCGCCAAATCCGCCATCATTTCCTGCCTTTGAATAGTCTCGTATCGTTACAATGTCTTTCAGACATGAAAGACACCTCACTAGTTCAGTTTTACTTATTAATGCAAGTACTCACAGTTGTGATAAAAGTTACCATCTTCCTGGTTTTTTAATAGGCATCATTTCGCGATTGTCAAGAAGCTCTAAATTGTGCGATCGAATGAGACTCTCGCAAAGCAAGCTACTAAAAATCACAAATCGTGCAGAGAACGGTTCACAAAAAAAACAGACCAAATTGACAACCCTCTTGGGATGCAACCTTTAGTGACCTTGATTTTCGTTTTTTTTCAGCGTATGAAAGTAGGTTTCGAGGAGGTTTGAATGTCCACACACGTGCTTTACCGAGAACTCATAGACAACGTTGAAGAAAAGATCTTGGCAGGTGGCTCCATTCTGAGGAACGAAGCCGAAACTCTTTTGGATACCCCTGATGAATACGTTTTTCGACTACTGGCAGTGGCGGATCGTATTAGAATCCATTTCAAGGGCTGGAAATTCGATTCTTGTTCTTTGATTAACGCGAGGTCGGGACGCTGTTCCGAGAACTGCGTTTTTTGCGCTCAGTCCGGCCATTATGCGACTCAATGCGAAACATACGATCTGCGCTCAACAGATCAGATATTGGAAGCCGCTCGATCGGCTCGCGCAGCGGGCGCAGCTCGATTTTGCACGGTGACGAGCGGTGGAGCGCTTTCCCAGCGAGAATTCGACGGTTTGATCGAATCACTGGAAAGAGTTCATAACGAGGTGCAGATCCAACTGGACGCATCACTCGGCTTTTTGGACGACCAGAGAGTGAAACGACTCAAAGAAGCTGGAGTTACACGGTATAATCATAATCTTGAAACCTCAAGAGACTACTTTCCCAATATTTGCACTACACACACCTTTGATGAGCGCGTGAATACCGTAAGCAAAGCGCTGGGTAATGGCTTGTCCGCGTGTAGTGGAGGGATTATGGGGATGGGCGAAACGCCGTCTCAAAGATTAGACCTCGCGTTCACCCTGGCTGATTTGGGCGTGGACTGCGTTCCAATAAATATTCTTGATCCCCGACCCGGCACCCCGCTGGAAGCTTCGCTCCCACTGGAACCTATGGAAATATTGAAAACAGTCGCCATGTTTCGCCTGATCCTCCCGAAAGCAACTATAAAGATAGCTGGAGGCCAGAGAAAAACCTCGGAGATTTCCAGGGGACGGTATTACGCTCCGGAGCGAACGGTATGATAATTAGGGGATACCTAACTCTTGGCGGCCGACCTGTTGAAGATGATTTAAAGATGGTGCGGCAAGCGGGGTTTGAGACGGAGTGAACTAAAGATAAATCCGCAGAACCCGGGGTTCTGCGGAAGATGAGAACAGCTTCCCCCAGGCCCTTTCCTCAGACGGTTCCTGTAATGGAAAACCCATATTCCATCATATGTTCCAAGAAATCTCCTTTATTCCGGTAAAGGATAGCGTTCCACCCTTTCGCCCGAGCCCTCTCAATATTTCCTTCATTATCATCGATGAACAGGATCTCTGAACTTTTCATACCTAATTTTATTGAGATTTCATCGAATAGCGCGGGATCTTTTTTCCCTTTGCCCATGTGATATGAATTGAATATCGCATCGAATTCCTTGAAGAAATCATGTTGCTTATCTAGATCGTCCAGCCATTGGGATTGATCGCTTAATATTCCCGTCACGTATCCACGCGCTTTCAGCCGACGAACAATATCGAACATCCAGGGTCGGAGCCGGAACCGCTGCAATATTTCCCGGCGAAAGTCCTCGTCGGCGCCGTCGATCCCTGTTTTTTCCCTCACCATTTTCCAATAAGCGCTCTCGTCGGCTTTGCCCAAGACGTACCCCGAATCGTATACATCTGCGGCAGCCGAGTCAAAAAAACCTTCAGGAGAAAGGCCTTTAGCCCGAGCTATCGCCATTAAGCCTTCCCGGAAGCCCTCTTCAGCCAGGACACCACCGAAATCGAACAGCACTGCCTTTATATTGCGACGAATAGGAGTAGACAAATTACACTTCCTCTTGGGATTATAAAAATAACATCCCATCCATTGAATCCGATTAATATTCCGATTAATATATAGTTAATTCAGTAAAACGAAGAGCAATAATTTATCCGCGATGGATGTCAAAAATTTCGCCATAGCGGCAGGGAGGTTTTATATGAAATACTACAGCTTTCCCGGTCTCCTGCGTTGTCATAGATCTGAGGCGGGTTCCTCAATTTACAGTTTTCTGGGATTCGTCATACTGATTGCAGTGGTAATAGCCATCATACTGCTTTTGCCATGGACGAACATTCTCCACCATTGGAACGATGCGGACCTAATGGCAGCCAATGACGCAATGGCCCAAAAGAATTGGAAAACTGCCATAATCTTTTTTGACAAATCTCTTAAGGCAAATTCGGCCAATGCATTTGCTGTCTATATAGGACGTTCCAGAGCCTATATTCAATTGGGCAATCTGGACAAAGCTGTAGAAGACGCCAACGCGGCGGTGGAAATGAAGCCCGCCAACTCCACCGCTCATGGGCAAAGAGGTATCGCTCGAAAACTTCAACAAAAATACAGTGAGGCGTTGCAGGATTTTGATGAAGCTGTAAGGCTGGATTCACATTACTGGTGGGCTTACGCCCAGAGGGCGGATGTGGTTTCACGGATGAATAACCAGGAAAAAGCACTCAAAGACGTGAATACGGCATTAGCCATGAAGCCTGATTTTGTGGAAGCTTTACGCCTCAGAGCCTGGATCCTCAATAGGATGGGAAAATGCAAGGAGGCTTACGCAGATTTTCAGAAGGTATGCTCAACTAAGCCCTAACGATGCATGGTCCCTTCAGGATACCGCCTGGTTTCTGCTTACGTGCCCCGATGAAGGAATTCAGGATAAATCTCAGGCGCTTGCATTAGCAAAGAAGGCTTTTGAATTAACCGATGGGAAAGATGGAATTGTTGATGAAACCCTGGCCGAGGCCCATTTTCGACAAGGGAATCCAGTGAAGGCCATAGAACTTCAGAAAAAAGCGATTGAGATCGGATCCAAGAAATGTCCGGATAGGTCCTGTGTTAACCAGATGGAGGAACGGCTTCGTAAATACGAGCTTGCAGCTAGGCCTGAAATGAGAAGCGGTTATGAGGTCTTGCCTATGGACGCGGTGGTCGAAAAATGACGTGTTTCTGGCCTGCTCTTAGCGAGCGGATCTGAATCCTATCGCCTGGGGCTCACCTTGCTCGTTTCGGAAATCGACCGTGACCCATTTCCCCAAAAAGGGCGCGGCTTGGAATCGACGATCCCAATTGATTCGGAGGACAAAAGGCTTGTCATTAGAGTCACGAAGTGTCACGCTTTCCAGATCTACTCGCTCAAGTCTGCCGGCAAATTCGTCAGCCGTACAGAGCAGAGGAGAACCTAACAACCCTGTGAACGCAATCATAATCGCTAAACAACGACCCATCGTCTGTTCCTCCGTTCAACCTCGTAAACCAAATCAACCCCGTAGCTCTCCAATATGAAAAGCCGGGAAATTACAGAATACAAACAATTTCCTAACCTACGGATAATAATAATCGACTCTATTCAATCTTTCAACCTCTCGTTTCAGCTTCCTATGATGCAGACATCCAGTTTGATTTCATTGACAGGCCGAGATCGTTTTGTGCAAGATAAATGAGCTGTAATATTGACAGACATTAAGCAGCAATCATGAATCGGATTCCCACTATGGGGCATGAATCGTAAAAGGATGATGACTGCCTTAGTATAGCTGGTTTGAGTGGCTGCTTTTCCGAAATCGCTCTTGCCCTTATGTCGGAGGCCATACGGATGGAAACACCGGAAGATCGACTCTATTCACAACACCATCTTTGGGTAAAATTGGAGAAAGATCAGGCTGTAATCGGGATAACGGATTATGCGGCCGAAGAGATTGGAGAAGTCGATTACATAGAACTTCCCGAACCGAATGACAGCGTCTCAAAAGAGCGGGCTTTTGGCGCTCTCGAAACCAGCAAAGCGATAACTGATCTCATTTGTCCGATTTCAGGCATTGTCCTGGATTGTAACATTCTGCTAAACGAATCGCCGGAGATGGTCACCGATGATCCTTATGGTGACGGTTGGCTTATGGTGACTGCAACCTTCAGATCCGGATGAATTGGACGATCTAATGAAAGCCGGTGATTATGCAAAGCTGGTAAGAAGCGAACAGGAAGAATAAGTCGCGGTTCCGCGCTACATCAAGTTTCTGAAAGAATTGCCTGTGATATAAATAAAATTAGCTCTGATGCGGATCCGCTTGGCAGTTAGCCTGGGGGGAAACGGATAAAAGGGAGCGGCTGATTTGATGGCCTTCATAGCGGATTCATCAAGTACCGTATGGCCTGATGAATCCAGCAAAGTAACTCCCAAAAGTTGCCCTTCCTTCGATATCAAGAATTCCAACATCAAGCTTCCGCCTATGCCGGACCTTGCGGCAACCGTCGGATATATCCAGACTGCTTGAATCTTTTGTTTTAAATGTTGAAGATAGGAAAAGAAATTATCGTCCCTTGTATTAATGTCGATAACCGGTTCGTCCGGATTACCATCCGGGTAGAACTGCGTGGCACCACCCGATGTTGAGAGACCTTTTGCTATTTCCGCGGGTGTAGGTCTCAGATCTATATGCCTATTGGTTAAATCACTCTTATTTGCCCGGGGATGCGGCGGCTCTTTTGAAACACTAGGTTTCTTTGCCGGTTTTTGTGCCGGTGTAGGATGATCGGTCTTTTCTTCTTTGTTTGGCTTGTCATCCTTTGGTTTTATGAAATCTTCGGGCGCCACAGGAGGGGGCAACGCAGCAAGTCTTTGGGGATTAGGCTCCACGCTTCCTAACGGAGGTCTCGGATCCGGCAAAGCCTTGGGTAATCTTTGCCTTTCCGCTGTGTGATCTCTGTCGGATATGGCTGACGCCACTTCAGGTGGTGGTTCCTGCTTTTTTTCCGGAGAGTTGAATTCGACCAGTCTGACCGGCGTTACTTGGTCTCCCGTATTCATAAGCGCTTTAGCCGGGGCAAAGCCGGCAAATATGGGTAAAGAAGCGAAAAATGCCACGTGCAATACTACTGAAGCAATAATGCAGTATCTTAACGCTTTGTCGCTCCCCGAATCTGTTATTTCAGGTTGGCTGGATCGAAGCTCGGCAGCAGAATCTTCGTCAAGTGAATCGTATTCTTCATTCACCATCTGATCGATATCATTTTCGAATTTTGTGCTATAGGATAAATTCACCTGATATCAAACCCTTCACATGTTTAAGCAAGCCCTACTTGAAGAAGATTATTTAACTTTAAATCACCGGCTTCAGTGTTATGATAAATCTTTTTTGAAATTTGACAACCATTAATCAAGAGCGCCCACCATGATTTGCGTAAATAAGCGATCCAAATGCGCTTCAGGCCGAATGCTTTGCTCCTACATGCCGGGAATGTAGGCAATAGCCCGCCGTATCGGCTGGAGGTCGATTTTGGGAACGTATCGGGCTTGCATTGGCGTAACAGTAAACACATCCGTGAAAACACGTATCATACGCGCCGATATCCAATGAAGCAGCACATCCGCACTCCTTTCGCGTGGGCGCTATTTTTAATTTATTTATCGCTTCTGTTTTTTGGGCGGAATCCACGACATCCAATAGATAATCCGGATCGACACACCTAGCTTTGGCAATTTTGGGCGACACCAGAAAGTCATGAGCGCATGACGCAAGGGCAATACCTTGCTCGGCTGCAACTTGGGCCATTTCTTCTGCCATTTCCTTGCAAAATGTCGCATCCGGCCTTACATGGCCTGGAACGAAAGTTTCCATATTTCGTATGGTCTTTCTGTAATAATCACAGAAGCTGAAGATGCAAACGTTTGTGTATTTGGAAAATTTTTCACACAAGTTACGAAAATTCCGGAGATGCCATTCCCGGTCCAGGACGTCGGTTAGAACTATCGTATCATAACGCCACCGCATTATTGGCCCGGGAAATCGATCCGTCAAATCATTCAGGGCTTGCAAAGTAAGACTGAAATCCGGCACGCAAGGTTCCAAGGAAATCGGATAATTGTTTATTGTGTACAAAAAAGTGAAGCAATATCCCCTCTTTTGCAACTCGGAAAGATGCTCTACAATCGGGGCTGCATTCTTTGTCCAAAAAACTATGGCAGACACATCTTCGGGCATCAGGGATATTTCCGATATGCCGCGTCCAAATGGAGAGACGACTCCGACCATACCGGAACGTATTCGCTTTATAAACCAATCGGCGTGAAACGCGGGAATATCGGTTCTTCTGCTTGCTGAAATTACATGCATTAGTTTGTCTTTCATACCGCAAAAGGTAGTTATGATCGTATCTCAGGACTGAATCATTGTCTACATGAGCAGTTGTTTGCTCTAAATAAAAGGTTTCAAACTTCTTGTTAATTAAGTAAAATTAGCTCGCCGGTCGAATCGCATTCATGAAAACAAGGACAGCTCAAGAAAGGAACCTTAATGGCCAAGACAAGGAAAGGGAGAGATATCTTAGAAAACGGACCACCTACTTCGGAGAAAGCCCGAGCAGTGGATATGGCTGTCAGTCAAATCGAGCGACAATTCGGCAAAGGCGCCATAATGAAACTAGGTAGCGGAGGCATTATCCCTGATGTTCGAGTCATACCCTCAGGTTCGCTCGGACTTGATATATGCCTGGGAGTAGGCGGCCTGCCTCAAGGGAGAGTTACTGAGATTTTCGGGCCCGAATCTTCAGGAAAAACAACGCTTTGTTTACATGTTATCGCTGAGGCTCAAAAACGCGGCGGTATAGCGGCTTTCGTCGATGCCGAACACGCTCTGGATATAGGGTATGCCAAGAAATTAGGGGTGAATACAGACGAGTTGCTGATTTCTCAACCTGATACTGGAGAACAAGCCCTTGAAATTACGGAAATCCTTGTCCGGTCCGGCGCTATGGACGTCGTAGTCATTGACTCGGTAGCCGCTCTAGTTCCACGGGCAGAGATTGAGGGCGAGATGGGTGACTCGCACATGGGCCTCCAAGCGCGGCTAATGTCCCAAGCGCTCAGGAAGTTAACCGCGGCGATCGCGCGTTCCAGCACCGCTGTAATTTTTACGAATCAGATAAGGCAAAAGATAGGCATCATGTTTGGAAATCCTGAAACCACAACTGGCGGCAACGCTCTTAAATTTTACGCCTCGGTAAGGCTGGATATTCGTCGAATAGGCCAGATCAAGGACGGAGAAAATATTGTCGGTTCACGGACCAGGGTAAAAGTGGTAAAAAACAAATTATCTCCGCCATTTCAGCAGGTGGAATTTGACATAATGTATGACGAGGGCATCTCTTCGGCTGGCGAAGTTCTGGACATGGGCGTAGATTATGGGCTTATTGACAAGTCAGGTTCGTGGTACTCGTATGGAGAAGAACGGATAGGTCAAGGAAGAGAAAACGCAAAACAGTTCATGAGAGAAAATGCGGAAATTATGAACGAAATCAAATCCAAGATCTTGGACAAAAAAGGAATTCCGCCTCGGAAAGATTATACGGATGATCAGGATGCCACGAGTGTGACGACAGGAGATTCGGATGGATCTTGATGAAACCTTGAAAAAAGCCATAGAAATGGGAGCGTCGGACGTTCATTTAAAGGTCCCGCTGCCTCCAGTGACAAGGGTCAATGGCGTCTTGGCTCCCTTGAAGGGTGAAGATCGTCTTACGCCCGATGAAGTTAAACGGGTAGCGCTGTCTGTCATGAATGAACGTCAGAGGGAGATTTTTACCAAGACCAGGGAATTAGATATGGCCTACGGGGTCAGCAAATTGGCCAGATTCCGAGTCAATGTTTTTTGGCAAAGGGACTCCATTGCAATGGTTTTTCGCGCAATTCCCTCTGAGCCGCCTTTGCTGAAAGACTTGAACCTGCCTCCCATCATTGAAAAAATAAGCGCGGAGCACAGAGGTCTCGTATTGGTGACCGGGACAACAGGGTCAGGCAAAACCACAACCCTGGCGTCCATGATCCATCAGATCAACTCTTTTCGCAACTGTCATATTATCACCATCGAAGATCCAATTGAATTTCTGCATAGGGATCGCAAAAGCATTATTAACCAGAGAGAGGTGGGGCAGGACACACTTTCATTCCAAAATGCTTTGCGTTCAGCGCTCCGCGAGGACCCGGATGTTATCCTGGTAGGTGAAATGCGTGACCTGGAAACAATCGAAATAGCTATGCTCGCAGCAGAAACGGGGCACCTTGTGTTCAGCACGCTCCACACGCTCGATGCTACCGAAACGATCAACCGGGTTGTCTCGGCTTTTCCTATGGAGCATCAGGCATCCATCCGAATCCAATTGGCTGGGCTAATAAAAGGAGTAATTTCCCAAAGGCTACTGCCAAAGGCTGATGGTAGTGGACGAATTCCCGCGATAGAAGTGCTCATATCGACGGCCCGCATAAGGGAGTGCATTGGCGAGGAGCGGAGGTTACGCGAGATCAGGGACGCCATAGCCGAAGGCCATATAAGCTATGGTATGCAAACGTTCGATCAGTCATTGATGCAATTGTTCCAGCGGAAACAAATTACATACGATATTGCTTTGGCCGCAGCATCGAATCCTGATGACTTTGCTCTGTTTGCCAGGGGAATTACCGGCACCTCCGAGGCCAAATGGGAGATGAATGCTTGAGCCGCCCCTGGAAGACTATTCGCGTAACATTCTGAATCACAGAAGTGAATAGCGGAGGAAGACGTAGTGAACGAATTTAAGGTCATGCTTGTTGATGATGAAAAAGATTTTTTGGAAACGCTCTGCAAAAGACTTACAAAACGCAAGTTAGATGTTACTTCGGCCAATAGTGGACGAGAAGCTATCGCCAAAATACAAGAATTTCCTGTCGATGTAGTGGTGCTTGACGTCAGGATGCCCGGCATGAACGGAATAGAAACATTGAAAGAAATCAAAAAGATAAAACCTTCAGTCGAAGTCATCATGCTTACGGCCCATGCCGATGTCCAAGTCGCTATAGAAGGAATGGAATTAGGGGCATTCGACTACCTTATGAAACCTATGGAGATCGATGACCTTCTTTATAAATTGCAAGACGCGTACAAAAAGAAATGGTGCCGGGAAGAGTCCGAAAAATGCGAGTTGCCGCCATCTCTGCAACTGAGCTAATTATATTTGTGCTGTGTGCCTGAATTGAAAACTTGCATGGCTCCAGGTTATTTTTAATATTGCTGACACTCTTCAAAATGTATAATATCTGAAAGATTTGGCCGGTTTTCTGTTATTAGTGTGCCCAATTACTTGATGGAATCATTTGAAACGGGGGAAGCGACGTTTCGCCTTGCTTTGGCGTAACCATTGGTTCTGGAACGGTTATTCCGTGGCTGTGGATAAACGAATGAGGAGGAAAATGCATGAAAGTGGGTAACAACCTGTACCGGATGCTCATGGCAGCCTCAATGGCCCACGCGAAGTGGGATTACGAGACATCCATGAACATATTGAAAGACAAAAAAAGAGTATATTTATTGGGGTTGATGTTGCTGCCGGCAATTCTGACATCCTTGGCCTTTGCGGCGGAATTGCCGAGTGTCTTGGGCGGATATAAAGCCTACACCCCGGCGTTTTATTCTACGAATATTTTTATAATTTCCATCCTGGTAGGGCTTTGCGCCGGGCTGATCACCGGCTGCATTGGAGCGGGCGGCGGTTTCATAATAACCCCTGCGCTTATGAGCGCAGGAGTAAAGGGTATTCTTGCGGTAGGAACCGATTTGTTCCATATATTCGCAAAAGCCATTATGGGAACAGCCATTCATAGAAAACTGGGAAACGTGTCGGTCGGTTTGGCGGTAGCCTTCTTGGTCGGCTCCGGCATAGGAGTGACTGGCGGAGGTTTCATCAACAGAGCACTTTATGAGTACAATCCCGTTGTCAGCGATGCTTTCATTAGTGTCGTTTACGTTGTGCTTCTAGGATTCCTAGGATTTTACTCTTTGGCCGATTTTCTTACGCTCCGAAAGGCAGAGGCCGGTGTCGGCGCCCATGTCGGCGAAAGCGTTCATGGCGAAGAGGTCGCAACGGGCAAGGTCGGACTTCCGGCCAAATTACAATCCTCCACGATTCCGCCGCTCATCACTTTTGACGAGGACCTGGTTCCGGGAGGCAAAAAGATTCCTGCCCTTTTTGTTGCTGTTTGTGGAGCTATTGTAGGCTTAATGGCAGCGATTATGGGGGTTGGAGGAGGATTTATCACTTTCCCGATCTTCGTGTATGTCCTGGGAGTATCTTCGTTCACAACTGTGGGAACAGACATACTGCAAATAATTTTTACCGCTGGTTACGCATCCATTGCGCAATATGCGGTCTACGGGTTTATCTTTTACACTCTGGCTATGGGCATGCTGTTGGGTTCTTTGATAGGAGTTCAAATAGGCGCCCTTACGACAAAAGTCGTTAAAGGCATTTACATTAGAGGATTTTATGCGACTGCTATTTTGTCCGGCTTTGCAAACAGGTTTTTCGCGCTACCGGAAAAACTCAATCAGATGGAGGTCATTCGGATTTCAGATTCTCTGGCTTCCGGCCTGAGCCAAGTAGGCACATGGGTCTTTTTCGTGGTCATAGGAATATTCGCCATATGGGTTCTCGGGAAATTCTTTGGCAGCATAAAATTCCTGAGAGGGGAGGTCTAATAACATGTTGGTCAAACAAACGGGAATCTTTATAAAAGGATTGGTTATGGCAATCGCTTTCTTGGTAGTTCTGATCATCATGTTTTCGCCCCTATTTGGCGGGCATAATGCCATGGTAGCTGCAGATAAACTCTTTAATTCGATTGCCAAGGGCTCTACAAACTACTTCCCCGGCCTGGTGAAAAAGAATGCGGAGTACGTGAATAAAACGTTTGACGTAAACCTTAAATTAAAGGACCAGGACATGGCCCGGAAGGCCGCCAAAATAGTGACAGCGGCCGGTGCCAAATCTACGGGAGAGACGGCGGAAATCAAAGTAAACGGGGATTTGGGCAGCGTCGTTTCCGCGGCGCTGAAAGATTCCGAGGCTATGTTCAACAATCGTGAAACCGAGCTGTCAGGCAAATACGGGATGCCCGGTCAAGAAGCGCTGTACGTCTGGTGGAACGTGTTCAAGGAAATTGACAAAGATCTGACCAGGCAAAAACACTTCAAGGAAGCCAGCTTTGTGGCGGATGTCGTAAAAAAGGGTATAGAAGTAGCTTACAACTTTGCCGGCATCGTACCTGAAAGCGCGGCGTCCAGAATGGGTATTCTGAGCTTCTCGTTGATCTTTTATGTCATTTATACATTATGGTGGGGACTCGCGGTCATGTTCATTTTTGAAGGGATCGGTCTGCAAATGACAGCCGGTGCTAAGAAAGAAATGTAGGTTTAGTGTCAAGCGGCTCTTATATTTAATGCGCTAGTCTATACAAATCTGTCGCCTGAGCAATCGACAATCTTTGTGTACGGGTGACCTATGGTCGCCCGTACATTAAGGTGCGTTGAACGAGAGAATAGGCATTGCCCGTGATCTGGCTGGTTTCACACCGCCCTTGTGCCCAAACGTAGTTCAAAAAACAATTTTGCGCTTCCGTTGTCTTCGAAGGTGAAGGATTTTATATCAACCTTTATTTGTCTAATAACTCAGAAAATTGCACTAACCGTTGCGGAACTATGACCACCATAGCTGAATTCATAAAACAAACCATATTACGAGTCTTCGGAAAAGACGATCATATATCCGGTTTACAGGACGTCCGTGCTGCCTTTGCATCCAGATATCACAATTTCAAGCTCCTTCTAACCGCGAATAATAAGGCTCTGGAAATCATGAGCGATCTGGAGAAGGCCCTTGACGGCACGCAGCCGTTCGGAATGTCCTTTATAAAATCTAACTGCACTGCCATTTCCGTCAATTTGTACAAAATAATCAAAAACCTAGACGAATTGGCGCCGGGAAAATACGGCGAACTGTATAGTCGCTTCAAAACGATTCGGGATGCTATCGACCGGAATCTTGTTCAAAAAAGGCTCCCCAAAGGGGACAAGCTTGTATTACCGTTCCGCTCCATTGACAGCACGATGGTCGATCAGGTGGGTAGTAAAATGGCAAATGTGGCTGAAATTGCCAATGAGATCCATTTGCCTGTTCCCGGCGGATTTGTAGTGACATCTCTGGGATATCAGCGATTCGTAGAACATAATGAATTACAGCAGGAAATCGATCGACGTATCCAAGCCGCTAATGCGGAAAACCTCCAAGACTTATACAACCTGAGTGCGGATATCCAGCAGCTGATAATACGTTCATCGACCCCTAAAGATCTGGAAACAGCCATTTTGGAGGCATACGCGGAACTTGAAAAAGATTTTGGCCAAGACGTGAAGGTATCAGTTCGCAGCAGCGCTTTGGGAGAGGACGCAGTTGGGAGATCTTTTGCGGGACAATTCCGAACTCAACTGAACGTCAGTCACGATAATCTTATCGATGTTTATAAAGAGATAGTGGCCAGCAAATATGGTTTGCCCGCCGTGACATATAGACTCAATACAGGCATCCCGGATGAAGATGTAGCTATGTGCGTCGGATTTATGCCCATGGTGGATGCAGTTGCGGGCGGTGTAATGTATTCGAGGAATCCCCTTAACATTCGAGACGCATCAATTATCATTAATTCCGTATGGGGATTAGCCAGAGCTGTTGTCGATGGGAGCGTCGACCCGGACGTGTTTGTAATTTCCAGGTCCCAGCCTATGGAAATAATTGAAAAAAATATCAAGCTCAAAGAATTGCAATTTGTCTGCGATCTTACTGAAGGCGTGTGCCGGATGACTCTGACCGGCGACAAAGGCGGTTCTCAATCCATAAGTGATGATCAGGCTTTGGAATTAGCATCCATGGGCGACAAATTGGAGCAATACTACGGTTCACCCCAGGACATAGAATGGGCGGTTACCCTCGAGGGTTCAATTTATATTCTTCAATGCAGGCCGCTCAAGCAGCTGGAAATGGTTCACACCGCGATAAAATCATCCGATCGTGAAGTGGTCGCGGAGCCATTTATCGCCCGCGGGGGTGTTACTGCTTCGCCGGGCGTAGCCGATGGGCCTGTTTTCGTGGTCAAAAACGATGTGGATAAACTGAAATTTCCGGAGGGGGCAGTTTTGGTAACCGCCCAATCGCTTCCTCGGTGGGCACCCCTGTTGGGCAAGGCCTCCGCGGTAGTTACCGAGACAGGTGGGGTTGCGGGTCATCTGGCAAATGTTGCGAGAGAATTCGGAGTGCCCGCGGTTTTCGGTGTTTCGCAAGCGACTGAAATCATGAAGAACGGCGAGATAGTCACGGTCGATGCTGATGGAATGACCGTATATCAGGGTCGAGTGAAAGACTTATTAGCTTCGCATGAGGGTAAAAAGAGACTGATGGAGGGCAGCCCTATTTATGAGGTCCTGCATCGGGCGGCGGCGCATATTGTTCCCCTGAACCTTCTCGACCCGGATTCGCCGGAATTCCGTCCATCAAAATGTCTCACCTACCATGATATAACGCGGTTTTGTCATGAGAAATCCGTCCATGAAATGTTCAATTTCGGAAAAGAGCACCATTTTTCTGAACGTTCCAGCAAGCAGTTAGTGTGCAATGTTCCGATGCAATGGTGGATTATTAATTTGGATGATGGATTTAAGCAGGATGTCGAAGGTAAATTCGTCCAGCTCGACAATATAATCTCGATACCCATGCTTGCAATATGGGACGGAGTAACAGCGATTCCGTGGGGTGGACCGCCTCCGGTTGACGCGAAAGGATTAATGTCGATTTTGGTTCAGGCTACTCACAATCCTGCATTGAATCCGGCTACGGCTTCTGCTTATTCGGCTCGGAACTACTTCATGTTATCTAAGAATTTTTGTAGCCTCACGTCGCGATTCGGTTTCCATTTCTCCACTGTGGAAGCCCTTGTGGGTGAGCGGGCATCGGAAAACTACGCTAGTTTCTCTTTCAAGGGGGGTGCGGCCGATCTTGGTCGACGACGACGGCGCGCGGCGCTCGTGGCCGAAATCCTGGAAAAATTCGATTTTCGTGTTGAGGTCAAGGAAGACAGCGCGTTTGCCCGGATTGAGGGGCTCGACGAGGAATCGATGAAGACCCGTCTGAACATCCTGGGATACTTAATTATTCATACGCGTCAATTGGATATGGTAATGTCCAGCGATGGTTCACTTCAGGAATATAGACGAAAACTCCTTAAAGACATCGAATCTATTGTTAATGCTAAATCATCCGTCACGCAGGAAAGCTCTCTTGGACCTCCCATCCACCAACCCACGGCTCTCGGGGAAACTACCAATTAAATCAATAGAATCCGCTAAGAGATAGCCGACTCGGAATTCCACAGTTCCTGTGAATAAGTTGGGAGTAACCCTGTGGATATCAATCCATCCATTAGGATAACGTTAGTTTTTCAGCAGAGTGCATGATAGGGGTACACTTGAGATAGTGCCATGATTTAAATATGTTACAAACCGGCCAACCATGCTATTTCCTGGCGTTGACGATTTGCTAATGTATTTCGAACTCTTCCACATGAATGACTGATTTTCGGTCTTGTCTTCAGAAGGACCGGCATTCGATTCGGGGCAGGCGTCGGTTTATCATTGCGATGAATGAAATTTACCTAAGCCAACCATGCCGTCTACCCGGTCTTACCCAATTTCTAATGGATTTTGAACTTGCTCACGTTAGTGACCAATTTTTGGTTGTCACTGGAAACCATTTGTTATCGCCGGTACCGTTATTCCTACAGCGACGCACTGGGCTCACCCCCTGGGCGACTCACCAGTCGCGCCGTACAAAACGGCGCATATGTCGATCGCGACAGGGTGGTACGCGCTGGCCTGGGGCTCAGATCGGGCCTGCGGACTCGTACCCTGCGTCGAATAACAATGTTAGAGTTTTTTGGGAAGGGGCCGGGGAACCCTTTTTTACACAAAAAAGGGTTCCCCGGAACGCTTTCAAAATTCTCTATTACTTGAAAAACCGCTAAGGTCCTGGTACAGTTTGCTTTCGCATTCACCCCTATTTTATAGGCGCAACGCTATCCTTTAAACGAGGGCATTTTGTTAGCGCGGGTTCATTCCGGAACGCTGATCGGGATTGACGCTCACCCGGTGGAGGTCGAGGTCGACGTTTATCCGGGAATGGCTTCCATTGCTGTGGTCGGGCTGCCTGACAATGCGGTAAAGGAAAGCACGGCTCGTGTAAAGTCCGCGATAGTAAACAGCGGATATCCTTTTCCTGTCCGGCGTATTACCGTGAATTTGGCCCCGGCCGCTCTCAAGAAGGAAGGCGCGGGCTTTGATCTGCCCATAGGCATGGGCATGCTTGCCGCGCTGAATCTTATCCCCTCTGACAAGCTCAATGATTACATGATAGTGGGTGAGCTGGCCCTGGACGGCCGGATTAAAGCCGTTCGAGGAGCGCTTAGCCTCAGCCTGGCGGCCCGTGAGCTCGGCTTCAAAGGACTGATTTTGCCTGCGGCCAATGCTGCGGAAGCCGCGGTGGTTGATGGTATTAAAGTCTACGGTGTGTCAGACCTGCTCACCACGACCGGCTTTTTGATGGGCCGAGTTCCCCTGGAGCCTGCGGCCCCTGCTGCGCCGAAGCAATCATCACGTCTCTCCAGATACCGTGTAAATTTCAGCGAAATAAAAGGCCAGGAATTCGCCAAGCGAGCGGTGGAAGTCGCAGCGGCCGGCGGCCACAACGT
>CAVUHP010000006.1:0-188111 GCA_963741425.1 uncultured delta proteobacterium
TGTGAACTGCGACCCGGGACAATAAGAACAGTTTTGTTTCGCGGGCATGCCCGTGGGCTTTTTCTATTTCGATTTGCCTTCGAGAGAAGGCTTGAATTAGTTCCAGGTCGGCGCGACACTCTTGCTCAAAGCGAAAGGTCGCTGATATTTTTTATGCACGTTGTAATGGCTTGTCCGGAGGGCAGCAGATCGTGAACTTTGCTGCGCTAGCTCTTAATCGATATAAAAGGGAGTTAACCCATGGCTGAAAAGGGGAAAAAATCAGGCGGATTCTTTCAAGGCGTCAAGGAATTCGTCTATGGTCTGGCCGCGCATGATTCCGCCAGATTTGCGCTGAAAACAAGAGCCAGTATGGAGCACCTCTTCATACTGATCACAATGGGAGATATGCTTGGTGTGCCGATTCTGCCTCCTTACTATTCTCTCAGACTTCTGCCATACGTAGTCCCGCAGATCTCTACGTGGAAACGTAGAATGTTAAGGGAAAAGGATCTGACCGATGCGCTGGCCTGAGGTCAGTTGCTCATGCAGGCTTGGATCAAGGTTCCACATACGATTCGACAGACACGTGCCGTCGATATGTTGCTTCGTACGAGTCTAATTCGAGAAGGGACGAATCAGAATGTCTTTAACAACAATATTCGAGCAGTATCCCGATCGGAGATACATCATGTTCGGGGGCAAGGGCGGTCTCGGCAAGACAACCTTTTCGGCCGCCGCCGCCTATTATCTAGCCAAACAAGGAAAACGCGTTCTGGTCTTTTCCGTTGATCCCCAGGCCTCGCTTACGGATATATTCGAGAAGGACATCTTCGGAAAAGGGCCTACGGAAATCATGCCGAATCTTTACGCCCAGGAGATCGATGCGGATCGCCGGGTGAAGGAGTATCAGCAGGAGATCCGCCAAAAAATCCTCGATATGTACGGAATGGAAGCAATTCCCGAAGAAATCGAGAGCTACATACAGGCCGCGGCGGCCGAACCGGCAATGGAGGAGAGCGCGATCTTCGACCAGGTGGTGGACATCGTGGTCCAGGGTGGTTATGACTACTACATCTACGATCTGGTCCCACTGGGCCATGCGCTTTACTATTTGAGCATGGCTTCGGTTTATGACGCTTGGATCGGCAAAATTACCGGATTGCGGGAGCAGATGAGGGAATACGATCAAGTCGCCGCAACAATCCGGCGGGAAGGTGAGGTTGAAGAGGACAAGATACTCGAAGAGCTTCTGTACATAAAGAATCGTATCAACAGCTCCTCGAGCATATTGACGGACAAGGCGAAGACAGCCTTCTTTTTTGTGCTGACACCTGAGGAGATGATAATCAAAGACACTTTAAAGGCGGCCGATCTCTTTGCCAAATTTGATGTGCCTTTAAGCGGCTATATCATCAATCGAGTTCTTCCCGAGGAACTGAAGAAACAGAATATTCCGGAATATTTAAAGAACCGCTTCTTGATGCAGGATCATTATCTTAAACAGATCGAGACGGACTTCAAAGGCCAGATTCTGGCCTCTGTTCCGGAAATGGAACGCGACGTGACCGGTTTGGCCATGATAGAGAAGATGGCCAAAGCTATGTTCGGCGATTTTTAGGATCGGGGGTAAGCAGTGAACGGAATTACGATTAGCATGGATAAGTTCATGAAGGACCATCCGAAAATGAAATATATCTTTTTCGGAGGCAAGGGAGGAGTAGGCAAAACGGTGATGGCCGGCGCGGCCGCGCTATTCTCCGCCAAGCAGGGGAAAAAAACTCTGCTCGCCTCGACCAACCCTGTGCATAGCCTTTCAAATATGTTTGGACAGAACGTTTTGGGTAAGGCGGTCACGGTTTGCGATGAGCAGAACTGCTACGCATTGGAAATAGATACACGCGAAACCATAGAACGCTCCAAACAAGAGATACGAGAGAAAATCAACTGGTTCCTCAAGTTTGCCGATATTACCACCACAGCGGAGGAATTCATTGAATCCGCCACGATGAACCCGGCTTTTGAAGAATCAGCTATGTTCGAGAACATGATGGATATTATGTTCAAGGACGAATATGATTTCTACGTCTTCGACACAGCCCCTACAGCGAATGCCAGGCGGCTGCTCGGGATGTCCAAAGTGTACGGGCTATGGGTAGACAAAATGCTCAAGAGCCGGGAAGAGGCCAAATCGCTGAAGGAGCTGCTTTCCTTTTCGAAGAAAGAGCAAAAAGACCCGCTGCTGGACTATCTTCTCGGATTTAAGGACAGGATGAGCCATGCCAAAGAACTCTTGACGGATGATGCGCTCACCGCGTTCTTCTTTGTCACATTGCCCGAGAGTTTGCCCATTGCGGTTATCACCCGCTTCATAAATTGGTTCTACGAATTCGGTATCCCTGTGGGCGGTGTGGTTGTTAATGGGGTTATTCCCAAGGAGCAGGTGGCTAAGGACTCGGCTGAGTTTGTCCTGAATCGCGTTAAGATGCAGGACGAACATATGGAGCAGATCTGGAAAACTTTCGGAGACAAGGTCCGTGCGATCGTGCCGTTGTTCGAGACGGAAGTGCAAGGCACGGAGATGCTGAACCGTCTTGTCGATGCCTTGGAGAGGCCTGAAGCGGTCAAGCTTTAGACACGGTGACTTAAGAGTCTCGCCGAATTTCACTTGCGAGAATAGTACCGACATCTCTCCGATCCCGTTTTGACAAGCTGGCAGGGCGACCGTGGTCGCCCTGCTTTTTCGTCCGCCTATGACTCCCACCCTTTGAAATAGCAGGCGTACCAAACAGTTTATGGCGTTCCGAAGGTCTTGAAGAAATTCCCTTTATTATCAGATCACCCGCTTAAATAGACGGCCGTCTGATCGCATCTGAAAGTGTCTCAAAATTCTTCATGAACGCGAAATCGTGCCACGATGCCAATGCAGAGACGGCCCCCCCTGAAAGCGCATGCCGTGAAACTGGTGCTCGGTATCAAACAGCCACTGTACGGCGCGCCGCTTGCTGCGCCCTTTCTGGGCTTTGAAACCCGCTCCTAACCGCGTTGCCAGATTTTGGGAATCCCTAACCAACCCTGCCCATTTAGTGTGACGACGTCATTTCATCGGCACAATCTTCGGCAATGCCTATAATATTGAAAAGGCTCTGTGCGTGAAGAAGGGAAATAATCATGGACACAGATATCTTCGGCGTACACCATGTCACCGCTATTGCAAGCGATCCCAATCGAAACATTGCTTTTTATACGGAGATTCTGGGCCTGAAGCTGGTGAAATTGACCGTAAATTTTGATGACCCTGGGGCATATCATTTTTACTATGGAGATGAAATCGGCCACCCAGGAACGTTACTAACTTTTTTTCTTTGGCCGGACGCGCCGCGTGGACGAAAGGGCCCCGGGCAAGTCACAGTTGTCACTTTTGGGATACCTAAAGGATCGATGCCGTTTTGGTTGGATCGGCTGCGGCGTCACCACGTGATGCTTGGGGATTTCAATACACGATTCAACGAAGAAGTGTTCACATTCAACGATTCTGATGGATTGCAGCTCGAATTGGTAGAAGTCGGCGAATCCAGTATGACTCATAATAAATACGGCCCCATTCCCAAAGAGCACGCGATAATAGGTATTTACGGCGTCACTTTGTTGGAACCTGCTTTGCAGGCGACGGATTCCCTCCTGACAAGTACTCTCGGGTTCCAGCGTATAGATCAAGAGGTAGCCAGAAACAAGATACCTTACCGGGCATACGTTCGTTGATCTGATTCATACATCCCACGAACCACGGGGCTTTGTATCTGTCGGGACGGTACACCACGTCGCGTGGCGTGTGGCCGACGGGGAGCAACAGAAGAGCTGGAGAGAACGAATCGTGGACGTAGGACTGAATGTTACGCCTGTAATAGACCGACGCTATTTCAAATCGATCTATTTCCGAGAACCGGGCGGAGTGTTGTTCGAACTGGCCACCGATCCGCCAGGTTTCACTATCGACGAAAAAATTGATGAATTGGGCACCCGACTCGTGTTGCCGCCATGGCTGGAATCCGAGCGTAGTCAAATTGAGGAGCGACTGCCACGGTTGTCGCTGCCGAAATTCCATCGCGCGGCCTGATGCGGGCGGCAGCGGAACTTCGCTATTTATATCCTCGATCGGCAGGGTCCCGCATCTCTACCGGACCTCCGTCGAAAGTACACGGATACTAACGCCATTATTCGTGACGGTCGAACGTTTAGGATCTGTGAAAGCGTGTCGGTGCAAAGCAAAAATCGGCCTGACCGACTCAGATCCTACGAAGGTAATAGTAATCGGTTCATTTACATTCTTTACAATTTGTGACGATCTTTCCTCCTTCTTTATTGCATTCGTCTTTGGTGTGCTGTTTATCGCACTTTCCTTTTCCCCAACAGCAGTACACTCGCTCACCTTTGGTCTGCTTAGCCTCACTTGATGATTTTTCATGCGCGAAAACCAAAGGTGGAAGCGCGGCCAAGGCGATGATTGCCAGACCAATAATGACTTTCTTCATGCAAACCTCCCAATAAGGAAATAATCTTCGGAGAAAACTCCAGTTATGACGACTTGACTGATCCGGAATCAGCTTGATGGGATCCGCGTCGGCTTTCCAACAGAGAGTAAAGCGCCGGGAGCACGCAAAGCGTAAGGAGCGTGCTCGAAATAAGACCCCCGATCACAACCGTTGCCAGGGGCTTTTGAACCTCCGCGCCGGTCCCCGTGGCGATAGCCATGGGAACGAAGCCCAACGAAGCCACCAACGCGGTCATGAGAACCGGCCGCAGCCGGATCACAGCGCCTTGGATCAATGCCTCGTGAACCGGATTTCCCTCATCTCTCAGTTTATTTATAAAGGTTATCATTACCAAGCCGTTCAGTACCGCTACTCCGGAAAGTGCGATAAACCCCACCGCGGCTGATATTGATAATGGCATGTCTCTTAGCCAGAGCGCAGCAATTCCGCCGGTCAATGCAAGGGGAACACCGGTGAAAACAAGTAAGGCATATTTCAATGATCCAAATGCAGATAACAGGAGTGCCAAAATCAACAACAATGCCAGCGGGACTACCATTTCCAGACGTTTCGCTGCGGAAATTAGCTGTTCAAATTCACCGCCCCAGGCAATCCAATAACCCGCGGGAAGCTTCATGCCTGCTTTAACGGTTTTCTGAGCCTCTTCAACAAAAGATCCCAAATCCCGGTCCCGCACGTTGCAAGTCACCGCTATTCTGCGTTTCCCATCTTCCCGACTTATTTGATTAGGTCCCATTATCACCGCAGGGTTGGCCACCGAGCCTAGCGTGACGAAGGACCTATGCCGCCTGTCTTCAGCGAGGCACCCGACGCTCGAATAGTCTCGACGGCAGGTTCGTAACGCGGAAGAGGAATCGGGATCTGCTTAAATGCGTCAAAGTCAACGCGCAATTCTTCAGGCATTCGGACCACGATATCAAATCTCCGGTCTCCTTCGAAGACCTGGCCCGCGGCTTTGCCTCCCATAGCAATTTCCACAGTATCTTGAACATCCGAAACATTGAGTCCATATCGCGCCATCTCAGTGCGATTGAGCTGAACAGTAAGGATCGGCAATCCTGTAACTTGCTCGACCTTCACGTGGGATGCCCCGGGTATTTTTTGAACCAGCTCTGCCGCGATTTCCGCATTGCGCAAAAGAACATCCATATCGTCGCCGAAAATCTTGACTGCGACATCGCTGAAAACACCTGCCAAGAGGTGATTGAACCGCATCCGGATAGGCTGGCTGAATTCGAAGTTGCTGCCCAGCAGTTTGCCCGCCTCGTGTTCGAGCTGTTTGACGAGATCCGCCTTGGAAAGATTGGGATCGGGCCAATGATGTCGGGGTTTTAACACGATTGTGTTATCTCCCACACCTGGCGGGTGTGGTTCGGTAGCTATTTCCGAGGTTCCCACGCGGCCAACGATTGTCTCGATCTGAGGGAATTGTTCTTTCAGAGTCTTCTCAAGAATCCCTTGCAGTTCTATAGCCTGAGATAAGCTTGTGTCCGGGAGGCGCATGGTGTGAATTGCTACATCTCCCTCGTCAAGTGTCGGGATAAATTCTCTTCCCATTCGAGTTGCTGCTACAGCGCTTACGGCCACTACTACGGCAGCCGTTAACACAACTAATGCCCTATGTTCAAGGATCAGCTTCAACACCGGCCGATAGAATTCTTTAGTTTTCGTTGTTATAAAGTTTTCTTTGTGTGATGCCTTCCTCGACAGAAATACGGCTATAGCGGAGGGAACGAACGTGAAGGAAAGAATCAGTGCTCCGGTGAGCGCCAGGAGCACAGTCAGCGCCATAGGTGTGAACATTTTGCCTTCAACACCGGTCAGCGCAAGGATGGGGAGATAAACAATGATGATGATGATCTCTCCAAAGAGCATGGGCTTACGCACTTCTTGCGAGGCCTGCCAGATCACCTCTATACGTTCCGTTTCGGTAAGGGATCTATCCAGACACTTTTGGGCCTCGATCAATTTGCGGGTGCAATTCTCAACTATCACGACCGCGCCATCCACGATTATGCCAAAGTCTATGGCTCCCAGACTCATCAGATTGGCAGTGAGTTTGCTTGTAACCATGCCTGTGGCTGTGAACAGCATCGAGAGTGGAATTACAAGAGCGGTGATGAAAGCGGCGCTGACATTACCCAGGAACAAAAAGAGAATTAGTATGACGAGCACTGCGCCCTCAGTCAGGCTTCGTGAAACAGTTCGGATCGTCTTATCCACGAGCGTGGTTCGATCATAAACGGCTTTGGCAACAACTCCCTCAGGAAGAGACCGATTAATTTCTGCAAGCTTCTGTGCGGCTCTTTGAGCGACCACGCGGCTGTTCTCGCCCATCAGCATGAATACCGTTCCAAGAACCGTTTCGTGTCCGTTTATTGTGGCTGCGCCTAATCGAAGTTCTTTCCCGAAATGAACCGCTGCTATGTCTCCGATGAAGATTGGGACTCCACGGACATTCTTCACAATAATATTGCGGATGTCCTCCAAGTCGGTTACCTGTCCCGGGACTCGAACGAGATATTGACCGCTGCTGCGTTCGATATATCCGGCTCCAACATTGGCATTATTGGCAGATAGAGCCGAAATCATGTCTGCAAATGTCAGCCCGTGACCAATTAGCTTGTAAGGATCAGGGCTCACATGAAATTGCTTGTCGTACCCTCCGATGGTGTTGATCTCCGTCACTCCTGGTGTGTTTCTTAGCTGAGGCCGGATAATCCACTCTTGCACGGTGCGAAGATCGGTCAGATTGTATTCGGTTCCGTCAGGCTTTGTTGCTCCAGGCAAAGCCTCGACAGTCCACATAAAAATCTCTCCCAGACCGGTTGAGATGGGTCCCATAACCGGTTCGATTCCGGAAGGCAGTTTGCCTTTGATTTCTTGAATTCTTTCACTGACAAGTCTTCGGGCGAAGTAGATATCGGTCCCATCCTCAAAAATTATGGTAATCAGGGCAATGCCGTACTGAGAAATCGATCGGGTCTTCACCAGATGTGGAAGACCTGCCATACCTGTTTCAATAGGAAACGTGATACGCTGCTCGATCTCCAATGCCGATAAACCTGCAGCCTGAGCAGTCACCTGCACCTGGATGTTTGTTATATCGGGGACTGCGTCAATATTCAGGTGTAAAAGGTTATAGACCCCAAGACCCGCCATCAACAAAGTGAGCGACAACATTACCCAGCGGTGCTGGATTGAAAATTTCAGGATCGTGGCAATCATTGTCTGTTCCTAATGTTCATGGGACATACCTTCTTTTCCCAACTCAGCTTTGAGGATATAGCTGTTCTTTGTCACGTAGCGTTCTCCGGCAGAGAGACCTTTAAGGATTTCAGTGGATTTACCATCGGTGCGCCCGAGAGTTACCGGACGGGCCTCATACTGATCATCGCACTGCACAAATACCACGGACTTGTTCCTGTAGGTTTGCAGGGCCTCAGTCTTTACCACGACGCGAGGCGAAATATTCTTTTTCACAAGAGCCACCTTAGTGAACAATCCCGGACGCCATTGACCGTCCGGGTTAGACAGTACTATGCGAGCTTTGGCAGTTCGGCTCTCCTCCCCTACTAAAGGCCCGACATAGGATACCTTTCCGACTGCCTCAATCTCGTTCGAATCCGTTTTCACGGTCGCATCTTGACCGATGTAAATCGAACTCAGATCTTTGGCGTAGACTATAATGTCCACCCAAACTGTGGAGAGGTCCGCTACCATGTAGATCTCCGCATCTTCCTTGACCCATTCACCATGCGACAGATGTTTCCTGATCACTACTCCATCGAATGGCGCACGTATTATGTAGTGAGTCAGATCGATATTGTCCTTTTCGGTTAGGCTATTTATTTCCTTCTCGCTAAGCCCCAATGCTTTTAGCTTGCGTTCGGCAGATGTCATTTCAATTTTTTCTTCTAGAAAGACTTTTTGAGCCGTCAGATATTCCTTTTCGGAAACGGTCTGAGCCTCCCAGAGACGCTTGACACGTTCGAAGTTATAGCGGGCCAATTTTTCGCGTTCCAGCCCCAGAAGATATCTGCTCCTTGCGTCCCCCAATTCACGACTGTCGATAACCGCAATGATCTCTCCTTTCTTTACAGTATCTCCCAGGTTCTTTCGCACCTCTAAAACCACACCGGGAACTCGCGGGACCACATGCGAAACCATGTCGGCATTAAAGGCTATTTCGCCCGGAAGGATTAGTTCCGAGACGATCTGCCCGGGCCCGGCAGGTTCGGCCTTCAATCCCATTTTGTCGGCCAAATCATGGGGAACTGTGCAGCCGGCCTTCATATTGAGAGTATTCCCAATCCAGCTTTTCGCCCTTCCATTGAGCCAAAATTTTTAAGAAAAAGGAGTGCGGTTCCTCGATTTCCTGTTCGCTGTAAAGAAAATCGCTGGATGGTAAGAATTGAAAGTTGTCGATTTTCCCGCCCAGGCGCTCTAGCTCGACAGAGACTGTCACCTCTTTCGGATCAAGAGGTTTGTGGTTAAACGAGGGGTACACTCGAAAATGAGGCATTTCCCCCTTTTCATATATAACGATCTCTAGTTCGAACTCCCCTTCACTGAGTATTTTGCCGCCATGTGGACCGCGATCATCAGAATGGTCATGACTGAGAGAGCTATGACTGTGTCCATGGTGAGCGTCGTGACCGCCGGCCGTAGACTTCTTCTCTGTCAGGCTGAGCCATACCACTGCGACCAGCCCCAATGTGAGCACTATGCAGATACCGACAATTTCTTTTCTTAGCATTACTGACTCTCTTTGCATGGGGAATTCCTGTGATCTGATAATTTAAATATTCAATAGCCTGGCCGCTTTGGCTTGGTTTTGGAGGCGCCTCCATAACTGCCCAGATCCCTGGACATTCGTTCAGCTTTGCATTCGATTTCGTTCCATTTCTTTTTCTGGATTTCTTGCCAGGCCTCAACTTTTCGCCATTGTTGATCCAAAGTGGCGCAATGAGCGCCGGCTCCTATTGCCCATTCAGCGTGGCAGGATAAGAAAACGATCATCGAGACAGCTATAAATCCTCGTTTCATGATAAATCTCTCCCGGCGCAATGCTGCGACCATTGAAAAAGGCATTGACCGCAAGATCACATCTGATTCCAACCCTGTAACCTCGTGGTTCTCAGGTTCAAACGACCGCTGCTAATTGAGTGAAGTTCACCAAGAGGGGCGAATTAAATGAGCAGAACGATTGTATCGAGGGACAAAAAGGCGTGCATGGTTTGAAGACATTCGGGCGGAACACGCATTTCACCATTGGTGGTGGTTCGAAGGTCATTTACTGCATGTAAAACTGTGGGACTCAATCCGATCGAAAAATCAGAAGAGCCCCGATGATTTGTCACCACATGTGCCGAGAGTTCCACCACGTCGTGGCCGGGATAAACACAGCAACAGCAAGGCGAGGTCAGAAAATCGTGATCCGTCAACAACGATGCATGAATGAAGCTATGTATTGCAAGCTGATTTCTAGAGTGAACATGCTGGTGGTTTGTATCAGTTCCGGCGAGATGTGCTGTGTGCTCATAACAACATCCCGCATCAAATAAACCTCCCACAGCGGCAATGATGTAAATTACGAGGCAAAATTGTGCTGCGATCCTATTTCTCACGACCTACTTCCGATTGCCGATTGTAACGATCCTCGGGTTCGGACAATCCGAGGATCATTGGTGATGAAGTCTAAGCTGCTGTCCGGGCATTGTCAACTTTTTCAATTAAAAGGATAACCGCGAGCGGATATATTTAGAAATTAATCATTATGATTAAGGCGATCCTGTTCGTGTCGGTCCCCAATTTATTGTTCTTGATGCCCAAACTATTTGCCTTTTTTGAGTGCTGACATGGCAAGTTCACTTGCCAATTCAGCAATGTGAATGTACATTTCATTCAAGTTGTAAAATATTTGTCATTGGTGACTGTCTATTCGACGGGAGGATTAATAGTGACTCCAATTCAAGTTGAAGTGATTTTCCCATTAGTTACCAGCCTGGAATTCGGGTGCAAGAATTGTTCATTGATATTGGATCGATCAGGACTACCTCA
This sequence comes from uncultured delta proteobacterium, assembly GCA_963741425.1. GTDB lineage: Bacteria > Desulfobacterota > Desulfomonilia > Desulfomonilales > Desulfomonilaceae > DATJPW01. The sequence continues at coordinate 10,596 of CAVUHP010000006.1, forward strand.
GAATTATCGCCGTTCAAGTGCGGATGAATATCCCGAAGACTGGAGGGAAGATGTCAAGAAGCTTCACGAATGGATGATAAACGTTTCCCAACTCTACAAACATCGGATTAGGATCCAGTTAATCGATGCCCAGTCTCCACTAGGAATTTGGAAACAGATTCGGCACCGCTTCTCAAAACTTCCCGGCTTTGTCGTGGATCGGAAAACAGTGCATTTCGGGTGGGATACAGATCGGTTGGAATCAATTATTGATGAGAGAATCAGGCAAGACGCGGAACGTCTCGCTAGCAAGACTTAGGAACAACTGACTGCATCGGCATCAAAACCTGTTTCAATAGACCGCAATAAAGCTTAAAGCCACGACCGTCCTTTTTAGGAAACAAAGCTTCAGTTCTAACTGTCCTACTGGATGATACCCTCCAAATATTTGCCGGAGTCATGTCACACTTCTGTGAGAATTACCAGGCAACAAAAGGAGCGGGGGGAACACCGTTTTCGGCGCTACAGAGATAATCGCTGCCAGATTAGAGGTGAGCAGTTAGCGCAGCGCAATCAACTACTTAGCGTCGAGAGGAACATCTTTTCGATTGATGGGGGTACTTGCAGATGTGGATAGTACGGCTTGCACTAAGGCGTCCGTACACGGTTGCGGTCATGTCGCTGCTTGTTCTAGTGATGGGAATCCTTTCGGTGTCCAGAATGATTGTGGATATTCTGCCGGCCATCGATATCCCGGTGGTGATTGTTGTCTGGAATTATCCGGGTCTTTCCCCGGAAGACATGGAGCGCCGCGTAGTAATTATCGCCGAGAGAGCTTACTCGACCACTGTCAATGGTATAGAGCGCATAGAATCCGAATCCATCCCCAGCACAGGATTAATTAAAATATATTTTCATCCGGGTACCGAAATAGGCGCTGCGATCGCCCAGATAAACTCCGTTTCAAATACCCTACTCCGAATTGCGCCACCAGGTATACAACCGCCGGTAATCGTGCAGTTCAACGCATCTAATGTTCCGGTCGCACAACTTACAGTTTCCAGCAAAAATTTGCCTGAAGAGCAATTATTCGATTATGGCCTCAACTTCATACGAGTTCGACTATTTACTATTCCGGGATTAGCTACGCCGGCCCCGTTTGGAGGCAAGAATCGTCAAATCATGGTTGATATTGACGCGAATGCATTGGCAGCCAGGGGCTTATCACCCGGCGACGTGGTAACGGCTCTCCAAGCTTCAAACGTGATCATACCTGCGGGAACCGCAAAAATAGGTCGAACCGAATACAATGTTACCATGAATGCGAGTCCGCAAATTGTAGACCAGTTCAAGGAAATCCCAATAAAGGTTGTTGGCAATGCTCAGGTCTATCTCGGGGATGTGGCTCGCGTATCCGACAGCTATGCTGAACAGATAAACATTGTACGAGTGAATGGCCGTCGAGCTACTTATTTGGCGATACTGAAACATGCGGACGCTTCCACCTTGGCGGTTGTTGATGCGACGAGGGAGGCATTGCCAATCATAAAGGAGACGGCCCCTCAGGGTATGGAACTCAAAATCGATTTTGACCAATCGATATTTGTAAGGGCCGCTATCCGAGGTGTCCTCTACGAAGCAATGCTAGCCTCCATATTGGTTTCTTTCATGATTCTGGTTTTTCTGGGTAGCTGGCGCAGTATGATCATAGTCATTATCTCCATACCGCTTGCAATTTTTACTTCAATAATTGGTTTGAATTTGACTGGGCATACGATCAACCTGATGACACTCGGTGGCTTGGCATTGGCCATTGGAATGCTGGTCGACGACGCTACCGTGGAGGTTGAGAATATTCACCGTAACCGAGCTCTCGGGAAACCTTTGACGGTTGCGATCCTGGACGGAGCTCGGCAGGTTGCTCTTCCCGCCATTGTAGCGACTTTATCTATTTGTGTGGTCTTTTTTCCTGTGGTCCTGCTCTACGGGCCGGCCAAATTCCTTTTCACTCCGCTCGCGTTGGCAGTGGTTATTGCTATGCTTGCGTCTTACATCCTTTCACGAACTCTCGTACCGACCATGGCAAGAATGCTGATGGCCGAAGAACATTCCAAAGAGGCGAAGGACAGAGCAAATGAGCACGTTCGCAGAGGAAAATGGGCTGAGGTTTTTAGGAAGCTGAATAAACGCAGGGACAAAATATTTGACAGATTTCGTGAAGCATATAGCCGCTCGCTCAAAACTGCGTTGGATCACCGAGCTTACACTCTAATAGTGACAGGTATTATTGTAGTTCTAGGCTTTACTTTGGTCTTCTTCGTAGGAATGGACTTTTTTCCTTCTGTAGATGCCGGCATGATGAAACTTCACTTTCGAGCGCCAATCGGGACCCGCATTGAAGAGACCGAACGCATGGTGGCTGACGTGGAAAACCGAATTCGCCAATTAATACCGTCCGAGGAGCTTGAGACCATAAACTGCATGATTGGACTCCCGATATTTTACAATCTTGCGTTTGTTCAAACTGAAAATATTAGTTCCATGGATGCGGATATTCTCATCGCTTTGAAAGAAGGTCATGCTCCGACTGTGCAATATCGAGAAAAACTCCGCTCCGAGCTCAAGAAAGACTTCCCTGGTTCAAGCTTTTATTTTCAAGCAGCCGACATAATTACTCGAGTACCTGAATTTCGGACTGATCTCACCGATTGATGTTCAAATAGAGGGCCCGGATTTCAACAAATCGTATGAATATGCAGTAAAGATGAGAGATGCAATGCTCAAAATTCCCGGGGCGGCCGATGTTCACATTAGACAAGTACTCGATTATCCCACATTGCACGTCGATGTTGATCGGTCGCGGGCTGCCCAGCTCGGACTGAGCGAACGTGACGTGACCAACACACTCCTGATCTCTCTCTCGTCGAGTTCTCTGATCGCGCCTTCTTTTTTTCTTAATCCCGCAAACAGTGTCAATTACACAGTGGCGGTTCAAATTCCTACACGAAGAATCGATTCTATTGAGAGTCTTCGATCTATTCCTCTGACAGCTCCTTCGTCTGTGGCCCTCTTACAGCCGGCAACGCTTCCGGCTCCTGACGAAAGACCAAGTATTGCGGCACAATTATTAGGTAATATCGCACATATCTACCATCGGGTCATTCCTGAAAACATTACTCATTACACGGTTCAGCGTGTGCTGAATGTGGATGCGACCGTAGAAGGGCGGGACCTTGGGTTTGTGGCAAGCCAGACGAAGAAGAAAATTTCGGAATTGGGAGCGCTTCCGCCAGGAACGCGAATTACCTTGCGCGGACAAAACCAAGTGATGGAGGAGTCATTTCGCAGCTTGGCACTAGGACTGATATTGGCTACATTGCTTGTTTATTTTTTGATGGTGATTCTTTTTCAATCCTGGCTCGATCCCTTCATCATCATGACTGCCGTTCCAGGCGCGTTGGTAGGCATTCTGGGCATGCTCGCCATGACGGGAACCACCATTAATGTGGAGTCACTCATGGGATCGATTATGGCAATAGGGATTGCCACATCAAATTCTATTCTCTTGGTTAGCTTTGCCAATGATATACGAGTCGAAAAAGGGGGTTCGCCAAGCGAAACAGCCTTGGAATCAGCCAGGACCCGCCTGCGGCCCGTGCTGATGACCGCCTTGGCAATGATTCTTGGTATGCTCCCGATGGCTTTGGGTTTGGGAGAAGGAGGCGAACAAAATGCGCCTCTCGGTCGAGCGGTTATCGGCGGCCTCTTGGTCGCAACAGTTATGACCCTATTTATAGTGCCTATAATCTATTCTCTTCTGCGGAGAGATATCCCCACAAAGCATTTGCTGGATGAACAGTTCCGTGCCGAGGAGCGAGGCGAAGCTGTGCCTGGAAAGCTGAAATGAAGATGTTGTTTTGGAATTCAAATAACTCGAGCAGTCGTTTTTACACTGGCGGAATTATACTGGTTATTATTATTGCGTCGGCGCTGTTGGCACTTATTGGCAAACAGAAGGCATCTCTCAGCGGACAAGAAAAAAGTCTTGAATCGAGTAGTCAAGCCGGTCTGCCGGTTAATGTGGTCAAGGCGACGCTTGCGCCAGATGAGCGAGTCGGTGACGCTGCCGGGAGAAGCACGTCCTTACGCAACAGTCACTCTCTATGCCAAAGTCAGCGGATACATTAAAGAGATCCGTGTTGATAAAGGGGATAAGGTACAAGCCGATCAAATTATCGCAATTATTGAGTCGCCAGAGCTTACTCGGCAATATGATGCGGCTGTGGCTGATGCCAAAAACAAAAGACTTGATGCGGAACGAGCCCTGCAGCTCTTTAATACTGGAGCCGTATCCTCTCAAAGTTACCATGGTAGTGAAACAACAGCTGAAATTGCGGAGAAGACAGCTGCGTCCCTCCTTGCCCAAAAGGAGTACCTGACCGTGCGCGCCCCATTTTCGGGCACAATAACGGCCAGATTTGTCGATCCAGGCGCTCTGGTGCAAGGTGCGACGACTGCTCTAACTACGGCATTGCCTATAGTGACTCTTTCCGAGACGGACAGATTGAGGGTATATGCATATCCTGACCAAAAGACAGCGAGCCTGGTTCGTGTGGGAGATCGGGCCGAGATTTCGGATACGGCAAGACCTGATGTGAAACTCACCGCCACTGTGAGCCGCACAAGTGGAGAACTCGATCTGAAAACCCGGACGCTCTTGGTGGAAGTTGATTGCGATAATCGAGAGGGTCAGATTCTGGCTGGGAGCTTCGTACAAGTAACCTTACACCTTCGCATGCCTCCTCAGGTCGAAATTCCCGCTCAGGCTTTGATAATCCGAGGTAAGCACACGTTAGTGGGCATTATAACACCTGAAGACAAGGTAAGTCTGAGACCTGTTGAAATTTATGAGAGTGACGGCAAAACAGTCAGACTGAGTTCAGGTGTGCAGGAAGGAGAAAAAGTTGCCCTTGACCTCGGGCAGAGCGCCGAAGAAGGTCAACGAGTGCAGCCGAAGGAGCGGGACGCCAAAGGTCAACAAGGCTCATAAATTATTTTGAGCAGCCGATTCTGTGGTGTCCCCCTTTTTAATATCCGAAGCTTAGTTCCATTACCTTCAAATCACTTTCCACTTTTGTTATGCCCGGAAACTGTGAAGCCAGTTCTTCCGCTTTTTCTTTATTGGTCTTCTCTCTGATGCGACCGGAGAGCTTCACTAAACCACCCGACTCGACTTTGACCATCACGTATCTGGCTACGGCAGAAGTCAGCACTTTTCGAATCAGCGCTTCAATTCGTTTGGCGAGAGCCTTGTTTCTGAGATTCTCCTTAAGAGCTTCCTCGTCCGGAACCTTCTCTATTTTTTCGACCGCTTCTATGACGAGTTGCGCAGCATCGCCTGCGCTAAAACGGTCGGTATTAATAATAACATCGTACAATGACCAATCCTGGGGATCGCTTTGAAAGATTGAGCGAACGAGGTTTTCCCGTTCATGATCATATTTGTGGGCGTAATCTTCCGCTTCTTCTCGGGAGAAATTCAGTCTCTCCATGATCCTGTTTACCCGAATATCCTTTGGGGCGACAATTCGCACCCTCGCCACTCCCGGGATTTCTCGCAAGATAATTTGCGCGCCACGCCCCACAATCACAACATTGCCGCGGCTTGCCTGTTCAAAAGTTAAAGCTTCAAAGACGCTTGTATATGACGGCCTATCAAAGAAGATCCTCTCAAAAAAATGCGGACCATGCTCTGTTTCATATATTGAACAAATGTCGGTAAACTCTGGATCACATCCTTGTGCAAGCTCATGTAATTGATCTCGGCCGATTAGCGACAGTCCCATACGTCGCGCCACTATAGGCGCTATGATATCTCCATAAGCTCCTAATAGTCTCGATATTGTAACAATTCTCATTTGGTCTTCTCCACCTTCCGAATGCCTCAGATCAGCGTCGATTGAATCGATTAATGGATTAGCATTAAGGATGCAGTAGATTCAAGAGATAATTTGGATGTCATGACTATTGTATTTGACGTACAGCCCTGTACATTCCGTTCTCTAAAATTCCCCCCGCAGCGTGCCACATTTTGCAAGTTACGTGATTATGAAAGTTGCTTACTGCCTCTGATGACCTGCTGAATCGTTTCGCTAAGTTCATTTACAGTATAAGGTTTACAGACGACGCCCTCAAAGCCGAACTTTTTGTAGTCAGCCATAATTGGGTCATTCGAATAACCGCTGGATACGATAGCTTTCACGGCAGGATCGAACCGGCGCAGGGTTTCGATAGCTTCTTGCCCGCCGACTCCCCCTGGGACGGTCAGGTCCATTATGACAACATCAAACGATTCTGCAGTCTTTTTCGCTGCTTTATACAGATCGATGGCTTTCTCGCCGTCGTCCGCCAAAATAACTTCATACCCCAGCGCTGACAAAGCTTCATTCGCCAAATCCCTTATCAATTCATCGTCGTCCATCAGCAGGATCTTTCCTTTGCCCCTGATAGGTTCCGGGCCGGATTTGAATTCAAATTCTTGCAGTTTTTCAGAGGCTGGGAGGTACAGGTGAAAGCTCGTCCCCGAACCCAATTCCGATTCAACTGTAATAAAACCGTGATGATTTTGGACAATAGCGTATGACGTCGCTAATCCCAAACCACTCCCCTTCTGCTTGGTGGTAAAATATGGATCGAATATCTTTGCTAAGTGTTCCTCAGGTATACCGTAGCCGGTATCGCGAACGGATATTTTCACGTATCTGCCCTCAGTCAATGGAAGCACGCTGTCTTTTGCTACTATAAGATTTTCTGCCTCCACCAATATATGGCCGCCTTGCGGCATAGCCTGATCGGCATTGATGACCAGATTGCTAATCACCTGCCCAATCTGCCCCTCATCAGCATCGACAGCCCAGACATCCGGCAGCAATTGCAAATCGCATTTTACATTTGAACCTCTCAGCGCAAATTCGCATGAATCTCGAACTACATCGTCAATGGGAATTGTCTTCTTCACTGGGGCGCCGCCTCTGGAAAATGTCAACAATTGCCGTGTCAAATCACGAGCCCTCATCCCGGCTTTTTCGGCCTCGTCCAATCGCTTGGATATTCTGTCTTTTGGATCGGCAAACATTTTAGCAAGTGAAATATTACCTTGAATAGCCGTCAAAATGTTGTTGAAATCATGCGCAATGCCACCTGCAAGAACTCCTATTGATTGAAGCTTTTCCATCTTCAGCAATTCTTCTTCAGCCCTTATTCTCTCCGACACGTCTCTACAGATACCCCTGAACCCTGATGGCTTGCCTGCCGAATCTCTAATAAGAGATACTGAGACTTCGAGATCTTTCTCGATACCGTCTCTGCTCAGGTATTTCCATTTATATGCTTTGACTGATTTTCCAGTCTTGGACACGGTCCCAAAAACTTCAGAAATTTGCGCACCATTATCCGTGTTTAAGATTCGATCATAGTGTTTGCCGATGATCTCATCTCGCTTATAGCCTAGCGTTTGGACGGCTGCATCATTCAAGAAAGTGAAATAGCCTGTCAGATCGACCTCATAATAGGCCTCTTCAATATTTTCAATAATATTTCTGTATTTCTCCTCCGATTCGCGCAGAGCGGCCTCCGCTAATTTTCGTTCGGTAATATCTCTTACCCAAACCTGAACACCCGGTTCAGTCTCCAATGATACCACTCTGGCGTTTATTTCACCCTCAAAGGAAGAGCCGTCCTTTCGCAGAAGTTTTACCTCGTATTGCGCCGGGACATCTTCCCCGCTCATGCGCGCTTCAGCTCTCTCTCGGATAAGGACCCTGAAAATCCGGGTGGTAAATACACCAGTGCTCCACTCCTTTCAGCTCTCCTTCCTCGTATCCGAGCATCCGATATAATCTGGAATTGGCAAAAACAATCCTGGCGCCTTTTTGCACAAAAATCCCATCAAAACTATCTTCTACCAATCTCTGATATCGTTCACGGCTTTCCTGCAAGGACTCCTCTGCAATTTTTCTTGCAGATATGTCTGTAACTGTTGAAATTGTCCCTTTGCGAGGGTTGGCGCTATCGAGTACACTCATTCTCAATTGGCCATAAAAACTGGAACCGTCCGCACGTCTGAATTTAGCTTCAGTTTCCACAGGTTTCTTTTCTTGATAATTCTTGAGGAACAGCTCCCGAACCGAGGCATATTCCTCCTCTGAGTAAAAGAAATCTTTTGGCTTTTTACCTATGTAATCTTCGTCTCCTTTGTAGCCAAACATTTTAGACATAGCCTGGTTAGTCCACCTGAGTTTGCCTTTTTCAAAATAGGCAATTCCCATAGGCGAAGCGGATAAAATGTTACTAAGCATTTCTTCGCTGTGCCGCAAAGCTTCTTGCGCCGCCTGGCGCTCGCTATTTTCCGTCTGCAAAATTTTGTTTATTTCGGCCAATTCTGCAGTTCGCTGAATAACTCTCTCTTCCAGCTCGTCACGAGATTCTCGCAAATCGCTTTCGGCGCGTTTGCGCGATATTTCTATGGCCGCCAGGTTTCCCAGCAGAGATAGAGTTCGTAGATCGGAATCTGAATAGGAACCTTTTGTGCGATTGAATACATACAAAACTCCCAAATTAGAGTGTCCGATCTGTATCGGGACCGCCATACCGGAGATGAGTCCTTCCGCACGGACTACTTCGTGCAATAGTGGTTCGATCTCCTGAAAATAATCCGAAACTATGTATCCACAACTGGTTGCGGCCACCTTTCCGCCCAGACCGGATCCAAAGGGCATCCGCATTTTCTTGAATGCTTCGGTATTGATTCCCGACACAGTGTGCATGCATACACTGCCTGTCTCCTCATCAGGCAGAGCAATATACGCCGTATCCGCGGAAAGAAGCTCTCTACTTTTTTCTACGACGAGCGCAAGATTTTGCTCCAGGTTTCGCTCTGCAGTCATAGCAACGGCTACATCATAGAGCACCTGGAATTTATTTAGTTCCGTCTCAAGATCTTTCTCAGCACGTTTTCGCTCACCAATTTCTCGTTGAAGGATTTCGTTTATTGATTTGAGTTCGGCGGTTCGCTCCTTCACCCGGTGCTCAAGCGCATTTTGGCCCCGTTCCAATTCTCGACGATGTTTTTGATCGAGGAGAAGCTGCTTTTTTTCCAAAGTGAGATCTTCAATGATCAGTAACACGGAATGGGTTTCGCCTATCTTGAGGTGTCTAAAATTTAATCGACCGAACATTTTGTTCTTTCCGACTCCGATAATGGCTTGGGCCATCTGCGGTTTTCTTGTCAGAAAGATTCCCTCTACCATTGATTCCACCTTTCGGGGCGCGGTCGGATCGGGGAAAATGGAAGATAGACTTTCGCCAACCATTTTCTCGGTACTCATGGCTAATTTTTCGGCATGATTTATTCGCAAAACCAATTCTAAATGAACGGTCTATTATTAAGGATGGGAGGGGTAAAGCGTGTAATAACTTTCCAAGAGAACTCGCTTGTTGTTCGTTCAGATCAAAAGTACCCGAAATTGTAACAGTCTTCGAAAATAATTCGGATAGTTCAATAGTTTCTGTATGCTGTCCGGGAATTACAGACGGGGAGGTGGTATCCTGCTCATCCACAAATATGGGAAGTTCTTTTTCGTCCATCTTGATCCCTCAAGACATCAATCTCTCCAGTATCCTTTTACCACAAAATGAGCAGTTACGGGGAGTTGCCATTTCAGCATTTCCGCACGCATGTTGGATTACGGCACAGCAAATCCACTTTCTTCAAAAGAGTTGGAATTCGATAGCGCCCGTGCATGCTTTCGATATGCTTTGCAGCCACAGCCACTTTTATTCCTGCCGCAGTAACATATAAAGCTCTGTGACTCCGGCCTCGCAGGACCGGTACGGCATGAGTAGCCTCTTTGAATTTGGTTTTTGCTACTCCGATTACGGGAATTTTCTCTCCAAGAAGCTGATAAAGATGCGCACCGAGACCGGGACGCTTTCCGGAATTAAGCCAAACATACCCGTCAATGATAATGATTTCAAATCGATTCTTCACTTGCTCGAGAACTTTTAGCAAACAAGGCAGCTCGCGTTTATAAAAAAGTCCGGGTATGTAAGGCTCAATATTTTTCACGTCTTGCCGGATCTCAATCGCTGGTTGCTCTGAACGCCAATCATCGAAAAGAATCGCGGCTGCGACCGCCGAATCATTGAAATAATAAACGTCTGCTGCTGCAATCATGATTATTTAAAAAGTGACTGTTGACCCTGTTTCCGGATTAATTCAATATATTGAAAGTTAGCTGGATTTTTACTTTATGGAACATTATTTGAATTTATAAAACTGAAAAAAGGGGATCCTTCTGAATTTTCGATAATAGCTTCATGATCCGTTTCTTACAGTTCTAATTGTTCGGGTTGACCAGGGGTAATTCTTCTAAATAAGGGATCTTTGAGCATGAATTCTGAAATCAGCGGGACTGCCGACATCACTTCTGACCGCAATCGTTCTTTCAAGGGAAATGGGAGCTCCAGGGTTGTTGCAGTCGCTCGCACCCTGATTATTACGGCTCTCGCTCTCTTAGTCTTTGTAGCAATCGTTTCCCCGGCTGTCTATCTTTGGCTTCCCGATTATAAGTTAGAAGCAAACACGCAATCTTCTCAATGCGGCACCGTTGTAGCCGATCGCCATAATCGTATTCTACGTATCTTCCCCGATTCCAGAGAGCGCTTCAGTGTCTGGCACGAATTTAATGAATTTCCGGAGTGTCTGAAGCTAGCAGTCATTGCAGGAGAGGACAAGCGCTTTTACTTTCACCCCGGTTTTGATCCTATAGCTATGACCCGAGCTTTTTATACGAGTATCAAATTTGGACGAACCATATCAGGAGCCAGCACCATAACTCAGCAAGTTGTCAGATTGCTCCAGCCCAGGCCCAGAACATATCGCTCCAAACTTATAGAGCTTGTGGCAAGCATCAAAATGGAACTGCAATTATCCAAAGATCAAATTCTCGAACTGTATCTGAATTTATCGCCCATGGGTGGGAATATCAGGGGAGCTGGGCTGGCGGCTCGAATGTATTTCGGGAAAAGCATAAAGCAAATTAACATCAGTGAAGCTGCTACAATCGCGGCTCTACCACGTTCTCCATCCAAGTATGATCCGCGCCGAAAAAAGGGGCGAACCTTCTTGCTCAGGGAAAGAGACAGAATTTTGGCAGCAATGGCCAAGCAAGGCTGGTTGTCGGACGATATCTTCAATTCTGCCGTATCATGGCCGATTGATTTTCATTTCTCGGGTATACCCTTGGAAGCGCCTCATTTTGTCGAGTTTGTTATGTCTCGGGCATCTCGTAAGAAAAGGCTGATCACGACCACTCTTGATCTTGGTCTCCAAAAATCCATCGAGGGAGTTTTCGCATCACATAAGAATCGCCTGCGGAGAATCGGTGCCAGTCAATCGGGCTGTCTTATTGCCTCGACACGTGGTGAAGTCCTTGCGATGGTTGGTTCCCTGGGATACGGAGCAAAAGATCAAGGCTTTAATAATGCGGTCCTAGCACTTAGGAGCGCCGGCTCCACTTTAAAGCCGTTCCTTTACGCTATGGCATTGGAACAAGGCAGTAACGCAGCGAGTGAAATTCCCGACACGTTCCGGTCCTATCGGACTCCCCAGGGAGACTATCTTCCCTTGAATGCGGATCGCCGTTTTTACGGCCCCGTGACCATACGTTCGGCTCTGGGAAATTCATTGAACATTTCCGCTGTGAAAATGGCGCGAAAAATTGGTACCGAGCCCTTCTATCATGTCCTGGAAGGCCTGGAGCTTGCCTCAAATAAGCTCAGATCCGCAAACGACTTCGGGCTGGGCCTGGCCATAGGAAATCTGGAAGTAAATCTTTTTCGCCTGGTACAAGCTTACGGTGCTCTAGCGCAAGAGGGCGAGTACCGGCCTTTAACAGGTACTCGCGGATACGGCCGCCCCTACGCGAAGGGAATTTTCTAAAGAAACAGCTTATATGGTCAGCCACATACTGGCCGATTCATCCGCACGATTGCTCACTTTCGGAAATCCCGCATATTTTGATTTCGGATTTCCTGTCGCCCTCAAGACCGGTACCAGTACCGGATTCCGAGATTGCTGGGCAATAGCATACACCCCGAGGCATGTAATCGGTATTTGGTGCGGAAATTTCAACGGTAGCCCGAGTCACGGAGCATCAGGAGCCGCTGCGTCCGGACCGATTTTGCATGATTTAATTAAGCACCTTTACCATGACCAAAATCCGGGAGAGTTCAATAGGCCCGCAACTGTTAAGGAACGAATCATTTGTTCGATGTCTGGAAAGCTCGCAACATCTAAGTGTCCATATACGACGACTGAGCTTTTTGTCGAAAATCAAGGAATAATTCCTGAATGCGACCTTCCTCACGACGATCAGGCTCATCATCCTCTAGGCGCGCCATATGCTCAGTGGATAGACAGGCGCGAACGTGAACAAGGCAAAGGAAGATTTCGCCTGATGCGACCAAAGCCTCTACCATTGGAAAGCACGGGCAGACCTCGATACTCGTCGAGAGGAAGCGGAAAATCAAATATTGAGATCATAAACCCTCATGAGATGGATCGTTTTATCCTGTCGAATCATTCCTCGAATCGAGTGCTCTTTAGGGCCGTTCCCGAACCTGTCGTGGAATATGTTGTCTGGCTGATCGACGGCTTTGAAGTGGCGCGGGTTCCACCCCCTTATGAATTATTATGGGAACCCACTCGCGGGAAACATACCGTACACGCTGTAACCCCCGGTAACTATGCGGCTAAGATAAATATTCAGGTGGAGTAACAGAAGAATTCGCTAACAACAGCAATACTGTTGCGCCTTGTATAGGCGTTCTCAAATGTAAACGCGAAAAGAAGCGGGATTCGGCTGGACGGGCATCCGAAACTTTGCTTTCCCACGGAACGCGGGATTTCACTCCTCGCAATGACATCCTTTGGCGGCCTGTATCTGAAAGGTCACCATAACGGCGCATTTTGGTTGACAGATCAATCAACTGATGGTACCTGTTCGCTTGCGATTACCCTAACTTGATCCCCCCTATTTTAAATGAGATGCGAATTCCGGCTTCGCAGTCTTTGTGGTTTCATCGTTGTGTTCAGAGTAGGTGATTGTGGATTTCGAACTGAGTACAGAACAGCTTATGTTTAGAGAGCAAGTGCTCAAGTTTGCCCGCAAGGAAATAGTGCCCAGAGTGCAGGAAAATGACTTGCAAAGCCGGTTTGATAGAGAATCATGGAATAAATTGGGAGAATTCGGCCTGCTCGGATTGCACTTTCCGGAAGAACTGGGGGGAAGCGCCGCGGATGTCGTAACTTCGGTGGTTGCGGCCGAGGCTCTTGGTGAGGCCGGAGTGGACGGGGGGATTACTCTCAGTTTGGGAGCTCACACCTATCTCTGCGCGGATACGATTTTCGTTCATGGAAACCAGCATCAGCGAGAGAGGTATATCCCTAGGCTGGCTTCAGGCGAATGGATCGGTTGCATGGGATTGACCGAACCTGGGGCAGGCTCGGATGTTTCGTCGCTTCGTACGCGAGCCGAACGAAAGGGCGATACCTGGGTTCTGAACGGTACCAAGATGTTCATAACCAATGGATCTATTGCGGATGTCGCGGTGATTTACGCAAGGATCGATTCGGCTCCCGGACGCCAGGAAGGGATATCCGCATTCATCGTTGATAAAGGAACCCCTGGTTTTAAAGTCGGTCGAACTCTAACAAAAATGGGGGTACGCACTTCTCCCACTGCTGAATTAATTTTTGAGGACTGCATTATCCCTGCTGAAAACCTCCTCGGGCAAGAAGGTGGTGGATTCCTAATGGCTATGCAGACAGTGGAATGGGACCGAAGCGCTCTTTTAGCCCCATTTGTGGGAGCAATGTCCTTTTTGATCCAGCGCTGCGCCAGGTACGCTCAGGAACGAGTGCAGTTTGGCCGTCCTATTGCCAGTTTTCAGGCCATCAAACATAAGCTTGCCGATATCAAAATATTTCAGGAAGCAGCGAGGTCTCTGGTTTACCGTATTGCGTGGTGTAAGGACCAAGGTCGACCGCTGAACCATCTCGAAGCGGCTGTGGCCAAATTGTTTGTGGGTGATTGGTCGCTTAAGCCGACTAATGACGCGCTTTTGATTCTGGGCGGCTATGGGTACTGTCATGAGTATGACATTGAGCGGGTCTTTCGAGATAGCCGTCTTGCGCCTATAGGCGGAGGCACATCTGAAATTCAGAAGGTAATAATCTCCCGCCTGATGTGAGGTCTCAGGGCCGTGCATTTTTATTGGACGGCAACGGAATGCCGGCTCAATGAAAATGGGTCTCGGTGCTCAAATGTGAAGGTATTCTGTTCCGAAGCTGCGGAGCAAACCTTGATGGCCATGCATATTGCGGCGGATCGCGGTTATGGGTCCGGCAATCCTGTCGAATGGGCCTACAGAAAAGCAGAGTACGCCGCTATCGCCGGGACCGCATCGGCGGTCGCCGGAATCGCAGTTGCCGACGATCTTCTGAAGCAGAACAGGGTTTAGATCATGGAAATAATTGAAAGCCGAATTGATACCAGCACAAGCGATTATAAGGCCAATTATGAAGCAATGGAAAACATGGTGGCGGACCTCAAATCCGAATTGAAAAAGGCACGAGAAGACCGCTCTGAAAAGGCAATCAAACGAAATGCCGAACTAGGAAAACTGCCGATCCAAAAACGTCTGGAAAAGCTGCTGGACAGGAACAGCCCTTGGCTCGAGATTGCACCGCTCGCCGCGCGAGGGCTGTACGACGGCAAGGTGCATGGAGCAGGCACAAGGGCGGGTATTGGGTTGGTGAACGGCCGAGAATGTCTCATTCATGCTAACGATCCCATGATCAAGGGCGGTACGGTATACCCGATGGGGGTCAAGAAAACCCTGAGGTGCCAGACTATCGCGATGGAGAACCATCTGATTACGATTATGCTGGTGGATTCAGGCGGGGCATTCTTGCCTCTCCAATCGGAGATCTTTCCCGATGCGGATGATGGAGGTCGGATCTTTTACAACCAGGCCATAATGTCGAAAATGAATATTCCTCAGATTACGGCGGTTATGGGCCTGTGCACTGCCGGCGGAGCCTATATTCCTGCGATGTCGGATCATGTGGTCCATGTGGAAGGCACGGGCGCAATCTTCTTGGGCGGTCCACCATTGGTGAAAGCTGCCACAGGTGAGGATGTTACCGCCGAAGACCTTGGCGGGGCTATGGTGCATTGCAAAGAATCGGGCGTCTCCGATTACTTTGCAGAAGATGACGAGCATGCAATACAGATAGTGCGGGATATTGTCACCATTTTACCCCAGAATGAGAAAGCACGAATCCCGCGGCGTGCACCGATTGATCCACTCTATGATCCCCGAGAAATCTGGGGAATAGTGACCGCAATCCATTTCAAAACCTTATGATTCGCGAGAAATCATCGCGAGAATCGTTGACGGATCCGAATTTCTTGAATTCAAATCGCTTTACGGCCCGACCCTGGTATGCGGATGGGCATACATTCACGGGTACCAGGTGGGCATTCTGGCCAACAACGGGGTGCTCTTTTCTAACAGCGCTCTCAAAGCTACGCAATTTATCTCGTTGAACGATCGGCAAGGCATTCCACTGGTTTTTCTGCAGAATATTTCCGGTTACATTATCGGTCGAGAATATGAGCGGGGCGGAATAACCAAAGACGGGCACAAGATGGTCCATGCGGTCTCCACGGCTACTGTGCCTAAGTTCACGGTCATAGTCGGCGCTTCATTCGGAGCGGGGAATTACGGGATGTGCGGACGGGCATATGGCCCGCGGTTCCTCTGGATGTGGCCTAATGCACAGATAGCAGTTATGGGCGGTGAACAGGCAGCCGACGTGCTGATCTCAGTGAAAAATGACCAGCTTGCCCGAGATGGTATTCCTACGATGTCATCGGAGGCTATGCAAGCGATTCGCGTTCCGATTATCCAAGCGGCCTTGAAAGAATCGAATGCTTATCATTCCACAGCAAATCTGTGGGATGACGGAATCTTGGATCCAGCCAAAACCAGAGACGTTTTGGGTTTGGCAATAGCAGTTTCGCTAAATGCGCCGATGGTCGATCGCGATCAGGGGCATGGAACCTTCCGGATGTAAGGGCCCTGAGATGTTTAAGAAAATTTTGATAGCAAATCGGGGCGAAATTGCGATCCGAGTGATGCGGACCGCTCGCGAAATGGGAATTAAGACTGTTGCCGTATATTCCGAGGCGGACCGCAATTCACCGCACGCCCTGATCGCTGACGAAGCTGTTTTCCTGGGCGCTTCGGATGCGCTATCCAGCTATCTCAATATTGAAAAGGTCATCAGTGCAGCAAAACATACCTCGGCGGAGGCTATACATCCCGGCTATGGCTTTCTGGCCGAAAATCCGGAATTTGCGGAGCAAGTAGTTGCTGAAGGTCTTGTCTTCATCGGTCCGTCCGCTGAAGCAATGGCAAAATTGGGGGAAAAAACGTCCGCGCGTAGAATTATGGCCGCGGGCAACGTTCCGATTATACCGGGGATGACTTCATCGGAATCCGAACTACCGCTGCTGGCCGATGCTGCACGGGAAGTGGGATGGCCGGTACTCGTAAAAGCGGCATCCGGCGGTGGTGGTAAGGGCATGCGAATTGTAGAATCCGAATCCGAATTGGCTGAAGCTGTTCAGTTGGGGGCGAGTGAAGCTCTGCGGGCATTCGGAAGCGGCGCTATTTATCTCGAAAAATATCTTCGCCGTCCACGCCATGTCGAATTCCAGATTCTGGCAGACACCCACGGAAATGTACTCCATCTTTTTGAACGGGAATGCTCTATACAACGTCGTCATCAGAAGATAATCGAAGAGACGCCATCCCCTGCGTTGGACGACAATCTAAGGGCGAGGATGGGCGCGGCAGCTACCGCAGCGGCTCGTGCCGCCGGGTATGTAAACGCGGGGACCGTGGAGTTCCTTCTGGATCAATCCGGAAATTTTTACTTTCTCGAGGTCAACACGCGCCTGCAGGTTGAGCACCCGATTACGGAAATGACTACCGGATTTGATGTGGTTCGACAGCAACTGGAGATTGCATGCGGGAATCCCCTCTCCTTCACTCAAACGGATGTGACCAGAAAAGGACATGCTATAGAATGCAGAATTTATGCGGAGGATCCGGCAGCCGATTTCATGCCCGCTCCGGGAAAGATCCTATTTCTCAAGATTCCGGAGGGGCCTGGAATTCGTTTCGATCACGGAATTCGCTCCGGCTTAAATATTCCTGTCGAATATGACCCGATTCTCGGCAAACTGATTGTCTGGGCTGAAGACAGACCCGCTGCTTGCGCCAGAATGATCCGTGCTTTAAAGGAAACGGTAATTTTGGGAATCAAAACACCCATAGAGCTTCTGCTGGACATCTTGTCCTCGCGAGAGTTCCAATCCGGGGACACGCACACGAATTTTATCGACGAGCACTTCTCTTCATGGCAGCCCGACACAGCGGCCGATGAAATGGCAGCGCTCGGTTATGTCGCGAATGATATGATCGGACCGAAAGGCGCTGCGCCGATAGAATCAACATCAGCAATTTCCGAGCCGCTATCTCCATGGAGAACTCTTGGGGCGTGGGATTTGGCAGAGTAGGACCGGCATCTTGCCGGTCCGTTGAATTTGACCGATTATCAATTGGCCTTTGAATCCAAATTTGAGGACCGGCTGAATGCCGGCCCTAGTCCCACTGGAGACAGATTTGGAATACAAGCTCAATATTTCAGGACAGACCTATTTAGTTGAAACCACTCGACCTGATGAAACAGGCCTTTTCCTCGCCGCCCTAAATTCAACAGAAAAACAAGTGACTGCGCATTCGATTTCGCGTGAACAAGTACGGCTCAGAGTCGACGGCGAATCGCTGAATCTTTTTCTTGCTGAAACAAGCGACGGCACATGGTTCTGGGTGGAAGGTCGGGCCCGTTTTGTGCAAAACTCCGATCGACAGCAACGGCGCGCTTCGAGGCGACCGGGGGAAATTCAGGGCCAAGTCACGCCCCCAACTCCAGCCACTGTCTTGAGAATATTGGTGGAGGTAGGGGCGCGTGTTGAAACAGGCGCTGCCCTGATAGTCGTTTCTGCCATGAAAATGGAGATAACCCTGACTGCGCCTTACAATGGTACCGTTACAGCAATAAAAACAGAAGTGGGAGCGCAGGTCACCCCTGGCGAGATTCTGGTGGAAGTGGAGCCCGAGCCGGAGGAGCTAATAAATGAGTGAAGGCGATTTATTATATGAGGTGAAGCAGGGCGCAGCATGGATGATTATCAATCGTGAGACCAGAGGCAACGCAATCAATCTGGAAATTATCCACCAGTTTATTCAGAGCCTGGACCTTGCGGAAGCCGATGAGGAGGTCAGAGTTGTTTGCATAACCGGTTCGGGGGACAGGGTCTTCTGCTCGGGGGCTGACCTGGCGACCTCTTTTAGCGGGCAAGATTATGTGGCTGGCGCTCGGGAATATGCCACTCTGCTGAAGAAAATGGCTGCGTTTCCCAAACCGCTAGTTGCCCGAGTCAACGGAAATTGTCTGGCCGGCGGTTTAGGGCTGATGTTGTCTTGCGACGTGGTGTATGCCCGTGACGGGGCAAAATTCGGCACACCGGAAGTCAACGTAGGGCTTTTCCCGATGATGATCGGCGCCCTGATATTTCGCAACTGCTTACGGAAAAAGGCTCTTGAAATGATTTATACCGGCAACATGATTTCCGCGGTTGAGGCTGAAAACATGGGGCTCATCACTCGAGCACTCTCTCCGGAACAGTTTGAAAGCTCAGTTGAAGAAACATTGGCAGCGATAGCGGCTAAAGCGCCTCTTGCGATCAAGATCGGGAAGCCGGCCCTGGCTTCTGCAGAGGATCGGGATCTTGAATCTGCCCTGGATTATTTGTGTCTTCGGCTCGGCGATGTAATAGAAACCGAAGACGCAAAGGAAGGGCTTACAGCCTTCATGCAGAAAAGGAAACCGGTCTGGAAGGGACGCTGAGTACCCTTTGATGATCCGGCATCAAGGAGCCTGCGATTTATGTCATCTTTTTGGGTTAAACAAAATCAGGATTATGAGCGATCTTGTATGATTACCTGCGCTCTTTCCGGTGTGGTAGCCAATCGAGCCCAATGTCCCGGCATCCCGTATACACCGGAGGATTATGCAGCAGAAGCCAAACGGGCATATGACGCGGGCGCTGCGGTGGTACACATACACGCCAGAACTCCCGACGGCGCCCCCAGCTATGAAGTGCAGGACTACAAAAATATATATGACGCCATTACCGCTGCTTGTCCTGTGATCATAAATTTTTCTACCGGAGCAATCAGTATTAGCACTGAACAGAAAGTCGCACATATAAAATCCGTGAAACCTGCTATAGCCGCGCTAAATATGGGCTCCATGAATTATGCAAAGTACAATACGGAGAAAAAGAAATTTGTCTTCGAATTCATTTTCCCGAACCCATTTTCGGAAATAGTCCAAATAATTCAGGCCATGAACGAGGCCAAGACCAAACCTGAACTGGAATGTTTCGATCTCGGTCATGTGGGCAATGCTTATCCGATAATCGACATGGGGCTGTTACAGCCACCTTATCAATTCAGTCTAATTATAGGAGTGCTGGGCGGTATCCCGCCTACAACGCCCAATCTCATCAGGATGGTTGAGCTTTTACCGGCTGAAAGCGACTGGGAAGTAATCGGAATAAGTCTGGATCAATGGCGTCTTGTGGCAGCGGCCATAGGACTTGGGGGAAACATTCGTGTGGGTCTGGAAGATAATTTCTACCTCAGCGTGGGCGTCATGGCAAAGTCTAACGGCGAGCTGGTTGAAAAGGCAGCCCGTATGGTTCGTGATCAGGGCCGCGAAGTGGCGTCAGTTCAAGAATGTCGTGAAAGGCTCAAGCTGGTTCATCCATAAGCGTAGGGGACATTCTTGCTCATGCAATACCAGTTCGGTTTGAGTTACGGATTGGAATCAGCAAGAAAGCATCCTCTACAAAGACGATTTCCGAATCGGATGTCTACCTCTTTTCGGCAATAAGCGGCGATTTCAATCCGAACTATATCACGCCTTCACTGGATAGCCGCTGCAGTTCATCGTCAGAAACACCCAACCCGGATAGAATCTCGCGAGTATGCTGCCCCAAAGCAGGAGCGGGAACATCACTAGCTATGGTCGATTCTGATAATCTGAATGGAGAAGCAAGATACTGATTTCCACTTGGCTCGCTGTTTAGCATCTGCCTAGTTTTGACCAGATCGGATTCCACTGCATCCTTGATCGACAGAACGGGCTCGCAGCATGCGTCATGATGTTTCATTAATTGAGTCCACTGTTCCTGCGTTCTGGCTGCGAAGATATTTTCAACTTCTTTGACAATGTCAGGCGAGCCGAACTGGTGTCCGGCAAGGTCGGGTCTTCCAACCGCGGCGCAGAAATTCTGCCAGAATTTGGATTCAATACATCCGAGTGACATATGGCGGCCGTCTAAGGTCCGATATAGACCGTAGCAAGGAAACCGGCCGTTCAGGAGCATTTTTCCGGGTTCCGGTTCTTCCAATCCGGCCTGTATTCCAGCGAAAACCATCGTCGCCAGCGACAACGAACCATGAAACATGGATATATCGACATATTGGCCCTGACCGGTAGCATGCCGCTGGATTACGGCAGCCAATAGACCGCTTAGTGCCATGAGACTCCCTGCCGCTAAATCCGCGATCTGTACTCCGGGGATCGCTGCCTGCCCGTCTCTGGTACCCGTCATCCCTATTACGCCTGCCAACGATAGATAATTCAGATCATGACCGGCCCTTAACCGATAAGGCCCATCCTGCCCATAACCCGAAATGGAAACATGAATAAGACGAGGCTGTGCCTTCTTCGTGCTTTCGAACCCCAGTCCCAGGCGTTCCATTGTGCCCGGCCTGAATCCTTCGACCAGTATATCGTGCTCATTCAAAAGGCTTAAAAAGAGCCGCCGCCCTTCTGGATTCTTTAGGTTTAGTGTGACACTTTTCTTATTTCGATTAACAGCTTCGAAAAAAGGATTTTGAGAACCTGCCTCTGTTCCGCCAAGGACTCTGGCATAGTCGCCACCCACCGGGTTTTCAATTTTAATGACTTCAGCCCCCAGCCCGCTAAGAAGCCAGGTCATATACGGACCAGGCAGGTTCATGGTCAAATCAAGAACCTTGAGGTCTTTTAACGCACTCGACATATCAGTCTCCTAGCTGATTAATTTAAGCTCCAGGTAGGATTGGAACTATTTCACGCGGGACCAGAGTAGGTCCTTGCCGTTTTTGATCGGAGATAAAGCCATCATAAAATCACCTTTGATTCCATAGACAAATAGATCGAGCTTGCCTCCATTCGGAAAAGTAATGAGCATTTGATGATCTTCGGATTTCCACACGCAGTCGGTGCCGAGTGGATATTCTTTATTGAACAATCTGCACGTGCCATCTTTCCTTAGGGTCATGAGCATGCGATCTGTTGGCCTACGGTTATTTTTGATTTTTTCATCCAGCGGATGACTATCGGGGAGCACTTCCCATGTTCCGATAAGCTTATTCCAGTCTATGCCCGGTTGATAGATCTGTTCCGGAGTTATCCCTCCTTCTGCCGACAAGATCCGGGGAAGAAATACGATAAATAGAAATGACATGATTAATAAACAGGGTTGATGTTTCATCAATCCTCCAATTTCGACATCGTGCGGATATTCTATTACGGATCGCCCTTTAGATCTATTGAATAGGTTGCGACCGATGTTTTGTTCTGCCATTGGGGGTGTCAGCTTTTGGAGAGTGACTATGATGCTGTCCGACGTTTCCATTGCCAAGCCAAATACTATTTTAATCCGTTAAATCCACAGAAACAATAATGATTAATACGGCAACAATAAATATTAGCATTACAGTATGTTAACTTACTTAATTGATTTGTTAATGGTAAGGCGGCCACAAGCCTCTAGCATCAAATATTTTACTTGACACTCGCCATTTGCCGTGGTACTCTCCCGCCGGCAGGAACGGACGGAAAGAGGAATTCCACACGTCACTACGCCCGCACATCCGAAACGTGTTGAGCGATTTCTAAGAATAAAGGAGGATATAATGGTTAGAAGAGGCTTCATTATTTCACTCAGCATCGTCATGCTGAGTTTCACCGCACTTGCCTTGGCAGGCGGCCCCCCTATGGTAGCCGCGCCGTGTGCTCCGCCGCCATGCGGTCCTTATCCTGTTAAACCTTACGCGGCCGGTCCCGCTTGCGCATATTGGGGCGACGCTCCATTTCCTGGTTTGTGCGGCGGCATAGTTGCATTACCATTTCTGGTTGTAGGAAGCTTGCTTGGAGGCAACTCCATGGGGCCGGGACCATGCGGAGCGCCTCCCGTTGCAGCTCAATGTGCGCCAAGGCCGTATCCTGCCAAAATATGTGCTCCGGCGCCATGTGGTCCGCCGCCTTGCGGTCCGCCGCCTTGCGGACCGACGGCTTACGGATTCGGAGGAGGAGACAGTATATTTAGTGCCCTCCCGTGTTTGGAATTGTGTTCAGGGCTGCTCGGGGGAATGACCGGTGGGCCGAGCATATTCTGGTAGAGGGTCTATCAATTTTTTTCCTCAATGGTATGGTTGATTATATAGAGTGTGGGGGAAAATCTCTCAAAGGTTTTCCCCCATTTCGTTCAACGCCCCGCATTCGAGCCTTGCATTTCTTTTCTCCTCAGATTTCTTTATATTCTAGTCTGAAAAAACTATTTTTCAGGAATTCCTTTGAACGCCACCCCTGATATACGCGCCGAACGCCTGGAGACAATTGAAGGTGTTCTAGATCGACTGGTATTTACGAATGAAACGAGCGACTTTATTGTTGCGCGTTTGATGGCGCCAGGACGTCGGCAGCCTATTACCGTGGTGGGGTCTCTCCCGCAGCCACATCCGGGCGAAACGCTGGTCCTACAAGGCAAATGGGAATTTGACAAGAAGTTCGGCGAACAATTCCGGTTTGTCAGCGCTCAGTCACGAGCCCCTTCCACCGTTAAAGGTATTGAAAAGTATCTATCATCCAGCTTTATCAAAGGGATAGGTCCAGAGATGGCTCGCCGTATTACGGCCATATATGGCGAAAGCACTCTGGACGTCATTGAAAAAAAACCTGAGCAGCTCTTGAAAGTTCCAGGCATAGGCCGAGTCCGCGCAAATAAGATATCCGAAGCATTTCAGGAACAGAAGAGTATCCGTGACGTTATGCTATTTTTGCAAACACACGGAGTTTCCGCGGGTTACGCTTTCAAAATATTCAAGAAATATCGTGAAGCTGCAATTCGGATGGTCTCGCACAATCCTTACTGCCTGGCCACAGATATTCGCGGAATTGGATTCAAGTCCGCGGACAAAATCGCAGGGAGCTTGGGAATTGATATGCGGTCGCCCATACGGGCACGCGCCGGTATTCTGCACGTTCTGGAGGTGGTTCAAAGCGAAGGACATGTTTACTATCCCAGGACGGGTTTACTGGAGAAAGCGCGCGAACTGCTCGGGATAGATTTTCACACCCTGGAGAAAGCCCTTGATGAGCTTACAGCATCGCGGGAATGCGTGATAGAGGAGCAGCACCGGGTATATCCCGCATCTATGGCGTATATGGAGAACTCCGTTGCCGCGAAATTGCGGAATCTGGTGAGCGCTCCTCGTTTTCTTCCGCCGATCAAAATAGAAGCGGCAATCGAGTGGATTCAAAAAAAGACAGCCATAACTTTATCGGAAGCCCAGAGAGACGCGGTTTCTGCTGCACTGGAATATAAGGTGCTAATAATAACGGGAGGTCCGGGAACCGGAAAAACGACTCTTCTGAAGTGCTTAATTGATATTCTGGAAGCTAAGCGAATCAGAGTTATGTTGGGGGCACCAACGGGCCGGGCGGCCAAACGTCTCGCTCAAGCCACCGGAAGAGAAGCCAAAACCATCCACAGGCTACTCGAATATTCCCCGGCAGAAGGCGGTTTCCAGAGAGGAGCGGCGAGGCCCTTGGAAGCTGAGTTTATTATTATTGATGAGGTGTCCATGGTGGATATCTCTTTAATGCATTATCTCCTGTCCGCAATTCATCCTCAAAGCAGTCTCATTCTGGTGGGCGACGCGGATCAGCTTCCATCGGTCGGTCCGGGTAACGTGCTTGGTGACATGGTGGAAACAGGGAAAATCCCGGTTGTTCGCCTTCAGATTGTTTTCAGGCAAGCAAAGGCAAGCCTAATTGTTGAAAATGCTCACCTTGTCAATTCCGGCAAGCTGCCTCAAAAGCAAGTGGAAGGTTACGAACCTGATTTTTATATGATCGAAAAAGAAGATCCGGACGAAACTTTGCGAATCATAAAAGAGATTGTTTGCGAGCGGATTCCGACCAGGTTCGGTTACGATCCCGTGGAGGATATCCAAGTCCTTTGCCCGATGCACAAAGGGACCGTCGGAACGGAGAACTTGAATAGAGAGCTGCAGCAGATGCTTAACCCGCGCGGTCGCGTTGTCAAAGGGGATAGATTTCGGGTCGGTGATAGGGTAATGCAGGTCAGGAATAACTACGATAAAGAAGTTTTTAACGGTGACGTAGGCAGAATCACCTCATTTGACCCTGAATGGAACGAGCTGGTCGTCAATTTTGAAGAGCGTTCCATTTCATATCATATTTCTGAATTGGACGAGCTGATACTGGCTTATGCAGTGACTGTGCATAAAGCGCAAGGGAGCGAATATCGAGCGGTCATTGTTCCTTTGAGCACACAACATTATGTTCTTCTGAGACGCAACCTGCTTTACACGGCTATGACTCGTGGAAAAGAATTGGTCATACTGCTTGGAAGCCCTAAAGCTCTCCAGATAGCTGTCGAGAACCGAATTGTCGAACCGCGATACACAGCTTTGGCGAAAAAGATATAACGGTCCAAATAATCGTTGAAAGACTTTAAAAATGAACACGAATCTTCAAATCACGCAGGAGATTAAACAAAAGATCGATACTATACTTGAGGCAGGGGGTTATGAGACAGAAACCGAGGTAATCGATGATGCTCTAAATCTTTTGCAAAAGCGCAATCAGCTTCGAATGGCCATCCAGGAGGGCCTCAGACAACTCGATGGAGGTGAGTTCTTTGAAGAGGATCAAATATTTAATGATTTAGAAGAAAAGGCGGTCAAATCGATACAAGCGGACAGCGAATGAGCCGTCGATTACGATTTGCACCGGCATTCAGGGATGATCTACACTTTGTTTTAGCGCTTCCTTCCTGTCTTGTATGGCTCTTTCGTAAAGTTTTGCATACTCCACAGCCGACCGTTTCCAGGAAAAATCTTTATTCATTCCGCGTAACATCAAATTTTTCCAGGAATCAGGATCTTCTTTATAAACTTTCAAGGCTTTCATCAAGGTAGATTCAAACTCGGAGGCTTCGGGGCCTTCGAACGTGAATCCAGTGCCGGACTCTGTTTGGGGATCGAACTCCTCAACGGTATCTTTCAGTCCGCCAGTGGTGCGGACAACAGGGACTGATCCATATTTTAAGGCGTATAGCTGATTTATTCCGCAAGGTTCGTATCGAGAGGGTGCCAGCATCATGTCACCGCCGGCGAAAATCCTGTGCGCCAGCGTGTAATCGTATCGCATGAAGACAGCCACTTTGTCAGGGTATTTGTAGGCGATTTCGGTGAATGATTTTTGATATCGTGACTCTCCGGTCCCTAGTAGTACCAGATTGATGTCGCGTTTAATCAGTGATGGGATAATGCTTTGGAGCAGATCGATGCCTTTTTGATTGGATAACCGACTCACCATGGTAATGACGGGGATGTCAGCCCTAACCGGCAATCCGGCGATCTTCTGTAGATCGGCTTTACAGGCAGCCTTATTGGATAAATCTTGTGGACTGTAATTGGCCGTAATCAATGAATCGGTGGCAGGATTCCAAATTTGGTAATCCACACCATTGAGTATGCCCGTTAGGTGCTCTCGCTTTTCGTTCAATACTCCTTCAAGTCCGAAACCGAACTCAGGCGTGAGAATTTCATTGCGATATCCGGGCGAGACCGTGCTGACTTCATCCGCGAAGATAATTCCACTCTTGAGAAAATTGAGCCGGCCGTGGAATTCCATATGCTTAGGCGTGAAGAATTCCCATCCGACTCCGACCAGCGGCATATCCAGATGCCAGAAAATACCCTGGTAGCCCAGATTATGAATAGTCATGACCGACGCGCTCTGTTCAAGGCCCGGCACACCGGCATAAAGGGTCCTCAGATAAACGGGTGTGAGAGCACCCTGCCAATCGTGCGAATGAAAGAGGTCGTAATGCACACGCCCAAGAGCCGCCATTTCCAGCGCGGCTCGTGTAAGGAAGACGAAACGCTCCGCGTTATCCTCGTAATCCTTTTCCGGGGAACCATAGAGGTATTCCCTGTCGTAGTACTCATCACATTCCAGAAAAAGGTAACGACACGAGGTGTTGCCGTTGAGTCGCCATATTCGAGCCGAAACTTTCTTCGCGTTAAGAGTTAATTCGAAGGCCAGATCAGTCTTTTGGATATTGTATTTTTCAGGAGTTATCCCTCGATATTTCGGCATAAGGACATCGATATGCAGTCCGAGTTGCGCCAGTTCTGCGGGAAGCGCGGAAAGAACCTCACCCAGACCGCCGGTCTGAGCAAAAGGCGTAGCCTCCGAAGCAATCATAAGAACGCGCACTGATCCACCCCTAAAAGATCGCTAAGCATATCATAAAACCGCATAAAAAGCGTCACTTTTCAATTACGTCCGGCTGCGAGGATTTCGCCATTTTTCTGAGATGTTTTATCAGGCCCCCATCCTCAACCAGCTCTTTCATAAATGGAGGAATCGGGGCAATCTGATAAACCGATCCTGTGGAGGTGTTCCGTATAACACCTTTGTCAACGTCTACTTCGACGATGTCACCTTCAGATATTCCGTCCACAGCCGGTCCGCTTTCAAAAATAAGCAGTCCCATATTGAATGCGTTCCGGAAAAAAATCCTGGCAAAACTCTTGGCGATCACGCACGAAACTCCTGCCCCCTTTATAGCCACAGGTGCGTGTTCCCTTGACGAGCCGCAACCGAAGTTCTTGCCGGCAATTATGATATCGCCTTGTTGCACCTTGGATGGGAATGCCGGATCGGCGTCTTCCATGACGTGCTCAGCCAGTTTAATTGGATCCGAAAGGCTTAAGTATCGAGCGGGAATAATCTCATCGGTATTGACATTGTCGCCAAATTTCCAGGCTTTGCCTCTGAGCATGATTTACTCTCCTATTTCGGGCAATCAATTATGCCAAAAACAATCTCCAAAATAAATTAGTCACGACTTGACGTGACGTTAGCACAATGGGCATTATCTGACGCTAATATTATCTTGCGGATAATACCAAAAAGCATCGATTCAACCTATTAAAGGATTTGTATTATGGGGAAAATCAGAGACAAGCTCAATCACCCGCAAATAGTACAAGGGATGACGCTCGGCACGTTATTTAAAGTGCTTGCGAGAAACGGTTTTCGTGTGGATACCCAGTATCTCGGGCGACTCGCGCAGCTATTGGCTTTGGGCGTATTCAATTCTATATTCGCAGGCTGCGAAACATTTTTTAACATGGACGAAATACGCAAAATCCGTGTTGAACAGGCACCATTGTTCGTGATCGGCCACTGGCGCAGCGGCACAACTCATCTGCACAATCTTTTGAATCTCGATCCGCGGTTCACTTGCCCGACAGCATACCAGGCACTGTTTCCAAGACATTTTGTGTTCAGCCAAATAGGGGGCGCAATATTCGATTTGATAGCACCAAGAAAACGCCCAATGGATAACGTAGCTTTTTCATCCAAGGTTCCCCATGAGGACGAATTCGCGTTAGCCGCGGATTGTGGTGTTTCGCCGTACACAATTTTGTGGTTTCCTGTGACAAAAGACCGTCCATATAGTGAATTGGATCCCCAACGACTTCCGTCTCATGCCCTTGAGGAGTGGAAACAGTCTTTCATTTTGTTTCTCAAAAAACTCACCTTGTCAGAAGAGGGGCGGATCGTACTGAAGTCACCGCCCCATCTTGGGCGGATGGCCACGATCCTGGAAATATTTCCGGAAGCGCAGTTTGTTCACATTGTACGCGATCCCTATGTTGTATATAGTTCCATGTGGAAACTATGGAACAATTCTCTCGCCTATTCCTGTCTTCAAGCAGCCGATCGGGAGATAATAGACGAGCTGATATTATCTTGGTACGAAGAGCTGTTTTCATTATTCGAAAGGGACAGAAATCGGGTTCCTCAGGGCGCTCTACACGAGATGAAGTACGAAGATCTCGAGGAAAAACCCTTGGAAACAATGCAATCAATGTACGAAACACTTGGGTTATCGGGGTTTGAGCTGGTCCGAGATAGGATGGTGGCGTATTTGGAATCTATAAAGAATTATCAGAAGAATCCTTATCAGTTTGATGAAGCGAGCCGCGAAAAAGTTTCGAAGCGCTGGCGTTTTACATTCGAGCGTTATCAGTATGATATTTGATTATTTGACCCGTTTCTTGAACAAAGCGGCTGCCAGACCTATAAAAAATACAGCCATTATGATAAGCGGGATTACCTGAGGCCATAACACGTCCCAACCCGTCCCCTTCAGAAATACCCCACGAACGATAGTCATGAAATACCTAAGCGGATTCAGGTACGTGAGGTACTGTATTACCTCCGGCATATTCTGGATAGGAAACGCGAACCCTGACAGAAGCACCGCGGGTTGCATAAACATGAACGATGTAAGAATTGCCTGTTGCTGAGTTTTGCAAAATGCGGAAATAGTTACTCCTACTCCCGAGGCGGTAATAAGAAAGAGCATGGAGGCAGCCAGGAAAAACCCCATAGATCCCCTGAAAGGAATATCAAATGTAACAAACGCGAGAGGCGTGATAATTAACAACGTAATTACTTCAATAATCAGACATGGAATCGTTTTTCCCAAGATGAGTTCCAGCCGCGAAATCGGCGCGACCATAAGTTGCTCAAGCGTTCCCGTCTCTTTTTCGCGTACAAGAACAGATGAGGTGAGAATGACACAGAGCGCCAGCAGAATGAGCACCACTGTGCCCGGAACAAAGAAATCCTTCGACGTCAGATTCGGGTTAAACCATGCGCGACCTGCATCAGCAAATGAGGGAATAATCAAGCGAGGTATCGTCGATGTATAAAGGGTTCCTTGCATACGTTTTGTTTTCTGGTTCATGATGTCCAGTCCAAAACGCTTCACGATAGATTGGGCATAGCCGGATACAGTGCCGGCCGAGATGGTATCGACACCATCAATGAGAATACCTATCTGAGCGGTCCTATTGCCCTGGATACGTCTTTCGAGGTCGGGAGGAATCAGGATTGCCAGTGAAGCCCTTCCGGTTATAAGGAACCAGTCTATATCATCATAGGAATTTACCTTATCTACGATTTGAAAATAACCGGACCTGGAGAACGCTTCGATTATATCGCGGCTTAGTGTGGTCTGGTCCAAATCGACGACAACTGTGGCCACATTCTCGACATCGAGACGGCACGCGTAACCGAACATGAAAAGTTGCAAGAACGGAGCTATTAGCAACAACCTGAAATTTTGTTTATTACGGGTTATCTGAACGAATTCTTTACGGATCAGATGCTTCACGCGCCGGAAGCGATCAATCACAGCGTTGACAGTCGCTGAATTAATTCCAAGAAATCCCGAATTCCACGATAGGGATTTGGTCTTTTCAGATGAAGTATCCGGGTCTCGTCTCATGCGATTCGTTTCTCCAGCTTTCTCATGGCAAGCAGAGTCACGACGGTTCCAAAAATTACCAACATGAAAATAGGAAAAATTATTGCCTCAATGCCGGCTCCTTTGAGGAATATGCCTCTCAAGACCGGGATGAGGTGCCGCGCAGGAATTATGTAAGTAATCGCTTGAAGCAATTGAGGCATATTCGATATGGGGAACACGAAGCCGGAAAGTAGGAACGCAGGAAGAAAGGTACCGAGTAGCGCAAGCTGAGTAGCGAAAAATTGAGTAGTCGCTACCACTGAAATTAGGAATCCCAATGAAAGAGCGCCTACAAGAAAAATACTCGAAACAAAGAACATCAACAATAAGCTCCCTCTGAAAGGAACATCAAAGACATACTTTCCCATCAAATAGACCATCACTAAATCTAAATAACCCAGTACAAAATATGGAATCAGTTTGCCCAGGATCAATTCGTTGGACTTGATAGGGGTCGAAATCAGCTGCTCCATCGTCCCGGTTTCACGTTCACGAACTATAGTGAGAGAAGTCAGCAACGCGGCAATTACCATCATAATGATTGCAATGAGTCCGGGCACAATATTGTTCCGACTCTGCAACTCCGGATTGTAAAGAAGCCGTAACCTAGGCTCAACAGGAGGTACGACTCTTCGCTCTATCGCCTGCCTAAACATTGCTTCTTTTTGAAAGTCGGTTTCATAATCGGCTATAATCGTTTCGATGTAGACCATACCAATGCCTGCCCGGGTAGAGTCGGATCCATCCACGATAGCCTGGACTGTCGCCTGCTTTCCTTTCTTCAGGTTTCGCGCGAAATCATGCGGAATAATGATCCCGACGCTGACCCTATTATTGTCGATTGGTGCAATTATTTTTTCATAAGAATCAGTGTAGATAATAAGATTGAAATAGCCGGAACTTGTGAGCCGGTCGATGAATTCCCTGGATTGGGGTGTCCGGTCGCGGTCCCAGACTGCCAAAGGAATATTATCCACGTCCAGAGACAACGCGTATCCAAACAGGATCATCAACATAATGGGTATTCCGAGCGCCAGATACAGCGATCGTGAATCCCTGATGATCTGCTTGGCTTCTTTACGCGATACGGCAAATACTCGAAAAATATTCATCTGATCCTCAAGTCTGCACGGCCCTATTTAAACCCCATCTCATGCCGAATTTGCATCCTCCGAGGTGAGTGTTACAAAAACATCTTCCAGGCTTGGTGTGGTGACCTCAATCTTGGAAATAGAGATCCCTGCGGTCGCGAGGATTTCTCTTATTCGAGCGGATGCGTCTTCGGGGTCCAGTGTCACTACATGGATCATATTGCCGAATATTGCCGTTTCTTTGAAAAAGGGGTCCTGGCGCAAGAGTTCCTCAGCCCTCATAAAGTGATCGCATTCCACATTCAAGACGGTTTCCTTCATCCAATCTTTCTTGAGTTCACCTGGGGTCCCTAAAGCAATTATTTTCCCTCGGTTCATCAGCGCGAGCCGATGGCAATATTCGGCCTCTTCCATGTAATGCGTGGAAACGAATACTGTAATCCCTTCCGATGCCAAGTCGTTGATCATATCCCAGAAACTGCGCCTTGAAATAGGATCCACACCTGAAGTCGGTTCATCAAGAAACAATATAGGTGGCTCATGCAGCACTGCACATCCCAACGCCAGTCTCTGTTTCCAGCCCAGGGCAAGCTCTCGCGTTAAGGTTTGTCTTCGTTCAACTAAGCCTGCCATTTCCAGGACCCACTTATCTCTTTGCAGTTTCCTTTTGCCGGTCAATCCGTAGATCCCCCCAAAAAAATCGAGGTTCTCTGAAACCGTGAGATCGTCGTAAAGAGAGAATTTTTGCGACATGTAGCCAATACTCTTCTTAACCTCTTCCGGTTCAATCGAAACATCCCAGCCCGCTATCCGAGCAACACCTGACGACGGTATCAGAAGCCCGCAAAGAATTTTTATGGTTGTTGTTTTTCCTGCCCCATTCGGTCCGAGAAAGCCGAAAATTTCGCCTTGTTCGACTTTGAAGCTCACTTGGTCCACTGCTACGAAATCGCCAAAAATCTTGGTGAGATTCTCGGCAACGACAGCTACTTTATCTTCATTATTTTGCAAGGATTTTCCCATTGGACAGTTCATCTGTTGCGGGGCGGCGCGGGATCAAGGAGAGGAAAACATCTTCCATCGATGGCTCAATCCGTTTGAATGAATAGATTTCTATTTTCTCTGCTTCCAATATCTTGCGGACGGTTTCAATCTCGTCTTCGTCGTAAATGCGGACATGAAGCGAATCACCAAAAACATTTGCATCCAGAAGCGCAGGCAAACGAGAAAGAGCGGCCCTTGTTCCGTTTATATCAGACGGGACCAATTCAAACATCTTGCCTTTAACCAAAGCTCTAAGGGCATGAGGCGCTCCTAATTGGACTATTGAACCATCACTTATAAGCCCGACTCGCGTTGTCCTTTCCGCTTCGTCAAGATAAGCAGTTGTCACAATTATTGATATACCTTGCTTAAGAAGATCGTATAGAATTTTCCAGAAATCACGGCGAGACACGGGATCCACTCCGTTTGTCGGCTCGTCGAGTAACAATAGAGCGGGGGAATGGATCAGTGCGCAAGCTAAACCCAATTTCTGCTTCATACCGCCTGAAAGCGCTCCCGCAAGCCGATCTTTGAAAGGTCCCAGTCGGCTGAAGCTCATTAATAGCTCAATACGATCGCCGCGCGCCTGCTTGGGGACTCTGAAAAGATCGGCATAGAAGATCAGATTCTCCATAACCGTGAGATCCTGATATAGACCGAAACGCTGCGGCATATAGGCCAAGTGTTCTTTAACAGCCTCGGGATCATCTACAACGGAGATTCCGTCAACCCATATGTTACCGGAGCTCGGTGGCAGTATGCCGGCCATCATTCGCATAGTAGTCGTTTTGCCGGCTCCATCGGGACCTACTAGGCCGAATAGCTCTCCCCTTTTGATTTCGAGACTCAGATCCTTAACTGCGACGGTTTCGCCGAAGTTCTTGTATAAATTTGCGATCCGAATAATTGGGCTATCAGTGGACTGTTTTATCATGCGGGCTGTCGTTCTCTCTTAAAGTCGTTTCAAGGTCGGCCCGTATGTAACCTTCGGCCGGCATTCCGATTTTCAATTCCTGTTCTCGGTTGGGTATGGTGATCTTGACTCGATAGACCTGCTTTATCCTCTCTTCCCTGGTTTGAACGTTTTTGGGGGTGAATTCCGCCCTGGGGGAAATGAAGGTGACAATGCCGGAATATACTTTTCCCGGAAAACTGTCCGTGGTTATTTCCGCTTTTTGTCCAAGCTTTACTCTGCCCAAATCCTTTTCACCCACATATCCTTTGAGCCATACTTCATCTATTGCTGCTACCGTGGCCACTGGTGCCCCGGGAAGAACCACTTCTCCAAGCTCTGCAGCCTTCACGAGCACCGCGCCGGAGACGGGAGTGGTCAGTGCCGAATGATCTATATCGAGATCGATCCTTTTCAGTTCCCAGACCACCCTCTCCAGCCGGTGTGTCGCCCCACGAATTTGCTGTTCTCTGGGTCCTTTTTCAAATTCTGAAAAATGCTCCAGCGCGTTATTGTACTCTTCTGTCGCCACTTTTAGTGCAGTATCTCTCGTGTCAAACGTGGAACCCGACACTGCTCCTTCCTTGTGAAGCTGATTATATCGATTGAATTCGTCTTGAGCATTCTTCATTCTGCTTTCCGCAGCTTTTAGTTGAGCTTTCGCCTGACGGATTTGCTCAGCGCGAGTGCCTTCTTCCAGCTCATCCAATACGGCGCGGGCGTTCGCGATCTCTGCCTCCGCCGCCCCTTTTTGTGAGAGCAAGGTATCTGTATCCAGGGTGGCAATTGTTTGCCCTTTCTTGACGCGGTCCCCTTCTTCTATATTTAGGGCATTGATCTGTCCGGCCAACCTGAAGGAAAGATCGACCTCAGTAGCTTCGATATTTCCACTGACAAATATTTTATTATTCGGATGGCTTGAATTTCGTGAAAACAGCCAGGTTATGACAGCACCTATTACGAGGACGAATACCAGCACTATGATAATTTTCTTCATTTTTTTCCTATGCTGAAATGGCCCGTCTCTGCTTAACGCGGCCGCCGAGCAATCCGGAATTACTGATTTGCAAATCAACTAATTTATACCGTATGCCGGTCTTATAAGCAAAAAACTAAGAAGGAAAAGATCGGGATCAACATTAGGGAAATTCTCATAGTGAATTTCGCGAGAAAAATAATCTCTATTCTATTATTAACTTTATTGGTTAATACATCATGAAATTACACATTATTAACGATCATTGCTGGAGATACCTATGAATTATGTTTAAAGATTGACAATATTAAAACGTTGTGATATCCACGCCCGCAGGCATAAGGGCCAGAGCGATGCACTAGGAGATTTAAATGTTTGGAAAGGTGATACAATTAAAGAAAAGTGCAGCAGCGCCTAGCCGGGGGGGGGAGTTGCCTTCGGAGATAACCCGCCAGTTCAACACAGAAGTTCTGGAAAGGGGACTTAAATTAGCGGAAGCCTCGCGAATTTCGCATATTAACTTCGGAAGGGAATCGTACTTCGGCCTTGTTACCGAACCTTCCGGCAAAAGTTTCAATGCGCATGTGACACTCGACCCCGAGTCAAAGGTGCTGACCAGAGCATCGTGTCAATGCTTTAGGTCATTCACCCGGACTTATTGCCATCACATAGTATCCTTTGTGCGATATATTTTGAGACCTGACACTGAAACCGGGCGGTTGCGAAGCCTTGGCGAAGATTTTGAAGATAGTTTTTGGCATGAAATCAGTTGGTACGGATTTAAAAATTTTGGGGATTCTCTGCTCGGATTTAGATGCCTGGCCAATCATGGCGGAGAAGGGCTGAAGATAACCTTTTCGGACCGTAATCAAAACGAAATACTATCATTGATGCCGGGCGAGAGATTGGTTGATGAATATCTCTTTGAATTTTTCGACATTATTCGCCGAGACATTGATGCCACATTGTTCAGGAGGATGTACGGACGAAAACTTAAAGATCCGAATGTGCCTTATCTGAGGCGCAGACCTTGGCAATTGACGGAATCAGAGGAGGACATCAACAGACGCGGTTTTAAATCCGTGAGACAGCATTTGGAGGACAGTGTTTGGCACAGAATAGCCAAAGTAGGTTTTCTTAGTTGCGGGCGCAGTGGTGGGAACTTTCGTTTCCATTTCTTAGAGCACAAACGGGAGCTGATAGTCGAGGCTCTTCACGAGGACGAATCCACCATACTTCGCTTAGTCCCCCCACGCAATCACATCGGAACTATTATAGAAACGGCCGAGAAAAAGGCAGTTATAGGAACTGATCTTTTCATACACGCCAGGACTCTCAAAACCGGATACCGCATTGATGTTACAGAATCTTCCGGCCTGAAGATAACTCCTACCGTGGAGAATCCCGATCCTGAGGCTAATTCCGAGTCCAGGTTTCTCGATAGAACTCAATTGGAAAAGTATTATTTCGGGGCGTACTATTTTTTTCCGGATTGGGGTTTCTTCAGGATCAACACTAATAACGGGGGACTTCCTCCCGACTACTTCTCTCCACAAAAGAGCACTATTATTCCGCCGGATAAGATTACGTCCTTCATAGAGGAACATGGAGAAACTTTAAAAACTGAGCCTTCAGTCCTGATGGAACCGGCCCTGTTGCAAAGGAAAACGGTCGAGAATTATCAAAAAGTTACGATTGATCACAAAGAAGTTAATGAAAAAGGGGTAACATTAGGAATAACTTATGATTTCGGAGATTTTCAAATCCCGTTCCGCGAAATTTTCGAAGCTCGAAAGAACAAAAAACGTTTTCTGATTCAGGGAAACACGTGGATAGATGCAATGTCCACTGAGTTCTCCTGGATGGATGGCGTGGACGAGGAGAGTCTGGGCGAAGGGAACATTTTGCACGTAAATACCACTGAATATCTCCGCATTTTGGCAATGCACGATCAGCCGGAGAAGCGATTTTCAGCCGGTACAAAGCGTTGGTTTGAAGGCCTTTCCAGTCTCCTGCATCCGGGCCGACTACCGTCCATTAGTGAAATGAAAGGTAAGCTCCGACCTTATCAAAGAAACGGATATGGTTGGCTCTGGTTTTTGTACGAGAACGGTTTTTCCGGACTATTGTGTGATGATATGGGACTGGGGAAAACGCACCAGGTAATGGCTCTCATGACCGCCATACTGCGTCGGCGAACTGAGGGGTCACATGGAATCCGATTCCTCGTAGTATGTCCAACCACAGTTCTCAGTCATTGGAAAGACAAAGTATTGCAATACAGTCCGCACCTGGACCCTTATGTCTATCACGGAACCGATCGCTCCTTCCAAGAAGCCTTTGAAGAACATTCCCTAATCATAACATCATATGGGATTGCTTTGCGGGACATAGACATCTTATCCAGCTTTCGTTTCGATCTGATCGTGCTTGATGAAGTCCAGGCTATCAAAAACAAGACCACTAAAACTTATTCAGCGGTTAAGGAATTAAAATCCGTTTGCACAATAGGGCTTACCGGAACTCCGATTGAGAACAGCCTAACAGACCTCAAGGCTCTGTTTGATGTAATTCTTCCCGGCTATCTCATGTCGGATTCAGTATTTGAGACTCATTTTCGCTTTCCTATTGAGGAGGGTCGAGATAAACGGACCGGGGAAAAACTTTCACGAATGATTCATCCCTTCACACTGAGACGTAAAAAAGAGCAGGTGCTCAAAGAGTTGCCTCCCAAAATTGAAGATATTCGCCGCTGCAGTCTTAGTGAAGATCAGATCCGCTTGTACAGGGATGTCGTGGAAAATCAGGGCAGGGACCTCGTTCAAACCTTGAAAAATTCCGACAGCAGTGTCCCGTATATCCACGTATTCGCAGTTTTGAATTATTTGAAGCAGATTTGCAATCATCCGTGCATGCTGGAAGGAGAAACAAAAGATTACAACCGTTACAGTTCCGGGAAATGGGACCTTTTTGTTGAACTCCTGGAAGAGAGCTTGGGGTCCGGCCAAAAAGTGGTAGTATTCAGCCAATATGTAAAAATGCTGGAACTAATCGAGTCATTCCTCGACAATCAGGGAATTGAGTTCGCAACCATTAAAGGGCATACGAGACGCCGTGCAGAAGCCATAAAACGATTCAACACGGACCCGAAATGCATGGTATTCAGCGCTTCGTTGCGTGCAGCGGGCCTTGGAATAGACCTGGTCGGAGGCTCTGTGGTCATCCATTATGATCGATGGTGGAATGCCGCCAGGGAAGAACAAGCAACGGACCGAGTTCACAGGATAGGCCAACGCCGCGGCGTCCAGGTCTTTAAGCTTATCACTGACCGAACGCTTGAAGAGAAGATCGATACGATCATTTCGCGGAAGAAACAGCTTATGGATTCCGTGGTGAAACAGGACGACAAATCGCTCCTCAAACAATTCACCCGGCAGGACTTGATCGAAATGATGTCTTTCTGATCTGAAACAGGTCAAAAATTCTCCCGGTTTATTACTTGACCTGAATGACACCGGATTGTTACCCTTCAGTTACAGGCGGCCAAAGAATGTCATTGCGAGCGGAGCGAAGCAATCTCGCTTTGGGACTGCTTTCCAGCGTAACGCGGTATTTTACTTCTCACAACGACAAATCCACGCCCCACATAACTGAGGAATTACACCGGATTTCATAAATTGCTTGACAGCTTCTGAACAGAGTTTTAGAAGCAAGATAATTGAGAACTATTTTGGCCTAACGAACATTATAACGGGACGTGTTACTCCGTTCCACCCAATCTCACTCGGTCTCTAAACGCACTTCATAAGGAGAACATGGCTCATGGGGTCAGTAAGCGAGCTTTGCTGGACGAGCACAGAGGATCTATTTAGGGAACTCAACTTGGACAGCTTGTATGCTCGCCAAGTTGGAGTTCTTGGGCCGTTCTCGTCATCACATTATCCTGATCTTATACTGATATTCACCGGCAAGATTACCATCGGAATCAATTTAGCTAATTTCTCTGAAGATGAGGACGCGTCGGGCGACTCCGGCGGAATGGGCGGACAAAAGATTAACAAGGACAATTTGCTTTTCCGAAATTATCTGGAAGAGCAGAGCGAGTGAAATCCTTCGATCTTGCCAAAATGGCCGCTGCTCAAGGCGGGGAATATGTGTTGGCCGCGAAGGATCTCCACACAGAAGCATGCTATTTGGTATATGGTCTTCTCAAACCGGGTGAAGGTGATCGCCTAATCCGGCCGGGCAAAGGCTATGAAGAGATCCTCTGCGCAATAACAGGTGCGTTGGTGGTGAAGCTTGACCGGAACGAAGTTATATTGGAACAAGGCCACGCTGTGCATATCAACTCATCTGATTCGTTTTATATTTCCAATCGCAACAACGATACCGTATTGTATGTTATAGCCGGAGGCCACTCCGACTCCGATCAAAGTTGAAAAAGGCTGCAACGTCTGTTATCTTACGTGACTTCAGGGGCCTGAGTGGTGGAATAGGTAGACACAAGGGACTTAAAATCCCTTGGGGCTTGTCCCCGTGACGGTTCGAGTCCGTCCTCAGGCACCAGCAATTATTTGATATTACGCCACCGCAACAAGGTGGCGTTTTTTTTTGAGGATGACCATTGTGGCCAATTTGTGTCCAGTCTCACTGCAAACCTTATTGGCGGCCGCAATCAGGTTTTCAAGTTCGGGCTGGGAATAGTGGGTTGTAATTCGTCCTGATTTATGCCCGAGAAGATCCTGTCTATCCTCAAACGAAACACCGGCGGCCCGCAATCTACGCCCAAACGTGTGCTTCAAATCGTGAACTCGCACATGCGGCAACCCGTGTTTACCTTGAACAGTGCCATTCGTGTCAGGTGAGCCGGTAATGCAGTAAACAGCTTCTGTTGCTCATCCCAAGACAATGGATACGGTTCCGTCGATCTGTGTGCGCAATGGGGGTAGGCTACAACTGTGGCAAAATACCACAGCCCGCAGTTCTGAGATTCGACTGGCCTTGCTCTGGATAAACTAAGAAGTATGTTAGGTAGAGGCGGTGCCGGATCGTGTTATCCGGCCGTAATTGCCAATTGCATCAAGATTGTGAAAGGAGGCTTCATAAGTGACAGAGGTGAATCATGAAATACTTATCCATCCTGATGATCGCATTGATCCTAACGCTCACAATGATGTCTGTCATTGAGGTATTCGCTCAACAGGATATGACCATTACTGACTGCCAGTCGAAATGCGGAATCCGAGTGGAAACCGGGCAAGTATTATGCTTAGGCAATTGCCAGATTATTGTCGCGTGCCGGGCTCGCTGCGTCCGCGAATACTGGGACAAGATGGACCGGCAAGGGCAAAAAATCAAAAGCAGTTTATATGATAATTAAGGGATATAGAGAATTGTGTCATTTCGCAGAAGTCCCTGTAAAGGAAAACTGTTCGGGCTTTTCCAGGTGGCCTGGGCTTATTTTTAAGCAATTATTTGTGAAATATTCGGCATATGTGACAGGACCGGAATTATTAATATTCCCGACACCGTGTAGATACTTTGCTATAGTTTGGCGCAATATACCGCATGATGAACACCGGCTACTCCATTCCGGAAGGTACTTAACAGAAAACTCATAAATTCCCCATAGAGCAGAAATATAGGGATGTTTCAGTAGATAGTATGAGCCCTAGGTATTTCCGATAGCCAAGGGAGGGTTTAACAATGATATACCCACCATCGTGTATTTCGGTCTCGACAGCTAAGCGGCTCCGAGAGCGGACGCGGTCTCTTATCTTGAAGGGAGAGTGCTTCAACCTGGACGACTCTTACGACTTCGATCCCATATGGAAATGGATGAATGAGTCATATAAGGCACTGGCTCCTATTCCTGAAGAGCAGGATCGTTTTGATTTATTCTGCCTGCATTCGTCTGGATTTCCTAAGGACCGCGTGGAATGGGGATTGCATATACTCGGGGAGGTGTCGCGGAAACTTACGTTCCGCGAAAGAGCGTGACGCGCCTCTTGTCCCCCGGCCAAGTCTGATTAATTCAGGATAACTTAATTATGAAGCACGTGTGCTCAGTAATTAGGAAGTGATGGTTTCAGATCGCGCTATATTGGAAGCGACACCTGGACCAGCTTTTCGGAGGGTCAGGTTAATTGCGGAAATTATTTCAGGCTCTTCACGTAACTGCATACCTAGCAAGACCGCTTGACTGGCACCAGTATCCACACAAACCTTGCCTCCCACTCAAGGCAAGCAAACGATCTCAATTCAATTCCTAACCTGTAGGATGGTTGCCTGAATCCTTTGGGTCATTCCTGCATCAAAATTTATTAAAGAAGTCGTTGAAACTGTGAATATGAAGATCCTGGAAGACGAGGAGACAACAAATGTCTCAGACCATCAGTTGGGATTAGCGTTAATAACCACCGTAGCCCTTATGGTTTTATAATGGTGGCAGCGGCAATATTGTGTCGGAAACGGTTGTGATGGACGTCTACAAGGGATGTGATGAATGGGTGTGACAGGTTACCGCCCGGAGGCGATGGAAACAATCGCCAAGATAGATGTCGGCAACTGCGGTCTTCGGCAAAAATGCCTGGGCACGCCGGCTACCAGCCCAGGCGCCGGTAACGAATTGCCACCCAATACGACCAATCCTCCTCCAAAAATAGTCGGGCAGCCCCCTAATCCAGTTGGCGTTGAGCAACCTCCAGGCGGCACTCCGCCGCCAAAACCGGTGATCGGGACTCCCCCCGGGAATGTGGGCGTCAATAAGCAACCTGTCGGAGACGGAGGAACCTCACCTCCAAAAGGTGGCGTAACAGGCGTTCATCCCGTTTATCCAGTTAATCCAATTCCGGTTAATCCTCCAGTCAACGTCAATCAACCTGGTACTGGCACTGGCGAGCAAATATACGTCAAGAGTGGAGCAGGGCAACAGAACGTTCAAGACCTCACCAAGAGCTGGCAGCAGAAAGTGAATGATAAGAATAGTGTGTTGTACAACGGCGAAACTTCCCGCGGCACGGGTTCGGTCAGCCCGAATGTGAAGTCCCAAATCTTTAACCAGAGCAACCAGACTTCAGCGCTTGGAGGTTCGGGAAAGCAAAAGCTTCACAATGAGATGCTGCACGTGGACAAGGAGAAGTCGAACGTTCAAAACTTCAGCTCCCCTGCCGCAAATCATGCTCGTGGCGGGCATAAGTAGACGGAAGTTGTTGGCTCTGCCGGTCTTTGACCCGCGCCCAGTTTATGCACCACTTGTTAAGTTAGAGGTATAGTACGTTTTCCTCCTGTTAGAGTAACTCCTGGT
This sequence comes from uncultured delta proteobacterium, assembly GCA_963741425.1. Taxonomy (GTDB): domain Bacteria; phylum Desulfobacterota; class Desulfomonilia; order Desulfomonilales; family Desulfomonilaceae; genus DATJPW01. The sequence continues at coordinate 51,907 of CAVUHP010000006.1, forward strand.
GTGTCATTTCTTGTCAGTTTTTTCACTGAATGAAGAATATTGTGGACAACCAGACCGATACCGCACATTTTCCCCTCAAATTGAGCGAAAATTCCTAACGTCCTATAAAATCCCCCAAGTAGTCGTATCGGCTGCGCCGGGAAGTGTGGCAAGTTGGAAATCCCCTAATGATTTATGTGTCCATTTTGTGTCCACTGTAGGGGAAAAATCGTGCTTTTGGGAGCTTATTTTGCAATGGGGCCCGAGTTAAGTGGTTGATTTGGTTAGCTCTGCACGTCCTGGCTCAGACTTAAAATCCCTTGGGGCTTGTCCCCGTGACGGTTCGAGTCCGTCCTCAGGCACCAATAATTATTTGATATTACGCCACCGCAACAAGGTGGCGCTTTTTTTTGAGGATAACGAGTGCGGGACTTTTGCGGGACCCTTCTCCGCGGACGTCCCAAAAGCCTGGATCATCCGTCTAAGGATTATCCAATATTACTCATACGGGGAATGAGGGCTCAGGGGGCTGTTGGTATGCAGCAATTGCACTTTCACTTTTTCCCCGGCCAAGAAGGGTTTATCCGATGGAGGCAAAATCATCAGTCCGTCCGCCAGGACCATGGACCGGAGAGCGCCTGAACTTTGAGTCCCTGTTGTCGCCGCCACCATTTGACCGTCTCTTTCGAATAGTTTACAGCGCACGAGATGTAATCGATTCGAGACAATGTCCACGTCGTGAACCAGGGAAACTACTGTAAGAGGTCTGAACAGATTAGCATGTCCCATCATTTTTAGCAGAGCCGGCCGAACAAACTGCTCGAACGAAATCATAGCCGAAGTCGGGTTGCCCGGCAGCCCGAATACCGGTTTATCTCCAATAGTTCCGAATATTAGGGGCTTACCCGGTTTCATTGCCACTTTCCAGAATTTTACTCGCATTCCGAGTTTAGAAAGCGTTTCTTTCACCAAGTCATATTTCCCGACCGAAACTCCTCCTGACGTGATTATCACATCAGCACGAAGTCCATCGGAAATCTTTTCCCGCAGATCGGTCTCATTATCGGACGCGATCCCCAGTGACAGCGGGATCGCGCCACAATCCATTATTTGGGCCGCCAGACTGTAACTATTTGAGCAAACTATTTTACCTTCGGTGAATGGTTCGTCCAGGTCCACCAGTTCATCACCGGTGGAAAGTATTGCGACAATCGGCCGCTGGAATACGTGGACGTACGCGTGACCCAGAGTTGCCAACATCCCTATTTCGGGCGGTCGGATTATTGTGCCGATGTTGAAAATTATCTCACCGGCCCGAACATCCTCTCCTCTACGACGTATATGAGCGGACAGGCCAGGATCCCTGAAACAGTTAATATCATCACCGTTACGCTCGGTATCTTCTACCATGATGACCGTGTCGCCGCCTTGAGGTATGAGGCCGCCGGTAAGTGCCCGCACAGCTTCACCCGGGCCGAGTTTTCCCTGAAAGGGTCTGCCTGCGGGGGACTCCCCAATAAGCTTTACGGTTAAAGGCTTTGACCGAGACGCCCCCCTAATATCCTCGTGGCGCAGACAAAATCCGTCCATAGCGGAATTATCGGCAGGAGGCACATCTCGTATTGCGGTTACGTCTTGTGCAAGGACTCTTCCCAAGGATTCCAGGATGTGAATTCTCTCACGGCCTAAGACCGGAATTTCTTCAAGAACCTTTTGCTGGGCTTCTCCAATTTCAATCACGGTAATTTTGCTCCGGACGAGACAAATTTGTGGTCAGCAAATTCTATTACAAAGTTTGCAATATTCAAAGTACCCGGAAGTTCAATTGAAGCTGTTCCATACACTTGTTTTGCATCTATGGAATCAATATCTCTTAATAATAAGTCAGTAATGTTCCTTCGCGTTCGGCGAAGGCGAGACGGGAGATTCCGGTCAATGAAATGGTCATTCAAAATTGGTTCAATTATGGGCATCCCGCTAAAGGTCCATTCGACTTTCCTGCTGTTGTTACTTCTGATTTTTTTCGCAGGTACTTCAGTAATAGGAAAGGGCGGACTCTATGGAGTTATATTTGTCATTCTGATATTCGCTTCAGTTGTTTTCCACGAATTGAGTCATGCCGTGGTAGCGCGGCATTTCGGCATTGCCGTTCAGGACATAACGCTTCTTCCGATTGGCGGCGTTGCGCGAATGGTTAAAACGCCCGAAAAACCGATCCAGGAAATTTTGGTTTCTGTCGCGGGGCCGATTTCCAGCCTGATATTGGCTTTATTGCTCTGGTTAGCTGCAGATTTGATGGGCATTGATATCAGCGCCACTGAGGCGGCAAGAGAAGGCAATCTTATGGCTCAACTCATCTTTGTCAATGTAGTCCTTGCAATTTTCAATTTATTGCCGGCATTTCCTATGGATGGGGGACGAGTTCTCAGAGGATTTCTTAGCCTTTATTTGACGCCGCATAAAGCCACTCGAATAGCTGTCAGCGTGGGGCAGGTTTTCGCAATCGGCCTCTTCTTTTTGGGGCTCTATTTGACAAATTTTTTCATGATTCTTATTGCATTATTCGTCTATCTTGGGGCAGAAGCTGAGGAGAGGCAGACCACGATCGTATCGGCATTGGGCGGAGCAAACGCAGGGACCGCGATGATCACCGATTTGGAGACAGTGACGCCGGAGGATTCGATCGGGCACGCTGCGGAGTTGTATTGCCGTAGTTTTCAGCAGGATTTTCCTGTAACCGAAGGATCTAAATTGATCGGTATCTTGACAAGGGAGCTTTTGACCGAAACCCTTCATCAGAAGGGACCTTCTGCCCTGGTCAAGGACATCATGATCACCGATTTTGACGTGGTAAATGAGCAGACGCCTCTTGTAGAGGTCTTTGAAAAAATGCAATCTACAGGTTTAAAAGTCGTACCTGTTCTAAGAGGTACGGAATTGCGAGGATTAATAACGCTCGAACAAATAGGGCGTTATCACATGCTTTGCTCGGGTTATTCTTGCGATTTTCTTCAGGCCGGAAAAACGGAGCAAACGGTTACAGTATAGTTTCGGAAGGATCACAAAAGATTAGCATTTTTCTGGAGATTCGCCATGTATCTTGTTACAGCGCAGGAAATGCGAGATTTCGATAAGGCTGCCATCGATGATTTCGGGATTCCTGGAATTGTGCTGATGGAAAACGCCGGAAGGAGCACCTTTCATATTCTCAGGAAACACCTTGGCGACGATATCCAGGATCTGAGAGTTGCCGTAGTGGCCGGTCCTGGAAACAACGGCGGAGATGGTTATGTTATTGCACGATATTTAATTAATCATGGGGCTGACGTACAAACATTTCTTCTCAGTCCGCGCGAAAAGATCAAAGGGGATGCGCTCACCAATTTGAAGACCCTCGAAAAGATGTCCGCGCAGATTATAGAAATAACTGACGAGTCTTCTTTTGCAGAAGCGGCATGTTCTTGGCAGGAAGCCGATCTAATAGTGGACGCTATACTCGGGACCGGCCTCACGTCGGTTGTCCGGCCTCCATTCAGCGACGCTATTCTTGCCATAAATCAATCACCCGCGTTGCGACTGGCCGTGGACCTCCCCTCCGGGCTTGATGCGGATACGGGGCGAATACTAGGTTGCGCCGTTAAAGCGGATTTGACAGCCACTTATGGCTTCATGAAACTCGGGATGGCCGTGCATCCAGGTCCTGAATACTGCGGTAGGGTGGAAGTGGTAGATATTTCAATACCTCTTCCGGCTGTTAGAAACAGCCCTCCTCGAGCAGTTCTTTACACTGTGCCTCATGCTTCAACATACTTCGGGCTCCGATCCGATCCCGAAGCTCATAAGGGAGTGTTTGGACATCTGCTTATTATCGGAGGATCTCCCGGAAAGACCGGTGCGCCGGCTATGGCGGCCAGGGCTGCGTCCCGGATTGGGGCCGGGTTAGTTACGGTGGGCGTTCCCGCGTCGCTCAATCCGATCCTCGAAGCTAAACTGACCGAAGAAATGACCGAACCTCTAGCCGAGAGTATCGCCGGGTACTTAGGCGAGGTCTCTATTCAGCATGTTCTTGAACTTGCAGAGGGCAAAAGGTGCATGGTCCTTGGACCCGGGCTTTCCACTGCCGATGGTATCGGCGAGCTGGTCGGTAAATTAGTGACCGAATACACCGGCTGGATTGTAATTGACGCAGACGGTCTCAATGCGCTGTCACGGGATATATCCGTATTATCTAAGACCAATGCCCGACTCGTATTGACTCCACATCCGGGCGAGATGGGCAGACTTATCGGCAAATCTCCCAAGGAGGTCCAACAGGATCGGACAAATTTGGCCCGGGACTTCGCCTTGGAGCATAAGGTGTGGCTGGTGCTTAAGGGCGCTGGAACGGTTACTGCTTCGCCGGATGGTAGGATCTTTATCAATACCACCGGAAATTCCTGGATGGCTTCGGGCGGCCAAGGCGAACGTACTCAGCGGGATTCTTGGAGGACTGTTGGTTCAGGGCATTCCCCCTGAGGAAGCTATACCATTAGGGGTGTACCTCCACGGTTTGGCAGCGGACAACATTTTGGAACGAGTCGCCCCTGCACCAGTGCTCGCGTCGGATGTGATTGATGAAATTCCAAGGGTCTTCGGCAAGGAAACCGAGGAGGAAAGATAAGGAGTCTCTTTCCACGGATGATATTGGCTTTGGCCTAGAGCTGACTTGACAATCCGTCCCCGGTTCTCCATACTCGCCACTGTAGAATAGTCCAAGGATTTTAATATGCCGTCCACGAAAAGCCTTCCAGCGCTTACCTCCGCAATGGAGGACTATCTCGAGGCCATATACCACCTGGAACAGGAACGTCGTATTGCGCGCGTACGAGACATTGCGGATAGACTCGGAGTGAAGATGTCTTCGGTCAGTTCCGCACTGAAGAGTCTCGGTTCGCGGGGATTTATTCGTTATGATCCGCATCAATTCATAACTTTGACAGAACGTGGCACCGAAAGAGCTAAGCAGATCGTTCGAAAGCATGAAATTCTCAAGCGTTTTCTCGCGCGAGTGCTAAAGATCGATGATTCTGCCGCCGAAGACAACGCGTGCCGAATCGAACATCACTTGGATCCGGAAGTAATTGAGAAACTTGTCCGTTTTGTTGAATTCATCGGACTATGTCCGATGGATCAGGCGAGGTGGCTCGATGCTCGATCGGAAACCTGTGACGACTGTATTCCATGCCTGGAAAACGCTCGTGAGAAAGTGCTCGACAGGGCCCGTGCTCAAAAAGCGGCGCTCGAGGACGGTATGACACTGGCGGAGACCTCTACGGGTTCGCAGGTGATGATAGAGACCTTGAAAGGTCCTTTAAAATTCAGGAAAGCTCTTGCCGAACAAGGTATACAGACCGGCGGGATTGTCGAGATTGAATCCAAAAACGATAAATCAGGCCATCTTGAAGTAAATATAAAGGGTTACCACCTCTCCATCAGCAAAACCGACGCGGCAAAGATTTTCGTAAAGCCTATTTGAAATCATTATCCGCGGGGCTGACACTGCTCGCGGGAAGTCCCGTTTTCCGCACAATTCGAGCAGCCGCACGAACAACATGCGTCACCGGTTTTGGCGGCGGTCATGCTTTTCCAAAAGCGAATCCCGATGAACAGTAGCGCGGCCACCAGTATCAGTGCTACAATTATTTGCTGCCACATTTTTTGCTCCAGCTATCTCAATTGACCCCTATCCTCAGAAAAGATCCGACGAGGTGTACAGTCAGAGCGACGCAGTATGCCAGAATCGTGGTATATGCCATTGCGAACAATGTCCAACGCCATTTTCCCGATTCTTTCTTTATAACCACCAGTGTAGTAAGGCAGGGGTTATATAGCATTACGAACATTATCAGAGTAAAGGCCGTTAACGGGTTCCAACCGGGTTCCCTTTTCAGCTTGTCGGACAAACTTTCCGTCGCTTGTGCCTTGACTTCTCCTAAACTGTAAGCAGTCCCCAGTGTCGCTACAACCACTTCTTTCGCAGCGAAACCGCCCAACAAAGCGACATTTGTGCGCCAATCAAATCCGATAGGTTTGAATACCGTTTCCAAAGCAATACCGATTCTGCCGCCTATAGTATTCTGAAGTTGAGCGCTAAGTTTCTCGTTCTCTATGGCTCTTTTCTGCTGCATGAATATCGCATAGCTCTGCGCTGGATCGTCCTGCGCCATCCTTGCCGATTTTGCCTGCCCGTCTGCACTGTGATTTTTTTTCAGTCTTTGCGCAATCTCAATTAGAGCAGGATTAACACCGGTTTCTACTGATTTTCCGGCCGCCATATCCCCGCGGAATTTTTCGAACTGCTCGATATCTGTTCCGGACCTAAATAGAGGCGCAATCTGCGGATTTTTAAGGAATTCCTCCGTAAGTTTTTGCTCCTTTTGCTCAAAGACTTCGGATTTCTCCTTGGGTAGCGACGGAAATGTCATCGTTGCCCACAACACAATTGATACGGCGAGAATCACTGTTCCGGCTTTTTTGAGGTACATCCATGTTCGTTCCCATGTATGAATGAGGAGACCTCTCACGGTCGGCAATCTATATGGCGGCAGTTCCAATACAAAAGGAGCGGAAGGACCTTTCAAAACAGTCGATCGTATGATTCTACCTGCCATTAAGGCCATGAACCATGAAATCAGCGTCAACAGGAGCATCATGCGGGCTTGATGCTCGGCAAAAAAGGCCCCGATTAGAAGGGCGTAAACGGGCATTTTGGCTCCACAATTCATAAGTGGGGCCACTAAAATAGTTACGAGACGCTCTTTTGGTTCTTTCAGGGTGCGTGTCGCCATAATCCCGGGCACAGCGCAGCCGCCCGCTATTCCGCCTGAAACCATTAAAGCCAGCATAGAGGCGCCGTGAAGTCCGAAACTCCGCAACACCCGGTCGAGCATGAAGGCCATTCGGGCCATATAACCTGTGTCCTCGAGGATCGCTATTGCAAGGAACATGAATGCGATGAGAGGAGTGAAGCGGAGAACGCCACCTACACCATCAATGATGCCGCTTACCACCAATGATTTTAAGATTCCCTCAGGCAGGGCGGCTGTAAACTGAACGGAGAGCCAATTGAATAAAAATTCAAGAGCATCCACCAGCGGTTGACTACCCCGAAAAGTGAACGTGTAAAGCCCGTAAATTACCAGGACAAGAATGGCCGGGCCCAGGAATCTGTGAGTCAACATTCTATCAATCGCTTCACTGAGATGGACGCGATCTGTGGCTCCCTGTTCCACAGCTCGCCTCACAGCTCCGGAAGCGAATCCGTACCGGGCATCCGTGAGTAGGATTTCAGGACTGTCGGCGAAAATGGCAGTCAGATGTTTTCGACTCTCTTCCACTTGCTTGGAGATCTGATCCAATCCCGGAATTTTTTCGATTTTCTTGATTATATCCGAGTCACCTTCCAGGAGTTTGATAGCCAGCCAGCGACGCGAAAGCCCATTGAGAATCGCTTCGCCGGGAGCAAGTAGCTTTTCGATATTGTCCAGCTCCTCCTCAATTTCCGTACCGTAATTGATTGTTCGCCGGTAATCACTATCAGACTCGGACTCAGCCGCCTCAATGGCCGATTGCAGAAGCTCTTCAATCCCCATACCTTTTTTTCCGTTGGTAGGGATAACCGCAACACCAAGCAACTCGGAAAGTTTCTTATGATCGATTGTTATGGATCGACCTTGCGCAACGTCTATCATGTTGAGCGCAATGACGAGTTTAGCGCCCATTTCCATTAACTGCGTGGCCAAATAAAAATTGCGTTCCAAGTTGGACGCGTCGACGACGTCCACGACCACGTCAGGTCGGGATTCGACAATAAAATTCCTGGCTATTAATTCTTCCAAAGAATAAGCGGTTAAAGAATAGGTGCCGGGAAGGTCTATGACATGGATCTCGCGACCGGCGTGTTTTATAATACCTTCTTTTTTCTCAACAGTTACGCCGGGCCAGTTACCTACATGTTGTCGAGCGCCGGTCAGAGCATTGAATATTGTGGTTTTCCCCGCGTTCGGATTGCCGGCAAGCGCTACAGTAATCTTCTTCATCATCCTCGAGAGAATCCTATGCCGCGTTTTCAGGGATATTCATCAGGATATCCGCGGCCTGGCCCCTTCTGATGCTCAGATGATAGCCCATAAGCACTAATTCCATAGGATCGTTCAGCGGCGCATATTTCACCACACTGACTTCGGTGCCTTTCACAAAACCCATTTCCATCATTCTGCGCCGAAAATCCGGATTTCCGCAAACCTTAACGACCCTGCCTTTTTGGCCTGGTTTGTAATCCGAGAGTGTCATTACCGTGTGAGCCCGGCATTCATTATCCTGAAGATCGGGGCAGTCGACGCATTTCTCGTCTAGGGAATGATGCACAATTCCGACATCCTGCGCTTCAATCGGTTCAGTAGCTACACCGTGCGGTGGCATATTATTCACCTATCATAATTAGTCATGTCGAATTAATGTTTAGGCTCCGGTTGTCCTCTTGTCAAGCGCGATTTTGCAGAAGGCCCGTAAAAAAGTAAGGAGCCAAACATAACTCGATGAAATTAACACAAGAAAATAATTGGTGGCCCGGCCCGTGTCAGGGAAGAAAGATTGCGCGGTGTGAAGCGTGCAAAAGAGTGAGCAAGCCGCGCTCTCACAAGAGTAAATGAGCGTGAAACCTGTCGCCCTGTGATCCTTAGAAATTGGGCAATGGATTGTTTATTTTGCTCCGCAAGGCATCCGGGAGACTTTTTCGGTCAACAAAACTGCGCTTCGCAAAGAACTTTTAAATATGCCTCTCGAACTCGTGTGCGGCTGATTCGGTCTCTCGCTAGATTGTCGCTTCTCCGCAAACATATGAGAGTTTTCGGAAAGGGGGTCCAGGTCCACTGGGCGTGGGGCCAACAATGCACCTCGATGGCCCTTGCCTTCGGATTAACTTAATGTCTTCACAAATGCATTGCTCGCCGTGCGCGGAGCACCTTTTGCAAAAGGGTTTTTCCTCTGGTAATCCGCTTTCTGAAAGTCATTTCTCATCCCATCAACGGAGCTAATGCAATAATCCATTGGGCAATAACCACTGTTGGTGTGCTCAAACTATTAGCCATTGGCGTAACCGACACTTTATGGCCGGAATTTTCTCGTCAAATTCCACTAAATTACGATAGAGTAGGCAAAGGACAAAATCACAAGGGATATTCGATGGATTTCAAAGCGATTCATGTATTGTCGAGGGCCGTTTCCACGTTGATGGACGAGCTCAAATGGGATACCTATGGTTCTGAGGGACTGCACACGCCTATAATTGCTAGTGATGAAGATTGCCGAAACCTGGATATTCTCCTGGACATGATGGGAACGCTCAGCAGGATGATGGATACCCGGATAAATTATGTGACCAGTGAAGGCAAAGTAGTCCGCGAATGGATTGAAACTATCCTCGAAATAGGAGAACGTTACAAAAGAGAGCTGGAAACCATACAGAATCTGGAGAAACAGGACTGAGGAACCGGCTTCATGACCATATACTAATCCCGAGCAACTGAGAAAAATTTCGTAGCATTCTCACTCAAAATCATTGCCAAGGAATCATCCGGAAGGTCCAATTCACAGAGCCGCTTGAGTTCTCTATCCCATGCATAAGGAAGGTGAGGGAAGTCCGTTCCGTACATTATCCGATCACAACGCATTTCGGAAATATTTGGAACGTCCTGTCCGGGAAAGTAGTCTGCCAGAATCATAGCGTTATCCAGCCATAAATTGTCGTATTGCTCAATGAGACGCCGGTAGTCCGTATATTCGTCCGCTCCCATATGCGGCACACATACCCGCAGTTTGGGATACGCTCTAATTACCTCTTCAACGGCTTTTGCACTGCATATAAGGTATGGATCTATCGGATAATTAAATACCGGGCTTTTTGGCTCACGACCGACATGCATAATCAAAGGTTGTCCGTTTTTCACACAGCATTGATAAATATCGTGCATCCCGCTGCTGTCCATACTGAAACCTTGTACGTGCGTGTGCAATTTAACGCCGATGAGGCCCATACCGAAAGCCTCTTCCAGTATGGCAACCGCATCTTGCTCGCCCGGGAAAACAGTCGCGGTCCCGGTAATCTGGGGGTAAATACTGCAAAGTTGAGCCATGTGCATGTTCAGAGAGCGCGCGATTCCGGGTCTGTGGACATAATGAAGGCCCACGATGCGAGATACCCCGCGGGATGATAAAAAATCCACAATCTGAGCTGATTTCAATCGATGGCGAATGGGCCACGCGTACTGATCGAACCACTGCCAGATGGCCTCGAACAGAACATCCGGAAAGAGATGAACGTGAGCATCAATCACAGGCGGTGATGACGCGGGTATTTCCGCGCCTTCAGGATCGTCAATACCGGGCAGAGGTGTGTTTATCATTTTCAATGGCTCAACCTTACAAGCGAAGGGAATCGGACTATCATTGCAAGCGATCGAAGCAATCACCTAATTTTCCCAAAAGTGACTCCTCACTTAGGAGAGGCGTGGATTTGTCATTGCGAGGAGTGAAATCCCGCGTTCCGCGGGAAAGCAATCCCAAAAGCCGGGGGACTGCCAGTGGGACCGGCATCTTGCCGCTCAAAATCCCCCCTGATACCCCCCTTTACTAAAGGGGGGATTCAGGGGGGATTTGTGGACGCCTATCCTACCAAAAACCGCTCGCAATGACATTCTTTGGCCGCCTGTGACTGAAGGGTTATTCCCCAAACAGAATTACTTTGTCGTTTCATTCTCCCAAACATACTAATTATCGGCGGGTCGGATCAGGCTGAAGACCTTCACCGGCTTCGCTACATTCTTGAAAACCATAGCACCCCTATCGAACAGAATGACCTCGGTTCGTATTCGGCTCGCGGTTTCAGATCCTATAAGAATGTCCCCATCCTTGGCGGCGGCCGCGATGCGGGCTGCAAGGTTGGTCACCGGTCCTGAAGCGGTAAAGGTCATTCTGGTCCCGGACGAACCCTGAAACCGACGCATGCCCAATGAAGCCTCTCCCGAGTTGATACCCATGTTGATCTGAACAGGTTGGAACCGTTTCTCCAGTTCCTGATTTATTTCCATAGTCCTGCGCCTAATTTCAAGGGCAGAGCGAGCGGCATTAGTTGCGTGCTCCTTGGCTGCGCCTTGGAATATTACCATCAATCCGTCTCCGGCTGTTTCATTGATATCGCCGCCGTACGTATAAAGAATATCCAGAAAGCTGGAGAAGTATTTTTCGATGATAAAATTCACTTTCTCCTGGGTCAAATGCTCGCTGATATGGGTGTAGCCCGCAATATCCAGAAACAGAATGGTTACATCGACATCGGTTACTTCGGAAAAAGGCGCATCCGGGTTTTTTTCGAGAATTTTCTGAACGGTTGATGGCACGAAAGGGCGGAGTTGATTCAGGATGCGGTCAAGCGTAAGTTTTTCCTGAGATATTCTCCTATGCTGCCTTGCATTCCTCAGTACGTTAGTGACTAATTCCCCAAGATCAGTGAGCAGGGTCAGTTCTTTCTCACCAAGCGTGCAGCCTTCCTTTGCCACTGCTTCAAACACAGCCAACGGTTCATTTTCTTCGTAAATAGGCAGGACTATTTCGCACAATCCTTCTATAGGCGCTCCCTCGGGCAAGAGCTGATTGCCGTCAGGCCCGGGCACAAAACAGAGCACCTGTCCGGGTTTCGTTAAAGCATTTTGAATAGTTGTTCGCCCTCTCTTGCACAACTGACAGTTTATATTCTCAGGCTCCATAGCGCAGTGGAGCGGCCGAGTATAATGCTGGGCTTCGGGGTCGAGCAACAATAAACACATTTCTTGCAACTGGGGAATAGTGATCTTACATTCGTCCCGGATCGACTCCAGGATATCGCCTATATTCAGTGACGAGGTGATTCTTCGTGCAACCCGAAAAACATTTTCAAAACGTTCTTTGTACATGGAATGTCTCCGGAGCGGTTGAGGGTCTCTATTCTTCCGAAAGACCTGTCACGGCATCCGAAACAACATTTGTTGCTACATCTATTTCAGCGTCCGTGGTCATTTTCCCAGTGGTGAATCTAAGGGTCCCCTTGGCCCATTCAAGAGGGACGTTCATGGCTTCGAGGACATGTGAAATTGTAACATCTCCCGAATGACATGCTGCACCGGCTGATACCGCTATTTCTAGCCCTATTTCTTCAAGAATTCTGTCCGCTTCCAGATGTTGAAAGGACAAGCTCGATGTGTTTGGTAGCCGTTTTTGGGGATGGCCGTTCAGCCGAACTTTGTCTCCCAATTTGTCCATCAATCCTTTTTCGAGCTTGTCTCTGGTTGTCCTCATCGCTCGAATGTTCCTCTCCAGATCACGGCGGGCGATCTCACATGCTTGTCCGAGCCCGACTATTCCTAATACATTCTCCGTGCCGGCGCGTCTACCGCTCTCCTGGCCCGCGCCCAACATGAATTTCTCGGGATCGTTTCCATGGCGGATGTAAAGCGCTCCAACCCCCTTGGGCGCATAGAGCTTATGTCCTGCTATTGATAACAAATCTACTGATAGCGCATGCACATCACTCGGCAACTTGCCTATTGATTGTGCTGCGTCGGTGTGAAATACGATGTCTCGGCTCCCGGCAATCCGGGAAATATCCTCTATGGGCTGAACAGCGCCTACTTCGTTGTTGGCATGCATGATGGTGATAAGGATTGTTCGTGATGTTATAGCGCTTTCAACATCCGAGACCTTCACCAGTCCGGTCTCATCAACAGGCAAGTAGGTCGTCTGAAATCCGCGCTTCTCCAGAAATCGGCACACTTCCAGAACAGCGAAGTGCTCGACCCGGCTAGTAATAATGTGGTTGCCCTTGGCTTGAAGCTTAAAGGCAGTACCAGTTATCGCATGATTATTGGATTCGGTGCCGCCGCTCGTAAATAGAATCTCCGAAGGCTCGCAACTGAGCAATGCGGCCACTTGTTCGCGTGCCTTTGTTACAGCTCGCTTTGGCACGATGCCGTACCAGTGAGTGCTGGACGGATTGCCGAATTCTTTTAAGAAAGGCTCCATCGCAGCGACGACTTCCGGGTCAAGCGGAGTGGTTCCGTTGTAATCAAGATAAATTGGATTCTGCATTGATTTTTTTCATCCAGACAATGCTAACTATTCGGAATTCAGGAGAAACAATATCAAAATTGTAACACGTCCCGAAAGGTAGTGCAACGAGCCTTAGGCCGAGATTGTAATCATTCGGTTGCACGGGGGAAAGGCTGTAAAACCGATGGTTACGGTCATGTCATTGCGAGCGAAGCGAAGCAATCTCCCAAACTTGGGGGATTGCCATCCCGCGTTCCGTGGGCTAACGCTCCTCGCAATTGACAGAGCGAGCCCCCGCGTAACCCAAGGGATGCCCGAGACTGAAACCTGTCCTCCCTCATGGGATCAAGTAAATTGGGCAGGTTGGAAACCTGCCCTTAACGGTTCTATTTTTATAATGAGGTCTTATTGAAAAACTGACTTGCTATTTTCGCTCAATGCCAATTGACTGTTATCACGAAGTTAAAATAATTACGCACTTGTTGTACGATTAGATTGAATCATCTTCAAGGTTCAATTTCAGCATGTCAACAGCGGCCAAGACACGTTTCGCATTACGATTAACCGCGGGGAAATCCTCCGATTTTTGGCACAAATCTTCAGTTAGTTTATGCAGTTGATCCACATTTGAGGACAGCTCTTTGATAATTTGCCGGTCCATGACTAGCCTTCCTTTTTCCTCAGATCCTTAAAGCGTCTGGCCTTTACTTCATATCGAGGCAGTGAGCCGTACGGATGTACCAGGATTTCGTATCCCAAATTTGTTTTTAGCCGGAGCTCTGTTTGAAGCTTGGCTTTCAATTCCGCTGCCATTGAGGCAGCTTCCTCAGTCAATTCAACTTTCAGGCTAATGTGGTCCACATCGCCTTTCTTTTCCACGACAACTTCGTATTCGTCGCTAAAACCTTCAATAGAGCGTACCACGTCTTCTATTGCGGATGGCGCCAGCAGCACACCTTTGACTTTTGTTATGTCGTCCGAGCGGCCTATCACGCCTCCTTTGACGAGTCTATACGTTCGGCCGCATTCACATTGTCTGTCGCTGACTTCAACAATATCTTTGGAATCGAACCTCACGCACGGCTGCGCGATCCTGTCCAGGGCTGTTATCACGAGTTTGCCCCGTCGCCCCGGTTCTGTGACCAACTGCCCTGTTTCAATATCTTCAACCTGGGTGAGAAACATAGCCTCGTTAATATGCAGGGCGCCGGGCTGAGCTTCACATTCAAATCCCCAGGCCCCTATCTCCGTCGCTCCTGCATGATCGAAAACTTTAGCATTCCAAGCTTCTTCCATCCTTTTCTTGGTGGCAGGGATCAGGGCGCCGGGCTCACCGGCACAAGTGATCCGCTTAATTCCCAGAGCTGTCGGATCTATTCCCATCTTATCTCTTGCCGTATCAGCCATTCCGAGCACGTAAGTCGGGGTTGCCATCATGGCTGTGGGCTTCAACTCCTCTATTTTGAGAATGCGAGCCTTGGTATCGAGCACTCCGCCAGGCACGGTTTCGCACCCGATTTTTTCACAAGCATAGTGACCCGCCCAAAATGCAACAAATATATTGTAACCGAAAGGAATGAAAACACGGTCATGCGGCCTGTAACCCTGTGCCCATAGTAGAGTCGACCAACATTCGGACCACCACTCCCAATCCCGCCAGGTGTCCGGCTGATAAATAGGGTTACCGGTGGTTCCGCTGGTCTGCCGAAATTCCGTGACTTCGTCCAGCGGGACGCAAAGAGCATCCCCATACGGGAACGGATGCTTGCGCTGAATGGTCCGCATCATGGATTTTTCTACCTTAGGAACACGGTTCACATCTTCCATGCTGCGAATGTCTTCGGGCTTTAGGCCGGCATCATCATACAAAGCCTTGTGGAATTTGGAATTGTCGTATGCCCATTTGGCGATACGCTTAAATTTCTTGAGCTGTAACTTTTCCAGGCTCTCTCTCGGGAGAGTTTCCAGATACGGATTCCAATATTGGATTGTCTTGTTCATGGCTTATTCTCAGCTACATGAAAACGAACGATGAATGATAATTCTAATTCCTTCTCTAGAAAGTTTCCGAAAGACCATGTGTCTTCAATAGTGCAGAATGCCGCCAGACCAGGTTCCAGACTCAATCAGCCTATTTCCCCATTAGGAGATTAGGTAAAAATAAAGAGATTTGTGGGAACAAAATAAACATTATAAGACAGAAGGCCATGCCGGCGATAAAAGGATATGTCCCTTTGTAGATAGTCGACACGGGCACACGCGTGACCCCTGATACCACAAATGCATTGATTGCCACAGGTGGAATAATGATCCCGATCATGGTTATTACCGACACAATCACGCCGAACCAGACCGGGTCATAACCGATTTTGAGCACTACCGGCAGGAAAATGGGAGTGGCCAAAATGAGAAAGGCAAGATCTTCAATAAAGGAGCCGCCGATGAGATAGACCACCATAATGATCATGATAACCCAAAAGGGAGCTACGTTCAGGCCGCCAAGCCATTCTGCGACCATGAACGGTGTCCTCGTGACTGCAAAGAAGTGGCCCAGGATGGTTGCTCCTGCTACCAGAAACAATATCATACAGCCGATACGGAGCGTATCCATTAAGGCCTGTATCGCCTTCTTAAGATTCATATCTCTTTTGGCTATTGTAAGAATGAGGACGGCAAATGTGCCGACGCTCCCCGCCTCAGTCGGGGTGAAGTAGCCCATCATAAGGCCGCCCACCACAATGAAAAACACCACCAGCACCCAAATCACCGGGGGAAGAGATGCAAAACGCTCTTTCCAGGTGGATTTTTCGCCTTTAGGACCCATCTTGGGGTTTATCATGCACCATCCGATCAAAGTGAACGCAAAAAAAGCCGCTATAATTAATCCGGGAATGAGGCCGGCCAGGAAGAGCCTTCCTATGGATGTTTCGGTTAGTACTCCATAAATGATCAGCACAACGCTTGGAGGGATAAGGACACCTAAAGTCCCTACGGTAGTTACTGTGCCGCACGAAAGTCTCTTGTCGTAGCCGTAACGGTCCATTTCAGGGACGGCAATTGTGGCAAAGGTGGCCGCGGTAGCAGGTGAAGAACCGCAAATCGCCTTGAACACGGTTGCCGCTGCGACTGTCCCAACGGCGAGCCCTCCCGGAATGTGGCCCATGAATTTGTAGGCTGAATCATAAAGACTGCGCGCGACCCCGCCGCTGGCCCCGACCTGACCCATTAGCACAAATAATGGTATGACGGTCAAACCGTATGATGACAAGACATTGTAAACGTCTTTCGCGACCAGGTTCAACGCGGCATCGACATTGACAATGGCGGCAAATCCGACGAAACCGGCAAGCCCCATGGCAAAGCCGATCTCAAATCCCATTAAAAAAAGAACAAAAAGAAAGACAAGCGTAAGAATAGTGATAGTTGCTATGCTCATGATTGCTCTTCCTGCTTTACGGGTTGAAAAATTTCTAATAACAAAACCACACATTCAAAAAAGCAACAAATTGCCATGCCGTAGCAGACAGGGTATTGCGGTAAATGAACGGTGAGGGTCACTTCTCCGATTCGCTGGTAGTCGCTACCTAACAACCAGAGTTGCCAGCCGATGATGATGAACAGCACAATACCTATTAGTCGTGTAATAACCACCAAAGCACGGTCCACAGCGACGGGCAGCTTCCCTTCAAGGAAATCCATAGCTACATGCCCTTTGGCTCGGGATGTCTGAGGTATGGCGAAGCCCACCATTATCGCTCCCAGGAGACCCACAATCTCATAGGTCCCCACGATGGGCATCTTGAAAACCCTTAATATGACATCAGCGACCGTGATTGTTACCATTAAAGTTAGTGCAATGCCGGCGATAATGTACATAACACCGGACACGTTTCCAACTATTGAATCGATCGTCTTCATGAGATTCTCACCATGGAAGTTTGGCCTCGCCCCCTCCCGAATTAGAGGAGGCTGAGGCGGTGCTTTTATATCGAGATTATTGCGGGTTATTCTTGAGCCATTCCTGGCAGAACATTAGTGCTTCTTCACCAGGGAGCCCTTTTTCTTTAGTGGTCTTGACGTATTCGGCAAGGATCGGCTTCGTGCGCTCGGCCCAACGCGCATCTTCCTCTTTGGACAGTTCAATAAACTTGTGACCTTTCGACAATGCGAATTCCTTGCCCTCCGTATCTACTTCAACCCAAATTTTTGCTTGTTTATCAATCCACTCCTTGTTTATTTTCTCAATCGTTTCCTGTACATCCTTGGGCAATGCAGCCCATTTCTTCTTGTTCATAACTACGAAAAACGCGATCGTGTAAGAAGAGCCATAGTTCAGTGTGGTGTAGTTCGTTACTTCTGAGAATTTCCAGCCTTTGAGTATTTCGATAGGTCCTAACACCCCTTCAGCCACTCCTTTCTGAAGAGCGTCATATGTTTCCGTTTGAGGCATGGCTACCGGCGTGGCCCCGAGCGCAGCAGCTATTTTAGAGCTCGTACCGGTGCACCGGATCTTCATTCCCTTTAAATCCTCGAGTTTTTGCACCGGTTTTTTTACTGTATGAACAATCCCGGGACCGTGGCCGTGAAGATACATTACTTTGACGTCATCCAACTCTTTGGGTTTGAATTTTTCATAGTACGCATTGGTCAGGTGAGTTACCTGGGAACCGTTTTTGTACCCCAATGGCAGGTCTATAACTTCAGTTAACCAGAACCGCCCTTTTACATAACTGAGTACTGAAAAACCAATGTCCGATATCCCCTTCACAACGCCGTCATAACATTGGTCCGCAGGGGTAAGAGTACCGCCGGGAAACAGATTGATCTTGACTGCACCGTTGGTTCTCTTTGCGATCTCATCGCACCATTCTTGCGCCAATTTGGCGTTAGCATGCGTCGCGGGGAAAAAAGTCGAGTAAGTAAGATCGACAGCGCAAACCGGCGTGCCTGTGCCCATCAACAAGAGTGAAATCGCGAAAAACCAGCCCACCAAAACGGATAGATGCTTCCGATTCATTCTCGAACCTCCGTCTATTTATTGAGGCCTGTTATTAAAGAGGCCACTCGAACAACGGTGGCGGGAGCAAAATTTCAGGTAGATGATTTCCCGCCTGTTATTTTGTCCCGATTTTGGATGCAAGTTACGGTTCGCATTACAAAATTATTTGGTTATGAAATAGATTAAAGAGGTCAGTTAATCAGAATCAGAAAAATGGTGTCCATCCCCAAATTCCCAGTCACAACAGAGATTGTGAGAAAAATCCCTGCCGAAACCGCACAGCAAGCTACTTGAACTCAGATTGGCCCAAAGTGTGTTGCCCGATGAGAAAATCGAAGCATCATCGACCGCACGGCCTTCACATGCTGTTCTCTATAGTGAACCACACATGTCAAACATATAAGAATCAAGATTCAACTGTGCCCAGGCTGCTATTAAGCAACGGGCGATACTCTATCGCATTAGGGGCGTTAAGTCAAAAGGATTTGCAATCTAATATAATAATCAAAAGCTTGGCCATTGAATTGTCAGTTTTTCAGCCAACTCCAGCTCCGGGTCGAACGAGACGACAAAGTTCAGGTGGCTCGTCATCAGGACTCCAGGTAACCAAATAAAACGCATGTGGCTGGTCGCATAAACGGCTGACGCAAAAATCAGCTTTGTAAGCCATGATTTTGTCCTGGGACATCACCGGAAACGACAGCTTCTTAGGCCCCAAGCTAATTCAATATCTATAGAATCGGGCGCCATTACTTTGGCTCAAAGCCTTTGCCGATATTCCAAGCTTTACCTAGTAAATTCCCCAACTTCCAATAATTGTTAGTATGCATTGCAAAAATAATCGGCCTTATTTTTTCAATATCCGGAAGGCCTTCCGTCAAATACTTCTCCTCAGCGTACGCTTCCACAATCTCACCGATGAATATGTCGTTAGATCCACCCAGATCGATGCTTTCTACCAGACTGCATTCAAGGTTCAGAGGGCATTGCTTAATCATGGGTGCGGTTTCCAGTACACCATAGAAAACCTCAAACAGTCCCGATTTGTCCGTTCTTTTACCTGAATAAATCCCTACGTAATCTGTAATCTCGACCATCTCTTCAGAAGGGATGTTCACACTGAAAGTCTTGTTTTCCTTTATCCCTGCATTGGTGTAATGAGTTTTGCCCATGGTAACGAAGACCATAGGCGGGACATGTTGAGCAATACCACAGTAAGCGATAGTGAGATAATTCGCTTTCCCGTTTACGGTAGCGCCTACCAAAATTGTGGGCATCGGGTAAAGAAAAGTCTTGGGCCCCAGTTTTGTTTTTTCCATGGTCGTTCCTCCCCTTTTGCAAATGTTACGGTCGGCTGCCCTATATTCGAGTTTGCTTGAACAATCATCTTCGGTTCAGACGCAATATAAGACATTACTCGCATAAGTAAGTTAAAAATTATACTCGTCGAATTCGAAAATCACGAGTACGACCGCTGCTTTCTTCTCTTTTTCGTTAATACGGCCAAATTCATGGCAAAAAGTATGACTGGGTGCCGGCAAAACATCTTGTATCTCGAAGATAAAAAATGTTAATAGAGCAAAAGGGTTAGTATCATCAAAGCCAAAAACCAATTGCGCGGCAGATCAGCTCTCTAGAGATCTCCATATAGAACTTTGGTCGGTTATCTTTATCTCTGTCCCTTTAGCGCGTGGTTCTAAACCCAGCGAATGGGGCAAACCAGCAGCTACCGCAATTTGACTTGATCCGGTTTAACCTGATTTCAGGCGCAGACCCATTCCAGGCGGGGCAGAGTAAGTGAATGCAAGCACTCATGCTTGTCACATAACGGGACAAGGAGGTGTTTGGCTATGAACAGAATGGCTTTGACAATGGTCTTGGTCTCCTCCGTCTATGGAACTCGCAAGAAGAAATAAATTCCTAAAATATGGGAGATTAGGAGGACTGAAAATGAAACGGACCATTTTATTGTTTCTAGTCTGCGCGGCATTAGTGGTTGCAGGCGTTATGTCGAGAGAAGCGAGCGCAGCGGAAAGAAAAATTGCTGTCATGTGGGTCGGCAAGTCCCACAGGCCGACTGATCTTATTTTGGGGTTTCTACCGAAATTAAGGGAACTCGCCCCCGATATTCAGGTAAAGCTGCACCGGCAGCTAAAGAGCATGGATGAAGCGGAAGCAATTTTTCGCGATGCGGAGAAAACGATGGACGGCATAGTTTTTCTCGACTCCACAGGGGCGGAATTTCTGGCGACTGCCAATCCAAAGATTCCTTGTTTTATAGGAGCCACAAATAACCCGGTCGATCTGGGTGTCATGAAATCTCTCGAGGCTCCTGAAGGAAAGATCACAGGCGTTACTTATTACGTACCATATAATAAAAGGTTTGAGATAATTATGCAGATGTTCCCTAACGTAAAACGCGTCGGACTGGTGGTCGAACTGGCTGACCCCAGCGGACTGATCGAACAACAGGAAACACGATCGCAATGCGCGAGAATCGGCCTGAAATACAGTGATGTGGTAGCTTCCGATCTCAAGAAATTAGTAGAGGAAACAAATAAGATGGCCGACAATGTGGATCTAATTGTCATCAGCAACACACGGCTTGCAATGGAGTTCACAGTCAGTCTACTACCCATGGCTAACACCAAAAAAATCCCTGTTTTTTCTTATTCATGCGAGCCCGTAAAAGAAGGCGTAGTTGCAGGAATGGGTGTGGATGAATCCAAATTGGGCCGTATGCTGGCAGAATCGGTTGTGGATGTGATTGTCAACAGAAAACCGATTTCAAAAGTACCCGTCAAAATTGATCCGGACCCGGCAGTTTGCATTAACCAAGGAATGATGAAAAGCCTTGGGCTCAAATTTCCGGACGCTCTCCTGAAGAAAGCAGTATTTTACTGATTGCACGATGCTGCGATTGGTAAGGGCTGTCGGGCTGTCTGTCTCCCAACCGGATCACGCCTTTTCATTTATCGCAAATTATCTCATCGCCAAGTTGACAGCCGTCCAATTGGTTTGTTAGCATTCATGCTTCGCAATCATTCATCAGAAAGGTGGATCAGCTATGGCCGACATTGAAGGTTTGAGAGAAGCAAAAGACGTAAAGATCTCCGCTACAGGAAGCGCTGCGGGTTTTCATTTGAAAGGATCAGCCCACCTGGACTGGGGAATGAAAAATCGAATGTCCAGGATCATTAAACCCGATACAGGGCGAACCGTAATGTTGGCCGTGGACCACGGATATTTTCAGGGGCCTACTTCCGGCCTGGAAGTAATGGAGCAGACCCTCGAGCCTCTTGCTTCATACGCAGATTGCCTGATGCTGACCAGAGGCATTCTTCGCTCCTCAGTGCCGCCCGGTTGTCAGACGCCGATTGTATTGAGAGTGTCCGGCGGCCAAAGCGTTCTGACTGAATTATCTAATGAAACTTGGAACGTGGATGTGGATGATTGTATTCGGTTGAACGCCGCAGGAATGGCCTTTTCCATTTATGTAGGCGCGCCGCATGAGCATCAGACTCTGGTAGCTTTCTCGGATCTCATAGATGCAGGATATGCCGCGGGCATTCCTGTGCTGGCCGTCACGGCAGTTGGTCGGGAAATGGCTCGGGACGCGCGATACCTGAGTCTAGCGAGCCGCATAGCCGCAGAAATGGGCGCTAATATGGTTAAAACGTACTACTGCCGAAATTTCGCGAAAGTGACCGGGACATGCCCCGTGCCTATCGTCATGGCGGGCGGCAAAAAACTGCCCGAACTGGAAGCGCTTACTATGGCTTTTAACGCGGTCACCGAAGGAGCCGTTGGAGTGGATATGGGGCGAAATATCTTCCAGTCGGATTGCCCAGTCGGAATGATTAAGGCTGTTAGAGCGGTCGTTCACTACAACGAAAAACCGAAAACAGCGCTCAAAATTTACGATGATGAGAAAAAAAGACTGAAGCCCTCAAAAGCCAAAGCGCCCGCTTCTAAGACTAAGCCAAAGAAATAAGCGCCCACCACTAGGCCACGGATGTTCAATGAAAGTAGCGATGTATTATAACAATGAGGATATCAGGATCCAGCAAATGGATATCCCTCGCATTGCGCCTGATGAACTCCTTGTAAAAGTCTGGGCGAGCGGGATCTGCGGCAGTGACGTGCTTGAATGGTATCGAGTGCCCAAGGCGCCGCTTGTGCTTGGGCATGAAATAGCGGGGGAAATTGCCGAAATAGGCCGAGATGTCCCGCGCTGGAAGAAAGGTGATAGGGTTTTCGTTTCCCATCACGTGCCGTGCAATATGTGCCGTTACTGTTTGGCCGGGCATCATTCGGTCTGCGATACATTGGCTTCCACAAATTTCGATCCCGGCGGTTTCAGCGAATATTTGCGAGTCCCGGCAATTAATGTAAGGAACGGCGTTTACGAATTGCCGGACCAAATGTCGTATGATCAAGCCGTATTTATCGAGCCGCTTGCTTGCGTTTTTCGCGGCCAGGTACACGCGGGGTGGGTTCCCGGGAGACGAGTGGTAATATTTGGTACCGGTATTGCCGGGCTGCTTCACGTGCAATTGGCAAAAGTCGCTGGCGCGTCTCGAATTATAGCTGTGGACATCAATCCCCGGAGGTTAGCCGCTGCGGCTGATCTGGGCGCGGATATCACCTTACCCGCAGGCGATGATCTATTAGAACGTTTGAAAGAGAATAACGACGGCCGGCTTGCGGAGTTGGTTATTGTTTCTACAGGAGCACCACAAGCAATACAGCAAGCTTTTGGAGCTGTCGATCGGGGAGGGACTATCCTTTTTTTCGCTCCGTCGGATCCGGGAACCAAAATTGATATGCCTTTCAATGATCTTTGGAGAAAAGAAATCACCATGACTTCCGCATATGCCGGCAGTCCGCGTGATATTCAGGCGGCGATGGAATTCATTTCCTCAGGAAGAATAAACGTTATCGACATGATCACGCATCGTCTGCCGCTGGAAAAAACAGCGGACGGCTTTGCTCTTGTTAGTAAGGCCTCGGAATCCATAAAGGTTATCATAGAACCCTAAAGTTCCTGTCCTCTGGGCTTCATCGATAGAACCACGCGCGTCATCTTATTATTAAGTTAGTGAAAATATAGCAGTCCGGGCTGAGATGTGATTAGGGAATTGCTGCAAATTGTCGAGAAAGACGATTCCCGACGGCGCAACCCACTCGGAATTTGGAATAATAAATGCGGATTAACACCGGAATTGTAACTTGATGAAGCCTGAGGCTACAGGCCGAGACGATCGCTTATGGATCCCATGGCAGTAATGCTGATTTCGATAAAATCGTCCAAGCTAATCCCTATTTTATCGCACAGAAGGATATGGTCGCGATTCACCGATCGGGCAAATTCTTTGGCTTTCATTCGTTTTTTGACCGACTTGGCCTTAAGAGAGGATAATTTCTTATCCGGGTTGACCAGAGTGGCTGCCACTATCATACCGGTCATGGTCTCGGCGGCCGTGAGGGCCCAGTGGACAGGTTCGTTGCGAGTAAGACCAAGATTCTTTGCGTTGTGATACTTTATGGCTTCGGGTATTGAAGGATCAACGCCTTTCTCGAGTAGGATCTGCTCGGTTACCAGCGTATGTTTATCCATTTTCTCACGCGTCTCGTTATAATCTATGTCGTGCAATAAACCAATTAGCCCCCATTTTTCGGGATCTTCATCAAAACGGGGCGCCAGGGACCGCATTATGGCCTCCGTCGCGAGGCTGTGCTTGCGCAATGGTTCGGTGTCAAGGTGTTGCTCCATCAACTCGATAGCTTCTTCGCGGGATATACCCCATTCAGAGCTTTTCATAACGTATTTCGCTCCTCAAAATCGGCACGGAACAGAACCTGATCGCTGTTCGGCCTCTGGGATCGTTCAAGAAATTACCGTGTTAGGAAGACTGGATCAGCGCTCGGGCCAAACGGCCAACATACATTTTTTTAACACAGTCTCTACTCAGACACAACTCCGAAGCACAATGACCAGCATTGACATTGAGGGACTGTGTTATTAAGTTAAAGGCATCTCAGTGGGGCCTCCAATTTCAAAATCAAACTCTTTTTCGAGGGCTGATCTATGAGAACCATTAATATGGACCATGTGGCCGGTTCGCCGCTACTTCCGGAAGTTTTGGACGCGATGATGCCGTTCTTAACCGACAAATACGGGAATCCTTCGAGTATGCACAGCGTGGGAGAGGTCGTCTCAGACGCTATTGAGGAAGCGAGAGCTAAAGTAGCGGCCATGATAAATGCTAAAGAAGACGAAATCGTTTTCACTTCAGGAGGTACTGAAGCTAATAATTGGGCGTTAAAAGGTGCCATGCAGGCAAATAGGTCACGAGGCAATCATCTGATAACTTCGTCGATAGAACATTTCTCGATTATGCATGCAATAAAGTCACTGGAAAAAGAGGGAATAGAAGTCACCCGACTGCCCGTTGATAATTATGGCGTTGTCGATCCACAGGATGTTGAGAAGGCGATTACACCCAAAACGGCTCTCATCTCAATCATGCACGCGAACAATGAAGTCGGGAGCATTCAGCCTATTGAAGAAATCGGTAAGATAGCGCGAGGACATAATGTCCCGTTCCATACCGATGCTGTTGCGACCGCGGGAGTTATACCTGTCGACGTGGAATCTTTGAACGTGGATTTTTTATCCCTGGCTGCTAATCCCTTTTACGGTCCGTTCGGTGTCGGCGCGCTCTATGTCCGAAAAAGGGCAAAGATAGATCCGCTGTTGGACGGGGGGATTCAAGAGCGCGGACTGCGCGCTGGAACAGAAAATGTACCGGGAATCATAGGAATGGGAAAAGCCGCGGAAATAGCTCCGATTGAAATGGAGTCCCGTGCCGCTCACCTCGTGCCACTTAGAAATAGATTAATGAAGGAACTCGCTGAGGCAATGGAAGAAGTTGCCGTCGTCGGACATCCAACACAGCGGTTACCGGGAAATGTGAGTGTCTTGGTTCGCTATGTAGAAGGCGAGGCTATGCTGCTATTCTTGGACATGGATGGTGTATTGATAGCCAGCGGCTCAGCTTGTATTTCTCGATCTCTCAAAGTCTCTCATGTTATGCTCGCGATGGGCATTGATGCAGGCACTGCTCAGGGCTCTCTGTTGTTCACTCTGGGTCGCGACAATACGGATGAGGATGTTAATGATGTTGTGAAAATTTTACCGCCTATCGTTCAAAGGTTGAGAGATATGTCGCCCCTATATAAGAGAAGCTCGAAACTCAAGACTGGGGGATAGCAAATCACGCGGACAAGAAAGTCGCTTATTATAATAATCCACATGTTTTAGTGGGGACAAAAGCTTTATCGCATCAGGAGTGAGGAAATGTATAACGAAGTTGTAATGGATCATTTTAGAAATCCTCGTAATGTGGGGGAAATGCCGGATGCTGACGGTGTAGGTGAAGTGGGCAATCCGGCATGTGGCGACATAATGACCTTTTATATTAAGGTCAAGGACAATATTTTGGAAGACGTGAAATTCCAGACTTTCGGCTGTGGGGCCGCGATTGCGGTATCGAGCATGGTCAGTGAAATGGCCAAAGGCAAGTCACTCGAAGAGGCAA
The DNA here is from genome assembly GCA_963741425.1 of uncultured delta proteobacterium. Lineage (GTDB taxonomy): Bacteria > Desulfobacterota > Desulfomonilia > Desulfomonilales > Desulfomonilaceae > DATJPW01. The sequence goes on from CAVUHP010000006.1 coordinate 77,608, forward strand.
TGAAAATCTCCAAAAAATCAGTGATCGATGCTCTAAACGGACTGCCGAAACAGAAACACCATTGTTCGAATCTTGGAGCGGATGCCCTGCAACGGGCCATCGCGGATTATAAAGCCAAAATGGAAGGCGAAAAGTTCAAGAAACCGGAAGATCATCCGGACGCGTGCTCATGCGCCATCTGCGACATGGAAAATCCGGAAGAAGCGCCATACTGCTCGGCAGCCTGCCAACGACCGACGAAGTAGAACATAAGCAGCGGATGCAGTAAACTGCCCAGCTTGTTAGTCACGCTTGCACTTGGGAGAATTGTGCTTGTTCGGAGTTTGGCCAAAATGTAGCAATTATGACAATTGAGCGTAATAATCATTACATATATAAATAGTATCTGGTGTTGCATCACTTTTAATTATATTTTAATTTAAAAAAGCTTGACAAGTTTCTAGAAAAATGGTCTTTTATTCCCCAGCGACAAACCAAACCTAATCCTTCCTTGGCCCGTTACACATAAACGGGCCTCTTTTTTTGTACTAAGCTCTATTCGATGTCACCTCCAGCCTATGAGCAGGCTGGTACGCAGAAAGAAAGGCCCCGCCAATAGCTCTTTGCTGTTTGGGAGTTTCTGAAAGAGGTCTCAATCGCGAGACAGGGAATCTCGCAAAGGAACTTCTGCTCTTTTAGAGAACCCCCAGAACGCGCATGTCCGGGCCTCCACAAAGAAGACCCGGACATGCGGGAGAAAATGCTCGCCTGTTGATCTCATTATACTTCGTCGCTGATCGCGGTCAAGGCCGGATTGTGCCCTGATGGAACCCTGCGCCGACCTGCTGTGACTTTAGCCAAATACGCCTTATCTAGATTCTGCTGTCGCTTTATTGTATGAAAGATAAACTTCCGTGTAGGAGCCACTAGCATGAAGCAGATTCCCAATCCGTATGTACCGAGGACTTGTTTTTTCTGTGGAGCAGATAATCCGATTGGATTGAAATTGATATTCTACGAAACTGAACGTGAACCCAAGGAACTGATTTGCCGCCTCAATCCTTCTTCACTTTATGCCGGCTACGGCAAAATATTACATGGGGGTATTCAAAGCGGCCTATTTGACGAAATTATGGGGTGGTCCTCTTTTCAATTAACCGGGGAACTCGGTGTGACAGGTTCACTACAAATTGAATTTCTTAAACCTTTGTATGTGGAACAGGAAATCGAAGTTCGATGCAGGTTTGCTTCGCAGGATGGGCCAAGAATGAGCTTTTCGGCGGAAATTACCGATCGGGATGGAACAATTTGCACAAGAGCAACAGGTACGTATGTAATAGTTGGTGCGGAGAATTTCAAACGTCTGGTCGGACGAGAATAGGCTAGGCCTAGCTGACGCCGTCTCATGAAATTCGCTTAAGAAAGGGAAAATGATGTCTCTAAAAGAAGAACTGGACAGGCAACGAGAAATATCTCACAGACGCATTCCTGAGGATAAATGGCAGCTCATGCAAGATGCTGCACAAGATTTGACTGAGTCCGGGATGGCTGAAACAATGTCTGAACGTTGGGGATCTGGCGCCGGATTTTGATTTACCGAATGCTCTTGGAAAATCAGTTGCTTTACGGGAACTTCTGAAAAAAGGTCCGGTGGTGTTGAGTTTTTATAGAGGCGGCTGGTGACCGTACTGCAATTTAGAGCTGCGGTCGCTGCAGCTTCAGATCGAACGCATTAGGGAGCTGGGGGCAAGTGTTTTGGCTGTATCGCCTCAAACAATTGAAAGCTCTTTACAAACAATGGAGAGAAATCAAATTTCATTCGACGTCCTCAGTGACTCAGGGAACAAACTGGCACGGCAGTTCGGAATCGTGTTCCAACTCCCCGCTCAATTGAGGCCAATTTACGCAAGCTTTGGAATTAATCTTCCTTCGGTCAATGGCGACGATTCATTTGAGCTGCCGCTCACGGCAACTTACGTGATCGATCAGAGTCAAAAAATCAGGTTCGCTTTTGTGGACGCAGATTATACTAAAAGAATGGAGCCCGAAGAAATTCTGGCGGTACTTCGAAAGATATCGTGATGGCGGAGCCACTATAGGAAAGCAAAAACTAATCAGACAAACACTGTCTGCCGACTGATAATCAGTCCCCCATTAATGAGAGTACAGATTCGCACTTGACCATGGTTCATTCGCGGTTCAAGTCAGCAATTAAATCGTTCACATAATCATACTCTTTGATACGTCCTTCTTTCAGATCATTCATGGCTTCTGCATACCTCTGCTGCCATTCATCAGTCAAGAACCACGATTGATCTGTTTCCTCTTCGGAGTGACTCTTCACTGCCTGTTCGTCTGTCTTTGCCGTCACGCTCACTCCTCGTTGCGAGATTTTCTCTCTCTATGATGAAACATGTCACTTGCAACTGATGCGGTCAACAAGCCCCTCGAAAGGAAAGGCTTCAAATTCCTGATACTCAAACCGCCCTAGCCAAGGCTTTCTTGCCGATATCTTTTCTGTAATGCACGTTTTCCCAGGTGATTTTATCTACAGCTTGGTAAACTTTATGTATGGCCTCAGAGATTCCGTTGCATTTGGCGGTAACCCCCAGTACCCGGCCTCCTGCGGTGATTAACCCTTTCGGTCCACTGGCGGTCCCCGCGTGGAAAACTTTTACTCCTTTGAGGGATTCGGCATCTCGAATTCCCGAAATGGTTTTACCTTTTTCGTAAGCTCCCGGATATCCTCCTGAAGCCATGACCACGCACACCGAATCAAGAGGTTCCCACTCGATTGTCATATTTTCGAGTGTCCCGTCAATAGCAGCAAGCATCAGTGGCACCAGGTCGGATTTCATTCTGAACAGGAGCGGCTGAGCTTCAGGATCACCCATGCGCGCATTGAATTCCAGCACCTTGGCTTGACCGTCTTTTATCATCAATCCAGCATAAAGAAATCCGAGGTATGAAGCATTTTCGGCTTCCAATGCACGTGTTACGGGAAACATGATTTTATTCATGATTTGATGATGAAGATTTTCGGTCACTACCGGTGCGGGCGAATACGCGCCCATTCCTCCAGTGTTGGGCCCCTTATCGTCGTCGAATACAGGTTTATGATCCTGAGAGCTCGCCAGGGGGAGCACAAATTTGCCGTCGGTCAAAGCTATGAACGATGCTTCCTCACCTTCCAGGCATTCCTCTATGATGACCCTATTCCCAGCGTCGCCAAAGGCTCGATCTTTCATTATGGAATTCAAGGCTGCGAGAGCTTCTTTGCGATCGTGACAAACAAAAACTCCTTTTCCCGCGGCGAGCCCGTCCGCCTTGACTACTACAGGCAAAGGTACTTCCTCCAGATATTTTGACGCGGCCCCAAAATTTTCAAAAACCTCGAAATCTGAACTTGGTATGCCATATTTTTGCAGCAGATCTTTAGTAAATACTTTGCTCCCTTCAAGTTGCGCGGCTTTGGCTGAAGGGCCAAACACCTTAAGACCGACTTCCTGAAAAGCGTCAGTCAAACCGTTTACTAAAGGGGCTTCTGGGCCCACGACAGTGAGATCTACATTCTCTTCTAAAGCAAATCTACGAAGCTCCCCGATATCATCCGCGGAGATATTTATGATCCGGCATTTCGGTTCTCCGGCTATACCCACATTTCCAGGTGCTGCAAGCACTTCAGAGACTAGTTCCGATTGGGCCATTTTCCATGCCAGAGTATGTTCGCGTCCCCCCGACCCGACAAGCAGGACCTTCATTTTATTTCGCTCCTTGTGGTGATTGGGCCCAAACACCCTTCCGTTCTTTTTTCGCCTCTTGCTCAAGTTCCATATACGGCCTTACGTCAAAGCTCTTTTCGTCTCGATCAATTTCAGCCAGACCCAGTCTGACCATTCTGGCAATAATATCTTCTCCTGACGTATACAAAAAACCTTCTTTTGTGCCCTGAGGGTCATCGCGGAGTATCTTAATCCGAACCCATTGGTTTTCCAGAGAGGAGGTCAGGTAGGTCCTTGCCGCCTGTTCTTGGGACTGCGGCACATTCACGCCGATCAATCGGAATCGAATAATGTTTCCCAGGCTTCTAAGGCCGAATTCTTTTGAGCTAATTATCTTGTCAACGCGCCACAGGTATTCCCCGCCTTCCATGGGAGGCCGACTCACCATATAAAGATAAAAAGCTGCTAGAATAAAAATAGCGGCAAATCCCGCCCAGAGTTTCCATTCCCCCTTCAGTTGCAATTTAGCCATTGAATGATCTCCTGAAGATCTGCATGACGATGAGATTCGCGAATTGAGGAATTTTAGGACTAGCGGAACCAATAAGGCAAGTGGTTGAACGACAAGGCTTCAGAAAAAAGATCTTCTCGAACGATTTATCCGATTCGCGCTACCGCTCTTTAGCCAAGTCAGCTATTTTGGTGACTTCAGAGGTGAAGATTTCCTCTGCCTTTGCGAGGTCTGGCCCGATATAGCGCTGATGAAGTCTCATATCAAATGGAGACCTTACGATTACGGCATAGTCCTCCGAATCAAACTGGGCAAGTTTGACGAATGAACCGTGTCTGCCTTGAGCTTGCCTGGTGAGATGGAACATTATATATATGTAGCATGAACTCGGCGATCAGAGCAAGATGTTGAGGCTGTATTCTTATGGGAATTCCCCGGCCGATGCGCTATACTTACGATTACGATTTTTAAGAACCGGACCGGGCGTAAGGTAATTGATGGAAGATGGGCTGGTAATAGAAACTCGTGGTCTTGTAAAGGATTATATTGACGGGACCAACGTTATCCACGCCCTTCGCGGGGCAAATATAAGAATTTCCCGCGGGGAGATGGTGGCAATAATGGGTCCGTCAGGGTCCGGCAAATCGACCCTTCTTTATGTTCTCGGACTCTTGCATGCTCCAACTGCCGGCGTTTACCTATTCAAGGGTCAAAATGTCCTTGATTTCAGCACTCACGAACAAGCGCTCTTCAGGAACAAGGAGATGGGGTTCGTATTCCAGAGTTGCGATCTTTTAGCCAACTCAACTGTTTTTGAAAATCTGGAGCTTCCTCTTATTTATGCATCATCCGATAAGCGCACCCGAAGGAAAAAAATTCTGGATGCATTAGACAAGGTAGGATTATCGCATAGAGTTGATCATTGGGCCAATCGTTTGTCAGGTGGTGAGCGTCAAAGGGCGGCGATGGCAAGAGCGCTCGTTAACGATCCATCATTGATATTGGGCGATGAGCCCACGGGCCAGCTCGATCAGAAGAATACAGATGTAGTTGTAGAACAATTAAGAGCATTAGCACGCCAGGGCTATACGGTTGTGTTGGTAACACATGAAGAGGAAATAGGTCTGGCTTGTGATCGAATCATTAGAATCCGAGACGGTGCGGTGGTCTCGGACGGTTTGGAACAGAAAGTATCTGAAAGTCCTCCTTCGATCAAACGAATTTCTGTAGTGCAGCAACGCAATTCGTGATTTCAACTCTGACCACTCAGGAAACCTTTCGGCCATCCGCAGCCACTCCTAACGATCGAAAGGTAGCGCTTGAAACTAGGGATTTGTCTCGTTTTGTCAAGGACAAGATTCTTGTCAGCAATATCAGCGTGAATGTGCATGAGGGGGAAGTATTAGCAATAGTCGGACCTAGTGGAGCCGGTAAATCGTCCTTCTTACGGCTGCTCAACCGCCTCGATGAGCCTACGGACGGGACAGTGCTCCTCTATGGTCAAGATTATCGTGAGTTAGCCCCGCGAGAGTTACGGCGTCGCGTTGGGATGGTGATGCAGGCCGCTCATCTATTTCCCGGAACCGTCGCGGACAATTTGCGGTTCGGGCCACACCAACACGGTCAAGATTTGACTGCCTCAGAGATCGACGCTCTGCTGGAACAGGTGGGGTTGGAGGGGTTCGCTTCACGGGATGTATTATACTTGTCGGGGGGCGAAGCTCAACGCGTTTCACTGGCAAGGACTCTGGCGAACCAACCGGAGGTATTGCTGCTGGACGAACCCACTTCAGCCCTGGATGAACGGGCAGAACGCGAGATTGAGTCTCTATTAAGGCTCATCCTCAGCGAAGAGCATTTGACAGCTCTGATAATTACCCACGACAGCGCACAGGCAGCCCGGATTGCCAGCCGAGCCATCTTGATCAAAGCCGGAAGGCTGATCTGCGATGGCACAGTCGCAGAGGTGCTCCATGCTGAATCAACTCTTCAGTGATCCTATTGCATTGCGCTCCGCACAGGCAGTAAGTGCAGCAGCGTTTGCAATGCTGGTAGCCTTTCTGGCACGCCGGCAAGGCATTTACTTACAACGGGAAGCAGCTATAGCGCTGGTACGCGGGATCACCCAGATCATCATCATCGGATTATTGCTGACATTTGTTTTGGGAGGCGCACACTGGCTCAGTGCGGTCGTGCTTGTGGGCATGATGCTGGCCGGAGCAGTCGTTGCCGCTCGCCGGACGAAGCACATCCCCGGAATCCTTCATGTGACAACCCGCTCGATTGTTATCGGCGCCGGACTTGTTATCGGAATCATGGTTATTCTGGGCGTTATTGACAGCGCGCCGGCGACCTTAATCCCGGTCGGGAGCATGCTGATCGCCAACGCAATGAACACAACTGCTCTGGCGCTGGATCGATTCCGAGCAGAGATCGAGGCCCACGCCGGGCAAGTGGAGGCTGGATTAGCTCTTGGAGCGGCCCCCGGCGCAGTTGTTGCGCCCTATATGAGTCAGGCGGTACAAGCAAGCATCATTCCTAGCATCAACAATTTGCGCTCGCTGGGGATTGTATGGATTCCCGGCGTTATGGCCGGTATGGTACTCGCGGGCAGCGACCCTGTTCTTGCAGCCAGCTACCAGTTTGTAGTTGTCGCGATGCTGTTTGCTACGGCTGGAACAACCGCACTGCTATGCACATTTTTCGTGCGCTTGCGTGCCTTTTCAGCGGCTGAACAACTGATTCTCCGGATGGCGGAGAAGGAATCCAACTAGAAGATATTCGAAGCAGTCGGCCTATTCTGCTACCTGGTCCCGGGATGCTTTCTCGAGATGAGAAGACGGATCTTATAACATTCGCCTCTCTGTTCGGCCAATTTGGGTCTGGTCTGTGTGGTGTTTGCCAAAAGTGATGGCGTGTTGCCACAGGTCACCCCGACGAAAGCCGGGGTCCATACTTTGTCATAAGCAAAGCCTGGAACCAGTCCTTCCTGGATTCCCTAAATTCACAAACGAAGTGCAACACCTTAAAAACGTTTGGCAACTGGTATAAAAGCCAATTCGTGCTAATCGTTTCCGGAATCTTTTCTGGCCACACTCACTTATCAAGACCCTTTTCTCGAATGAACTTTTTGAAATCTTCATAACTTTCGGGAGTTCCTATATCGAAGAAGGACCTTTTGGAAACCAGACCGAACATCCGTCCGGAGTCGGCCAATTTCGGAAAGATCTCTCGCTCCATAGAGAACGCCCGATCGCCCGGAAGCTCACTGATGACGTTTTTGGAAATCAGTGAAAACCCGGCATTGATTAGGCCCGGTCCACTGATTCCCTCCTGTTTCTCATGAAACCCTGCTACGAGGCCGTCATCAGTTACAGTTACGGAACCATAACGACTCGCATCTGCGACGGGCAACAGCGACAAAGTCACGTCAGCGGCCCTTTCGTGATGTAATTGAATCAGTCGGTCAACATCTCCGTCGAAAAAGGTATCTCCATTGATCAATAGAGAAGGGTCTGTTGCAAGATTCTCAGCCTTCTTCACGGCGCCGCCTGTTCCCAATGGAGTTTGTTCATGTGAAAACCGAATACGACAATTAATCTTACTCAACCCCGTAAAATACTCTTCAATGAAATCGCCCATATATCCAACCAAGAGCACGAACTCGCGGATCCCTTTTTTCGCGAGAGAGTCGATCAATATTTCGATAAATGGTACACCGTGTACCAATGCCATCGGTTTCGGACGGTCGGAAACAATCGCCCGAAGCCTAGTTCCCATTCCTCCGGCAAGTATCAGTGCTGTAATGGGGAAGCTGCGCGGCGACAATTTTACACCTGTTGACCGGAGCGATTGCATCTGCAAGCCGGGTCCGGTTTAATTTCACAAATCTGAAACTGATTCCGCCAGAAGTCCATCACCAATAGGCCAGGCAGTATGTTATCCCAACTTCCCACAAGGACCTTGATAGCTTCCGTCACCTCTATGGATGCTACTGCACTTGCAGCCGAAGAGAGGATTCCCACACTGGAAGCTCTCGGATGATCTTCCACAGCGCTCGGATTCGGCCACAAGCACCTCAGACATGGCGTACGTCCCGGGATTATGGTCATAACGTTGCCCGCGCACTCAACCGCGCCCCCGAAAACATAGGGAATTCCTCGATCAATGATTGCATCGTTAATAAAGTACCGAGCCTTCATGTTATCCAGAGCGTCTACCACCAGATCAATCCCATCAACTAGCTCTTCGATGTTATGCGATCCGATTGTCGCTGCAATCGCCTCGATCTCGATTCCTGAATTGGCCGCCAAGAGTCGTTCTTTGGCAGCTTGCGGTTTCGAGACCCCGCGCGCAATGTCGGCCTCGTCATAAAGGATCTGTCGATGGAGATTGTGCAACTCAGGCGAGTCCAGGTCCGCAATCCTCAGGAACCCTACGCCCGCCCTTGCAAGCAGGGTCGCGATGAGCGATCCGAGGGCCCCCAATCCAGCCACAAATACACGGGATTTCTCAATCCGCGCTTGACCCTCCTCACCGATCATTTTGAGCAGTATGTGACGACTGTATCGAGGTATAGGAGGTTCCATCATGATGGCTCCGTCAGGAATCCGGGCGCTCACTAAGAAAGCCCATGACCAGTAAGAAAACTTTGCACACGTTTCTCGCTGGAAAATTACTAATTGTTACGGAAGGTCTTGGCAACAGATCAGCTCACCCGCGCACAAGCATCAGGGAATCAAGTCACAGGAATTCTTTGCCTGAGGCCGGGGGGCGGTTTTCTCGCAAGAAAGTCCCCGACTCCTCTCCTATTCGCGTTTCTTACCCTCCTGCGATTGGAGGGAAGACGGCGATCCTATCTCCGTCCTTCGGGATTGTTTCCAGGTCCGCGTGCACTCCATTGAGAAATATTATTTTCGGTACGTCGCGACTGATGCCGAATCGATCGAGAATATCGCCAATACTGGTTCCGTCTTCTATTTCCATAAGATCTGCTTCGGTCCCTCGGTTGGTCGTTTGCAGGGCCAGAGTAGCATACAGATTGACCTGAATTTTCATGATTAAGTAACTCTTGTAACGTCGGTTAATCGAGCGACCCGCGCAGAAAGCTTAATTATTGCTATTTCCGGGGGACAATGTAGTCTCCACGGAAGAAAACTCAATCCCACTCCTCGATTGACATACATTCGGCTGCTGTGCTTTCTGTACCATCCATGAGTATATTTCGAAACAATATCGGCAACACTTATGCCTTTTTTTCGACTCGGGACCGGAATAATGACTTGGCCTCCATGCGTATGGCCTGCAAGCACTACGTCGATTTTTTGCGCAACCGCGTAGCGGAACACATCGGGTCTGTGAGAGAGAAGTATCCGCATTCCGGGCTCTGACGGAACCCTTTCCATAAACGGATCGAATCCCCAGACTTCCTGTGTCTTCATCCAATTGATCAATGGATCGTCAATGCCTCCCAGATGGATTATCGAGTTTTCCACTTTCAATGGGATCCACTGATTCCGCAAGAGAGTGAGCCCGGCTGCTTGCAAACTCTTCACGGATCGGCCCTCCCCTGCATAAAAATCATGATTACCCAGTACGGCGAAGTTCCCCAAAGCGCGAGCTTTGAGTTTTCCCAGAATAGGAGTCGCTTGTTCGACTAACGTGCGAGATGAATGAAAGACATCCCCTGTGATACATAAGGCGTCTCCTTCTAGAGAATTTAGATGGTTGACCAGATTTCGTAGTTCATGTGGGCCGAAGAACATTCCAAAATGACAATCTGTCACATGAATGAACGTGATGGGTTTTGCCACACTGAGAAGATCGTGAACAAGCTCATATTTCTCCACGACCGGGCTGCTGTAAGCGTCGGCCATCCCCTTAATTCCAACGCCGGTTGCAATAGCTAAGCTTGAGGTTGCTGCTATTTTCAAGAATCCTCGGCGAGTGGTAAATGAATTATTCGTCTGTTCGACTCCTCCTGAATTAGCGTTGGATACGGATCTAGTTTGATTTTCCGCTGAGTTAGCTTTCTTTTCTATTCCGCTTTCATTGTACGCGCTATTGGTGGCTTTAACTAAGGCAAACCGGACCGGGATTTTCCTGAACGGGGGCAGCCACTCAATCAGCCTCACAAAAAGGAAGAACAACGAAAGGACTAGGATCCAGCCAAGGTATGAGCGCAATATAATCGACGCTAATTGCCGACCGATTGTTCCGGGAGATAAAATCTCGGAACCGAATTCCAGCCTTATCGATAGAATAGTTAACAAGCCGAACGCAATCAGGACTAAGTAGGCTGCACTTCGACTAATTCTGACGGAATTCGGCCACAAGTACTTTATGACAGACCGGAATGCAAACCATTGGCAGAGCACCAGAAACGAAGCTATAGCCCCTAATAATAAGGTTTTCATGCACAAGCTCCCAAATTCATATTTTAGCCTGATTTGATATTTGTTTCATCTTTTCTCCTGGAATGAGCCACTATCAGGGTCTGGCGCGGGAAGCCTGGCCATCTCCAGCCTTTGGTCGCTTCGTTTCAAAGCTTCTCGGTCCAATCGTCCTTGCCTGTCGGCTTTCAGTAGGGCGTACATAATCGGATAATACTGATCCGTGTCCCAACTGATCAGGATTAAATCGACGCCGGCGTTCAATGCCTGGATGCTGCCGTTCTCTATGCCTTCGTTGCTACGATAGACCGCAGCCATGCTGAAATTATCGGTAATCAGTACGCCGTCATACTTCCAGTCGCGGCGCAACAATCCGGCAATGACAGTCGGCGACATAGAAACAGGACGTTCTTTATCCAGCGCGGTCAATCGGACGTGCCCGAGCATGGTGAAAGCTCTGCTGTCACGCATCAGAGCGTGAAACGGCATCCAGTCGGTGTCGGTCAATTCGGCCACGGAGGTGGTAAGATTTGCATAGTCCAGATGCGTGTCCTCAAATACTCTGCCCAATCCGGGAAAATGCTTAAGGGTGCAGCGTACGCCTGCTTTTTCAAGTTCCGTGCAGTACCAGGCCGCAACCTGAGCTACTACCGCGGGATCATCAGAAATTGCCCGCTCAAAGATACGTGTGTACCAGTCGTTAGGATTAATCAGATTGTAATTCAAATCCACCACCGGAGCGAAATTGATGTTAACCCCTACTTTTGCAAGCTCCAGCCCTTGCGTCCTAGCAAATTCCCGTACAGCTTGTTCCCGCTGACCCAAGTCGGAGTAGCGTTGCACGATTTCAGCCAGACCCGGCAAGCGAGTTAAAGGAGGCGATAATCGAGAGACTCCACCACCCTCCTGGTCCGTGGCAATCCAAAGGGCCGGCAGTCCTTGCTGCTGTCTCTGATTTTGAAAAGATTGTATTATCTGTCGGACTTCGGCAATGCTCTTATTCCGGACATTCCCGCTGGAAAGAAAGATCCCGCCCACTGCTCGAAGTCTTATAAGTTCGCGAACTTCAGACAGATCGCGATAGCCCACCATCAAATGCCGCCCGGGTTTTTCCAACACGCTCGGATCCGTGTGGAGTACCTGGTATCTGACCCAGTGAAAGCGTGCTTCCAAAGCCGCTGTTACGGTCAAAGCCAAAACGGCCGTGAGAAGCCCTAATGCGCTTACTACTTTAATGGCCCGCCGCCTGGGACTGGAAGTCCACAGAATCAATGCTTGGACAAGGATCAAGCACAGAGCCAAGGCAATCATTCCCCACAGCAGCCAGGGCCGAAATTCCGCGAGAAACGGGGACCGCCACTTCCAAGCGAAGGGGACAAGAGCAACTGACACGAAAAGCATCAGGACTGCTGCTATGAATTTTATATTTTTCATCGCAACTCAGATGTAAACAACACAATCGTATTGCAGGGTATCGGCCTTGGTAACAATTGCTGCTTCCTCCTGGAATTGACACCCTTACTCCATTCGATTCGAAATTCAACCATCAGATTTCTTCTGACCGTTTTGGGACGGGTCAATCATGAAGCTCGGGTCATCTGAATTACACAGCGAGCGGAATCATGCCACGCAAGTACGAGATCGCCACACTAGCTGTCGTTGAATCCGGCCAGCGGGAATAACGGAATGTTCATCTGCCATTCCCAAAAAATCGTACCACATCGTGCAAGCCCCCGAAATGATCCAAACAAACCGTGAAGGATAGCCCCTCAGCAACCGCGGGCACGATAAGATGGTACTTATAGCAATTGCCAAAAATAATGACCTTCTCGCCCCGTCACCCCGGCGAAAGCCGGGGTCCAGTCCCGCGTGCCGCGGGATTGAAAAGACTGGATTCCGGCTTTCGCCGGAATGAGGGTATAAGGCCACCTCGAATCGGACAAAACTTTTGGCAGTTGCCATAGTTGCACGTAATCCGCGATCAATCCTTGTGAATCTCCTCTCGCCATCTGCCGGACGGCAGTCTATTAGGCTGACGGCTGGTCTGCAAGATCATTTCGTCGTTGAAGGCCACTCTGTTTCCGGAAAACCGTGTCCCAGTCCAGCCGAGCAGTGATTTGCATCGTGACGAATAATGTGGCAATCGAGAGTACTGTTATTGCCAGGCCGGTGTATCCCTTGAAGAAGAAGCTGTAAGAGAAAAGTACCAGGAACACGAACTGGGAAATCCCGACCTCAAGAAAGGCAAATCTTTGACCGACAACGAGCCGCATGTAAGAAACAACCAAAGCGACAGAAACGACAGATGCGGTGATGAAAGAAACATGCACGGAAATATGGTCCACCAGATACGCCAAGAGCAGATGAAAACTGAAAAATGACGCGCCGATAAGGAAGTAATTCATCGGGTGAATTCGGATTTGCCGTACCGTAGTTATGACGAATAGGAGAAAAAAGAAAAGAAATAGGGAAACCGGCGCCGCGGAACTTACCTGGCTTACCCAAGGTCCGGGATTGAGCTTTTGCGGCATTACCATGCCTATTTTAACGCTGCTAAGCAGGTTCGCGTATGACCACTGAAGTTTCCATCCTGTGGCGGTCTTGTCTTTCCTTGTCGGCGCAATGCTGTTCTCGGGAAAATCGATCTGATCGAAATCAGTGTTCATGGTCAGGGAGAAATTCTTGACCTGATTAACGCTGGAACCGAAATCGTACCACCATTCGTCCATTCCGTGGGTCACATACCCGATTTCGATCGATTCGGTTTGACCCGGCGCCAGCGACAGTTCTTTCGTCAATTTACCATCTTGTATCGGCAGGTCCTGTATCGATTGTCCGGCTACAAGAAATCTAACGTCATCGTAGATCGCTTTTTCAGACGGGAATTTGAATCTAAACGTCACGGATTTTGGGGCATCTGCCGTGTTGATGATTTGGTACCGCGCCGCGAATTTTACCCGATATGTCGAGTACCAGAGCAATCCCTTCTGTCGATATTCAAGGCCTAGATCGACATCGAGGTTACTTGCCTGAATAGACGGCCTTTCTGCTCCGGTGTTATAGTTGGTACAGATGACTGGAGCCTCTTGCTTCTGATTTGAGCCCCAAAGTTGGCCCACGGCCCCTCGCAATTTTGCATCGTATTCCCGGGTGCGATCGTCAACGCTTTTGGCTAGGAAAAGCCAGGTCGCGGCAGTGCATAGGTAAATTACAACTATGGGAGCAATCCTTCGAAGCATGTCAACCTCCTGTCTTGACTGAAATTATAGCTGTCATCTCACGGGCGACCCCCCCCGCTGCGTGAATGAATATGGCACCAGTCCGTGCAGCGGTGATGACGATGATGTGAAGAGTTCGTGGAAATTTTGTGCAATTTCGGTGCAAGTGGAGGAAAGCGGATTTAGGAAATGATTGTATCGATGCCTTCGTGCAGGTAAAATGATTAGCAAATCCGTCCACCAAGGTTTTGAAAGCGACTCTAAGAGTGATGAGCAAACCGCGACAAATTCTTATCGCTGATGACGATCCCCATATTCGGGAGGTCGTCCGATTTGCCCTGGAAAACGCCGGCTTCAACACCGTTCAGGCTGCAGATGGCAGGGAGACAATCAAACAGTTCATGTCCGAACAACCCGATCTTGTGATTCTGGACATTGTCATGCCTGAGCTGGATGGCACCGAGGTTTGTCGTCAAATCCGAGCCAATTCCGCAACACCGATCATTTTTCTGTCGTCCCGCGATGAAGAAGTGGACCGCATTATCGGTCTGGAACTTGGCGGAGATGATTATGTGACGAAACCTTTTAGCCCCAGGGAACTTGTTGCTAGAGTTAAAGCCGTGTTGAGAAGAGTTGAGACTCTCGAATCGGCCACAGGCGCGAACGAGAAAAGATTCGATTCACAAAAACTGCTGAGGTCTGGGGACCTGGAACTGGATCTTGATCGTTTTGAAGCTCGCTGGGTCAGTGAACCGGTTGCGCTCACCATCACAGAATTCGGCATACTCCGGACACTGTTGACCTATCCCGGGAAGGTGTTCACTCGGGACGAATTGATGAACTCCGCGTACAATTATGAAAATATCGTGGCAGATCGGACTATAGACAGCCACATTCGGAGAATCCGTAGGAAATTTTCAGCAATGCGCGCCGATCCAATAGAGACCGTCCATGGTCTCGGATATCGACTTGGATCATGCAGCAAGGCCTCCGAATAATGCGATGGCGTCCCCGTCTTGCCACTGTCCTGTTGGCAGTCAACCTGCTGATATTTCTTTTGCCTCTAGGTGGCATAGCGATTCTTCGGCTTTACGAAAGCGAGTTGATACGTCGGACCGAAACAGAATTGAATGTGCAGGGCGCTCTGGTCGCGTCAATCTATCGCAGTGAACTGCTGAGACAAATAAAATCAAACCAATCCGAGCATCCCTTCGACCCCAGCCTTTCGGATTACGGGATTAAGATATCTCCGCACAACCGGCGCCCCACGAATCCCGACGAGCCGTGGACCCCGATTGAAGCCGCATTGGACGTGGCCAAAGATCATGTTCACCCTCGCCCCCCCACTGCAATCAAATCGGAAACGCCTGCTGATGCTCTGGCACAATTAGCCGCGCAATACATCACTCCAGTGCTAAAAAGCGCCCAAAAAACAATGTTGAGCGGAATAAAGGTAACTGACTATCGCGGGGTAATCGTGGCGTCCACCAGCAGTGACATCGGGATGTCAATTTCGGACCAGCATGAAGTGCAGCGTGCGCTGGAGGGCGAACATGTCAGTCTGCTCAGGAGTCGACAGCCTGAGGAGCTGGCCGGAACGTTTGGCTCGATTAGTCGGCGCAGCCGGGTGAGAGTCTTTGTTGCAATGCCTGTTGTTGAGGGTGACAGAGTGCTCGGCGTGGTACTGCTATCGAGGACTCCTTTGGATTTGTCCAAAGCGCTGTATCAGAACAGATTTTATCTTATCGGTGGCGGCGCAGTAATTCTGATCGTTGTCTGCGGAGTTACTGTTTTGACCACTCTGCTGATCACACGACCCGTGAAAGCGTTGATTCATCAAGCTGAACAGGTCACGACAAGCAATAAACGGGTAGTGGCGATTCCTTTAACTAATCCGGGCACATATGAAGTGGATCTCCTGTCCAAGGCCCTGGCGCAGATGTCCGCCACCCTGGAAAAGCGTGCAGATTACGTGCGCAGCTTCGCATCTAATGTATCGCACGAGCTTAAAACGCCTCTCACTTCTATTCGCGGAACAGTGGAACTCTTCAAAGATCATTTCGCGGAAATGAAACTTGAAGATCGCGACCGTTTCCTGAGCATTCTGGAACAGGATACAGATCGTCTGACTAGGCTGGTTCAACGATTACTGGATCTCGCCAAAGCTGAAGTGGCGCAACCGCGTAACGACCGGGCTCGAGTGAATGAGATTTTGGATCAGGTTGCCCGCAGACTGCATGGAGAGGATTTGAAGGTTAGTGTTGATTGTACGCCTGACCTGCCGCCTGTGGCGATGGGGCCTGAGGAGTTGGGATCCATCCTTTCCAATCTGGTGGAGAATGCGAGACAGCACGGCGGGCCAACAGTGAATGTCCATATTTCAGCTCATCCAAAAAGAGATGCCAAAAAAGATTTCGTGGAAATTGTAATTGAAGACGATGGTCCGGGAATTTCTGCGGTCGATGCGGACAGGATCTTTACGCCCTTCTTTACAACGGCCAAGCAGTCGGGGGGCACCGGTCTCGGCCTTTCCATTGTGCAGGCTCTTGTCACTGCTCATCACGGAAGCATTGCTCTGACGGAAAGCGGTTCCGGTGCGCGGTTCCGCGTCTTGCTGCCGGTGAGTTCCGACGAGGAGAAGATTTAATTCCCGGTCACCCCTAAGCTTGTCTAATCGGAAAACGGGAACTGGGGTCAGTACGGTTCCCTGCTTGTGTCGGGATCTCGCGTTTCGCGGGACTCGATTCGGTCTCTACCGAAATCAGGAACTCCAAGCCCGCCCCTACTTCTTGCCAAAAACCGATACTCTGCCGTAGACTGCTAACCTCGTGTTAACTGCGCGCCCAAGGATTGAATCGCGGAGGCTTATATAGATGCGGTTACGCCATGTTATATTGATGCTGTTAATGATTGTTATGGCAGGGTTGCCCGGAGGAAGCTCTTGTGCAAAAGAATCGGCTAAGATCCGATTCGGGACTCTGCCCGTCCTGCAAGCGCTCCCAATTTACGTCGCTCAAGACAAAGGCCTGTTTGCAAAAGCCGGTGTAGATGTGGATGTTATCCCATTCAATACTGCTGCAGAAAAAGATATCGCACTGTCCACAAGAAACATCGATGGATATTTCGGTGACTTAGTCACTCCCATAGTATTAAGAGGAAACGGACGCGATGTAGTAATAGTGGCGACCAATTATGACACTACCTATGATCGTCGGATGTTCGCAATCCTGGGTAAACCCGGCGGCCCATTCAAATCGGTACCCGAGCTGACCTCAGTACCTATCGCCATATCTTCAAATACAGTGATCGACTATGTTACTGAGACGCTCTTGAAATCCAATGGTGTTCCAAAAGATAAGTATTTGACTTTGGAAACCAAGAACATCGGACTACGTATGCAGATGTTGTTATCCGGACAGGTTGAGGCGGCGACATTGCCGGAGCCTCTAGTCACTGCCGCGATTGCCAAAGGCGCTATGCTCTTGGCTGACGACTCGGGATTGGCTGCAAGTCAAACGATCCTTGCTTTTTCCGGTTCCTTCCTTACCGAACATGGTCAGAGCGTCATGGCGTTTCTTAAAGCCTTGGAAGAGGCTGGAGGGCTCATCAATGCGAATCCGGAAGGGGTTAGGTCAGTTATGGTCGAACATATACGCCTGCCAGAAGCTTTGAAGGCGACCTATCCCGTGCCGCGTTTTCCCAGGCTGCATGCTCCGGTCAAGAATGCTATCGATCCTATTGCTGAATGGCTCAAGAATCGCGGAGTAATAAAAACCGTACCCAGTTACGAGCAGGTCGTTAATGCCGGATTCGTTCAATAATCTCCTTTGCTGCACCCAACTCGGAAAGACGTACATGACTGAGGGCCGATCGGTACCCGCGGTAGAAGGTGTCGACTTTTCTTTGAATGAAGGTGAGACAGCGGCGCTCGTGGGGCCTTCGGGTTGTGGAAAATCCACGTTGTTGCTCATGCTTGCCGGACTTGAACAGCCTTCTTTCGGGGCCGTAAAATTCAAAGGCCAACCAATGAGTCGACCTCATCGCGAAATCGCTCTGGTTCTCCAGGATTATGGCCTATTCCCCTGGAAGACGGTCCACGAAAACGTGGTTTTAGGTCTGAAAATCCGAAAAGAACCGATAGACGCAGTCGCAGTGGAAGAACTGTTATCGGAACTGGACATAATTGAAAAAACAGACTTATATCCGCAACAGTTATCTGGAGGCCAAAAACAAAGAGTGGCGCTGGCACGGGCTCAGATCCTCCGCCCCTCTCTGCTCCTCCTGGACGAACCGTTCGCGGCCCTTGATACATTGACTAGAGAACGATTGCAGGATTTGGTCGCGGCTTCATGGAGAAGACGCGGATTCGGATTATTCGTTGTGACTCACAACATTCAGGAGGCAGTACGTCTGGGAAGCCGCATTCTCATCATGGGAGCTAGTCCGGGCGCGGTTCTCTCTGAAGTGGATAATCCTTCGGCCTGTGGAGAAAAGTACCGCGGCTCAGAGGAATTCTACGAAATTTCTCGACGTGTGAGGAATATTTTGGAGAGCATCGGATGAGTTCCCGCTGGAGCTATTTATGGAGCATTGCCGCTCTCCTCATATTTTGGCAGGTGGGTGCATGGTGGGCCGGGGAAGACGTTTTGGTCGGACCGACAGTAGTTATGAGCAAGTTAGCCTCAGAGGCGCAGACCAGGCTATTTTGGAAACATGTCGGCGCCTCCTCATTTCGTATTCTTGCGGCTTTGGCAGTGGCTTTCGTGACTGCCGTGCCGCTGGGACTTGCATTAGGGTCAAGTCGCAGGGCCGATAAGTTTGCCCGGCCCCTCATTTACCTTACATATCCGGTTCCCAAAATCGTGCTGCTTCCGTTGGTGCTGCTCATCTTTGGTTTGGGGGATAGCGGGAAGATAGTCATGCTTTGGCTTATCTTATTTTTCCAACTCCTTATCACGACACGAGACGCTGCCCGCGGTATCAGTAGAGCCGCCCGGTATTCACTTTACAGTCTTGGGGGAAGCAGAACCGATCTATTTGTCCACGTCGTCTGGCCTTACAGCTTGCCTGCGGTTTTTACCGCCCTTCGCATAGCGACAGGCACTGTGGTGGCCGTTCTGTTTTTTGTGGAATCCATCGGGACCAGGTACGGACTGGGTTTCTATATAATAGACGCTTGGGGGAGAGCAGATATCCCTCAGATATTTGTCGGAATCGTCGTGCTGGCGGTTATGGGTGTGGGGCTTTATGAGATTTTCGACGTTCTCGAAAGGATTTTCTGCCGATGGAACAGGTTGTGACCGTTGTAGACACCGGCAAGCTCAGGGCATGGTATCAGGCTAGTAGAGCCCCGTTTTTTGTGGCGACTTTGGTACCTTTAGCTCTTGCCGGGGTGATCGCTTATAAGCACGGCGGCTGGAATACGACACGTTGGATTGTCATTTGCCTTGCGTCGTTTCTGGTTCATATGAGTACAAATCTTGCCAACGATTACTTTGAGTTCCTATCCGGCGCGGATGCGGGGGAATCCATCGGAGGCAGTCGCGTGCTTCAGGATGGAAAGCTTACATTGTCTGAAATTCGCCGGGCCATGATCCTGTTCTATTTTGTGGCTCTATTATGCGGATTATGGATTCTTTGGGTCACCAAATTATGGTGGCTCATAGGCCTGATATTATTTTCGTTTTTGTCGAGCCTATTTTATACCGCGCCGCCAATCCGATACGGATATCTGGGGCTTGGCGAACTTTTTGTGGGGATAAACATGGGGCCAATCCTGGTGGCCGGCGGAGCGGCTGCACTATCCGGCGAATTCATAACCGAGGCCCTGTGGCTGTCACTGCCGATAGGATTCATGGTTGCCATGATACTATATTTCCAATCATTGCCGGACATTGACGAGGACCGTGCCGTCGGTAAACGCACAATCTCATCACGCTTGGGCCAGCCGACAGCGATCTGGGGAGTAAGGTTTTTTATAACAATCTCACTGGCTTCGATAATTTTGTTGGTCTTAAGCGGTTTGTTGCATCCTGTAGCGTTGCTGTCGTTATTAACGCTGGTTTTGGCGAGGCGAATCGATAATACGATCCGCTGGACCAAAAACTGGAAAGATCTCCACGAAAATGGAGCTCAGGTGCGCTTCTTTTACCTGATCAATGGTATTATGCTAATCTTCAGCGTCGGTTTGTGGAATTAAAAATAGAACAAATGGATGAGTTTTTCGCGGAACCTTTTGATCAAACCGATGTCATGCATTAATGGAGGCGTAGAAAAGGGAATAGATCGGAGCGTCACGGCCCATTGCGCCTTGAGTCAGTTTAAGATTTTTAGAGGCGAATCGGTGGGTCGAAAACTCCAAAGTAGATGAGGTTCTTTTGGCGCCCGGCCAAGCTGCCCCTTTGATCCTACGCCTCTTCGCATGTACATTGTCTTTTGTTAGTTCTTTTTGTCCCCCCAGTCATAGTCCTTTATAAACAATATCTCCTATATTTGTAGGGGCATACCCAGCGATATCCATTCCACCAGCAGCGAACTGAGGGATAGACTTTGCGGTAATAAGGCGCTCCGTAGTACCAACGGCTGTACGGTCGCACATATACGCCTCCTCGATAACGCGAGCGCCAATGCGCGAGCATGAAAGGTCCAGCTTCATCGGTTCGAATCACTGTATCCTCGGCAGAAGTCACAAGTATGGGCTCAGTCCCTTGGGTCTGTTCCGCGTAACTCAAACTGGGGTGGACTGATACTGCGATCAATGAAATCAAACCGAGCAACAAAAATCCTTTCACGAATTTCATGGCTGGGACTCCTTTGTTTTTTTGATGTTGCGGTACGCGAAGGATGCACTGTTTTGTAGCGTTAGACGAAAACGCCCGGCAGAAGTTATATGAGAATGTCAGTATTTTCTTGTGATCGTTATCCTACTTATGCCAATTCGCTTTCAAAGAAGTGAGTTGAATTCACAATTTCACTCTCACACTGACCTGGGGGCCAGTCAGTGCGGCGAGAGATGTATCTATGCAGTTACGGACGGGGAGAAAGGTTCAGGCCCCGAAGGAGCCGACCAACAATAGTCCCGCGGGACGTGGGATGAACCCGTGGAAAAAGGAAGTCCCAGCACGATCGCCCCTGGCGGGGTCAATCATGACCAACGATTCGAAGAGATTGGTGGACCTCTTCTAGCGGTCCGTTACGTGACGGTGATGCTCATTTACCGTGGGCTCGCGAAACTGTCTCAGAATTATCGTGTCTGCCAAAATCGTAGCACGATGCCACCGTAGGGGCAGGGCTTGCCCTGCCCAGAAAGGGCGCAGCAAGCGGCGCGCCTTACAACGGCTGTTTGCTGCCGACCGACAGTTTCCACGGCTCACACCGTCATGTGGGTTCCGTCTTTGCGTTGGCATCGTGGCACGGTTCTTTCTCTATTCTGAGTTTTGAGACGATTTCTCTCGCGCCCACGGCTACTATTGGATCGCGCCCTGCGGAGCTTGGTGCCGCTCCACCTACTAACTGAATGCTTAAGAAGAGACTTTCAAATCAAATCACTTATTTGAGCGAATGCGTATTACAGCGAGTAAGCCCAAATGGTACAAAAGTATCTGTAAGGTCAAGACATTTTTAGGAATTTACGATGAGATTCTTCAGGGATCTCGACTGCGTGGCAGGAAAAAGGCCGAAAATCGGTGGCGAATTATTAAATGAGCTTGATCAGCCTCCAATATCAATTACTTGCAGAGGCTATCGGGGTCGGTTGTTACGTCACGGAATCATATCCCCGGATGACGCCCAGGAATTACTTTTACTTCTGTATCTTTCATCCCATTGCATTCGAGCCTCAGTCGGCGGCGGGATGAAATCGGACACAGCCTTCGCACCCGGAATATATCGTGAAGCCCAACTCTCCTCATCCATATCCGACCCGGCCTTGGCCGGCACGGCCCATTTCACTGCCGAGCATGACGGAAGAAGAAAAAAGCCCACCACCGCCGCCAAAGACAGGATCGCTATATATTTCATGAAATTCCCCTATTCACAAAGGGTTGATGCAAGGCAACCGATTCGAGGCGAGGTTATACTCGTTATCTACTACGACCACAAGAGATTTGTTGATCATCAATTATTTTTTTTTGAAAACAGGAGACAATGACTAACTTTGCTTCGAAAACGGTTGAGGGGTGCAGATATTTTCGATCCTGGTCCATATTACGTTCAGTGCTACAATTCAAGGAACTATTTCAAAATTCCCGGCAACTCCTTTTAATAATAGGGACGAACAGGAGATTTTCATTTTCAGTAGCGGAGCCCGGTCGAAACAGAGCAGCATAAGGCTGTCCTAAAGGTCTTCAGGATCAAATCCCATTGCCTTGATTGTGACCGGATCAATCGGCCTTTTCCTATTCTTCAGATATTTTGCAATCTCCAGTCGTTGTTCATGGGTACGATTTTGGGCAAGATCACTTTTTGCGGACACGTGGACGGGTTCAATTTCAATTACTGCACAGATCTTGTATGCATGCATATCCGGCGTGACGGGCTCAAGATCCTGAGTTCCTTCATGTTTGGACACCAGAGCATTGAGAGCGGCAGTTTTCAATGCCCCATCCGGAATAACCCGCGCTTTGCCGCGAATAATCACACAATGATAAAGTTGGTGAACTTTACAGACCGGACCTTTCGGATCAAGCAGCGTATCAAGATACGCCAGCGGAACGTCTACTTCAAAGCACACTTTTGGCTCTCTCGCCAAGTTGTCCAATTTTTCTCCCACAGCCGCGGAATGAAAGTAGATCTTCCCCTCACGCCAGATGAAGTTCACTGGAGTAATGTACGGATAGCCGTCTGCTCCGCTTGTGGCCAATCTGCCAATATTGGTCGAAGAGAGAATCCGGTCAACTTCTCGCGGATCGGTAACTTCGCAATATCTACGCTTCATTTTTTGAGGAGACCTCCGTTGAATAATGGACCCGTCCCAGAACCAATGTAACCCCGCCGGCTATAAAGTATGCGGAAGCGGCCAAAATAAGTAAGCTACGAAAGCCAATTGTCATCGCGAGCAGGACAGCGCCCGATGCCGCAATCACCGACGCGAAACCATTTACAGCCCAAGCTAAGGGCATAGCCGCCGGGATTCTGTTTTGAACGGCTATGATGCCCAGCGGAAAGGGAATCCCCATGAGACAAGCCAACGGGGCCAAGCATACTAAACCGACTCCCGCTTTGGCTATAGACGGAAGCCAAGCCGCCGCCTCAAATAATCGTGGGAGTAGCTCCATGTAAATAATTATCCCTAGGCTAACCAAAAATGGACCAGTCAACGATCCGCGTCCCAGCTTTTCTGAGAAAAATGAAGATCCGATGCTTCCGACACCGGCAAAGGATAAAAGCCCACCCAGAACAAGCGCAGCAGCAAGGACCGGATCACCCATAAATCGGGTGAACATTTGAATGAAACTCATTTCGATGAACATGAAACCGGTCCCCAAAGCGGAAAAGAAAACAATAACGAAAATGATCCAAATGCGCGGGGAGGACTTCTTTTCTCTCCTGAGCAGCCAAATTGGCCCGGGAAGCAGCAAAGCTGCCACCGTCAGAGTAAGGCAAGCAGAAAATAGAAGCACAAGAAATCCCATTTCAGCCCGAGCGGGCCAGACCGGTCCAAAGGCATCGCGCAATTTGGAAATAGATTGCAATCTGAAAAAATCATAAAAGAAAGGGCTGTCGTCGGTAGCGGGCCGGACATAGGCGATCCATTCTCGAAAGAACTGTTCCCTTTCCGACGAGAGCAGTTGCGTCATAGCGTGGTAGTACCATGAAATCGAAGTGTTGGCGGGACCCGGCAACACATGAGTCTTGTTTGTCCATTCGGGCTTGATTCCCGGCAACCATTCGGTTTCCCAAGACATTTCCCGGCACGCGTTCCTAAACTTCTCAACAGTATCACTTTGGTAAGGTCGCTTGCCCACGAGAGTGCTAAAACCCAATTCATCACGGGCCATAAGAAAATGGCGGCCCGAATCTTTGACTCCTTTACTTTCAAGCGCCTCAATCCACGTGGCCGCTATTTTGATATTGTCTCTTGCCGGATCCTCGATACCCCTGGTCACGGCTGCCACTCCTGAATCTGTCAGCAAGTCCAAACAGCGACCGAAGCCCTCGACCGTGGCCAAATAGTCTTCTCGTAAACCTCCTATTCCTCCGGATCCGGGCGAAAAACCTTCCAACGCGGCTAAATGTATAATGTCGAATGTTGTAATCGTATTGTCCAGAAATGCCCTTGGCTCCATGACGATAGATCTGATTCTAGGGTCGTCCAGAACATGATTTTTGTGGCGTTCAAGTGCCTCAAGAATATTCTTGTCCCCCTGAATCACATAAATCAATTCCGCTCCGCTCTGGCGAGCCAGCCACACATAGTTCCCTCCTGTCTCACCAAGAATTAGCACTCTCTTCGGACGAATAAGCTTGTACGGCAAAGCCGCCAAGGTTTCCTGTAAAAAGCCGGCTTGATCGATGCTGTTGATCGAAAGAATTGATCCTATTTCGAAGCCGTCCCGGAGGATAAGATCCATGTGAGGAGGGGCGGTGACAGACCCCAACGAGAGCAAGGTGTGGAAAGAAGGGCTGGAGAATACCTCGATTGTGCCTCGAGGACCGTCGCGCCTAAAAATTTCTTGAGCGTCACCCTGTTTTTCGAGTCTACGGACATGCGATAGAGCCTTGAATTGGTCGACATTCAATGAGAAAAACCCGGCCGATCCAGTGAATATTATGGCACCAAATAAAACCAGGCAGATACCCACGCTAAACAAGAAAATCCTGCGGTAGCTCAGTGCTGCCGGCATGGTAAAAAGCGAAGACAGCACAACCGATACTGCTATCGGCACAATTATCGCGTTGGCCGGCATTACAAACAAAAATCCGATTCCTACCACGACCCCGACAGCGCTTCCTGCCAGATTGGAAGCATAGATCTGGTGGGCATTTTTCCCGCCCGCCATTAAAGCCAAGCCGACCAGAGTCCCTGCCAACAAAAAAGGGATTGAATGAATCAGCCAAAATATTGACCACCATTCTATGGTCGGGATGATCGCTACGGGGGCAAAGTAAACACTAAGAGGAAATTGTTCTCCCAGCCAAAAACAGATTGGCAATAAAATGCCGAATAACAATATCCCCCATGGAAATATCGAATGATAGTGGAGTTCGAACCATTTTCTCCGAAGAGCAAGCAGCACTCCGCCCGCACCAAAACCAAGGAGAGCACAACTGATGACAAGGAAAGAAAAGTGATGATATCTCAGATATCAGCAGGCATCGCATAAGCGCTAATTGCCAGCCGATTACAGCAGCGGAGATAAGGAAAACCGCAGGTAGTAGCCGTTTGGTGTTGTCTTCTATTCCGGCATTCACCTTTACTCCATTCCCCTGATGAGCGGAACGAATCTCACCAACTCCAGTGTCTTGGACGTACGCCGGCCTTCTGTGTCCTTCGTAATCAAAAGCAGGCGTTGGGTCTCAAAACCGCCTCCTACGGGAATTATCATGCTGCCCCCGGGCTTGAGCTGCTCGAATAAAGGGGGCGGAACGTGAAGCGCAGCACAAGTAACAATAATTCTATCGAACGGAGCAGCATCCTTCATGCCATAATAACCGTCTCCAAGGCTGACGTTTACCGTTTTATACCCGAGATTCTGCAATCTATCCTTGGCGTTTTGATACAAGGGCCTAATTATTTCAATAGTGAAAACATTAGGTGTGATTTCAGCCAGTATTGCAGCCTGATACCCCGAGCCCGTACCGACTTCAAGGACCTTCATGTCAGGCCTTAATTCCAGAGCCTGCGTCATCAAAGCGACGATATAAGGCTGGGAAATCGTTTGACCGTGCCC
Organism: uncultured delta proteobacterium; assembly: GCA_963741425.1. GTDB lineage: Bacteria > Desulfobacterota > Desulfomonilia > Desulfomonilales > Desulfomonilaceae > DATJPW01. The sequence continues at coordinate 103,321 of CAVUHP010000006.1, forward strand.
AATCGGGAGAGGAGAATCCTCATATGCTCGGTTTGTCATCGACTCAGGAACGAATAGATGACGGGGGACTTTAAGCATAGCTGCAAGGACGGCGTTGTCGACGATCGTCGTTCTACCCATCCCTTTGAGTTGGGTTACGACCATCCGCGTACGCTCCTGTTGTTTCTCAGAGATAGTCTGAGTCGACGCGATACCTTTTTCACAGATTATGGGATGACTACAAATAAGAAACGCGGCAACTGAATAGGACAACCAGAGGTATGGACACTTTTCTATTTCGAGGCATCGGTCTCAACTGAATTCATTTGTTACGGACGCGCTTTACTAAATTTGGGATGAAACCAAATATTTCTCCATAATCAGCGCATCATCTCTGGTAACAGTGTAATAGTTCTTTCTAAAACCTATCGAATGGAAACCACATTTACGGTACAAGTCCCTGGCAACCATATTCCTCCGGGCAACTTCCAAAATGATGCGGTTGAGCCCTTCTTTAATGCATAAACTCTCAATTTCCGCCATTATCAATCGGCCAATGCCCTGGTGCCTTCTCGATGGGTGTACCGCAATGTTCAGCAGATGGGCTTCGTCCAGAACTGCCCAAAAACAAACGTAGCCCACAATGGAACCTTCTATCTTAAAGGCCACTAAACGAGAATTCTGATTTTCCATTTCTTCAATAAACATATTTCGGGACCACGGAGTCGGGAAGGAACTCTGTTCTATAGTTAGTACGGCTTCCAAATCTTCGAGTTGCATCGGTTCGGCATGCATAGACATACTGCCTTAAACTGATTCAAATACTTAACCGGCATATCGGCTTACGGCTGTTCATGGAAATGTAATTGATTGCTCAACAGGGGGTGTATACGGCTGAACGGGTTAAGCAGCCTCGGGGTAACTGATTAGTGCTTTTGGATCGTAGCGATGAGCACAACCGTGCTGTCAATTCCAGACTGGTCGTCGCCGTTGGATTAAGGGTCGCGATTTCCCTGGAGCGCCACATTCGGATGTCCTGGAAAGGCCGGTTCTCGCATCCCGGGATTCTTTTAAACAGATTCTTCGCCAGCCCGTCTTTTGATCGGTCTTTGTCTAAGGAAATCTCCGGCTAAGAAGATGTTTTCCTTTCCGGCCTCTGACGCTAATTTGGCTAACGTTCTCAAATCGTGATCCGATCTGGAATTGATAGCCTTTATAACCATGGGAAGATTGAGACCGGTTACAACTTCGACTTTGCCGTCCTCGAGAAAGGACAATGACAAATTGGTAGGGGTACCCCCGAAAAGGTCTGTAAGGATCAAAACACCCTCACCTTGCTCCACACTCTTTATCGAACGAGCAACTTCCTCTCGCAATAGATCAGGGGAATCAGTAGGGCTTACGGATATGGCCAATAAGGATTCCTCTGAATTAAGACCTATGAGGCGAGCCGTGTTAATGAACTGAGGTCCCAATTCTCCGTGGGCTATTATGATAATTCCAATCATGATCAGGCTTCTTGATTGTGTTCCGCTGCAAGTAAAACTTTCAACGGGTTATGTCTCTATGTCTAACTTGAACATTATTATATCCGTTTCGGATCAGGAGCTTGGAAATGTATTCCGCAACTCCTACCGATCGGTGACGTCCTCCGGTACAGCCTACCGAAATGGTAAGGTACTGTTTCCCTTCTCGTATGTAAAGAGGTAAAAGAAATACCAGCAGGTCTTCCACTTTTTCGAGGAACTTTTTCGCAGTAGGCTGTGAAAATATCCAGTCTGTAACCTCAGCGTCACGCCCATCCTTATTTCTCAGTTCTTCAACGAAGTGGGGATTCGGAAGAAAACGTACATCCAATACCAGGTCCGATTCCATGGGTAAGCCTCTTCCGAAACCGAAGGAGTTCACGACTACGTTCAGAGTGTCACCATGAAATTCTTGAAAAGTTTTCCTGATTTCGTCTCGCAATTGATGCACGGTGAGATCGGAAGTATCGATCACCCAATCGGCCTTTTCCTTGATTTCAGCAAGTTCACTCCTTTCCCGAGTTATGCCGTCCAACACGCTGCCTGATACCGCCAGCGGATGCTGGCGCCTGGTTTCGCTATATCGACGAATGAGGACTTCGTCTCTGGCGTCCAGAAACAAAATTTCCAGTGAGGTACCGGAAGATTCCAGTGATTTGAGAATCGCCGAATACCTTGGAGGAAAAGTTCGTTGGCGTAGATCTATCACCAGAGCAAGGCGAGTAAGTTCTCCACCGCTGGATTCGGTCAATTCGACCAGCTTTGAGACTAAATCCAAGGGTAAATTATCGACACAGAAAAATCCCGCATCCTCAAGCGTCTTGGCGACTGTTGATTTTCCGGATCCTGAAAGGCCTGTGATTATGACGAGTTTTCTTTTCATCACGGGTTTACCGATCCACTTTCTTTGAACCGCTTGGCCAAAAGTTCAATTATAATAAACAGATCTTGCCCGGTAAGTACCGGTACCCTTACAGTAAGTATATTTTTGCCTAGAAAATCTGTCTTGCCGGTTTCCGGAACCATCCTACCTGCATCAATTCCGGGATCGTATTCCTCAAGATCAATTATAAAATCGATTCGTGAAGATGAGGCCGTTGCCTCAGGAAATAATTTTTCAGCGTTGAAGATCCCTAGTCCTCTAATCTCAATCCTTACGTCCTCTTCGAGGGACCTTCCCCAGAGTTCTCCGTCAACCCCCCGGACCACTTCTACTAGATCATCGGAAACAAGCTTATGGCCTTGCCGCATAAGATTAAGTGCTGCTGAGGATTTCCCGGAACCGGGACGACCGCGGATGAGTACTCCGACACCGTGAACGACAACTAAAACGGCCTGGATTCTGGATTTTTTCATAAGCAGATAAATACCACCAGTTCAGGGGATGATCAAATCTATCGGAGTTAGAGCGCCAACGCACTAAAATATTGCGTACGGAAAAACATTGACAGGCGAATATATATAATATAATTTCTATATTCAGATTTACTAAGGTTTCTGGGAGGCCAAATGCTGTTTAGTTTCAAGAAAATTGCATTAATAGTTATCGCCGGCGCCATTTTTCTATTCGCCGGCCCCAAATTGAATGAAGCATCGGACTTGGCATCCGGCGCGAACATTTTCATGTTTCCGAAGCCGCTCGGCGTTTCTGACATGGTCTTGAAAAATCCATTCGGTAAGACGGTTTCCCTGCGCGATTTCAAAGGTAAAGTCGTGCTGCTTCATTTTTGGTCAATTCAATGTCCGGCATGTCACATAGAAGAACCTCAGCTTGATAAGGTGAGAAGGACTTTCGGGCCATCGGGTCTGGAGATTCTCGGCGTAAATCTGGTCGATCAACCCCAGGCCATAGTTAATCATTGCGCTTCCAATAAACCGCCTTTTCCTGTTCTATTCGACGGAAGTGGCGGTTTAAGTCTTAAGGCATTCAATCTCGGAGGAAAAACAACCGCTTTTGTGGTGAACGCTAGACAGGAAGCTATTCTCGAGGTACCAGGCTTTCCGACGACATATATATTGGATTGCCGAGGCGATGCTGTAGGTTTCAGTGTCGGCGCTGCACGCTGGGACCACGGGAGCGCGGTATCACTGATTCAGGGCTTAATAGCAAATAGAAGAACCTGTTTGGCAGATCTATCTAGAACATTCGGAAATCTTTTTTAACCAAAAGCAGGCCCCACGTAATTGATAGGATATGAATACAACTCCATTTCCCTTGACAACTGATTTTTAGATAGTTAGAGTTTTCATGCAATGCAGGCGCGTAGCTCAGGGGGAGAGCATCACCTTGACGCGGTGAGGGTCTGGGGTTCAAATCCCCACGCGCCTACCATGCGTGGCAAAAGGAGTTTTCCTCCGCCAAGTCCCCTTAAAAATAGGAGGGATTTCTATAGATGAATTTTAAAGGGTTGCGGGACTCATCCCTGGTTTCCAATATATATCTGCTAAACGTATGAAGCCCACCATAGAGATCGAAGTAAACGGGAAAATCAGTTCTTACCCAGCCGGTGTGACCCCGGAAGAAATTTTGACGGAAAATCCGGATCAGAATGGCCGCGAATGTTTAGCGGCCGAGCTGAACGGCCGCGCTGTGGATATTTACTCTCCTCTTACCGATTCGGGAAAATTGTCGTGCATCAATACGAAATCTCAGATGGGGCTTGAGATTCTGAGGCATTCCACTTCCCACGTCATGGCCCAAGCTGTCAAAGAAATCTTTCCCGAGGCTCTAGTTACAATCGGACCGGCCATTGAAGAAGGATTTTATTACGATTTTGATACTCCTCGGCCATTTACTCCGGAAGATCTTGAAAGAATAGAAAACCGGATGAGAGAGATTGTTAAAAGCAAATTGCCCTTTCGCAGAATGGTATTGCCAAAAGAGGAAGCAATCCAATTTTTCCGGGAAAAAGGAGAACCTTATAAGATTGAATTGCTGAATGAAATTGAAGCCGATGAGGTGAGCCTTTATTCGCAAGGAGGATTCACTGATTTATGCCGCGGTCCGCACATTCCGGATTCCGGTTTTATAAAAGCGTTCAAGCTCACTAAGGTGGCTGGAGCTTACTGGAGGGGCGATGAACGCAATCCGATGCTCCAAAGAATTTATGGCACCGCATTCCCGTCTCAAGAAGCGCTCAAGAATCATCTCCATCTTATCGAAGAAGCAAAGAGGAGGGATCATCGGAAGCTCGGCAAGGAACTGGATTTATACTCAATATCGGATGAGGCCGGGCCGGGGCTGATCATTTGGCATCCAAAAGGCGCAATGCTCAGGTATCTTATCGAAGAATTCGAACGTATCGAGCATCTGAAACGAGGATATCAGATGGCAGTAGGCCCGCAGGTTCTCAAAAGAGACCTTTGGGAAAAATCAGGACATTTCGATAATTATCGTGACAACATGTATTTCACCACTGTAGACGGAATCGATTACGGCATAAAGCCCATGAATTGTCTGGCTCACATGGTGATATACAAATCCAAGATACGGTCCTATAGAGACCTTCCTTTGAGACTTTTCGAACTCGGTACTGTTTTACGCCACGAAAAAAGCGGCGTATTGCACGGATTGCTTCGCGTCAGACAGTTCACACAGGATGATGCACACATCCTTTGCACTCCCGAGCAATTGAATGACGAAATTCTGGGAATAATTAACTTTGTTCGGGATGTGATGGGAATATTTGGATTTGACTACACTATGGAACTTAGCACCCGACCGGAAAAATCCATTGGCACCGATGAAGATTGGGAACGGGCTACAGAGGCCCTTAGCAGGGCGTTAAACGAAATCGGTGCCTCTTATGATATTAATGAAGGTGACGGGGCATTCTACGGCCCGAAAATAGACATAAAAATCAAAGATGCACTCTCCCGCTCGTGGCAATGCGCTACAATTCAATGTGATTTTACATTACCTGAGCGATTTGACCTTACTTACGTGGACTCGGACGGAGGGCGCAAAAGACCCGTAATGATACATCGGGTTGTTCTGAGGCGCGATTGAACGTTTTCTGGGCGTCTTGATAGAACACTATGCCGGGGCATTCCCCTTATGGATTTCACCGGTGCAGGCTGTCATTATGACGATTACAGATCGCCAGCAGCCCTATGCAAAAGAAATTTCAGCTAAACTTAGGGCGGAGGGAATCAGAATAGAGGAAGATCTCCGTAATGAGAAAATAGGTTTTAAAATTCGAGAGGCCCGCAACCAGAAAGTTCCTTATATGATAATTGTAGGTGACAAAGAGGTAAGTAGCGGGCGTCTCGGCGTTCGCAAAAGAGGCCAGGAGGAAACAAAAATTCTTACCCTGGAAGAATTTATATCGGTGTTCCGTGAGGAGGTAGCAAATCGTTCATGACTCAATTTAATACCGCAACTGCCGCAGAGGTTTTATTATCGAGGGGGCTCATTTCATGAGAGGAAGGCCGAAACCTGTAAGTACCGCAGAGCCCTCCGTGAGGGTAAACCAAAATATTCATGCGCCACAAGTGCGGGTGATCTCTCCGGAAGGAGAGCAACTTGGAATCATGGATGTGCATGACGCGCTTCGAAGGGCCGAGGAATTCAGCCTGGATTTAGTCGAAGTGGCCCCTGGCGTAGACCCGCCGGTATGTAAAATAATGGATTATGGTAAGTTCCGCTATGAAGAAAGCAAAAAGGAACATGAAAGAAAAAAGAAACAGGCTACAGTTGTACTGAAAGAAATAAAGCTCAGGCCCAAGACTGAGGATCATGACTTGCATTACAAGGTCAAAAACTTAAAACGATTTATCGAAGATAAATGCAAGGTGAAAGTTACAATAATGTTCCGAGGTCGAGAAATCACTCATCCGGAGATGGCGCGACAATTGGTTGACAGACTCCTGGAATTGGTGACTGACTTCGCTGAGGTTGAGCAGACCGCCAAATTCGAAGGGCGCAATATGATACTGATATTGGCTCCTAAGTGATTGTGAATATTCAGTTATTAGTCGGAATTCTAATTACCGAGAGATGGGGCAATGGATACAAATGAAAAACGTGAGTTCACGCGGGTTCCATTCCGGACCGAGGTAAAGCTTAGCGCGGCCAATAAGACCATTATCTCCAATAAGCTACAGAATATTAGCCTTGGCGGAGCTTTCATTTCTTCCGAGGAATCTTTTCCGCCCGGGACCATTTGCCTTCTCGAGATTAAACTGACCGGTCCCGCGAGTCTGCTGAAAATAGGGGTTGAAGCTAAAGTCGTAAGAGCGGAAGAAAGTGGGATGGGGGTACGGTTCAACAGAATGGATGTGGACAGCCTGATACATCTGCGTCATATAGTAAAGATTCAATCCGAAGATCCCGAAGAGGTGGATCTCGAATACAGCCAAAAATTGCTTCACATTGAGTAGATTACGGGTATAGTCTGTCCATAAGCCTTGGAAAGGCTATAGCCTCTCGAACGTGGTGAATACCCGCCATCCAAGCTACTGCCCTCTCAATACCAATGCCAAAACCTGCGTGTGGGACGGATCCGTATCGTCTCAAATCAAGATACCACTCCAGGGGATCCCGGTCCAAGCCGGCTTCTGCAATGTTGGATTCTAAAATATCCAAGCTGTCCTCTCGCTGACCTCCTCCAATGATTTCGCCATGTCCTTCTGTCGCCAGCAGATCGACAGCAAGGGCCAGCAGCGGGTCTTTAGGATCTTTTTTCATGTAAAAGGCTTTAATGGAAGATGGGTAATGCGTAACAAAAATCGGTTTATCAAAAGCACTTGACAATACCGTCTCTTCATCACCCCCAAAATCATCTCCCCAACTGAACTCGAATTTTTTTTCTTTTAAGATTTCCACTGCCTGTGAATAAGTGATTCGGGGAAATGGCGGCTTGATCTTTTCCAGAGCGCCTCGGTCTCGTTCAAGCGACATAAGTTCGAACGAGCATTTGTCGAGCACGTCTTCGGCTATTCTGCAAATCAGTCCTTCTGCCAATTCAATCGTTTGATCGAGGTCATAAAACGCCATCTCGGGTTCGATCATCCAGAATTCCGTTAGGTGCCTGCGAGTTTTTGATTTTTCCGCCCGAAATGTGGGTCCGTGCACGTAGATTTTGCCGAGCGCCATAGCAGCGGCCTCACCGTAAAGCTGCCCCGATTGAGTCAGGTAAGCTGAACGGTCGAAATATTCCACCTCGAACAGTGAAGTAGTCCCTTCGCAGGCTGTTGGTGTTAAGATCGGCGCCTCCACTGAAACGAATCCCAGTTCATCAAAATATCGTCGTGCTGAGCCGGAGACCACTGAACGAATTCTTAACAGAGCTGTTTGTTGCGACGATCTAATCCAGAGATGCCGGTGGTCCATGAGAAACCCGACCCCATGCTCCTTTTTGGCTATTGGATAAGGTTGAGCTTCTGAAATCAGCTTCAGATCATTCAAACTGATTTCATATCCTACAGGAGACCGAGTGTCTCGTTTCACTTGCCCGGAAACGATTACGGACGATTCATAAGGAAGTTTGTCAACGAGTTCGAAAACTTCCTGAGAGACCTGATCAGGTGTAACCACACATTGAATCACGCCATGGCCGTCCCGGATCATCAGAAAACGAATCTTGCCGGATGAACGACGATTAGCTACCCAGCCCCTAAGTTCTACCGTCTGCCCTTCATATCCTGATATATTGTCGATAGTAACCCAGTTCATTGTTTATCCTCGCTATATTCACATGATCCGGCGCACTTAATTTTCAATCCGCCGAGTCCGGTGATAAGTTTTTACCCATTGCATCCAAGCTGCCGCTCTGATAGAAAGATCACGCTATGAGACTAATACTTAATCTAACAAATATGAGCAATCTGCGGCATTTTTTCAAGACCGGTGCCGTTTCTCATTTTTTGATAGGAATTGCCACCCTGAGTTTATTGCTTCCCTGTTTTGCTGGAGCGGACCCGAACGTCAAGCCTCAGGACATCCCGGATTTTCTCACGCAAAAAGGGAAAAGCCTCTCCGCTCTGAAAGCGGTAATGAACATTACAAGCATTTACGATGCCGGGAAATCACGGCAGGATGTTAAAGGTTTTCTCCTGTATCGCCGGCCGAATGATTTTCGATTCCAAGGACTCGCGGCTGGAGGCAATTCTCTATTCGAATTAATAATTAAGTCAAACAATTTTGAATTGTACGTCCCTACTGAAGGAAAGATCATCCAAGGCGGAAAGGATTGCTTCGGCAGGAAATTTCCGGATGTAGCCGAGATTGAGGGTTTGATACCTTTGATTTTGCTTCAATGGAAGGATGTCCGATTCGATCGAGTGCTCGCCAAAGATGCTGAGAAGACTGTCATCAGAGTGTCTTTTCAAGGAAAAGTATGGGGCGCGACCTTCGATCCTCAAACACTTTACCTGAAACGGCTTGTTAGACTCAGCCCCACAGGAGATGTCGAACTCACCGCGGATTTCGGAGATTTTAAGACAGGAGAAGACGCTTGGCTGCCGAGACGGTTCGATCTCCAGTCTCCAGCAGGCGCTTGGCGAACTTCCGTTCATATAAACAAGCTGGAGCGTAACCCTTTCCTCATCGAAAAGAATTTTAAGCTTGACCCGATGTTTTCCGCCAAAACAGAAACTTGCCAATAAAGTTCAGCAATTTACCATAAGTCCGGCATACTTATGAGCCGCTTGCTTTACAATATTCTTCTTCACACCGTAGCCGCGCCCGCCCTTGCGGTTTATTATTTGCCTCAGATTATCTTCGAAAAAAAATATCGAAGATCTCTCAGCAGTAAATTCGGCTATATGCCAAATGATTTTTCTCCGGAAAAATTACCACGGCCACGCCTCTGGTTCCACGCAGTCTCGGTAGGGGAAGTCGTTGCGTTGAGCCCTTTATTGCAAAACATAAAACGACTGTATCCTGAAGCTAGTATTTTTGTTTCTACCGGAACAGAGACCGGCCAGGACAAAGCACGCTCGATGATCCCGGAAGCCGATGCCTTTCTTTATCTTCCTTTGGATTTTCCCCTATTCATAAACCGAATTGTGCAACGTATAGCGCCTGATTTGTTTGTTCTTATGGAAACTGAACTCTGGCCGAATCTGATACATAGCCTCAAAAGACATGGCTCTCTAATAGCACTCGTTAATGGGCGTATCTCCGATAGATCGTTTCCGCGATACAGGAAATTACGGAGATTCTTGTCGTCGACTCTGAAATCCGTCGATCTATTCCTAATGTCATCACAAATTGATGCATCACGAATTGCCGAAATGGGCGCTCCGGCCGACCGCATCAGCGTAACTGGTAATACTAAGTTCGATGCTTGCTTGAGGGAGCCTGTTCCGGAAACCGCAGAGAAATTTCGCAACATGCTGCAACTGAATGAAAATGAGACGGTGTGGGTAGCCGGCAGTACCCACCCCGGAGAACACGATATTATTTTAAATGCTTATAAAAAATTATCTGCCAAATTTCCGGAACTAGTCTTGATTATAGTTCCCCGGCATGTGGAAAAGAGCGGTTCAGTTGTTGATGCCGTGGAGAACCTCGGCCTGGCTCCGCCGTTCCTACGCAGCTCCGCGGATCGGGGTGAGAGAAGAGAGGGCCGCAAAATAATCATAGTGGACAAGACCGGGGAACTATTTCAGATTTTTTCTCTCGCGACGGTGGTTTTTATGGGAGGCTCACTAGTGCCCAAAGGCGGACAAAATATACTGGAGCCAGCCTCTTGGGGTAAGATAGTTCTTTTCGGGCCGTCAATGGAGGATTTCAGAGACGCGCGCAACGTCCTCGTAAACGCAGGAGCAGGAGTTGAAATCCAAGATGCAAAGGGCCTTGTATCAAGAATCGAGCAGATTCTCTCAGACCCGAAGTGGGCTGAGGAAATGGGCAGAAAGGGCCAAGAAGAAATCCTCAAACACGCCGGAAGTGCTGCTAAAAACGCTGAAATTCTAACCGGATGCTTGGTTGAGCGATTTTCCACAAGTATGACAGGTGGTTGATACCGGGAATTTTGTTGGTCCGCAATAAAAACCGGGGCAAATTGAAATTTATCGGATTACTCCGACTGTAAATTTATCGGATTTTCTACAAGAATGGCGTGATATCGCCCTTTCCTGCTCGTAAGACCTGAGGAACATCTTCCAACAAACTTATGATGGATGAGGGCTGGGGCATAATAACCCCGCCGTCCACGACAAGGTCGACTTGCCCTTTGTACAGCTTTTCGATCTCTCTCGGATCATCCAGAAGCTGCTCATCAGGCATACGAACAGATGAACTGAGAATGGGATTTCCTAGTTCGCCGACCAGTGCCTGGCAAATACGATTATCGGGAATACGGATTCCGACCTCGTGACGTTTTGTCAGTACAATTCGGGGGACCAGTCTGGTGGCCTGAAGCACAAAAGTGTAGGGGCCGGGCAAATAGCGTCGAATAATCTTGTACGTTGGATCGTTCACCTGAGCATATTCGGCGATGGCCTTAAGATCCGCAAAAACGAACGAAAGGTGCCGCCGGTTATCTATTTTTTTTATCCGCCGAACTCTTTCCAGAGCCTTCTTGCTTTGGATATCGCATCCGAGTCCATATACCGTGTCAGTCGGGTAGACGATTACGCCGTCGCTTCTGAGTATTTCCACTATTCTGGCTACATATCTGGGCTGAGGATGAATGGGATTAATTTGTAAGATCATGCCTCTGTCCGAGGATCCGATTTGGGTTTTGATTCCGGGTAATTCCCCGTTGCCGGATTTTTACTTAGAATATTGAACTCGTCCATTCAGCAGAATGTCCGGTCCTAAACGGGAGAATCGCAGGTCTGTAAGTTTGGGCGCTTCATCCAATGTATCTACGCCCAGCCCTCCTATTCCTGGAGGCGCATCCGCCCCTCCAATCAGAGTAGGCGCATAAAAGAACAGACATCTATCGACCACTCGTGCCTGGAGGGCCGCCCAAGCAATTCCGCTGCCACCTTCCAGCAAAACAGATGTTATTCCAGTGCGGTAAAGGCGAGAGAACAACTCCTTCAAATCCACACAAGTTTCACTTGTAGTGGGTATAATTTTGGCGCCTTTCTTTTCCAATTCGATCCGGCGTTTGGCTGGCGGATTCTTGCTGGTGGCTATGATGATCCCTGCGGGTGATTCCGGATTGAATATATTAGCATTGGTGGGAGTCCTCAGCTTCGAATCCATTACGATTCTAACCGGATCATGTCCTCGGCCGCGAGGCAAGCGGGTCGTGAGGGATGGATTGTCGGCCAGAATCGTTCCGATCCCAACGGCAATTCCGGAAACTTGATCTCTCAATCGATGCACTTTCCGACGAGACACTTCTGAGGTGATCCATTTGGAATCACCGGTTCTAGTCGCGATCCGTCCGTCAAGGCTCATGGCCAATTTCAAAATGATAAATGGTCGGCGGAGTGTTACATTTGTAAGATAAATTTCATTAATACGGCGGCAACGATTTTCAGTGACATGCCCGATAACCTCGATACCGGCATCCCTGAGTGTCTTAGCTCCGCCACCTCGGACACCTGGATTCGGATCATCCACTCCGTACCACACCTTTCTTATGCCTGCCTCGCGAATTGCGTCTGTACATGGGGGCGTTCTCCCATGATGATTGCACGGCTCAAGTGTCACAAACAGTTCAGCCCCTTTAGCATGAGATCCGGCTGATCTAATAGCCTCTACTTCCGCATGCGGCTCGCCGGCCGCGCGATGATAGCCTAGACCGACCACCTGACCGTTTTTCACTAGCACCGCACCTACGACTGGATTAGGCGCAGTCCGCCCCAGTCGACGTCGAGCAAGCTCGAGGGCCAGAGACATAAATTGTTCCGCTTCAGGGGGAATCTTGGAATCCTTGACTTTGTTCATTCAGAGGTCCATCTTCAGGACGCTGTTCATCTGGATCTTCTTTGGTTGCCTGCAATTCATCTATTTCCTTAATAAATTCCTCGATGGTCGCAAAAGAACGATAAACCGAAGCAAATCTCACATATGCAACGTGGTCCATATCTTGGAGCGCATTCATCACCCGCCTACCGATTTTCGAAGATTCGATCTCTTTCTCCGGGCTTTCCATCAGCTCCTGTTCGATCGACTCGGCCACGGCCTCGATATCTTCTGTGCGAATGGGTCTTTTTTGACACGCTCTCCGCATTCCTTCAATAATTTTTCTTCTGTCAAAAGGTTCCCGACGTTCATCCTTTTTAATTACTAACGGAAGAACATCTTCTATCCGCTCATAGGTAGTGAATCTCTTGTTACATTGGAGGCATTCACGGCGCCGGCGAATTACAGTATTCTCTTTACCGAGTCGAGAATCAATAACTCGATCGTCGATGTGGCCACAGACAGGGCATTTCATTGTGTCCGCCTTTACTGTCCCTGGGCTACGAACCTGTATTGACCATATTTATAACGAATCTCGGCATGATGCAAGAAAAATAAAGAATCTTCTTTTCGTCCCTCGGTTGACCCATCGGGACATCAGCCAACATTTTTGAATTGCCTATTGGGTCAGCCACATGGGTTCGCTTTTTTTAACTAGTACATTATACTCGAACAGAATGAACAAGTTACAATCCAGGATAAAGCACTTGCGAACGCAGACCGGGATGACCGTCGGTGACGCTATCCTGTTGATTATCATAATCTTTTCTGCTTTGTTCTTTTTCTTGATCATCCCCGGTTGGGCGCTCCCTGGTGGAAAAGTTTTGGAGATACGGGCTGGTGACAAGCTGGTCGGAAGATATTCCTTAAATAACCATAAGGTGGTCAAAGTTTCGGGACCGCTCGGAACCACATCGATCATCATCGATAACGGACGTGCGCGCATTCAGTCCTCCCCATGTCCCAACAAGATCTGTTGTGGAATGGGCGCGATTGGTAGTCAAGGCGGGCTGTTGGTCTGTGTTCCCAATGAAGTCATCGTCGCAATTACAGGTGAGCGCGCCGAAGATTTGGATGCGGTGAGTCGATGACAGATCGAGTGGCAAAACTTACAAGGCTTGCCATGCTTTTGGCTTTGGCGACTGTCATTCACGCAGCGGAAGGGTTTCTGCCGATCACTTTCGTCTGGTTCAGGTTCGGCTTCGCAAATATTATCGGACTTGCCACGCTGGAGTTGTTCGGGTTTAAGGACGCTTTGCTGGTGACATTGGGGCGTGTTTTCCTTGGATCCATTGCTTACGGTCTGTTTGGATCGCCTGCGTTCATAATGTCCTTGTCCGGGGCTACTTGCGCCATTTTAGCTATGGGGCTTGTTTACAGCTTTGGACCAAAGGTTTTTTCTGAAATTGGGGTCAGCGTAACCGGCGCTGTGGCTCACAATATAGCCCAACTGACAGTTGCATACTTCCTTCTGATCAGGAATGAGGGAATTTTAATCTTGTTACCGATTCTTCTAGTGGCCGCTGCTGTCACCGGTTTTATAAATGGACTGGCTGCAAGGTTTTTCGTGAAACACTTTAGATTGTTGGAAGGCGAGAAAGTCCGGTCTGTAGTCCAATAGTTATTTATAGCTTGCGGTGTACAGATTGAAGCTGCCTCAGATTACGCCTACTAGCACAATCCGTCTACTGCGTCCGGTCTCATCCGCCACCACTGCTACCGCCCGCCGGGGTGAAAAGCAAGGAGATATTAAAACGGAACAAAACAAGGGCGACTGACGGGTCGCCCTTATGTACTTGCCGGTCCCGATCAATGGGGAATCTGCAACGGCGGGGATACTTATCGATATTTTACAGCGTTGAAGCTATTATCACCCGCTGAATTTCGTTCGTGCCTTCGTAAATCTGCGTAATCTTTGCATCCCGCATCATTCGTTCAACTGGATATTCTTTGATATATCCGTACCCGCCCAGCACCTGAACAGCTTCGACGGTAGTCCACATTGCCACATCCGAACAGAAAGCCTTGGACATGGAGGAATGGCGCATAATTTCCGGTGGAACACGCGATAAGTCCTTTTTCACATGATGGTCCAAGAGCGCGCAGGTCTTATACAACAGTTGGCGGGCAGCTGAAATCCTCATGGACATGTCAGCCAGTTTAAACGCAATGCCTTGATGACGAATAATCGGCTTACCGAAGGTTTCTCTTTCTTTGGCATAGGCTGTTGCCTGCTCAAAGGCTCCGGCCGCTATACCAAGGGCCTGAGCGGCTATTGATGGGCGGCTGAAATCCAACGTTTTCATCATGATATGAAAACCGTCCCCTTCTTCTGCCAAACGGTTTTCCACTGGCAACTCGACGTTATCGAAGATCAGTTCTGTGGTGGAAGAGGAGCGGATTCCAAGCTTGTCCTCGTCCTTACCCACTGTGAAACCAGGTGTCCCTTTCTCGACGATGAAAACGGAACCTGCTTTATGCGACGGCGCATCAGGATTGGTAATTGCATATACGGAATAGGTGTCCCCAACGCCTCCATTGGTAATGAAGGTCTTGGTTCCGTTCAGGATGTACTTATCCCCTTTGCGCTCTGCACGGGTCCTGAGGGCCGCGACGTCCGATCCACCTCTGGCTTCCGTGAGCCCGAAGGCCGCAATCTTTTCGCCGGACGCAAGAGGCGGGAGATATTTTTGCTTTTGCTCGTGATTTGCGGCCAATATTATCGGCAAAGTTCCCAATTCTTGACATGACGGTATCAAAGCTACAGAAGCATCGGCTTTTGCCAATTCCTCCACTGCGATACAATGAGAGATCATGCCCGCAGCCATTCCTCCGTATTCGCTGGGAAAATCGATGCCCATCAGACCGTTTTCTCTCATCAATTCCAACATGTCCCATGGGTATTCCGCTGCCTTATCCCGTGCTTCCGCCCCAGGCGCCACTTTTTCCCGAGTCAGACGACGGACCATGTCCTGAAGCATAACTTCCTCTTCAGTCAGACCGAATCGTTCTATTTCTTGCATTTTCTCCTCCGCTTCAAATAGCGCACTTATAAACGGCGTAGTCTAATCTTTGAACGATGCCCTACATCGGCGCGCCTTCTAAAACCGACCCTCCATTTGTGATAACGCTATCAAGTATAATCGAAAAATCCTTTGCCCGATTTGCGTCCGAGATGTCCGGCACGGACCATTTTTCTTAGCAAACCAGGCGGTCGGTACTTCGGATCCGCGAACTCTTCGTAAAGATGCTGCTGGACGCTCAGCAGAGTATCCAGCCCAACTAGGTCACAAAGGGCCAGAGGTCCCATAGGATGATTTGCTCCCAATTTCATCCCCTCGTCAATTTCAGCCGCAGTTGCAAGCCCTTCCTGCAAAACGAATATAGCCTCACATAACATGGGAACGAGAATACGATTCACCACGAAACCCGGCCCTTCTTGAACCTCGATGGCAGTCTTGCCCATTTTGGAGGCCAATCCTTTAATAATTCCCACGGCTTCGTCGGAGGTGGCTATGCCGCGGATAACTTCTACAAGCTGCATCATGGGGACCGGATTAAAAAAATGCATCCCAACAAAGCGCTCGGGACGCTTCGTCACTGAGGCAATCTCGGTTATGCTCAGTCCTGAGGTATTGGTCGCGAAAATTGCGCCCCCGGGGGCTACAGCTTCCAATTCTTTATAGAAATTCTTCTTCAGATCCATTTTTTCGATGATTGCTTCAATAAAGACATCGACATACTTGGCCGCGTCCGCCAGAGACAGTATCGGCTTGATTCGAGATCGTACGGCCTCCGCTTGGGAGACCTCCATTTTGCCTTTGTCTGTCAACCGCTTGAGATTTTTCTGAATCGTATTGATCCCATTCTGAATAAATCTATCTTCGACATCGTTCAAATTCACATTGAAACCACTTTGAGCCGCCACTTGAGCTATGCCCGCACCCATCAATCCGGCGCCGACAACACATATCCGCTTGATTTCCATCGCATGAACCTCCTAGATTTGAAGGACGAATGCCGGAACTTGTAGATTTAATCTCGATTCTCCGGTCAAACAGTATGAGTATCAGAGAGACAAAGATTGAGCAAGAATTTCCGGCATTGATGGTGAGAATCACTGTTGCGCAGATCAAGCACGATCAAACTCGTGACCGACTTCAGCTACTTCAATTGATTCGCTCGAATTACTGTGTTATCATTTCGAGTCTGCCAAATTACAAGAGAATCACGTTCAGCGCTCATAAGGAGGAATTCCGGATGCCAAAAGTTGCGGTCATCGGTGTTGGGCAGAGTGCGTTCGTGCGGGCTTATCCGGGCTCGATTCGGGAATTGGCCTTTGAGGCTTATAGAGATGCGATGCAAGACGCCGGCCTCAAACCAGCTCAAATCGATGCTTCGGTTATTTGTTCCGCTCCCGAATACGACAAACAGAGGACGCCGGCCGGTCTCATGGCCGAATATCTCGGCTTGAATCCTCAACCCACGTTCTACGTTGAAAGCGTTTGTTCGTCCAGTTCCAGCGGACTCAGGACAGCTTACGCTCTGATTGCCTCAGGCCTTCATGATGTAGTAGTCGTGCTGGGTTTCCAAAAAATGTCGGAGATATCTTCCGCCGAGTCGCAGGAAAGAATGGGACGCGGCGCTGACATTCAGTGGGAAGCTCCATTCGGTACCATGATGCCGGCGTATTATGCGATGTACGCTCGCGGCCATTTCGAAAAATATGGGACCATCGAAGAGGATCTTGCACTAATTAGGGTAAAATCCTCAACTTACGGAGTGATCAATGAGAAAGCGGTTTTCCGCAAAAGCCTCACGCTCGAAAAAATTATGGAACCCAACTACATTGCTACGCCATTGAAAATGTTCGACTGCTGCGCTAATGCGGACGGGTCGTCGTGTGTGATTCTTGCTTCTGAAGAGAAAGCAAAAGACCTTTGTGAAAAACCGGTAAATATACTAGGTCTCGGCATGGCTACTGCACCAATAAATATGGCCGGCCGCGATACATTTGCCGGACTGAGGTGCGCACAATTGGCAGGGAAGAAAGCCTACGCCATGGCGGGGATAAAACCTACGGATGTAAATGTTGCAGAAGTGCATGACTGCTTCACTATTGCTGAGATGATGGCGTACGAAGATCTGGGATTTGCAGAGCCGGGACGTGGTAAGGAACTTATCCGAAACAAGGAAACGTACAGGGACGGCAAGATACCGGTAAATGTGGATGGTGGTCTTCTCTCAAAAGGGCATCCAATAGGCGCTACTGGAGGATCGCAGATCAGGACGATAGTCATGCAACTTCGAGGTGAAGCCGGAGATATGCAGGTCCCGGGAGCCAAAATCGGCCTGGTTCACAATATTGGCGGCGTCGGTATCTACGGCAACGTCAGCATATTCGGGGTAGATTAAACAAGCAGAACAGGGCCGGATCAATTTTTTTACACCGCTTGCTGTGCGGGATTGAGCCGGCGCTTTCCAAAACCCTGATAATGTGAATTCTCGCGTTGTGGATGTGAGGAATTCGATGTCAATTCACAGCACGAGTTGTTTTTGAGAAAAGGCCTTCAACCTAGACGCTGAACAGCGTCCTTTGGAGGAATCAGATGGGATTTGAAAAATTTGGATTTATAAGTTTTACAGGTGCCACAAAAGCCGAGCAATTTGTGGAATTTTTAAAAAATAACGAAATTCGCGGGACCATATGCAAGAGCTGCGGGACCAAGTTTTTTCCGCCACGGAGCGATTGCAACAGCTGCCTAAGTTCCGATATGGATTGGTTTTCTATCAGCGGTCCTGGGACTCTTATTAGTTTTACGAAAGCAATGTACGCTCCAGCGGGCTTCGAAAAAGAGGTGCCATACGCACTGGCAGTTGCGGAGTTCCCTGAGGGAGTGAAGGTGTTCGGCAGAATAGATAAATCTCTCCCGGATGAGGCGATCAAACCAGGGATGAAACTCAAAATCCGCACAGTTAATCTCGAAAACGAACGTGTCAGCTATGAATTTATAGCAGCTTAGGCTCAAAAACGTTGGGGGAGGTGATTTTCAAAATGCCTCCCCATCCCGCTGCCAAAATGAAGGGGGGCAGTTTTTATGGCCGAGTTTGATAAAATCAGATACAAAGCCATCGAACGGGAAACGTATAGTCGTAAAGCCCGGACCTGGTCACGCTCTATCGACCCCCAAAACCTGCGAGGTCGTTAAGCCTCATCATTTTGTCCTTAAGGCCATCCAGTAAAGAACTATAATTCAGAATTGAAATAAGAAATTAAAATTTAATCATTAATGCACCATGTTAGCGAAACTATCCCCAGTAATTGTTGACTAAAAGCTAACGCCAGTAGGCGGAAGACAGAATACGAAAAATAGAAAAGATGTTTTCAATTAATAGATTAAATAAGAAGAGACTTCACAGTTGATGACTGGCAACGAATGATTGCCCGAGCTTTCGAATATGTAATTTGAAGATATTTTATCATTACACCGGTGAGACTTGAGCTCCATGTCAGCAAACCGCATTTTCGTAGGAACTTCAGGCTGGACCTATGACGATTGGTACGGAAATTTTTATCCGGAAGATATCAAGAACACGGAACGTTTGTCCTTTTATGCCGAAAAATTCAACACTGTGGAGATCAATGCAACTTTTTACAGGCTGCCCACCGAACCGATGATAAGAGCTTGGAACACTAGGCTCGGAGATGATTTTCACCTCGTGGTGAAAGGTTCTCGTGTGGTTACTCATTTAAAAAAAATTGCGAACTGTAAAGAGGCCTTGGAAAAATTTTTGGAAAGAGCGCTAAAGCTCACCCGCCTGGAAGTCATATTGTGGCAGTTGCCGCCTTCTCTTCACAAAGATGTGGATCGCCTGGAGACCTTTTTATCTTCACTCCCGAAAAAAGTTCGACATGCGGTAGAATTCAGGCATGAGAGTTGGTGGGATGATGAAGTAACCAAAACTCTCGCAGATCACAAAGCCGCGTTTGTGGCGGTAAGCCATCCCAGCCTTCCGGAAACAGTCCTGCCAACAACCGATTTTCTATACGTAAGATTTCATGGACAAGAGCGAGAGGTCTATCGATACGATTACACGGATGAAGAACTCTCACATTGGGTGTCTTTACTGAAACCACATCTGCGCCGTAGAGCGCTGTACGCATTTTTTAACAACGATTACAACGCGAATGCGCCTCGAAATGGCTTAACTTTTAAAGAACTCTTCTCACGTTAAGTGTCATCTATAAATCGGCTTGCGTTTTTCGACAAATGCCGCGATTCCCTCTTCACCTTCCGCGTGAGCCGCGCATGCAGCAAGCGCCTCGCGTTCAAACTGCAGATGCGTCTCGAACGAATTATTAAATGAATCAGTCATAAGTCGTTTGGAATATCCAAATGAGTGCAATGGACCTTGCGATATTTCTTCGGCCATTTTTAAGGCCTCTTCCAATGCCTTGCCGTCTTCTACCACTTTAGTAACGAGTCCCCATTGGAGTGCCTGTTCGGCTGAAATCGATTTATCAAAAGCCGCTATTTCAAGAGCACGAGCCAATCCCACAAGTTTCGGTAATATAAATGTCCCTCCTCCATCGATGGATAATCCATAATATGTATAGGCCTGCTTCAAAGTCGCAGATCTGGCCATAACTCTGAAATCACAAGCTAATGCAATTGAAAAGCCTCCTCCGGCCGCGACACCGTTTATCGCGGCTATAACCGGTTTTCTCATCCTTCGGATTTCCAACGTCGCCTGGTGAAGTCGAGCGGCCAAATTGTGGAAGGCCGCGGCATAACCTTGTGGCCAACTCTTCACCCACTTCAGGTCTCCTCCGGAGCAGAACACCGTCCCCTGTCCGGATATAATTACTCCGCGCACCGTATCATCGACGGCCAAGTTGACCAGGTGCTCGGCAAAAATCGCCATGGTATCCAAATCCAGGGAATTGTATGATTTGGGTCTATCAAACAGGATGGTTGCTATTTCTCCACATATCGAAGCTTTGATTTGATCGGTCATTTTGTTCTCCACCTGGTGATTCGATTATCAATCATCATTTCATATTACATTTTTCGTTTCAGTAATGGCAGAATTCTTTATCTCCTTTTTTATCTAGTGGGATTGCAGATTTCAAACAAAGATTGTACCAAATTACAATTGACGCATGAACCTCAGGAAGCTACGCTAAAACTTAATTGAAACGATTTTTTCAGTTAATTGACTAGAGAAATAAAGGGGTCTGTCGGCGCTTCGTGTTATCAGTGATGCCAGAAACTATATGATTTGGTTGAAATGAAAGCTTCGTAGAGAATTTAGCTCCGACAAAAAGCAAATCGTAAGCGATTCAAGTTCAACACCATTACAATAATTGACTGCCCATTCGGGGGAACAATTCCATTTCCATTCTTGGAGAAAAAATTATGGGCTTCGTGTTGGCAACATTTTACGTTGTTGTGGCTCTGAGTCCGCTGTGGCTTATGGCCGCGCTGCGGATGAAAAGCGACATGACTGTTCTGTTCGATACGGCCACAGGTTTCGCATTGGCGGCGTTTGCTATTATAGCAGTTCAACCAGTCCTCTCCTCGCGTTGGAAGTGGATTGAAAGACCCTTTGGATTCGATGTAGTCATCCGATTCCACAGGTACATGGGAGTGTTCGCTGTTTTTCTGCTCCTGGCTCACCCGCCGGGTATGGCGTACGGTGGGCTAGGGCTAGGACTCCTTACCAGCCTCAACCAGCCTTGGTACGTCTGGGGCGGCAGAGTGGTGCTTACGCTCCTAATTCTGCATGTAATTATAAGCCTTTGGTATAGTAGCTTTGGATTAACGTTCGAACAATGGCGGAGCGTCCACAATGTCTTGGCGGTGCTCATTGTCGCAGGCGCGTTTGTCCATAGCTGGTTTGCAGCCTATGATCTGGCTCCGATTTTGATGCGCCTCCTCTGGTTGCTGCTGTTTGGCCTTGCGATCTTCGCGTATGTTCATCACAAGGTGTTAAAACCGAGGCAATTGGAGAGATCTCCTTTTAAAGTAATAGGGGTAGAACAAGAAACACATAACGTTTGGACCGTGAAATTCACTCCCCAGGATGGCCAACCGATTTATGACTACCAGCCGGGCCAGTTTCATTTTCTGACGCTTCGACGATCTGAAGGATTACCGGTTGAAGAGCACCATTGGACAATTTCATCAAGCCCGGCCAATAAAGATTTTATCAGTTCAACAATCAAAGAATCAGGTGATTTCACGGCGACAATAGGACAGACGCGAGTAGGAGATACTGCTCTAGAGGAGGGACCGTTTGGACGTTTTTGCTACACTTTTCATCCTAAGGATGGAGATTTTGTGTTTATTGCTGGAGGAATCGGCATAACTCCAATCATGAGCATGATCAGGCATATGCGAGATACCCGGAAACAAGCAAACGTACTGCTTCTTTACGCCAATCGAACCGAAGAAGACATAGTGTTCAGGTCCGAACTGGCCGAGATCGAGTCCGGTACGCAACCTCATCTGAAAGTGATCCACATCGTTGCTAGCCCGAAAACAGGATGGTCCGGGGAATACGGCCACCTCGATAAAGATAAAATCAGTCGCCTGGTTGGCAATAGAGGAGAACGAACCGGCTATTACATTTGTGCTCCGCCCAGGATGGTCGATATGGCGATTGAAAGCCTACGATCTATGGGGATATCTGACGCTCAAATCCGCACGGAAGTATTTTTGCTCTAACGGGCAATCGTTTCGACGTAAGGAGATAGATGTGAGAATCAGGAATCTAAAAATTTTTGTAACGTTCTTTATCGCTCTGGTTTTGCTGGCAGTGTACGGTGTGGCTCTGCTGAGGACCTATGCGTTCAAACCGCCGCCCTCGAATTCAAGTCTTCCAACGGCGGTGGCCCCATTGGAAAAAGCTTAAACTGGCATTACTGGATTCACTTTTTAATAACAAATTCGGTATCCCTGATCTTCCAGTTCTGCAATGAGCTTTAAGCCTTGCTCTTTGTTATCGACCGGTATCCACAATCCAAAACCGGTCACGAAAAGTGCGCCATCCTCTAAGTAAAGTCTCAGAGGACCACTCGATTTACGGGGAATTTTCAATGGCTCTTTGCTTTCAGTTTCCATTTTCCACTCAAGAATTTAACTTGACCCATTTTCGTGTGAGCTCAGAGAACTTGGGACACATTAAAAATGAGGCTATACGATCCGTTACAGCAAAATTATAAAAGATCCATGCGCCGACGTAAACCGTGCGACAGGGGGGTATCTCTGTACAGTGCCCATCCGAATTTCCATTTTATCGATTTAGAGGTGTGATAATGAAGACTTCTGCGCTCAAATGGTTCGGTCCATCAATTCTGCTTTTCGTATTATTAATCCCGTTTTACAGCCATGCCGATGAATTAACTGCATACGCAAGGCGGGATGCTTATTTTCAAGGAGAAAAATCCGGCCAATGGGCGGTTATATTGAGGTTTAATCACCCGGTGTTTACAACCAATTTGTCAAACAGCACGAAAGTGACCGTGGACGGGGCGGCGGAGAATTTCGAATTGTTAGATCCGGGGACTGAGCAGAAGGCCACCGGCACCATGAGAGAATTCAGGCTGGTCCCTCTAGGGACCGCATCCAAAATCGGAACTGTAAAGATCACGATTGACAAGGGCCTGTCAGACGCATCAGGAAGGCTTCTGATGCAACGGGAATTCGCGTATCAATTTCTTTCCGCCCAAACAGTTTCAGTAACGAGCTTTGGAACTTACTACAAATCAAAAACTGATAAGGGGCTTAATCTGGCGCTCTCGATCCCCTTAGAAGAAGATGAGCTTATGAGTGCTATTAAGCTAAAACCTGAAGTGCGCGGCTTTACGGTTTCACGTCTAGGGGACACCAGATATAGAATTAAGGGTGATTTTGAACTTGACCGGGATTACGTTCTCGACATCGCGCCCGTAGTTGTGAACGACGGAGCGTCGGTCCTGGCCATGAGGGAATTCAAATTTAAAGGTCCAGGCATAAAACCGGAAATTTCGGTACGAACTGAACGCTCCGTAGTGGAACTGAAAAGCCGTCAACTTTTGCCTTTGAAACTCGCTGATGTCACGAAGATCAGGTGCAAGCTCACGAGAATACCTCCATATTTCGCCCCATCAATATCGGCGTCGCTTACAAGAAACGATCCCCTGCCAAAAATGGGTTCTCCGGAACAGGCTGGAATTCTCGAAGACCTCACCAAAAGTGGGAAAATAGCGCCTGATTTTTCTGGGTGAGTTTTCGGAAGCTTCGGAGGCCTTTTTTGCTCCTGAAGCCAAAGACAATGTATACGGATATTCCCTTCCGTTGTCTTTCCGTCCCCAACCGGAACGTGGTGGAATATGGATGAGCGCTCTTTCCGATCCTGATAAGAAAATGCAGGGAGAGAGTTCCAAAACTTATCCAGATCACAGATTTGTCAATTAGCTATAAGATCTCGGCAAAAAATCTGCTGCTATGGGTAACTTCGGTGCACACCGGACAACCGGTTGCCGGTGCTGACCTTATGCTCTTTCTATCCAACGGAGTTGCAAGCACAATAGGCAAGACCGATCAAAACGGGATCATTTTTGTGCAAGACGGCCAGCAATTTCCTTCAATCACCGTCGGCGCCGAGGCGACGGGCATTTCGAACCGGCCGTTGAGTACTGCTCAAGTCACATCGGCTGTTGCTGCCACAGCTTCGGACGCATGCTTTATCGAACTGAATCAGCTTCGGCTCAAGCCGTTTGGCGTTACTCAAATCGAGGATCTTCGGGATGCACCTGACGCTCGAACAGGATATCTTTTCACTGAAAGAGGTGTTTACCGTCCGGGAGAAAATGTTCATTTCAAGTTTTTTGCTAGGGCTTATAAACAAAACCGGATTGTCTCACCTACAGGTGAGAAGGCGAAATTGGAGATCGTGGGACCGCGGCAAGACGTTGTTTATAGTAAAGAGCTGACGCTGAGCGAATTTGGGACTTGCTATGACTCATTTGCACTGGAAACCTTCTTCCCTGTCGGGACATATACATTAAAAGCCACTGTCACAAAGTCTGACGATAAAAAGGACGAATTTACGAAAACTTTTCTTGTCCAGGAATACAAGCGGCCCAAGCATTTTGTCTCACTTTCCGTCAAGAAGGGTGAACGCATCGGCAAAGATTACATTTCCTTGGAGCAACGGGAAGAATTCCTGTCTGTCATCGTTATGGGCGAATATTATACGGGCGGACCTGTCAAGCATGCCAAAGTTCGTTGGAAGGCTACCCTGGTGCCTTCAACAAACAAAGTCGAAAAATTCGATGCTTACACGTTCGGGAATGAAGATGAATCGACATTATTCCTGGAATCGGGTGAGAGTATGCTTGATGCGGCGGGGAAGCTTAACTTCACTATACCCCTCGATCAACGGCTACTCACCGGGATTTATGGAGTGAATGTATCGGCCACGGTCCTGGATATAGACGGTGAGCCAGCCACCGAAATAGCCACGTATGCGCCGAAACCTCGCTATCTTGTGGGCATCCCCTCCCATCCGCGGCAGGTGCAGACCGGATATGCATCGTCAATGAAGGTGCTTGTCGTGGATCAGCAGGGCAAGAAAATCCAAGAAGGAAAAATAGAAGCCCGCATTATGCAAAAAAAATACTTGTATACCCAAAAACGGGATGAGGCAGGCAATTTGAAGGATCTGTGGGAAGAAGGATGGATGAAAACCCTCACATCCCAGCAATCTATCGTCAATGGAGAAGCCCCATTTTCGCTTGAATTCAATGATTATGGAGACTACCTGGTCGCATTCACATACGAAGACAAAACCGGGCGGTACTCAAGCCAAACCCTGTTTAAAGTCGGATGGGACGATTACGACAACTGGATACGGCGTCAAGCGGAGAAGGAAACACGTACCGGTAATCAGGTCTTGGTATCCCTGTCCAAAAAAGAGTACCGAGCAGGGGAGCCGGTACGGATCGAATTTCACACTCCGCGAGCGGTCAAAAAATGTTTAATTGCACTCGAAAAATCAGGAGTGCTCGAATACAAGATCATAGACGTAAACGGGACAGAGGGTAGTTACCAGTTCAAAGCATCGGAGCAGATGCAACCGAATGTCTATGTATCGTTAATGGCTTCAGCGGGCAGAGAAGGTTTTCCCATTTACCCGTCCCAAACCGATACTGATATTCCCACCGTATTTTTTGGTTACGCAGACGTGACAATCCGGAGCGAAGTGCAAAAATTGCGCCTGGATATTGAACCCGAGCAAAAGGAACTTAAGGGACGTCCTGCAGAAAAAAAGACGCTTACCTTCAAGGTAACTGATCAAGCCGGTAAGGGCGCGGCATCTGAACTCGCTGTGTGTGTGGTCGATGAGGCGGTAATGGCTCTCACTCGATTTAAGACACCTGAGCTTTCTGCTCTCGCGTTTTTCAATCTTCCTTTATCCGTTTTTTCGGGAGATCTTCGCCTGGCGTTGGTCAGTCAGGATTTGTTGCGCATGTTCACCCGCCCGCTGACAGGCGGCGAGATGGGATTGGGAGAAGTTGCCGGAAGTTTAAAAATAAGGAAGGATTTCCGGCCTGTAGCGTATTTCAATCCCGCTGTAGTTACCGACGCTTCCGGACGGGCAACGGTTGAATTTCAGCTCCCGGACACCACCACTGCGTACCGAGTCTATGCGGTGGTTTGCGACAAGACCGCCGGGTTTGTTTCCGGACAGCGGAACATGGTTGTAACAAAAGAATTCTTTATGGAACCGTCAGTGCCAAGATTCCTCATTCCAGGTGATCGCGTCAATTTTCCGGTAGTGTTACATAATAAAACCGCAGAAAAAGGTGATGCCGCATTGTCCGCGGAAAGCTCGCAAAATATTAGCGTCCGCCTCCTTCAGAATTCCGCGACGATTGAACCGTGGTCTAGCTCAAGTGTAAAGACCGCTGCCGAGGTGACCAGCGGACTTGAAAATGGTTGGTTCCGATTTAAGGGCAACTTTGTAGTGCCCTCGGCAAAATATGAGGATGCTATTGAACAGAGTCTCCCTATTCACTCCAGGTACATTCCTGTAAATCGTGTAACTGTAGGCTCTTTTTCGGAAAAAACAGATTTGTCCGTGAATATCCCGGATATTATTAAACAATTGAATCCCGCAGATATCAATCCGTCTGATTTCAAGGCGTACCTGACCCTAAGCACTACCAATTGGGCGAGGATAGCTCCAGGCCTAAAATATCTATTGAATTATCCTTATGGGTGCATAGAGCAGACGAGTTCCGGAATTATACCTCTGGTTGGAATTAGAGAATTGATACATTCCGGCACAATTCCGGGAATAAAAATCGAGCAGGTTGATCAATTTCTCAGTAAAGGCGTCGAAAGATTATTGTCTATGCAGCTTCAAGACGGAGGCTTCTCTTATTGGCCGGGTGGGTCCGATAGTTCGTGGTGGGGAAGCATGTATGCAACCTTTGCATTGATAGAAGCCCGGCAGGCCGGCCTGAAGGTTCCTGATGCAAGACTAAAAGCGGCTCTCACCAGGATCCGCGATGGTGTGTTCAAGAAAGAGGATACAAACGGGGTTGAAGAGGAAACCTGGACCAGGGAATTTGCCCTGTTAAATCTTGCTATGGGCGAAATGCTTTCAGCGGCGGAACTGGAACCGTTTTTCCGTAATTACAATTCATTAAGTAATCAGGCCAAGGCCTTGCTGCTGCTGGCTGCCAAAAAAACAGACTATCTGCCACAGAAGAAAATCGCCGAGATGATAGCCGCTCTCGATCCCAAGCCTGATGCTGAGA
Source organism: uncultured delta proteobacterium (assembly GCA_963741425.1). GTDB lineage: Bacteria > Desulfobacterota > Desulfomonilia > Desulfomonilales > Desulfomonilaceae > DATJPW01. The sequence goes on from CAVUHP010000006.1 coordinate 130,514, forward strand.
GGATTAATTATTATGATTCCAGTTTTCGTGAAATTGCGGTTTGCCTCATCGCTGCAGTGGAAGCAGGAGCCGCCTCCAAGAAAGCGGACGGATGGGCAGGCAGTCTTCTGAGAGGCCTTCAACCCGATGGAAAATGGATATCTACAGCGGATACCGGCTGGTGCTTATTGGCTCTTAGCAAATACTTCCGAGGCAGAGACGCACAAAAAGCTAAATCGGTCAAAATCAAGATCGACTATGGGACAGAAAAACCTGTCGAAACAACCATTTCAGATGCCTCGGCTTTTGTGGAGGTGGATCCGCGCAAGTTCCTCGACAAAGGCAAGATCCACATTACCGCGGCTCCGAAAGAACTGATCAATTACAATCTTTCGGTGACTTATCCGGATTTAATCACCGACCCATCCGCTCTGAGCAAAGGCTTCACATTAAATAAAAAGATTGAAAACCTGAACGGCACCGATGAAATCAGGGTCGGTGATGTTTTGCGAGTGACTGTCGAAATAGGAGTACTTTCTCGATCAAAGCAAGGGTCCTATGACGAGTTTGAATATCTTGCATTGGAGGACCCTGTGCCTGCCGGTCTCGTGCCGGTCAATTCGGAACTGGCCACAGAAGGTGCGGAAGAGAGCCGCCGAACTACGGAACCAAGTTGGAGAGAAGGTTTCTCTGATTTTACCCCAACATATTTGGAATTCAGAGACGATGGCGTCCGAGTTTTTAAGAATCGTGCTTGGAAAGGGCAATACAGATATTCATACCTGGCAAGAGCGGTAATGGAAGGCGATTTCTGGATGAGAGGCTCCAGGATTTCTCTTATGTATAATCCGGACCGCTTCGGCAAGACAGAAGGTCGCAAAGTGACCGTGCTGCCGGCCAAATAGATTTATTGTTGAAGAAATCAATCACGAGCTAATTATCGTGCTGGACGATTGGCAGTCCCCGACAGGTCATTACGAGTGAAAAGAAGCAATCTCCGTGCCTTGGAGATTGCTTCTTTATTTTGATTTCTGCCGATCATCCAGCCGACCGAAGATCTGCCAATTTTTTCCGCGACACAATATCTTCAATGGCATCAATAAAAGAAAAGAAGCAATCGGTTCTGTTGCGAGCCGGATGCTGAAATACAGGGAGAAGATTGACATGAACTTCAGGGAAATTGTTGTGGCCAATATTAATGATCTCAAAGACGGAGAAATGAAATCCTACGAAATTGCCGAGGATAAAAAAGTCTTGCTCGTCAAAATTAATGGTGAATTCCACGCTATCGGTGGACTCTGCCCTCACTACGGCGCTTCGCTGGATGGGGGCGTTCTGAGCGGTGACAGAGTTGTCTGTCCCTGGCACCATGCGTCATATGATGTCAGGTCCGGCGATTTGAAAGAGCCCCCTTCTCTCGATGGTCTGGCTCACTATGAGGTGCGAATAGAAGGAGAGGATGTCCTCGTCCGAGTTCCCGAGCCATTTGAAGGCAAAAAGTCGCATGAAATTTCCAAATTTGAGCCTGAAACCGATGGGCGCACTTTTGTCATCATCGGGGCAGGCGCCGCGGGAAACGCGGCGGCTCAAACACTACGTGAGGATGGCTTTAGAGGCCGAATAGTCATGATAACTCACGAGAACCGATCGCCCTATGATCGACCGCAGTTGAGCAAACAATATATGGAAGGACAGTCCGATGCGGAAGGGGTGCTACTTCGGTCCGAAGATTTCTACAAAGAACATGGCATTGAGATAGAATTGCAGCGGAAAGTAATCGGTGTGGATACAACTAAGAAGAGCGTCTCATTCAAAAACGGAGAAACAATTAATTACGACAAATTGTTGATAGCGAGCGGAGGCATTGCTCGCAATTCCAAAGTTCCGGGCGCGGATTTGGGGAATATCTTCACACTGCGTAGTTTCGAAGATGCCGAGAGAATATTTAGGGCAAGCGAAAAAGCTAATCACATAGTAATGGTGGGCTCCAGTTTTATCGCAATGGAAACTGCTAATGCGCTTCGTGAGCGAAAGCGGCCTGTCACGGTAGTCACACGAGAAGCAGTCCCATTCGAGACAGCATTAGGTCCGGAATTAGGAAAAATATTTCAAATGTTGCACGAGCGCAAAGGAGTGAATTTCAAGTTCCAGGCAGAATTGGATCGATTTGAAGGCGACGGCAAGGTTCAAGCCGTAGTTTTAAAAACTGGTGAACGCATCGGCTCGGATATGGTCATTTTAGGTATAGGGGTGATCCCGGCAACTGAATTTCTTCGCGACACGGGACTACTGTTGCCTGACGGAAGCGTAAGGGTCGACGATCATTTTAAGGCTGGTCCGGACATCTATGCTGCAGGTGATATAGCGACTTTCCCAGAATGGCGCACCGGTGAAGAAATGAGAATCGAGCACTGGCGCACCGCCGAACAGCAAGGACGTGTAGCCGGCCACAATATGGCGGGCAATGAAATTGCATACCGCAGCGTCCCGTTTTTCTGGACAAATCAGGTGGGATTATTCTTTCGTTATGTCGGGCACGCAAAGAAATGGGATGAAATTATTGTCCATGGGAATTTATCCGCTCTGGATTTCATCGTATTTTACGCAAAGAACAATCAAATCTATGCAGCAGCCGGTAACAACCGAGATAGAGAAATGGCGGCTATAGAAGAATTGATGCGATTGAATAAAATGCCGCCTCCCGACGAGCTACGAAATAAATCAGTGAATTTCGTAGACTTGTTGAAGGATTGGAATTCTCGATTGCGGCAAGCTGCCTGAGCGAAAAGGCTCGGTATTGCCCGAAGAGAGCAACAGTCATCATGTGGTGGAGACGTCTTAATCTAGCATTGGGCGGCCGGTGGGCTCAAATGAAAGCAAAACCGAACTCTCCGGATGGTACCGAACTCGTTCATATAAAAAAGCAGGTATTATGGCCCTTTCCGGAATTTCGTGATCGTAGCGATGCAGGACTCGCTCTTACCGAATTTTTGAATCCCAAACCGGGGCAGAATTCCATAGTGTTCGCCCTCCCTCGAGGCGGAGTCCCGGTTGGAGAACCTCTCTCAGCAAGGCTTAGGGTACCGCTCGAACTCGCCTTGGTGAGGAAACTGCCGGTGCCAACTTCTCCGGAAATGGGATTCGGCGCGGTTGCCATCGATGGAAGCCGAATCCTGAACGAAGAGATGTTGAAATACATGCGGATTTCTGAATCTCAAATAGAATCCATTACGGATGAAGTACCTAATTGAAGTGCGCCGTCGTGCCATTGAATATACTGATCATGAACTTGCGCCATCTGTCGAAGGCATGGATGTATACCTCGTCGATGATGGTCTTGCGACCGGATATACGGCTATCGCTGCGGCCAAGATGCTCCGGAATCAGAATCCAAGATCTTTGGTCCTTGCAGTGCCAGTCTCTCCGCGCAGCTCCATAAGTGCAGTGCAGTCTTATTTCGACGAAATTTATTGTCTCATTACTCAAGCTTCGAACTCTTTTGCTGTAGCATCATTTTACACGGATTTTCACGATATGTCCGACGAGGAAGTTCGCGAAATATTGCGTAGGGCGAAGAGAAACCTTGAAAATGCCGGCGAAAAAGCATAGGAAATTCATTAGGGTTCAAGGTAATTTTTAGGCAATAGACAACGAAGGAGACGTAACATGTTGCAACCCTGGCTGCAATCTTTACAAGAGCTTCATCGCAGGAACGGCGATCTTGTCCTTTGTGGCGATTTCTTTTTTGCTGGTGATTGCTTTCCCGGCATATGCTGCTGACAAGACGGTGACTTTAGGAAAGACATTTCAAATACCTCTGAAAGCTAATCCGACCACAGGCTATAAATGGACAGCCTCTTACGACAAGAAATTTCTAAAACTGACAGGGGAAACCTATAAACGCGACGCATCGAGGCCAAAAACTCACGTTGGCGTAGGCGGCACCGCTACCTTTTCTTTTCTTCCGGTGAAAACCGGCGAAACCTCTATCAATTTCCGGTACAAGCGCCCCTGGAAGAGAGAAGAAGCTGCAGAGAAGAAAACTTTTGTAATAAATATCCGACGTTAAGGCTATCGGCTGGACAATTCAAATTGAGCCTGCTACACCTCACGTTCAAGATACTTGACGAAAGGAGAGGACATTGAAAGAACGCTTTTCGACAATTGCAGTTTTATGCGCAGCTATAATGCTTGTGGCTTTCTCATTAGTACAAGGAGCGGAAAAATTGCTACGACACCGGGTGGAGTTAAAATCGAAATAATAAAAGAAGGCCAGGGGCCCCTGCCCGAAAAAGGCAAGACAGTTTCGGTTCATTATACAGGCACACTCCCCGATGGGACCAAGTTCGATAGTTCCAGGGATCGAGGCGAGCCAATCAGTTTTCCTCCTCGGAACCGGTAGAGTAATAAAAGGGTGGGATGAAGCTATCGCACAAATGAAAATCGGAACCCGCGCAAAAATCACGATTCCTCCAGCGATGGGATATGGCGATCGAGGAGCGGGAGGAGGAGTCATACCCCCAAATGCTACATTAATTTTCGATGTTGAATTGATGGGAGCTAAATAGAGGACTACTTCACCACTCTCAACATTTGTTTGAATTTTTCGCCTTCAGCGGCTCGGAGCATTTCGAACAAAACGGTTTCAACGCTGGTCAAGGACGCACCCGCTTCACGGCATCGATCAAGGCCGATGTTTCTGTTTTCCGCGGTTCTGGAAGACACAACATCGGCCAGGACTTGTACCTCGTAATTTGAAGCGGCAAGATCCAAGACCGTCTGATAAACGCACACGTGAGATTCAATTCCCCCTACAAGGACCTGCCTACGTGCCGATCCCTGCAATTTGTTCATGAACCGAGGCTCACCACAGCAACTGAAGCTTAGTTTACTGATCGGTTCTACATCATGCAGCAACTCTTCCAATTCCGGAACTGTTCGGCCAAGGCCGTTGGGATTCTGCTCGGTTCTAATGATCGGCACTCCTAATATTTTTGCTCCGCTCACCATTTTTGATGCATTTTGCACCAGGACTTCTTTATCCAGCATCGCGCGAGTGAGCTTTTCCTGTATATCAATCATAACCAGGATGGTATTCTCCGGCGTGAGCACAATTCCCTCCTCAGTTTTTCTGCGCCTCTATGTTGCTGTTGCAAATCAATCCGACCGGCACAGGAGCTAGTTGCAGTCTGCCTTGGTAGGCTGGGCGTCCTGCCGGCCACAGAGATTCTGAACCAACTGGTACTATTCCAAAAGCATATCGCCTGAATCGGGTTTGTCCTCTGATCTCATGCGCTGGATCTTCGAGAGAACCTCTTTTCTGGCTATTGAACCGAGTTGGAGTATGGCCACGCCTCCGCATTTGGGACATAATTTGCCTGGAGGAGCGCCTATTTGATTAAATAATTTTTTTACTCGATCGTAATTGGTTCTAATGAGAGTCCTGCCGCAGAAGGGGCATTCAATTACTATCCGATTATCGAGCAATACAAAATTGGCTCTTTTTGGTTTGGCTTCCATGGCTTTAGTTCGGGCCGCGTCCTCTAATCGACTCGCCTGCGGTCTTGGCTGCATCTAAGGGCGTTCGCCGTTAGGAATTCTTGAAAGGGTGCCGCGAGAAATTATTTGTCCCCCTTCTACGCGGTATTTTCCGTAGCATGCCTCAGAAGGTTTTGCAAGCGTTTCTAGTCATTTGCCGCAGTATGACCGGGACTTGGCCCAAGAATATTCAGGGGAGACTTTCCCTCGCCGGTCTCTCCGGTGACATAACCAAACTCGTCCCGCACGATTTCGGCCACTTTCTTATAAAGAGTCCTCAGAGGTATCTCAGCGGGGCAGACTTCGGTGCAAAGATTGCAATCAATACATCTGCCCGCCATGTGAACCGCTCGCGTCAAATGAAACATCGGATTTTCCGGTGGAAGATCGCCTGTTCGTATTAAGCTGTCTTCTTCTAAAGTGCATACGTTACAAAAACATACCGGACAGACATCCCGACACCCATAGCATTTTATGCAGCGGTTGAACTCCTCTGCCCAATATGACAGTCTGGCAGATAGGTCTTTAGCCATAAGGTCCGAAACCGTAAAATTGGTTACGGGTTCCGTCTTTTCACCCGCAACGAACTCCTCCGGATAGGGCTTGCGGCATTCGTGCAACTGAGCGAGCTCTTTCGGACAGGCAATTCCCACGCGTTTAATTCTGTCGGAAACCGATCCCTGATTCCAACGAAACAGTTCATTCAGAGCCCGATCATCACAGCCCCTTACAAGAACACCGATTACTGTATCAGGATATCGGTTGGAACAGGTCATGGCGATTCTTGCCAAGGGATACCGGGAATCGCCCAACCCGTTGCAGTCCCCAAGGCTGAAGCCATCGTCCAATTCTTCAGCTTTTTCATAAATATATGGGGCAATGTTCCCTTCCTGATCCTTGAGGCCCACAAAAGCTCCTATTGTGCCGTCTTGCAGGAGCGCCTTTACATGCTGTTTTACCTGTTCAATCATATAATTTTTCCCAGTCGCAAATTATCCGTTATTATTCAAAGTCTCGATCTTCTCGAGCTCCATTAATCGGTTTGTTCAAACGTTTTCGGCTGACGCAAAGGGGAAGGCCCGAGACTTCTTATTTTCTCCACAAATTCCGTGACCACCTTGGCGAAACGAGGTCCTTCGGCGGAAGAAACCCATTTGAGCGTTAAGCGCTCCGGCTCAATACCGGAAAATTCCAGGAGCTGCTTCATAAAATTGGTTCTCTTGACCGTCATGTAATTACCGTACAGGTAATGGCAATCACCGACGTGTCACCCACCGACAAAAACACCATCTGCGCCTTTCTGAAACGCCTTCAAGATCTGATGAGGTCCGACAGTTGCGGAACAAAGGGTACGGATAGTTCGAAGATTAGCCGGGTACTGTAGTCGGCTGACACCGGCCAAGTCTGCTCCCGCGTATGCGCACCAATTGCATAGAAAGCCTATTATAGTGGGTTCAAATTGTTCGTTGGACATAACTGGTCCCTCATAATTTTACGCGCTCAAGGCACGTTCGATTTGCGCATAGATCTGATCGTTAGAGAATCCGTCAAGTCTTGCACTGCCTGACGGACACGTTGCAGCACAACCTCCGCAACCTTTGCACAAGACCTTATTCACCTCACAAATACGCTGATCTTCCATGTAGCTTATCGCCCCATATGGGCACACGTCGACACATCCCTGGCAGCCACAACAGGTTTCAGGACTGATATCCGCCACAATCCCGCTGGTGAATAGGGCGTCCTTGGAGAGCACGCCCGCGGCTCTGGAAGCCGCCCCTAACCCTTGGGCTATAGCTTCTCGAATTGTGGAAGGGAAGCGCGCATTTCCGCACAGATAAATCCCATCCGTAGCGAAATCCAAGGGCTTGAGCTTGACGTGTCCTTCCAAGAAAAAGCCGTTTTCGTTTAACGGCACCTTTAGCATGGTGGATATGTTCCCTGCATCCGGTTGCGCAATGAGTGGCGTCGATAACACCACCAGGTCCGCAGAAAGTTTGACGTTTTTGCCCATGCGGAGGTGAAAAACTTTAACAAGCCCTGATTCCACCACAGGCGGTCGCGCGGGATCGTAGGTCACATACCGGACTCCCATTTCTTTGGATTTCCGGAACATGTCCTCATTTTCCACTCCATACATCTGCATATCACGATACAGGATGGTAACCTGCGTGGCCGGGTCTTTTTCTTTGAGCAAAATTGCGTTTTTGACCGCTGTCATACAGCAGATACGTGAACAATAGGTCCGTTCTTCGCATCGGGAACCCACGCACTGTATGATAACAACGTGCTTCGCCTCGGGGCGATTTTGCTTGAGCATGGCTTCAAGCTCGTAATGCGTAACCACTTGATTGCCGTCATAACCGAAAAGTCCTAGGGGCTTTAGTACTCGCGCTCCTATGGCTACGACGATTACTCCTGCATCGACCTTGGTGTCTGCCCCGTTCTCGGATAACGTCACATTATAGTTGCCCACGTATCCTTCGACCGCTTTCACTTCAGCATTGGTGTGAACTGCAACCTTGGGATTGCTCTCGAGTCGGCTGACAAGCTCGGATACCAGAATGGCTGGGTCCTCATGAGTGGGCAAAATAATGTTAAGGTCATTGAGGAGGCCACCAAGACGATCCTGTTTTTCTACGAGGTCGACTTCATAGCCCATGTTTCCCAGAGCCATAGCGGCCGACATGCCTGAAACACCGCCACCTATCACAACAGCCCTGTGGAACAAGCTTAGCTGAATGCGATTTAAAGGCCGGAGCCGACCAGCCTTGGCAACTGCCATTGCTATTTGCTTCTGCGCTCTTTCAGTGCCTTTTTCACTTTCCTTCATGTGAACCCATGAGCACTGGTCCCTGATATTGGCCATTTCAAAGAGATATGGGTTCAGACCCGCTTCCTCGCACGCACTCTGGAATAGCGGCTCATGCGTCCTCGGAGTGCATGAAGCCACTACGACACGGTTCAGGTTCTCCCTGGGAATAGCTTCCTTGATTTCGTTTATGCCACCCTCGGAGCATGTGTAAAGGTTCTCCTGAACGAATGCCACATCCGGCAAAGTCTTCGCATACTCAATCAGTTGCTGCATTTTGAGATAGCCGGCTATATTGGAACCGCAATCACAAATAAAAACGCCTATGCGAGGAGCCGATTTCTGGTCTTTCAAATTCCTGTCTCCATATTCACACCGGGCGGTGGCCGGTAGCCACGGCCCTGCTGATACAATTCTCTACGAAGTTCGCGATCAACCCAAATGCTAGATTGCCAATGCTCGACCGCCGGTCATCACGACCTCAGCCGCACGAGCCGCTGCACTGCTGGCCTGAGCTACGGATTCCGGAATGTCGATCGGTCCTTGAGCGCATCCGCAACTGAAAATTCCCGGAACATTCGTATCCAGCGGCCTATTTGGATGAGTTTTTACGAAATTGTTCTCTTCCAATTCCACACCAAGCAGATTGGCCAAATCAACTATCCCTCGTGGCGCTGAGCATGCATTGGCCAATATGACCATATCCAGAGTTAAGCTTTGAACCATGCGTTGTTCAGTATCTTCGTAATATATAACGGGGTTCAGCTCCTCATCCTGAGCTACTTCCGCCACGCGACCCCGGATATATTTGATCCCTGAAACATTCGCGCCTCGGACTTTGTATTCTTCAAATCCCTTGCCGACCGTTCTCAGATCCATGTAAAAAATGTAGGACTGAGTCTCGGATTCATGCTCTCTCGCAATGATTGCTTCTTTGATCGAGTGCATGCAGCAGTAAGAGGAGCAATATTTGTGGAACCGAAAATCTCTTGAACCGACACACTGGATGAAGCCCAGTTTCTTGGCCGTGTGGTACTTTGCTGCGTGCTGCTCCAATTTTTCTTGTTCTTTCTGCAGATCTGTAGCCTTGGCAGCGTCTTCAGCCTTTTCGGCTTTCTTTACAAGCTTAGCGACTTCTTTTGCGCGGATCTCCGCATGAATCGCTGAGGGCCGAGTCAGATGCCCGCGGGTGGGACCTCCCGCGCTCAGTAGCCGCTCCATTTCCAACGAAGATATGACATTCGGGAGCTTACCATAGCCGTATTCGGGAATCTGAGTCGCATCGAACAGCTCGTATCCTGTTGAAATTATGACCGCGGCGACGTTTAGTTCAACGTCAGAGTCTTTCATCTCGTAATCTATAGCCTTGGCCTGACAGACCTTGGCGCACACGCCGCATTTTTGGCCCTGCATCACGCGACAATGCTCGGGGTCTATCGTAAACTGCGAGGGTATCCCCTGTGCATAATCCTTGTAGATTGCCTTGCGTTCATCAAGACCGAAATTGAATTCATTGGGAACACGAGTAGGACATTTCTCTGCGCACGCTCCGCACGCGGTGCATTTACTCGCATCAACAAACCGTGATTTCCGATGGACCTTGACCCGGAAATCTCCCACTTGGCCGGAAAATTCAGTTATCCGGCTGTATGCCAGCAAATTAATCTTGGGATGTCGACCGACATCCAGCAGCTTAGGCGAAAGAATTCATATCGTGCAATCGTTAGTGGGAAAAGTCTTATCCAATTGGGCCATTTTGCCGCCAATGCTCGGATTCTTTTCGACCAGGTGGACCTGAATGCCCATGTCACCCAGATCCAAGGCGGCCTGCATGCCGGCTATCCCACCGCCCACGATGAGAACTTCCTGAGAAGCCATATTAATCATCCTTGTTCAAATACTACGAATTAGAGCTTAAGACTCTCCGCCAGGAGATCGTTGATGTCACGTATCTTCATTCCAATTTCCATGTCCCGCAGCGCACAACTCAGATGTAGCCTACACTTGGGACATGCAGTTATTAATGTTTCCGCTCCTGTGGCCAGCGCTTCATTGAGGCGATTTTTTTGGATCGTCTTGGAACAACTCGAACAACCCATCCATGCGCTGGTTCCGCAGCAGATACCATTCTCCCGATTGTGCTCCATTTCCAGCAGCGATATGCCCGGTATACTCTGAATAAGCGCTCGTGGTGCATCGAAAATGCCTGCCTGCCGACCTAATCTGCACGGGTCATGATAAGTTACGGTAGTTTCGAGAGGCTCAAAACTCAAATTTCCGGCTTGAGCTTCCTCAGCCATAAGTTCATAAAAGTGGACCAGCTCCAGGTCCATCTTTCCGACTACTTCGGGATAATATTTTTTGAAAGTGAGATACCCTTCGGGACATTGAAAGACTATACGTTTGCAGCCAAGACTCTTGATCAGATCGATGTTCCGTTTCGCGAGCTTGGCGAAATTCTCGGTATCTCCATTCCACAAAAGATCGTGGCCGCAACAGCGCTCATCATCGTGAATGACCGGCTCGATGCCTACGGCATTTAAGAGTTTGAGCACACCCCTTGGCCCTTCAAGTGCGTCAAGGTCCCAATCTTTTCGAAATTCCACGTCAAAATAAGGGGCACAGCCCACAAAATAGTATGTGTCACCGGATTCCGATATTCGACCCGCTTCTCTGGCCCAGTCGGTCTTATTCTGCTTTATATCAAGGGTCTGTAGCCGCATTATCGTCTGGAACAGTCCCCTGTGCGCAGGTACCCCTCCCTTACCTTGTCGCACCGCTTCTTCCCGGACCATACGCACGAATTCCGGATAGTCGATTTTCGCGGGACATCGCGCACTACACTGACCGCAAGACAGGCAAGACCAGACGTTAACGTCTTCAAGAGGGCTCTCTTCTTCATCCATCAGGACCTTTTCCACCATGAGGCGTGGTGAAAAATCGGGCGTGACCCTGGAGACAGGACAACTACCCGTGCAGATGCCGCAATCCAGGCAGTAATAGGCTTTTGTATGATCAACAATTTCCGGTAAATTCATGCAGCGGTCTCCCTCTTCACGAGAGGATTAGGGCCCAGCCGGCGGACCTGATCGGTAAAATCACGAATTACTTCAGCGAACCGAGTCCCTTCCGACGCAGAAATCCACTCTCGCCGCAGCCGTGTGTCTTCGATGCCCAGGAGCTTCATCAGTTGCCAGGTCTTGTCCAGGACTTTTTGAGCTTTTTCATTACCTTCCAGGTAATGGCATTCTCCGATGTGTCAGCCGGTGACAAGGACGCCGTCAGCTCCCTTTTCAAAAGCTTTCAAGATATATGATGGGACGAGCATACCGGAACACATCAGACGGATCAGCCTTATGCTCGGCGGGTACTGGAAACGACTGACACCCGCCAGATCGGCCCCGGCGTAAGAGCACCAGTTGCAAGCAAAGGCTATGATCTTCGGTTCAAACGCTTCGTTCATATCTGCTCCAGATGTATCTTTTCACCGTTAGGTAATACTACGAGCGTGGTTTTTTCCAATTTTGTGACCGACACGGAGGCCGGTCCTACCATCTTCCGCTAGGGCCGGCGTCCCTGCCGGGCGCATATTCTAACGCCCAAAACTGATAATACTTAGACCGCAGCTCTGTGCATCCTGCGTTAATTCCCTATGCCAGGGCCGCGTCAATCATGTCACCAACCTGGTCATCCTTAAAATGCCGGACTTGAGCCGCTCCTGTCGGACAGGCCACTCCACAAGCACCACAACCTTTGCAAAGCGCAGGATTGACTTCAGATTTCAGCATTTGTGGGGCGATTTCTTTCAATTCCGGGGCGTGGAACGGGCACACATCTACGCAACGTCCACATCCTCGGCAAAGGAACTCATCGACCACGGATACCATACCCGGCGCATCGACATACCCGCGTGCCAGCGCCTGGGCCGCGTGGGCGCCAGCGGCTTCAGCTTGCGCTATCGTTTCGTCCAACGGCTTCGGATAATGAGCCAAACCCGCCAGAAACACGCCGTCAGTCGCGAAATCGACCGGCCGCAGTTTCATATGAGCTTCCAGGAAATAGCCATCTTCATTGGTCGAGACTTTAAACAACTTGGCCAGTTCCTTATTACCTTCATTCGGGATTATGGCCGCGGCCAAAACGAGACTGTCCGCCTCAAATGTGAACCCTTGATCCAAAGCACGATCCATTATTCGCACGTTGATTTTCTTACCGATCTCAACCGCGGGCGGACGGTCCGGCTCATACCGGATAAATATTACCCCCATTCTTCGCGCTTTTTCGTAATACGGCTCATTAAGACCGAATGTGCGGATATCTCTGTAAAGAACATATATATTCGTGGCCGGATTCGCCTCTTTTAACGCAATAGCATCCTGCACCGTGTGATTACAGCAAACTTTACTACACCAGGGGCGCTCTTCGCACCGAGACCCAACGCATTGGATGAAAACCGTCGTGTCAGTCCCGATGACTGCCGGATCCTGCGCTTTCAGCGCTTCACTCATTTCCAAATGAGTTCTAATCCGTGGATCGGTTCCATAACCATAAATATCAGGTTTCCATTCGTGTGCGCCTGTCGCTATAACAGCTACTCCGTGCTCGATTTCTACAGGTTCGTCTGAGTCGCCGGCAACTCGCGTTTTGAAATTCCCGATGAAGCCCTGAACTTCTTCTATTCTCGATTTGAGGTGGACGTTTATATCATTGTGGGCAGTAACTTTTCCCACCAAGTCTTCCACAAAAGGCCTGACCTGCTCTCCCTTGATGGTATGGAAAAGTCGCAAGGCATTTCCCCCAAGCTTGTCCGCGGCTTCCACCAGATCGACCTTGAAGCCTTGTGACGCGATGTTTAATGCCGCGGCCATTCCGGCTACGCCTCCGCCGACTACCAACGCCGATTGAACCATCGGGAGCTGTTGATCCTCGACCTGCTCTAATTGCCGACCCCGAGCAACAGCCATTTTGATCAAGTCAAATGCCTTTTTGGTTGCCTTTTCTTTTTCTTGCATATGGACCCAGGAGCAGTGCTCTCTGATGTTTGCCATCTCGACCAGATATTTATTCAACCCGGCCTCGCGAGCTGTCTCCTGAAATAGCGGGAGATGTGTTCGAGGTGTGCAGGAGGCTACAATAACCCTGTTCAGATCATATTCTTGAATGATTTTCTTGATTTGTTGCTGGGTATCTTGTGAACACGTGAAAAGGTTCTCGCCCGCATAAGCCACGCCGGAAACAGAGATTAACTTCTCCACCAACTCCGGTACATTCACCGTCTGGGCTATATTAATCCCGCATCGGCAAACGAAAACCCCGATTCTCGGCTCCTGGCCTGCAAAGTCCTTTTCAGGCGGCAATTGCTTCTTCTTGGTCAGGGTATTTCGCCGGCTTGTGAGCATACGCATAGCCGCGCCCGCGGAGGCCGAAGCTTCCATGACAGACTGCGGGATATCTTTTGGGGCTTGGAAAGCGCCAGCGACGAAAATGCCGGGAGTAGATGTATGGACAGGTTGAAAAGTACCTGTTTCGCAGAAATTAAGCGAATCCAAATCAACGTTCAGGATTCCCGCGGTTTCGATGGTAGAAGCTTTGGGCGTAATGCCCGCGGCTAAAACCACCATGTTGAAAGTTTCGGTAATAAGACGATTTTGTTCATCCAAATACGTTATGCTGAGATCGCGTGTGATCGGATCTTCAACAAGTCGACTGACCATTGAACGGATGAAACGCACCCCGCCCTCTTTCTGGGCTCGCTCATAGTACTTGTCGAAATCCTTTCCGTAAGCACGGATGTCCATGAAAAAGATCGTCGGCTCTATTGAAGAATCATGCTCCCTGGCTATGACAGCTTCCTTTATGGAGGCCATGCAACAAACCGAGCTGCAATGCGGCATCCCTTTTCTGGGGTCCCTTGAACCGACGCACTGTATCCAGGCCACCTTATGAGGGTGAACGCCGTCTGACGGTCGCTTGATCTGGCCTTCAAACGGGCCCGATGCGCTTAGAATGCGCTCCATTTCAAGATTAGTCACCACGTTGGGCATTCGGCCATACCCGAATTCGGATATTCGAGCAACGTCGAATAATTCATAGCCTGTAGTCAAGATCGCAGCCCCAACCTCAATTTCCTGAATTACGTCCTTCTGTTCGTAGTCAATAGCGCCCGCGGGACAAACTTTATTGCAGACACCGCACTTCTTGCCCTGAAAAAGTACGGCAATGCTCCGTATCAATCGTGTACACTGACGGAATACCCTGAGCGTAATCCTTGTAAATGGCCTTTCGTACATCGTGTCCGAAATTGTATTCATTACGAACTTTGATGGGGCACTTTCCCGCACAGGTTCCACATGAGGTGCATTTTTCCGCGTCCACGTACCGGGCTTTCCGGCGGATCTTGGCTCTGAAGCGCCCGGCTTCCCCCTCAATTCCTTCCAGTTTGCTATAAGCGAGAATTTCGATATTGGGGTTTTGGGCCAGTGTTTGTAATTTTGGTGAAAAAATACAAGCTGAGCAGTCGTTGGTCGGAAAGGTTTTGTCCAGTTGCGCCATTACGCCACCGATACATGGCTTTTCTTCCAGCAGGTACACTCGGAATCCTGATTCCGCCAAATCCAACGAAGCCTGAACCCCCGCGATTCCACCACCTATCACCAGAACCGCACCAACCATATCGTTCACTTGAGCCATTAATTTCACCTTCGATCGAACTCTTTAAAATACTTTCCCGGAAACGCTTATGATCAAAAGAGGGGCCTTCTCACCCCCAAAAACTGCTCCTGGCGGGCATTATTCCCCATGCCCCTACTTGCCGACTCCCAGCTTCAGCCACTCCTGCTTCAGTCTGGTCGCTTCGGCCGCTACTCCACTTTGTGGATATTCAATAAGTAGTACGTCCAACATTGCTGTGGCCCGTTTCCCAAGACCATTAGCGAAATTCGCCTTAGCCACGCCAAACATCAGGGATGGAACAAATTCCTTCGGGTCCATGAAACCAACTGTCCTGTGGTGCTCTTTTCCTTCTCCGTCCACAGTAAGCACCGTCGGGGTATATTGAATCTGATAATTTCCCGCCAAATTGGCTAACGCTTGAGTATTCGCCCTGAATGGGATCATGAATCGATTTACAAATTCCACTGTCCTGGAGTCAGGATACGTGACCGTATCCATTTGTCTGCAAGATCCTCAACCCGGATTGAAAAAATCCAACATCACAGGTTTTTCCTGAACCCTGGACATTGACAGTGTTGTTTCCCAATCGGATTCCCATCTTATTGACGTCATCTTGATCCCCCCTCCTTGGTGCTTAAAAGAACCCACGAACTCTTCCTAAATGAGCCCCTTGGATGAAAGGACTCCTTCGGGCGATACCATGTGCTTGCTGAACCAGCTCCGGGCCTTGGGATCCTGAAGGGCCACGGCCATTAATTCAGTAAGGTAGATGATAGGAATCTCGTAGAGCTTCCCCGTCGCCTTAGAAATATCCGCCTGCCTGGTGTCCAGGTTGGCTTGGCACATTGGGCAAAGGGTCACTATCGCGTCGGCTCCAACCAGCAGAGCCATATCGAGGATTTTTCCAGTCAGCTTCAGTACCATGTCCGTTCTAGCCAAAGCCAGTGAACCTCCGCAGCAATCGGTCTTATACGGCCAGGACAGCACTTCCGCGCCCAAAGCCGCCAAAATGCGATCCATCTGCATGGGATTCTCGGCATCTTCCGGTTCCACCACATCAGGCGGTCGCACGGCATAACAGCCGTAATAAGGCGCTATTTTCAGCCCTTCCAGCGGCTTGGACACTAATTCCTTCAACTTGGAACGCAGCTCGGCCATATCAAACATGTCCATTCCGGACATTACTTTGATCTTTCCCTCAAAAGGAAACTTCTCTTGAAGCTCCTTTTCTTCCAGGATTTTCATCGAGGCGGCTTTCATTCTAACGTGACAACCCGCACAAGGCGCCACGACGTCCTTACCCATCTTCTCCGCGGTAATAAGGTCCTTCGCGGGCAATGCCGTTTCGAGGAACGCGTCCACCATATGAGCCGAAGAAGCTCCGCAGCACGTCCAATCGGGGATTTCACTCAGAGTGACGCCGAGCTTCTCAGCGACGCTCCTGAAGGATTCATCCAGTTCTTTTGCCGAACCTGTGAGAGTGCATCCGGGGTAATAGCTGAATTCCATTGTAGACCTCTTAAATCCTTATAACCAGAGTCCTAAATTGCGATAAATGGGACCGGTATGTTCAAATATTAATGAGCAAACCTAAAACCGGGCTTCTATGGTCTGGAGGAAGCTGTCTTGAATAATTCCGCGACATCACGGACTTTCTTGGCTATACGGGGCAATATGTGAATCTTTCCCCTGCGGAACATTTTCCAGCCCAGTTCCATGTCATTGAAGTAGGTTTTGGTTTTCATTTTGTAAATGCCAATCAGGAAAAGCTCGTTTACACGACCGAACCTGCGGATGTTATCCATAAAGGTTGTGTGGAAGGCAGGAACTGTCGATTCCTTTGTGGCAATTTTCTGCTTTAACACTTGATGTCGAATTGGGTCCAGCAGAGCGGGAACGTCTATGCCGTTGGGGCATCGTGCCCCGCACGTATGGCATGTTAGGCACAACCAGATACTGTTGGACTTAAGAATCGGTTCCACGTTCCCGAATACCGCATGCCGCACCATCTGATGCGGTAGCAAGTCCATTTCAGAGGCCATAGGGCATCCAGCCGAACACTTTCCGCATTGATAGCACTGATGGATTGTCGCGGCCAATTCGCCTGACGGCGGAGTCACCGTCCCAATAGACCGGTTCAGACCTGTTTCCTGCATATCTATCTCCTCATATCCGAAGTGTCCCACTGATAATGGGCTCCCGGATTTCTTTTTCTATGTTTCTCGCCTAAGAAGCGACTCCCAGCAACGTGTCAATCTCCTGGATTACCTGATCGTCCTTGAAATGCTGTAGATCTATCGCCTTGCCGGGACAAACCGACGCGCAAATGCCGCAACCCTGG
Organism: uncultured delta proteobacterium; assembly: GCA_963741425.1. GTDB lineage: Bacteria > Desulfobacterota > Desulfomonilia > Desulfomonilales > Desulfomonilaceae > DATJPW01. The sequence continues at coordinate 147,856 of CAVUHP010000006.1, forward strand.
CACAGAGCCGGAACAATCTCCGCCTTGTGCTCCTCATTGATACGAGGTGCTCCGTAGGGGCAGAGCCGTACACAAGTCAGGCAGACTGCGCATTTATCGGGATCAACCTTAGAAATAACACCCGAGAAAGTCATTTCGTCCTTGCTCAAGATTATAGCAGCCCTTTGAGCGGCCGCGGTCGCCTGAGCCAAAGCTTCATCTATTGGTTTCGGGTAATGCGAGAGACCCGCAAGAAAAACACCCTCAGTGGTGAAATCCACCGGCCGTAACTTCATATGAGCTTCCATAAAAAAGCCTGTGGAATGCACCGTCACTTTGAAGATCTGCCCCAATTCCTTGTTGGACTGAGCCGGCTCGATGGCTGCCGCCAATGTCAGGACATCGGCAGGGATGGTGATATCCTGACCCAATACCGGATCATGCACCACGACATTCACCCTGTCGCCGTCGGCCTCGACTCTCGGCTTGTCTTCCGGGTTATAACGAATGTACACCGTTCCGGAGCGACGTGACGCTGTATAATATTTCTCAAGAAGCCCGTACGTTCGCAGGTCCCTGTACAAGATGTAAGTTTTTACATCAGGGTTTATCTCGCGAAGACGCTCCGTCAACCGAACCGATGCGGAACAACAGATCTTTGAACAGTACGGCCGCTCATCACATCTTGACCCGACGCACTGAATGAATACGGCGTTCTTGATCTCTGCGAGCTTCGGGTCGCCATCTATAATGCGCTGTTCCAGAGAATGCTGAGTCTCTACCGCCTGGTGTTCGCCATAAAGATATTCTGTCGGTTTGGATTCCACCGCGCCCGTAGCAATAATGGCCGCACCGAATTCCACTTCACGAGGTCCATGCCCCATCTGGGTTATCTTCCCCTTGAAATGACCGACATGGCCGCTCAAATCTGAAAAGATAGAATTTTTGAACAGCTCAATTCTCGGGTGGCCTTCAACCTTTCCGATGAGATTGGTAACAAAGGGCTTGACCTCCTCACCGTGAATCGTTTTCTCGATTGAGAGGGCATTGCCGCCTAGGCGGTCACTGTTTTCCGTCAGATAAACCTGGAATCCCTGATCTGCCATGTTCAGGGCCGAGGTCATGCCGGTAATACCGCCACCGATGACTAACGCCTTTGGAACCACCTTCATCTTGGATTTCTGTAACGGCCCCAACAACGCGGCCCGTGCTACAGCCATTCGCGCCAGATCCATGGCCTTGAGGGTCGCCGCTTCCTTATGTGACGCATGCACCCAGGAGCATTGGTCTCGAATATTAGTCATGGTGAACAGATACGGATTGAGACCAGCCTTTTCCATAGTGAGCTGAAACATCGGCTCATGAGTCCTGGGACTGCACGCTGAAACCACCACTCTGTTAAGCTTGTGTTCCTTGATAATTTCCAGAAACTGTTCCTGAGTATCCTGAGAGCACGTGAACAGCCTTTCATCGGCATAAACGACGTGCGGCAAAGTCCTCACATGCTCAACGACCTTTGGAACATTAACGGTGTTGGCAATATTGATGCCGCATCGACAGATGAATACCCCGATACGAGGCTCCTCGCCGGATACGTCACGCTGTGGGGGAAATTCTTCCTTTACCGTCATCGTATTCCGGGCTGATGCCAGAGTCCTGGATGAGGCACCGGCGGCCGCGGATGCTTCCATAACGGTTTGTGGGATATCCTTCGGCCCTTGTAACATGCCCGCGACAAAGATCCCGGGGCGAGAGGACTGAACCGGTTGAAACGAATCGGTTGAGCAGAAGTGCGATTCATTGAGTTCAAGCCCCAGCTTCTCCGCCATTTCTCTAGATTTCTCGGAAGTCTTCAGTCCGACGGCCAGAACGACCATATCGAATGTTTCGGTGGCCAGCTTCTCGTTATCATCCAGATAAGTGATATTCAGGTTATTAGTAAGCGGATCTTCCACCACCCTGCTGATCATCGATCGCACAAACCGAACTCCTCCCGAATTCTTGGCTCGTTCGTAGTATGCGTCGAAGTCTTTGCCATATGCTCTCATATCCATATAAAAGATTGTGGGTTCGATGTTCGCATCGTGCTCTTTGGCTATGACAGCCTCTTTTATAGAAGCCATGCAGCAAATAGCGCTGCAATGGGGCATCCCTTTCTGCGGGTCCCTGGAACCAACGCACTGAATCCAAGCGACCTTTCTCGGATGCTGATTGTCCGATGGACGTTTAACCTCTCCTGCGAACGGTCCCGATGCGCTGAGCATCCGCTCGAATTCCATATTGGTGATTACATTGGAGGCTGTGCCATATGAGAACTCGCCCCGAACACGGTCCGGATCGATCATTTCATAACCTGTGGAAAGAATGACCGTGCCGACCTCCACCTCGCGAACGTCATCCTCCATGGTATGATCCACAGCCTCTGCAGGGCATGCTTTGACGCATTCCATACATTCGGAACACACACCGCAATTAAGGCACCTATTTGCTTCTCTCAAAGCCTCAGCTTCCGAGAAGGCCAGCTCGACTTCCTGAAATCCTTTGCGTTCGGATACCGATAGCTCCGGATTCGCGGCCCGAGCTTCCGGCTTAATATCCGGTATCGGCGGATACTCTCGATCTTTAGGAACATTCCAGGGGCGGCCGGCAACTAAATCCTCGCCCTTGAGGTATCGAGAAATAGATACCGCGGCTTCCCTGCCCGCGGCCACAGCTTCTACAACCGTCGCAGGCCCGGTTCCCGCGTCGCCTCCGGCAAAAACGCCTTCTATGGAGGTAGCGTAGGTCACTTCGTTGATTTCGACGGTGTTCCAGCGACTCATATTGAGTTCCGGGACGCCTTCACAAAACGCAGGATCGATGATTTGGCCTATGGCGGGAATTATCGCGTCTGCTTCCAGCACGAATTCCGAGCCCTCCACAGGGACGGGTCTGCGGCGTCCTGATTGGTCCGGCGGTCCCAATTCCATCTTTATGCACTTCATGCCGCTTACCTTGCCGTTATTCGAAATCACCTCGGCCGGTGCAGCAAGGAAATGAATCCGGACGCCTTCGTCTATAGCTGCCTGGACTTCTTCTTCGTACGCGGGCATTTCATTTCGCGATCGCCTGTAAAGCACCGTGACATCCGTGGCGCCCGTGCGAACGAGCGTGCGCGAAGCGTCAATGGCCACATTGCCGCCACCTACTACGATAGCCTTTTTTATTCCGTTCTTATGCCCCAGTGCGGCCTGGCGCAGGAAATCAACCCCCTGCAACACGCCTTCGGCATTCTCTCCAGGAATTGCTAACCGCGCGCCGTTCTGGCAGCCTACACCCAGGAATGTCGCTTTATAACCTTGGCTTTTAAGATCGCCCAAGGTGAAGTTCTTTCCCAGAGCCATATTGGTTTTTGCTTCGACGCCGAGCTTGAGAATATGTTGAATTTCGTTTTCCAGCACATTGCGAGGGAGCCTGTATTCAGGAATACCAACTCGTAACCAGCCACCCAGCACAGGCGCGGCCTCGAAAATTGTGACCTTATAACCTTCCAGAGCAAGATAATACGCCGCGGACAGACCCGCAGGACCTGAACCGATCACCGCGACCTTATCTTCCCGAGGGGTTATTTCCGGAATATTAAGAGCGGAATAATCGACCTGGTCCGCAGCAAAGCGCTTAAGCTTACAGATAGAGACCGCTTGTTCCTTTTCGGCTCTGCGACATACTTTTTCACAGGGATGAGGGCAAACACGGCCGAGAACGCCTGGGAGCGGAAGATTACGATAGATTAGCTCAATGGCTTCTTTATATTTACTCTGCTTTATTAACTGAACATAGCCCTGGACGTTGATATGCGCGGGACAAGCCACGACACAGGGGGCTCGGTCAGCCTTATCAATTACGAATGTTTGCGGAATAGTTTGAGGGAATAATCTGTAAGTCGCGGCTCGATCGCCCAGTTTCTCGTCGAATTCGTTCGGAACTCGAACCGGACATATTGTTGCGCAATCACCACAGGCTTTACAACGGTCCCTGCGAATGTACCGGGACTTCTGACGGATTTTGACTTTAAAGTGGCCTTCGTCTCCGTCGATTTCGTCAACTTCACTATATGACAAAAGTTCTATGTTAGGATTTTGTCCTACAGTGACCAGCTTCGGGGAAAAAATACAGGTAGAGCAGTCATTTGTCGGAAAAGTTTTGTCTAACTGGGCCATGCGGCCGCCGATACCTGTCTCACTCTCGACCAAATATACTTTGTAACCTGATTCCGCTAGATCCAGAGACGCCTGAACTCCCGCGATTCCGCCACCGACGACTAGAGCGGCGCCTACCACGTCCATAGGCTCGGCCATACCATTACACCTTTCGAAGAGGATTTTGATCCCGACCTTGATGAGGTACTTCTATTATTACCAGTAGTAACCCCTCCTGTCAACACACGACAAATTCGACATAAGGGCACCCGGAGTAGGTTTTCGTATGTGCTTGGTCCTGAGCTTAAGACACAGGAGCTTTAAATTCGGACGAGATTCGTCGGCGCAAATTCTGAAGGAAGGCTGTATCAACGTCCGGACCGGCTGCGGGTAATAACGTGCAGTTTTGGAAAAGCGGCTCCGAATCAATAGCATATCGCGCGACTCTCAATGCTTCCTCCCAAGTTCGTGTGCCGGGTATGGGCGAATATTCGGCAAGTTTCGGCAATGCGCCGGCTGCCAGCACACGATCGACATCCTCTTCGATCTGCTCTGCGGTTTGACCGGGAACGCCCACCAACAAGTACACGCCGATCTGATCGCGTACAAATCCTACGTCTTTTAGATTTTCAATTGCATGGTGAAAAAGTTCAATATTGATTTTACCGCCTGTGCGTGAATGGAAATCATCGGAACTGCTTTCCAGTCCGATTCTTATGGTTTCAAATCCGGCCTTTTTCATGGCCGCGGCTACTCCCGGGGTTATCGCTGCCGCGTGCAGGCCATTGGGAGTGTGCCACCGCAGGCCGGGAAGTCGCTGCGCCACTGCTTCCAAGATCGGCAGAGCATGATCTCGCGCGTTCATGAGGAAGGCATCGTCATACAACGCGATGTCTGAAACACTGTATTTCATTACTGCGGATTCGATTTCATGGATGACATCTTCCGGATTTCGCTGAATAAATCCATCGAAAAGCCGCCGAGATGCGCAGTATGCGCAACGATACGGGCATCCACGGGACGTGATCAGCGGCAAGAACTTGACGCGTTGCATTAAATCCAGAGCGGGCGTGAACTCCAACGGAGCAGCCGCTGCATCGTCGGCAAATCCGATCCCTGTGTGGCGATGCAAGGTCTGAAAGAGAACCCGTTCGCCTGGGCCGGTCAATACCTCATCAGGATGACAATTTTCACGCGCATGATCCGGTAAAAGAGACGCGTAAATCCCGCCGAGCAATAATGGAACCTCGGGAAATGTCTCACGAAGCAATGCTATTGTCTCCCGAACTCCCGGATACCAGTAAGTCATTAAACTCGTTACCAGAATTGCCTGTGGAGTCGGAATCGAGGCCAGCTCACGGCGAATAATGTCAGGATCGACGCCGTACCGGCTGTAGGTCCGGCTTATATTTTCCAGCGGCCGCGGTTTTTGTATGGTCCTCTTTGCGAAACGACCGTGGAAATGCTTCCGCACTTTGACCGGCCTCATTTCGGGGTGGTCGGTATCGAGACAATCCACGAATTGAGGCTCCCACCCGGCTTCCCTGAGCCTGGTTGCCAGGATCAGAAGCCCCAGAGGTCTTGCCCATAAATCGTACGCCGCGAAATCGTGAATCCAGGGATTCACAAGCAGAATTTCAGGTCTCCTCATCGTTTGCTTGCCTTTGATCTATTTATATGAAATTAAACAGATCTAGGGAATGGTACTGCAACAAAGTTGCTGTCCAAATAGTCTTAACGGAGTGATAGTTATTCGCTGCAAGCTAAACTCACATTCGTTTTGGCTCGCAGGCGATCGGAGCTAATAATTATAGGAGTTTTTGAGGAGGGGCCTGGGGAGGGGCTTTTTGCAAAAAGCCCCTCCCCAGATCCTCTCCTCAAGGAGGTTTAACCGTGTTCGGTCTTAAGGATTTGATTCAGCAGGCGCAGGGGCTACAGAGCAAGATGGCCGCGCTCCAGGAAGAGCTTGCAGAAAAAGTTGTTACCGGAAGCTCCGGCGGTGACATGGTCAAAGTAGAAGCTAATGGGGCTAGCGAAATACTCTCCATAACGATTGAGAAGGAGCTGCTGGACCCGGAAGATCCCGAGATGCTGCAGGACCTTATAGTAGCCGCGGTCAATGACGCGCTGAAGAAATCTCGAGAACTCATGGCTCAGGAAATGTCAAAGCTCACCGGCGGACTCCCAATACCCGGTTTGACGGTATGAATAATTCACCACCGTCAGAGAGGTCGTCGTAATGAGTGGTCCTTTGGACACGCTTATCAGTGCTCTGAAACGATTTCCCGGCGTGGGAGAAAAGACAGCGACCCGTTACGCGTTCTATATCTTGAATGAACGCGAGAATGAGATTCAGGACCTCATCGACGCAATCCGGGACGTAAAACAGAAGCTGCGGCTCTGTTCTATCTGCTATAACCTCACCGATGATGATCCGTGCGCGATATGCTCGAACCGCAAAAGGGAAAAGTCGCGTATATTGGTTGTGGAAACGCCCCTGGATCTAATAGCAGTGGAAAACTCCCGTATTTTTTTCGGAATCTACCACGTGCTCCACGGGGTGCTTTCGCCCCTGGATGCGATCGGTCCCGAGGACATCCGCCTGGCCGAACTGATTAACCGTGCGAATTCAGGACGAATCAAGGAAATCATCCTCGCTCTCAATCCCACAGTTGAAGGTGAAGCCACCGCCACGTATATCCGAGATCAACTCCAGGATGCCAGTGTCAAGGTATCCCGAATTGCTTTCGGCATCCCCATCGGCGGCACCCTGGAATACGCGGACCCGCTAAGCCTATCTATGGCGCTGGATAATAGAAAAGAAATCTGAAGCAAATAGCTGCTACTGGCTTTGTGTGGGGCAGGCTTTCCAGCCTGCCTGATTGGACACATTGCGGCCGGCCTCCGGCCGGCTGTAATCCCTCTCGTTCCCTGACTGCCTAGGAATGCTGTCAACCGGGCTCTGCCCGGATATTCGTCGCGGTGTAGGATGCGGTGACCAAAGGGAACCGCATCGTTCGCGTCCGGTCATTTTTCCTGATCGATGCGGTTCCCGCTGCGGGCTCACCACATCCTACGGAACCAACATGGACGCCGGGCCCTACATCGCTCTTCGTACCTTCAATCTGATTCATGTTCCTTCGTTCCCTGGTTCCTACCAGCGACGAGAAATTATTCGCTGCACCCGAATCTTTGGTTAGAGCACGTCGCTAATCCGCCAATATTAAGAGTTTTTTGAAGGGAGGTCTGGAGGGAAACTTTTTTGCAAAAAAGTTTCCCTCCAAACATATCCCCAAAAATCCTTGACACAGACTGGCCTGGTCCAGTACCAAGAGACATGTGACTAACTGGTCAGTCCTTAATCTATCGCGGCTGACTGTAGTGGTTTTGGGAGGCACTGTATGGACTCGGTCTTCGAAAACGAAATCCTCGCTGTCATCGCGCGTACAAAAATCCACAAAGATACCTTCGCTATCCCCGGACTCATTCGAATCCTAAAAAATGAGCTGGAAAAGAATCGAGGGGACGAAGTAGCCCTGGAAGACACAGTTCTTCTTTTCGTTGAAAGGGTCACTGAAGCGCTCGCATCATCCCCCATCTATTCCGATCCACTGGTCCGTGAGTTGTACCGCAGCGTCCTGGATGTCGCCCAAACAGCGGGCGTGTCACGCGAGAACCTTTTGGAAGATTTGCTGTTCCAGAGCCTTCGAAAGCCATCCGATCAGGAGCCGCCCAGGCGCAGAAAGCAAAAAGATGCCAGGGACAGGATCCTACAATCCGCGCTCGACGAATTCTCTGAAAAAGGGTTCCACGCCACCACCATAGATTCCATAGCTGAACGGGCCGGCATGGCCAAAGGGACTGTTTACAGATATTTCAAGACAAAGGAAAGCCTGTTCAACGCATTGAAAGAGGACACTATCAGCGAATTCGTCGAATTGGCCAGGCACGACCTCAGCCGCGAAGAAGACGTGCTGCGAATCATCGAGAGTGTCATCCGGATGTACCTGAGCTTCTTTGAAAAAAATTCCGCTTTCTTCAAGGTAATTGTCCAGGAACACAAAGACTTCGGCCGCGAGTTTTCCGAGAAATTTATTAACGAACTGATTCTGGCCCTGCCGGGGCTCAAAAGGCGCTGCTGGAAGGCTTCCCGCTTGGGCCGCCTGAAGCAGATGAATTATTTCACGGTCTTTTTCGGAATCATCGGCTTCTTGAACGGTGTGATCCAGAAATGGTTACACGAGGGCGCTGAAGGTTCCTTGCTGGACGAAATAGACATTGTTAAAGAGGTCCTGTTCTACGGTTTCGTAGACCGGCCCGACAGTGTAGCGAGAAATAGTAATTTAAAGGTGATCTCATGAAATTGTCGCTGCCGTTTGAATTGAAAATTCCGCTTGTTGTATGTGAATCCTCCCGTCAATCCTGATGCGGATCTTGTGGAAGAGGTATCCCGCGCCGGTGGTTTGGGCATAATAGATCATGTCACTTCCGGCGCAGTCGACTGGAACGTTTCACCTGATGTGCCACATGGCGTGCGTGTTCCGGTCAAAGATTTGGACGCATTTACATGCCATGCCGGTGTGGTAATGGCTTTAATCCCGTTAGAGGATGCAACTAGTATCTCCGCGCTGCGGCCCGGATACCTCAAAGAACGGTCGGTCCCGGTCTTTGTTGAGGTGGGTGGAGCAAAACAGGCTCGAGAAGCCGAAGCCGCAGGGGCCGCCGGCCTTATCGCCAGGGGCAATGAAGGTCCCGGCTGGGTCAGCGAGACCTGTGGCTTTGTTTTGCTTCAGGAGATACTCCGAATCGCCACTGTTCCCGTATTTTTGCAGGGCGGCATAGGACTGCGCACCGCTGCAGGCGCAATCGCGGCGGGCGCTGACGGCATAGTCCTGGATGTTCATCTCTTGTTCGCAAACAATTCAGGCGTGCCGCAATTCTTACAGAAGTTCCTCCAGGGTCTCGGCTTTCCAGCGACTGTCGTGTTGGCGGAGGCTACCGGTTTGCCGCTCCGGGTTTATTCACGTGTAGGTACACGAGCGGTGAGGGAACTCAGGAAAACCGAAGAGACCATTGCTCCTCAAGATCATGAGTCATATCTGAACCGTCTGCGTAAAACACTCGCAAATCCCGTAGCCGCGCCCGATTCCGATGAAATGCTTCTGCCGTTATCTGAAGGAATAAGCACGGCAAAGAAGTTGGCTCAGCAATTCAATTCAGCGAGTGAAATTGTCGCTGAGTTTGGCAAATGGATGTCTCCGCGCAAGCAAGCTTGGCCGTTTTCAGCGGATTCAGCTCTGGCATCCGAGCACGGGACTCGTTTCCCTATTATTCAAGGGCCGATGGCGCATGTGAGCGACAATCCCGACTTTTTAGGTTCGATGTTCCAGGCCGGCGCTCTCCCGTTTATGGCTATGGGCAATATGCCCGAAGGGATCGCGGCCGAAGGGCTGGCGCTGGCACGGGAAAAGACCCGGGGGAATTTCGGCGTGGGGCTCATCGGTCTGGAAGTGAACCGTCATTGCTATGAGCGCCATCTTGCAATCATGAAGCAGGATCCTCCCCGTTTCGCGATCCTGGCGGCAGGAAGCGTGGATCTCGCCCGGCAGATAGAAGACATGGGTATCGGCTGCTATTTGCACTGTCCCGCCCCATCGATGCTATCTGAGGCCCTGAAAGCCGGTCTCAGACGATTTGTTTTCGAAGGTTGCGAATCCGGCGGCCATATTGGGACTCTCGGAAGCCTGGATTTATGGAACGCGAATTTAATGGAACTGGAGACCGCGGCAGCTAAGGGAATCCCGTTAGACGAAGTTCGAGTGCTTTTTGCCGGCGGGATAGCTTCGCCCGCAGCCTCGGCTTTTCTGGCCGGGATCGTAGGGGACCTCGCTTCCAAAGGCCTCAAAGTCGGGCTTCAGCTAGGTACCGCATATCTCGCCACCAAGGAGGCAGTAGCAACCTGCGCTATTACACCGACTTATCAGAAGCTTACTCTTGAAAGCGACCGGACCGCGGTCATAGGCAGCACCGTAAACACCAGGGCCCGTGCCGCGGGATCGCCAATGGCGGCTGCTCTTATCTGTAACGAATTGGAAAGACTCAGGACAGGGATTCCGCTGCGGGAACGTAAAGAGCTTTACGAAAAGGATAATCTTGGAGCGCTAAGGCTTGCGAGCAAAGGCTGCGCCATAGACCCTGAGACCGCGACCTGGGATTGCCCGGTATTCTGCGATCTACCCTCGGAAGAGCAACTGGAACGCGGCCTATATTTGATGGGTCAAGTGGTCTCGCTTCTGGATGCGCCTTTAACAGCGGAACAGCTTCACGAGCAAATCATCGAGCAGGGCCGCTCTATCTTCGAAGAGCAGGCAGATGTGGCACAGAGCGAAGCCGAAATAGTGACGCGGTTAGTGGCCGAGCCTGCTGTGGAAGTGGAATATCGCGAGGAACCGATAGCGGTGATCGGAATAGGCCTCCGTTTCCCTGGTTCTGACTCGCCGGAGACCTTTTGGGAGCAGATCGTCAATGGTCGATCCGGCATCAGTGACGTGCCCACGGAGAGGTGGGGCGATCCGAATCTGTACTATGATCCTGACCCGAAGGCGCCGGATAAAACCTATTCCAGGATTGGTGGCTTTGTAAAAGACTTTCAGTTTGATCCCTTGAAGTATCGCATTCCGCCGTCGGTAGCCAAACAGATGGACCGAACCCAGCAAATGGCAATCGCGTGCGTCGGCGAAGCATTGGCTGATGCGGGGCTTTCGCCGGAAAAACTGACGGGCCGGAAGGTAGGGATCATCCTGGGGAACAGTATGGGTGGCGAAAGTACCGATTTATTCGCCCAGCGAGTCAATTTCCCCAAAACTCTGGCTAATCTCGATCAAACTCTAGCCGCTTTGGACCTCGATGCTTCGACTAAAGAATCAGCGATCAAGGCGTTTCGTTCCCGCTACTTGGCGGATTTACCGGATATCACGGAAGATTCTTTGCCGGGCGAGCTGGCCAACGTGATTTCCGGGCGGGTCGCCAACGTATTCAATTTGGAAGGCCCCAATTTCACTGTGGATGCTGCTTGCGCGTCCTCTATGGCAGCGGTTATGAACGCGGCCGCGGCGCTGAAAGATGGAAAAATAGATTATGCCCTTACCGGCGGGGTTGACGCTTCCATGCACCCGTCTTCTTTTGTGAAATTCTGCAAAATCGGCGCTCTTTCCCCGGACGGCAGCCGGCCTTTTGATGAGGCCGCGAACGGTTTCGTAATGGGGGAGGGTGCTGGAATAATGGTACTGAAGCGGCTCTCCGATGCTTTACGCGACGAAGACCGTATTTACGGGACCATTGTAGGGATCGGCTCTTCATCCGACGGCCGAGGAAAGGGAATCACAGCCCCGAATGAAGTGGGGCAGGTGCGGGCCATTAAAAATTGCCTGGAAGGCTACGACATCGACCTCCGCTCTATCAGCCTGATTGAAGCGCACGGGACCTCGACACCGGTAGGCGATAAAACCGAATTGACAGTGCTGGATGGGATTCTCAAAGAAGCCGGTATAGCTTCAGGCTCAGTCGCTATCGGATCGGTCAAGTCTCAGATTGGCCATCTCAAGGCAGCCGCAGGCTCCGCGGGGATAATAAAGATGCTCTTGAGCCTGCATCATCGAATGCTGCCGCCAACTATAAATGTGAATCAACCTAACCGCTGCATTGACTGGGATTCCTCGCCACTGTTCCTGAGCACCAGGCCCCGGACTTGGGAAACGAACAACGGATATCCCCGTAGGGCAGGGGTCAGCGCATTCGGCTTTGGTGGGACAAATTTCCATATAGTGCTCCAGGAGCATTTGCCGGGTGTCGGGTACGTTCAAGCCAACCCGGCCGGGACAGACCGACGGACGGTTCTGCCCATGTCTGCCTCTGAAAAGGCCGAGGAGTTCGTTCGACCGGACTGGCCGCGTCTGCCGGAGATGCAGCTCGAGGCTCAAGCCTGGGTGCTCGGTGGGAGTGATCCTCAAGATCTCGCGGCCAAAGCTGAAGAGATCCTCCGCGAGCTTACGCCGGCAAATGCGGCACAACTGGCTGCTCTACACCGAGAGCGAGCCGCGGGGTTCGAGATCCGATGCGGATTTTCAGCCCCGACCGTTGATGCGACAGCGGAAAAACTCTCTCGGCTCAAGGACGGCTTGTCTGACCCGGCCAAAATGCCGCTTCTCAAGGCGCGGGGAATTCATGTTTCTCAGGGGCGTTCTGACAAAGCCAAGGGAGGCATAGCATTCGTCTTTCCGGGGCAGGGCTCACAATATCCATTTATGCTCAGAGACCTTGCAGAGCGCTTCCCCGTCGTTGCCCACACACTACATGAGGCTGATGAAATTTTACGGTCGCTCGGTCTTCCCGCGGTGACTGATGCAATATATCCGATCGTCGAAGATGGCGCTGTTGCTGAAGCGGACAGTCTGAAAGATACCCAGCGGCTTCAGCCGATGATTCTGACTGCCAATGCCGCTATTTTCAGGCTTCTCTCCCAGATGGGAGTGTTCCCAGCCGCTTGTGCAGGCCATTCTCTTGGCGAATACGCCGCTTGCGTAGCTGCCGGAGTCTTTTCCTTCAGAGATGCCCTGGAAGCCGTAGCCGTGCGTGGCCGAGAGATGGCGAGGGTCAGCATTGCGGACCCTGGCCTCATGATGAGTATTCCCGCGGACGCTCGACTGGTCGAAGAAGTTTTGGCTGAGGTGAATGGTTATGTAGTTGCTGCGAATAAGAATTCACCGAAACAGACGGTTATCTCCGGTGAAACCGCAGCGGTAAAGAAGGCGGCGGAATTGTTCGAAACCAGAGGTCTTGAAGGCATCCTGTTGCCGGTTTCCGCAGCATTTCATTCGGGAGTCGTCGCTCCTGCTCGTGAGCCCTTCATGAAAACCCTGGAAAAGCTCACCATCAACCCGCCTTCAGTACCCGTGATCTCCAACGTGACCGGCGATTTTTATCCTGTAGGGCCTGCCGCGCCGGCCAGGATACGCGATCTTTTGGGCAAGCAATTCGCAGCGCCGGTGGAATGGGTGAAAACACTCAGGCGCCTTTATAGCGAAGGGATTCGTATCTTCTTGGAATGCGGTCCCAAAAGGGTCTTAACTAACCTGACCCAGGACACGCTTCCCGCAGACACGTTGGCCTTGCCCTCCAATCATCCAAAAAAAGGCGGAATGGTCCAGCTAATGGAGACGCTCGCGGCGCTCGTTGCAGAAGGTGTTCCGGTCGATTTTGCCGCTGCCGAGTCTCTCCCGCAAATCGCCAAGACGCCGCATCGCCAAAGACCTGCTTTAAAAATTGTAAAGAGATCCGAGCCAACAGCCGGGGATGACGTGACCCCGGCCTCTGAACAGCCGACCGGTCTCCTGGATGGCCTGCTTGATGACGAGCTTCGACGGATTGCATCTCAACAGGAATTTGCTCGATTCGTGGAAATTCAGGGTGAGCCTGTCAGGGCACTTATCAAATCCGGTTTTCAGACATTTGTCACAAACGTGCTGCCGCTGGAAAAGACAGCTATGCAAGTGAAATCCGAAGGGATGGATTTCGCGCCGGTGGTTGTTAGCGGAATTGCCGCGGGACTGCCCAGTGATGTTCGCTTTCCATTTGATCGAGAAACGCTGGATGAGCTTATCCAGGGTCGTAACTATATCAAGAAAGTCCGCCCGGAGATCCGGCAGAGCATGCTCGAAAAGAATGTGGAACGTCTGATCAAGGGGCCTTCCGGCGAAGTGGAGACGCAGGTGGTGAATGATGTCTCCGGGGTTATCAAACTGGCGGGCTTCTTCTCCGAAGACGATATTATCGAGCAGTACGGCTTTGAAGAGAGGGTCGTGCGGGCTATGGACATCACCACCAGGCTCGCGGTCGCCGCGGGCTTGGAGGCGCTCAGAGACGCGGGTATACCGTTGGTCCGCTTGACCCGCACCACGACAACCGGTGGGGAGCTGCCTGATTCGTGGGCGTTGCCGCCCGATCTCAGGTCCGAAACCGGCATCATATTTGCCTCGGCCTTTCCCGGCATGGCATCGCTGGTGGATGAGGTTACTCGTCAGACAGCGGCTCGGTACGGGTCCGGAGCCAAGAAGAGATTAATCGACTTCTATACCGGATTGGTCGGGCGTATTCACGATGATAAGGAACGGGAGCGCATCACAGGATGGTTCTCTGAAGAGTTTTCTCGGCTGAATCCTACCGAATCCGACGACCTTTACACGTTCAACAGAGATTTTCTTCTGAAGGTGATCGGAGTGGCGCACGGCCAATTGGCTCAGTTCATAAAAGCGCAAGGTCCGGCCACTCATGTGGATGCGGCCTGTGCAGGTACTACTCAGGCTATTCTTGTGGCCAGGGACTGGATACGAACGGGCCAGGCCAAGCGAGTGATCGTGATAGCCGCGGATGATGCAGCGGGCAAATCGCTTTTCCCGTGGATAGGTACCGGATTTCTCGCAATGGGAGCAGCTACTACAAACGGAAACATCGGAGAAGCCGCTCTGCCTTTCGACGATCGCCGCCACGGATTGATAATCGGCTCGGCAGCCGCCGGTATAGTGCTGGAAAGCAACGAGCTGGTCAAGAAACGCGGCATGGAGCCGATAGCCTCAATCGAGACCGGTATTATCGCTAATAGTGGTTTTCACGGCACCAGGCTGGATGTAGAGCACATCTCATCCGTGCTACAAGCGATGATGACCAAGTGGGAAAAGCAAAGCGGTCTTTCCAGGGACCAGCTCGCGCAAGATGTTTTCTTCATGTCGCATGAGACATACTCACCCAAGCGGGGCGGGAGCTCGGCCGCAGAGGTGCGGGCGCTCCGTGATACATTCGGCGAAAAAGCAACATTGATCCCCATCGCCAATACAAAAGGTTTTACCGGCCATACTATGGGAGCGGGCGTGGAAGATGTGGTGGCCCTACGATGCCTTCAGAAACGTACGTTGCCGCCAATTCCGAATCTCAAACAGCCCGACCCGGAGTTTGCCGATCTCAATTTGAGCCAAGGCGGTTCCTGCGCTGCGAACTATGCTCTCAGACTTGCCGCCGGGTTCGGTTCGCAAATCGTGGTCGCCTTGTACAAGGCAGCGAGCCGTGAGGAAAACCGGATCGTCGATCTTGCCGCCCATAGGAACTGGTTGAAGTCCATCACCGGATATACCGATCCCATGGTGTCCGTTGAAGACCGTCACTTTGAAGGTCTCAGAACGCGTGGCCAGGCAAAAAACCGCACCGTACGGACGCGGGAATCCAAGCATCGGCAATTAGTGAACCGCAGGTTGATATGCCTGCTCAGAAGACCGGCGTTTCGCAAGAGGTGAGAGAAAAGATACTTGCTCTATTGGCTGAAAAGACCGGATATCCGTCTGAAATGCTCGACACAGGACTCGACCTTGAAGCGGACCTGGGAATTGATACCGTAAAACAGGCTGAGTTTATCTCGGAAGTGAGAGAAGCCTTTGATATTCCTCGTATCGAGGGTCTGAAGATCGCGGATTTTCCCACAATCGAGCACATAATTAATTTTGTTCTTCAGCACGTTAACGCCTCCGAGCCGATGGGTGGCGAATCTGATGAGGCTCCCGGCTCGGCTGAGAGCGGCCGCACGGGAGATGAAGCTCAGATCAGGGACAAGATTCTGTCCCTGCTGTCGGAAAAGACCGGATATCCCGCTGACATGCTTGATACCGGACTCGACCTGGAAGCCGACCTCGGCATTGATACGGTCAAGCAAGCGGAATTCATATCTGAGATTAGAGAAGCGTTTGACATCCCTCGCATCGAGGGTCTGAAGATCGCTGATTTCCCCACGATCAACCATATTATTTCATTCGTAATCGAACGAACAAACCAGAGCGGTCAAGCAGCCCCAGCCCTGCCGGGAGAGAAGAAGGCGGTTACTTTGCCTGTAGCGGAAGCTGATGTGCGGCTCCTGGAAGCAAGGCTTGTGTACCTGCCGCCGCTGGAGGCAGTCCCGGCGCCGATGGTGGACGAGGTCATCATTGCAGGCGGACCCGCGGTTCTTGTGAAAAACACCGAGGCCGCGCTGAAATCGGCAGGTTATGGCTCCATCGTGCGGGTGACCGAACCCGAGATCCCGAAAACCTCGGCAGACAAGCGCATCGGGGTTATCAACCTTTTCCCATTTGAAGATGATATGTCCCCGAAAAAGACATTTGAGTTGTGTCTGTCGCTGGCGCATACGTTTGAGACGGGTCCTGCGTTTTTTATATCCGCGGTCTCCGAGGACGGCGCATATGGTTTTGAGAACCCCACAGCGGAAGGCTACAAGGCGGGGATCGTTGCAGGAGCGACGAAATCATTTGGTCGTGAGTATCCGGACTCTCGGGTGCGTATGTTGGACCTCCATCCCGATCTCAAGCCGGTAGATAAAGCAGGGCTGATCGTGCGCAGTCTTCGGGAGGATTTCCCGCTCGAGACCGCCGTGGGAGCTGACAACAGGCTCGCGGCAATCCGACTGGTCCCGCATGTGGACGAGATAGCCGAGCCTGGGACCCGGACGGGTGACGTGGTCCTAGCGAGCGGCGGAGCCGGCGGCATTACAGCCGCATGCATTCGAAGGCTGGCTGAGCAGCACCCGCTCACATTTGTGATCCTTGACCGGACATCGCTGTCCAAGCGCGGCGAGGAGCTGGCTGCATTCGGGCCGGAGCAATGGGAAGCAGAGAAGAAGCGCATCGTGGAGCGGATGAAACGCGACGGGTCCGCGCCTACACCGGTGATGGTCGAGCGGGAGCTTGGCGCGTTGAAAGCCGAAGCCGATGCTTTCCGCAATATACGGGAACTCAAAGCACTCGGCTCCGAAGTGATCTTCCGGTCCGTTGACATCCGGGATCGCGAGGCAGTAGACCGAGCCATCAAGGAGGCAGGCGAGCTTTGCGGCCGGATTGACGTGGTGATTCACGCAGCGGGGATCGACATCAGCCGAGCCCTCAAGAGCAAATCCATCGAACAGATTGAAAATGTGGTTTCCGTGAAGGTGGACGGCATGTTGGCGATTCTGGAAGCGCTCAAGCGCCGAGATCTGCCTCCGCGGCGGATCGTTGGATTCGGAAGCGTCGCCGGCCGATTCGGGAACCTCGCGCAGATCGATTATTCCGCCGCGAATGACGGGCTTGCCCACATGCTTCGCTGGGCGGATAAAGAGTTGGACGCAAAGTCATCCATTATCGATTGGGCCCCTTGGTCTCAGATCGGGATGGCTACGCGGGGGAGCGTCCAGCTCACACTCGAAGCCGCGGGCATTGACTTCGTCGCTCCCCAGCAGGGGATCGAATTTCTGTTCCGAGAAGTGGGGCGCACCTCGCCTGCGCAGGAAATGATGGCCGCGGGCCGGATGGGGCCGTTTGCCCCCGATGCGTTCGGGATTCCGGGATCTCAGCAGATTACAGAGGCTGAGTTTGCAGGACAGCAAGCGCGGATCGAAACCTTAATCCCTGGTGAATTCGTACGGGCAAAGATTCAGCTCGATCCCGGGCATCCGCTACTGAACGATCACCGCATAGACCGAGCCGCGGTGCTTCCTGGAGTAGGCGGGTTAGAGATCATGCGGAGCGCTGCGGCCCTCATCGATCCGGAGGCAAAGACAGCGAATTTTGAGCAGGTCCGGTTCCGGAGCCCGCTGAAAATATTCAAGAAAGAGCCTTATGAAGCCGAGGTCGAGATCGTGCGGAACCGAGGAGCTGCAAATAGGGCCGCTGTTTACGATTGTAAAATCATTTCATGGTTTGTGGACAACGAAGGCCGAAAATTGGGCTCCCCAAGGCTTCATCATCAGTGCCGGCTTGTGGTCGGGAAAGCTAAAAAGGCCGAACCGGTAGATTTCGAGACCTGGGCCGAACAGGTGCGGATTGTCAGTCATGATATCTACTCAATATTCTTTCATGGGCCTGCATTCAGGTTTCTCGATCATGTGACGGCAAATGGAGACGGGAAGTCAATCCGATTCCGATATGCCGATTCGGACGAACGAGCTGCCATGTTCACCAGCCCGGTTCCTGCAGCCATTGAAGTGGCATTTCAGGCCGCGGCCGCGCTTGGCATGGAATCCAGGGCGATAATGGCGCTTCCAACGGGCATAGGCAAGGCGACAATCTATTCTCAGGATTCTCTCCCCTGGGATGGCCAACTGGTCGTCCGAGATCAGGCCACTCTGGAAGGACCTGAAGAAAGGGCTGTCCTGACTTTTGACGGCATTATAAGGGACCGGGAAGGCAATACGATCATACGCCTTGAAAATATCGAAATGATAGAGCTGGAGACATCCAAAGGATTCCCCGCACGCATCTTCGAGAGCTTCCAGCCGGTTGCGGAAGTGGTCAAGAAGCTGGAAAAGAGACCCAAAGCCTTCTTAAAGGAAAACCTCGATAAAGATGAGGTCCGAGAGCATGCAGCCAAAACAGTGCCGAAAAGGGCCAATGAGTGGCTGGCAGGCCGAGTGGCCCTGAAACAGACGGTTCAGAGGGCGCTCAGTTCCAATGGTGACAAAGCGCCGGACCGAAACATGATACGCATAGTTCAGGACGATCTTGGTAACCCGTCTGCGGAGATAGCCGGGAAGACCGGAGACCGGTTGAACGAGATTTCGCTTTCCCATTCCAATGGCCTGGCTTTTGCCGCTGCATCGATCCCGGGCGCATTCCAGGGGCTGGGCGTGGACATCGAAAAGGTGGAAAAACGCAAGAAAGCCTGGATAAATGACTACTTCACTCCGGAAGAAATCTCAGCCGTCGGCGATAATCACGACCAATCGACCCGTCTGACGATGCTCTGGTCGCTCAAGGAAGCCTTTGTAAAGGCAATCGGCGCGGGCCTTAGATTCGATTTGCGTGATATCCAAGTGAACCTTCCGGACAACTCCGGATTGGCAAAGATAGAGTTCCATAATGAAGCCGCGGATCGCCTTGATAGCATTGATACGAACAAAATTGATGCCCGAGTAGAGGAACAGGGCGAATACATCGTCGCCCGCGTAATGATACGGAAGTAGCAAGAGATTGTGGGAACCCCTTTTTTGCAAAAAAGCGGTTCCCACTCCCTCCGCAAAAAACTCCTATATGGCTGGCGGTAACATCAACACGGGCGTAGGGGCGACTGGCGAGTCGCCTTCTTATCTCCCCCTTTTCTAAAGGGGGATACAGGGGGATTTTTACGTCATTCCTACGACAGCAGGAATCCAGGCCTTCGTGGTAAATGGTCGCTGGGTGTTGCGCTACGATAACGAGCAAGCCAAAGGTGACCATAAGCACGTTGGCGAGGAAGAAATTCCATACATTTTCACCACGCCGCAAGCCCTGATCAAGGACTTTTGGAACGACGTAGACAATTGGAGGCCCTAGAATGCGTGCCGTTACATTGATATTATCTTCTCGTGAAGAAACTAACCGGCGATTCCTTAAGGCATTTGAAGGAGAACGACAAGGAACGTTTATAAGCTTCGAGTCTCCTGCACTCCTTTTCAAGGTGCTCACAGGCAAGCGTTGGGAGCTGCTGAAGCTTATGACCGGCGCGGGTCCTATGTCCATTCGTGAGGCGGCAAGAAGGCTCGGACGAGACGTTAAAGCGCTTCATGGCGATGTACAAGCGCTTTTGAACACCGGCATATTGCAAAAGACCGATAAGGGGCTCATCGAATTCCCGTTTGATGCCGTGCACGTTGATTTCACACTGAAAGCAGCCTGACTCGAGACCTACAGTCTGAAAGATCAGGAACGCATGGAGTTTTTCTCGTGAATGATGATCAAAACCCGTCTGGATGATCTCCAAAGGACACCGAGACTATTCTCACGAATTCCGGGTACACCATACTTATTTCATTCGGGTGTGGCTTGGAACGTTACAAAATCCCGGTCCGGCTGCTGTGTAGTCTTCATAAAGAAAAACCGCCGAATCGGCTTGGCCGACTTGACGGTTTTTGATTCTTTTTTTGTGGTCAGGCGCGACTGGATTTGAACCAGCGACCACCTGAACCCCATTCATAACAAGAGGCTAACTTCACCGTAACATCAACAACTTAACTCAGGCCGTGCGTTCCAAATTGCACCACGAATCAGGACGACGCACACCGATTGACACAAAATTGACACAAGAATCATTAGTGAATTTTTCCGACTCTCGGATCATCCTTTTTTCATCTGGACATTACCGCGCAGTGTTCGAGTGGCGAGCACGGATATGAAAAATGGTTGACGGAGTCGCTTGAGGTGAGGTACGCTCGGAAACGAGATAAAATAAACTTTTTTAGCAACTTGACGATGATCTTGCCGCCCTGGAGCCTGGTGACGGACCATCCGGCGGACGGCAAGAATTTGCCTTTGATACCAAGGCTCTAACTCAATCGTGCTTGCTGCGCCAGAGAGACCGGCAGGGGTTTCGCCCGAAGCTATTGCTGGGATCAAGGGGAGGACCTAATGATGCAAGAAAGCGAACCGCCGAAGTTGGAGGGAGGCGAAGACAGCCAGGTGGAGCAGGATACCACCGACAGCCTTGATCTCACCCGTTTGTTCGGAAAGGACTTCACGGCGACGGGTAGCTTCGATCTGCGGGGGGTGCAGGCAAAGTCGCTGTCCAAACTTCTGGACAGCCTGCCTATGCCGGGGCTTTTGGTTGACGACGCTTATGTGGTGGCTTTCGCCAATGACTTCTGGAACCAGACCATCGGCGGCTTTGATAAAATCGAAGGCCGCGAATTCGATCGTCTCTTTCCTGACCAAAATCAGGCTGCCGAGGTTCACAATTTGCTCCGCAGAACGTTCGCGGATCGTAAGCCGCGAGCCCGAAATTTGGCTCTAAATACGGGAAAGAGTCAAATCTGGGGACGCATGCATCTGCGATCGGTCCGATTAGGGTGGCGTAGATATATTTTGATGCTCTATCAGGATCTCACGGTCGAGAAAGAACAGCTCAACCTCATCAAGAGGCACTCGGAAGAACTTCAGATAGCCCACGACCAGTTGGAAAAGCGAGTCGAGGAGCGCACCGTGGACTTGAAGCAGACAAATGCCCTGCTTCTTGCGGAAATATCTGAACGTAAACGCACCGAGCAGGCGCTCCGTGAGTCGGAGGCCAACTACCGAGCGATCTTCGACGCTGCCAATGACGCGATCCTCGTGCAGGATGTGAACACTTTCCAGATTCTCGATGCTAACAGGAAGGTGTACGAAATCTTCGGATACACCCCTGATGAGTTACGCAATCTGACTCTTCATAATCTTAGTGCTGACGATCAGATGTATTCGCAAAAAGATCCGTCGCAGTGGTTAAGAAAGGCTGCAGAAGGGACCCCTCAGCTCTTCGAATTGTTTTGCAGAAATAAGGCCGGGCGCTCGTTCTGGGTAGAAGTGAACCTTAAAGGAGCCGCAATCGGGGGCAATGACAGATTGTTGGCCGTTGTCCGCGACATCACTGAGCGCAAACAGCTCGAAGAGCAGTTGCTGGAGTCTCAAAAGATGGAAGCTTTGGGTACGCTGGCCGGAGGCGTGGCCCACAACTTCAACAACTTACTTCAGGTCGTGATGAGCGGCCTGGGCCTGGCCTTGATTGATCTAGAAACGGGAAATCTGGCCCAAGTCCAACAAACTCTCGAGCAGGTGCTTGAAAGCACGCGGTTCGGCGCCGAAACTGTAAACCGCCTCCAGAGCTTCGCCCAGATTCGTGCTGATTCGCCCCCCGGGGATGCCGATGTATTCGATCTTTCCGAAGTCGCAAAACAGACGGCAGAACTCACGAAGCCCTTGTGGAAGGACGTCCCTGATAAAGAGGGGATAAAGATCGACCTGATCTTGGATCTCCAAGACAGGTGTCTTGTCAGCGGGAAAGCGAATGAACTCTTCGAGGTGTTGTTAAATCTTGTCAAGAATGCTGCGCAGGCAATGCCAAAGGGAGGAGAAATACAGATCAAGACTTCCATCGATGGTAATGAGGTTGTTCTCAAGGTTTCTGATACAGGTGTGGGCATAAAGAGAGAGAATCTCAAACGTGTGTTTGAGCCCTTCTGGAGTACCAATGGCATGGCCGTTGGAAGGGGTCTGGGGCTTGCAGTGAGCCACGGGATCATCGGTCGTCATGGAGGGACTATTGGGGTGGAGAGCGAAGAAGGCCTGGGAAGCACCCTGACCGTGAGGCTGCCCCTGGCCCACAAAGCTGGCGAGATCGTTAGGCCTTCCGGCACGGAGTTCTTGCTGCGCAACTTAAGCATCCTGGTGATAGACGATATAGTGCTCATCGTTAGGTCCATCACAGGGATATTGGCTAAACATGGGCAGACGGTCTTCTCCGCAATGTCCGGTGAAGAGGGCATGGAAATCTTCAGAAATAACAAGATTGACTTGGTAATCTGTGACCTCGGCATGCCTGGTATGAATGGTTACGAGGTGGGAAAGGCGGTCCGGGCGATCTGCCAGGAACGAGGTATCCCAAAGACACCGTTTATCCTATTGACGGGCTGGGATGTTAAGGCACAGGAACAAGACAAGATTATTGAATCCGGCGTGGACGCGATTCTGAAAAAGCCTCTGGACGCCAAGAATTTGCTGGCCGATATCAGTAAAGTCGTTGAAAGGGTCGCGCCCTTGACCTGGCCCCCAAGAACTGGCCTGAGTTTTGGGGGGCAAGTGAAATTTCGGCTCTTAATTGCGGATAAATATAGAAGGTCAACTTCTTGTTGTTGGTTGGGTGCCGATGTCATCAAGAATTAAAATCAATATCAAGAAGATTCTCTCTGATATTAGGGCTAGAGCCTCGGATTTTGAGTTGATGTCCAAGTATCGGCTTTCCCCGGAGCAGCTCGACAGGCTCTTGGAGAGGCTCGTGAAGACACGAATGCTACGGCGTGAGGAGCTCAAGGAGCGAGGCCCATTCTTCGACGATCCCGCAAACCGATCCCTGACGCGCCGGTTAGCAAGGACATATCTGTGGCGTCCCCTGGTGATCGAAGATCTTAAGGATCCTTCGAACAGAGGCCTTGTTTCTGATCTGTCCGTAATGGGATTCCGAACCAGGGGCATTAGGGCCGGCATTGGCGACGAAAAAACTTTTGCAGTCCATTCAAATGAATTTAAGGGCGGCCGCGCCATTAATCTCAGCGCCGCCTGCAGATGGTTCAGGGAAGTGGGCCAAGACAGAAACCTCTGGGTAGCGGGATTTCAAATTATTCACGTCTCGGATGATGATCTGAAATTGATTCAAAGAATCATTGCCTATTATTCTCAGAGCGGCGACAGTCGCGAGGAATTTGAGCGAAAATAAGCAATCTTCAAAATCCCGGCTTACGATGCCGAGACCAAGAGATTCGTCGGGCGCATGCAGTGTTCAACGTGCTATACCTCTAACTTAACATGTGGCACATAATTCAGGGCAGGCTACCTTACAGTCAGATCCGACTTTTGGCTCATTGAAAGGGCAGAGACTAATTTTGCCAATTCCAACACATTCTTGGGCGTTAGTTGAAGCACCTTGAATCCGCTGTTCCTTTCCCCAGGCTCGCCCTCTGTGTCTATCCATCGGCATTCTGCAACCATGACAATCGAAGCAAATGTGACGAATTCATGATATGCAGGGATCACCAGCGTCTTGCGTTCACCAGGTTCTGCGCTTATACCTTTTACTCCGATGCCTCCTTCACTAACATTTACTATTATTCCTTTATTCTGTCTTTTAGTAGCCTCATGAACGGGCAGTGCGAACCCCACTGTATAACGCTCTTGTTCGCGTCTATCAGTTTGTTCAGGCGATGGCTCATCACACTCGGTGACTTCTATCTGATTTGAGAGCTCGATTAATTGAACCAATTTTCGCAGCTCAACCGCGGCTCCTGGGGAAATGTTGGTGATCTCGAATCCTGAAATGCATTTACCGCTGGATTCTTCTCTATTCACCCAGCGGCATTGAGCCCGGAATTCGACCTGGGCCACGTCAAAAAACTTGTTGGCCGGGATAGCAAAGTTTTTGGATTCACCAGTTATTGCTTCGATGCCTTTTAGTCCAACTCCCCCTTCCGTGATGTCGAGAACGATGCCCAATGTTTTCGGTTTCTCTTTTTCGCAGATGGGAAGCACGAAATTCACGACATGCCTGAACAATAGACGAACGGACTCAATGCCGTGCTGCACAGTGTAATCGAACAATGCGTAGCGTCCGCCAAGCTCATCGAGAGTCATCATTTGCCCATCTATCAGTCCTCTGAAGATACGCTGTATCCTATTGGGGGAGAGTTTGTACTTCTCAAGCAGCTCTGAATAAGTCATTCCAGACCGGATGTCCTGGATGAATTCCTTAGCGCTAATCTGTTGCTTAGGCGACATGTCATCCGTCCCCGTCTTGATGAGCCTCATCCGTCATTCCAACTCTTAAGTCCTTGACAATCTCTTTGGCGTTTAGAGTTTCTTATGGCCATAAGCGCCCCCGACAGTGCCCAGCTTAGGCATTGGCTCGGGCTATTTTTCTATAAACGTCAGCAATTCTAAACGTTATGTCCGCACCCTGACTGAAGGCAAGTGACCAGGTTGCCCCAGAGGTCGATAACATTTCTTACTTGGCTTCGTCATTTGCATCTTCCGCGCCGCGAGAGGAGCCATGTACAGACGGGCTGCGAGCTGACCCAAGGCCCACGTTGCCAAAATTCGGTCGGGGCAGAAGGTCCTAAGTTTACTATACGTAAGACTTCGTGCTAAATCCAGCTGAGCCGTCCTCTTCCCTGGCGGAAAGGAATCTCTTATACCTCTAATCTTGCACGAAATCGTCACTACTTCTCATTTTCGAGCTTCTTGAGTCATCCTCAGCGAGTGATCGCCCCACACTCAAGATCCAGTGCCTGCAAGTTTAGAAACATGCGTCCAAAGACCTTGCTTAAAGTCTTCACCTTTTCCGTAATTGTGATGTCAGAAGGGGTCTCCAGGTCTGGGAGTGGTCTAATTTCTTCCGGGTTGTCCATTTCCTCAATAGCGCATTGAGTGTCCACGAAAGCCTTAGTTATGGTGCTGTCGTCCAGCGAGGTCCTCATGAAGAGTTCCATTTCGTCTATCGCTCCGGCATCAACCAATTTGTGGAACACTTTATGAAGCTGGCTCTCAGAGAGGGTATATTTTTCCATAAGCTCCCTGTCGCCCATTCCATTGCGAAGGTCTCTCACAAAAGGTTTCGCTTTAATTTTCCGTTTCGAAGTGGTCATAAGGCTGCCTTCCATCCTAGATCTAGGAAGTCAATTAACTCTTGGAGCCTTTGCAGATCTTGATCAGAGATTGCGGTTACCTGGAATCCGGCCACCGATTGTCCCTCGGATCCTTCACTCCCTACCCAACGGCATTCCGCAGTCAGTTCGAATGGGTCGAGGATGCCGATATCATCTCCCAAAATCGCAAGAGTCTTGAGTTCACCAACGTCGGCTTCAATCCCCCTTACTGCCAGTCCCTTCTCCGTTATGTCTTTGACGGTGCCGCTCAAGCCGTCATTACTCCTGTCTGACACTACGATTTGCAAGGACGGAGACCGCCTGGAAATTTGACGCCTCTCATGGTGGACGGACGCACCATTATTCAAAGGTGGTTTGAGACCCTTGATTTCAGCAGGTCCCAACAGACCCTCTGTCAAAAGTTTCTGGCAAACCTTCTGCAGCCCAGAATTCGAAAGCTGATACTTCTCCATCAGCTCTGAACCTTTCATACCTGATCGCACATCTCCAGCAATCTCTTCTGCAATCTTCCTTCGCTCTCCCAGGATAATCTCAAAAGCTTTCTTGAGTTGTTCGCCTGAAAGTCCGTATTTCAGCATTAGATCCCAACGTGTCATACCTGTACGTATGTCGTGTATAATCTCACTGCCTGAAATTACACCTTCGCTGGGCTTGACTCTTGGGTCTGGAGTTTCATTGAAAAATGCCAAGCGTTCCACCTGTTTCAAGAGTTTACAGAGGGCTTCCTCGGAGAGTTTATATTTCTCCATTAACTGGCTATCCGGCATGCCTGCCATAAGTCTTGAACGATATCCTTGGTGCTAATCGTGCCGAATTATCCCCGATTCATGGAGCTTCCTCAAAAGGCTCTCAAGTCCAACCGCTGACAACTTGTACTTCTCCATAATGGACGAATCGGACATTCCCGCCTCGATGTCAGCAAGGATAGTTTTGGCATCTATTTTCTTGCTCGGCTTCTTCATACCTCCCCCGCTCTAAGTGACATGAAGGGTCACTTTCGCAAATCTACAGCCACAAACTTCAGTGTTTGCTTGGCTTCTTGCCCACTTTGCTCCACTGTCCCCCTTGTATCACTTCATGGCCTCATCAGGGTTTTTGGTACAATGGTTTGCATTCTCAGTGCCATCGCATTCGGTCGGTTGGAAAATGATTGGAAGGAATAACAATATTGAGCATTAAGAACCTGCTGGAGTTATTTGCTGGAATCGGGAAATGCTAGCAGGTACGAGTCAAAATGACTCACAAGCACACTCTCCATTTGAGCAAATCCCTAAGTATCAATATCTTAGAAGTGAGCCTGCCAGGCTCACTGTCTCACAAAAGGTTTAGCTTTAATTTTCCGTTTCGGGGTGGTAATAAGAATCTTAACCTTTAATTACACTTTTTAAGGTCTGGCTAAGTTCCTTTGCAGAGTACGGTTTGGCAACAACTCCTCTGAAACCGTATTTGGTGTAGTCGGCCATTATCGGATCATTTGAATAACCGCTCGACACCACCGCCTTTATCTCTGGATCTATTTCACGCAATCTCTCAATCGCTTCCGCCCCTCCCATACCACCAGGAACGGTCAAATCCAAAACAACTACGTCAAAAGGATACGAGGAATCTCTCGCCGCTCTGGTAAAGTCTGATAGCCTCGGTGCCCATCTCTGGCGAGTTCAACCTCATAGCCTAGAGTAGACAACATCTCCCTCGCGACCTCTCTTATTGAATCCTCATCATCCATAAGCAGTATCCGGCCGCTGCCGGTAGCTATTGTTTCTTCCAAATCCAACGATTTCTGTAACTTCCTTTGAGAGGCAGGAAGATACACGTAAAAGGTAGTGCCGATTCCTACCTCTGATTCTGCCGTGATCCAGCCGTCATGATTCTGTATTATCGAATAGGCGGTCGCCAGCCCCAAGCCGCTTCCTTGGTGCTTAGTGGTGAAATACGGATCAAATATTCTGGGTAGGATGTTCTTGGGTATGCCCACGCCCTTATCACGGACTACTATCTTCACATAATTTCCGCCCTTTAAGGGCAGCCCTTGCTCAGCGGTTACTAAAACATTTTCCGCATGAACATGAATGATGCCTCCCTGAGGCATGGCATGAACTGAATTGATGATAAGGTTGTTGACAACTTGACCGATCTGTCCTTCATCGATCGTCAACTGCGAAGAGGTCCTTGTGAAAGGAAAGCTCGCAACGAACGTTGGACCCCCTCACCGCGAAATGGCAAGAATCCTCTATTAATTGTGATATGTGGGCTGTCCTCTTTATCGGAGCCCCACCCTTGGAAAAAGTGAGCAACTGCTGCGTTAGTCCCTGTGCTTGGATGCAGGCTTTTTCTGCTTCGATCAGTCTTCCTTTGACCTTGTCCGGAGATTGGCAGTGCATCTTGGCGAGAGAAATATTGCCCAGAATAGCGGTTAAGATATTGTTGAAATCGTGAGCGATGCCTCCTGCCAATACGCCTAAAGACTCAAGTTTTTGGACCTTGACAAGTTCCTCTTCCATTTTCCGCTTGGTGGTTATGTCGACGAGGAAATTCAGCGTGGCAGCCTTCCCTTCCCAAAGGATGGAAACCACGTTGATCTCGACCCACCTGATATTTTCAAACTTATCAATTATCCTGAAGGCATATACACTTGGAGGATGCTGGCCCCTAATTCTTCGCTCGTGACGCTCGACTACCATCGCTCGATCATCGGGATGAATGAACTCTGTGAACGGTCTGGATGTGAGTTCGTGCTCAGAATATCCTATCAGCTCCAAGGTCTTGGGATTGACGAATTTAAGCATCCCATCTTGCGCCACAAAAATGGCCTCGCTGGCATTTTCGACCACAAGCCGGTATTTTTCTTCCGATTCCCTGAGAGCTTCTTCCGCCTTTTTGCGGTCGGTGATATCCCTGGCAGTCCCGTGAACGCCGACGGGCTTTCCTTTATCTCTTATAATCCGGGAGTTTATTTCAACCCAGACAGGAGTGCCATCCTTGGATCGCACACGGAGTTCGTATGGACCTGTTCTTTCAACACCGTTGTGAATCTTCTTGCGGAGTTCTTCCGTAGATCGTAGGAATGTATTCGGGATCAACGATGTCTCTGAAACCGAGAGTCAGAAACTCCTCTGAAGTATAGCCCAGAATTCTCGTCGCAGCTTCATTGACTGATGTGTAGTTGCCTTCGAGGTCATGGGTATACATGATATCGGAGGAATTCTCAAAAAGCTCTCTGTAGCGTGCCTCACTCTGCCGCAGCGCCTCCTCAGCATGCTTCCGATCAGTGATGTCCAGGACATTGGCGAGAGTGGCTGGGCGACCATTATGCTCAATGTCGGTGGCAAGGACTTCTACCCATCTGACCTCTCCATTCTTCGTTAAGGCCCTGAATTGATAGTGAGAAGGGGATTGTTCTCCTTGAAGTCTGGCGGCCACTATACCTTTGGTCATTTCCCGATCTTCCGGTGCAACTACTCCCCAGACCGATTTTCCAACTAATTCGTTCTCCGAATAGCCCAGAGTCTCGGCAGCGCGCCTATTGATGTACACGAACTTCCCGTCCTGATGGACATAGATGCCGGTCAATGAATTCTCGGCTAGAATTCGGTAACGTTCTTCACTCTCTCGCAGGGCCATCTCCATACGTTTCCGCTCAGCGACTTCCTCCTTAAGCTGAGCATTGGCGGCCATGAGTTCCGATGTGCGTTCCTCGACGCGTTTTTCAAGTTCTTCCCGGTGCTTCTTGTTCTGCTTTAAAATTTGCTTGTCTGCTGTCAAATCCTCCACAAGTATAAGTATGAATCTCTCTTCCAGAACCCTTATGGATCGAAAGGTCATGCGTGCCCAAATCCTGGAATCTCCCGTATCTAATGTTCCCTGGGCAACGACAGGTTTTCTTGTGGAAAATACATCTTCCAAAATCGATTGAACCCTCCGGGCAACAGACGCTTCGGGGAAAAGACGTGAAAAGAGAAGATGTTGCATCTCCTCGTATTTGAGACTGATCTTTCCCCACGCCTGATTAGCCACTACTATGTGGAAGGACTGGTCTATTAATAACGTAGGAATTGGCAAAGCCTGTATGACCTTCCCGAAGGTGGTTTTCCAGATCTCGCTCCTGACATCGAAGCTGCCTGTAGTAGTCAAATCTCGCGTGAACAGGTCGGTGAGCTCGATAGTTTGCGTGGACTCGTCATCCAAAGAGGGGTCTATTGGTCGAAACTTATCCCCCATAGTTTCTCCTCGCATCAACCAACCCGGAATTATGCACCGGTCTTGCCACTTCGATGTTCTTTGGGCCGCTGGCAACCAGTAATAACACGAAGCTTCTCGTCTTGCTCATTTGGCGACCTCCACTTCGAAGCATCCAAGACCGCCTTGCATTATCAGTGCCAGCGAGTACAGACGGGCATAAAAATGACTTGGAAGCAGCCGCAATATTCAGCAGTTATGGGACGGAGCGATTATTTGTTTGGAATCGAGAAAGATGTGTGCAAGCGAGCCAAAATGGCTCACAAACTCGTTCATAACCTGTGACCGCCCTGGTAGTGGTGCCATAAGATTCCCCACCGCGGTGACTAGCTCTCGAAAGCCCTTTACCTTTAGGCGAGCAATAGTGAAGCCGGTCTCATCGTTATGGAACGTGACCCTTTCGATCTGACCCTGGAGATCCTCAAGCATAGCCAGTGATCCTTGAACCAATTGGATGTCGCATCATAACCGAACCCGAAGACGTGTCCAACAACGTTGGACGGTTGAACGTACTCTCCGCTGAAATTCTGAATCTCTGAACTTCACATCGGGGTAAGTCATGTGTCAACCTGAGTTGACAGGTTTCTTGCCTTCAGCATCCCCCCCAACTTCTTTTAAGCTGCCTTGAAAGCTGAGATCGTGGAGATTCCGTTTCTGCGGCAATCATCGGGCGCTTGAATTCTAGTTCACCTTGCGACAGCCAATGATGTATTCTCAACCACAAACTCACAGAGGAAGCATCCGTGGCTCTCACAAAGGCAGCATAGCTGAAGGAGTTCCAAAAATACCATGACATTCGCAACCCCAGTGGAAGATCGCTATTTCGAGGATTATGTCCCTGGTGACGTTCACGAGTTCGGCAGTATAATAGCAGAGGAAGATGAAATGATTGCCTTTGCTCAGCGCTTCGATCCCCAGCCCTTTCACACAGATCCAGTGGCGGCTAAACAGTCAATATTTGGTGGTCTAATAGCAAGTGGATGGTACACGTCGGCTCTGATGATGAGGTTATACGTTGACCATTACCTCTCACATGTCGCAAGTTTGGGTTCTCATGGGGTTTGATGAGCTACATTGGCTCAAACCTGTACGTCCCGGCGACTCCATTTTAATCCGAATCACAATGGCGGAATGGAATGATGGACCTTTTACCACTAGTTCATCGATCATAATCCATGAAATACGCTTGAAAATTCCTCGTCAGAGGCTATATTAGGGATGCTCCGAGTGACAGTTAGTACAGCATAAATAAGGAATAAAAGTGGGTTAATATATGGCTGAAAAGGACAAAAAAAAAGGCGGATTCTTCCAAGCGGTCAAAGAATTCGTCTATGGTATGTTCGCTCACGACTTAGTGCGGTTCACAATGAAAACAAGGGCCAGTACGGAGCATCTCTTCATACTAATTACTATGGGGGATATGCTTGGAGTCCCAATCCTCCCTCCCTATTATTCGCTTAGGCTTCTGCCTTACGCAATCCCACATATCTCCACATGGAAACGGAGAATGCTGAGAGAGAAGGATTTGACCGATATGCTGGCCTGAGGACAATCCCTCATAGCGATTGATACTTTAACGTTAGATCATGGACCAACTCATATCTTCGATCCATCGATATACGAGGAAGATTGATGTGTGACAAATCTGTGACAAGTGCCCCTCAAAAGAAAAGGTCATGCAGTAACATGACCCCTAACCAATTAAAATTACTGGTAGGCGGGAGAGGATTTGAACCTCCGACCCCTGCCGTGTGAAGGCAGTGCTCTCCCCCTGAGCTACCCGCCCATAATCCGTTTAATCTAACATAGTGATCTCGGTCGTGTCAAAAGAAGATGATCGTATGGCGCGGATTCAGGCTGGGTGTGCCTCTTGATGTGGCCGGCCGAACGCTGACAATTCACAAAAAAGTCAAAATAATATACTTTGTTGTGACCGCATCGCCTTCGCGCAAAAATCCTAAAAGAGGGCGGATCGCTCTATTATAGGGGAGAATGAAAGAAGCGATGCGACGGCTCTTCCCTCCTCTCCTAAATCGACACATTTAGAGGAAGCGCAGATGAGAAGTGAAAATTCCGGTTTGCATGACGATATAACTGATGTGCCAGGAATCCGTGTGGGCCACTCCGAAAACCCCGAGGCTAAAACAGGCGTTACTGTAATTCTGCCGCCATCCATGGGTGCTAGAGCCGGTATCTACATAGCGGCGCAGCTGCTTCGACACGTCAAACAGACTCATTGCAGCCGTTCCATGTGGTGGACCGTATACACGGATATGTCTTTGCGGAGGCAGGGCGTTCGACTGGATGCCGCGGGCGGCGTGCTGACTTACCTTGAAGAAACAGGGAGTCGGCCTGCCGGTAGTCGGGAGGACAGTTCCTATTGTTCCCGCCGCGGCCATTTTCGATCTGAATTTTGGTAGCGGCGCTGTTCGACCTGATGCAACTATGGGCCGCAATGCCTGTTTAAACGCGTCAGCTGAGGCAATAACACAAGGAAGTGTAGGAGCCGGAATAGGAGCCAGTGTTGGAAAGCTGTTCGGAATTGAACAAGGAATGAAAGGCGGATTAGGATCAGCTTCCTTGGTTTCCGAAGATATAGTTGTGGGAGTTCTGGTCGTAGTAAATGCCTATGGGGACATCACCGATACGAATCAACATCTTCTTCGCCGGTGCCAGGACTTCGCCAACCTCTCTCGATCTGGCCGATTCCTCCACCTTGCTAAATGGAAGGAAAAGCCGTCTCGCGGAGGGTATCGGTCGAGAACACTACTCTGTCAATCGTGGCGGTTAACGCTCGTTTCAATAAAATAGACGCTTCGAGAATAGCGGCTCAAGCTACCTTGGGCCTCGGTCAAGTTATCCGACCCTTCCGTAGCCAAATAGACGGAGACCTCACCGTTGTTTTAAGCGTCGGCGATTTAGAAGTCGACCTGAATCGGATAAGTTTATTGGCAGCAAAGGCTCTCAAAAAGCCGTCATAAAAGCCATCAAAAGTGCTAACGGTTTCGGAATCCTCCCCTCCTGGCAAGATATTCCGCGGCAGCGGGAAGATAGTGCGCAGTGAAATCCCGCTAAGAATCCGGAAACAAAAAATCCACCAACCGGGCGAGCCTTAAGCCTTTTGAATTATCTTATTTTCGATTAAGATGGTTGACGTGGAGACTTCGTTCCTATGTGATCAGTCAACCGGCTTGACACCAATCTTGCAGGTATAATAATAAAAGAAACTGGAGATAAATTATGGGAGCGAAGCTGCTAGCCGGCAAGCAAATTCTTGCTGTAGATGACGAGCAAGATATTTTGGATATTATTGCTGAAGAATTGGAAGAATATGGTGTAGAATTGGATAGAGCTTCTTCGTATGAAGACGCCATCGAGAAAATGTCATCTCTGACGTATAACCTTGTTATTCTGGATATAATGGGCGTAAGAGGTTTTGAACTACTCGAATTTGCTATAAATAAAAGCATGCCGGCAGTAATGCTGACAGCTCATGCTCTCAGTCCCGAATCCCTTAAAAAATCTATTGAACTGGGAGCCAGGGCGTTTCTGCCAAAAGATCAGCTTGGACAATTAGCTCCATTTCTGGAGGACGTTTTGACCCACAGCTATCACGGAGCTTGGAAATCGGTTTTAGGAAAATTGGGGGGGTCCTTCGGAAAAAGATTTGGACCGGACTGGACTAAAACGGAGAAGGAATTTTGGGAGAAATTCGACAACGACTTGGATACCAATGAGGCCATTATTATTCGTTCCTAGTCAGATTCTCAGCGGGGGTGATATCCAGGGGTCTTTAAGTGACTATAAAAAATATTCGGACATCGCACCTTGTTCATGATCTTAAAAATCCTGTCAATATAATAGAAACGAGCGCGCAATCTCTTCTAGAGAAAATGGACCGTTACGGATCGATAACTCGACGACAGGAGAAGGTCATCAGGCGTATTCTGAGAAATGCTCTCAAAATAAAGAGCCTCGCCCATAATATGCTACAAGTGGACCAGGCTACGCTCGGAATTGTGAACATTACAGAATGCACCCTCTCAGCGAGTCATCAAGGATGCTTTCGTGGAAGTTTTCGAGTTGATCGATCCGGCGGTATCAGAGGCATTAGATGAGGCTGAAAACATCGAGAAATTCCGCAAAGTATTGCGCGAAAACAATATTTTCCTTGATGCTGATGAAGACCAACTAAAACGAACCATTCATACAGATGATATAAAACTTTGTCTTATAATCACCAATTTACTTTCCAATGCATTTAAATATAGATACAAAAATGTTACCTAAAGTGCAGTGCTCAAAGCGAAGTCGTAAATGTATCTGTAAGAGATGATGGCCCGGCATTCCCGAGATGTATCATAAACAAATCTTCGATCAATATTTTCAATGCGTTAAAGCTGATCGGTTTCCCGGTGCGAGGACATGGCCTTGGACTTGCGGGTGCTTTGGCTTTAGCGGAAGCCATGGGTGGCACATTGTCTTTGTGCAATCATCCGCAGGGCGCAGAATTTGTGGTTCAGATAAACTGCGGCCGGGAAGGTTAGCCCGGCCGCAATAGACCAATCGATTAATTTCAGATCTTATCCGGACCTGCTACCAAGTGTTTGCAAGGTAAAGTCCTGCCGGGCCTCGCTGTATTTTCAGCCTTATAATTTTGTTTTCCTTTGCCGCTGCGGCTTCTTGTTAATTCTTCAATATCTGACACGGGTTTTCCATCAACTTCAAGGACGACATCTCCTTCTTGTATACCCATTCGACTTCCGGCCTCACCATCGTTTACATGCTTGACCATCAGTCCTTCGCCTTGCTTCAAACCCATCTTCTCGGCTAAATCTGGGGGCACTTTTTCAACTACGATACCAAGCTCATTTGAGGTTCCACTCATTTTTTCCGAAGGGGCCGCGGCGACAGTTTTGGGAGTTGCTTCCCCGATGGTCACATCGACATCCAGTGTCTTTTTGCTTCTATGAAGAGTCAACTTGGTCTTGGCGCCGGTTTTGTCGCGCCTACCAATTTTTCAACTCGGACGAACTTGAAACATTTTTTCCATCAAATTTCACAATAACATCACCCGATTTGATTCCGGCCTTGTCAGCAGGGGTGCCAGGGACAACGCTGGTAACCAATGCGCCATTGATATCGTGATACCGAATGATTTTGCCAGCGCATCATTAAGCGGCTGAATGTTTACACCTAAAAGGCCGCGGTGAACTTTACCCCCCTTCATGATCTCATCTGAAATAAGCTTTGCGGAATTAGAGGGTATTGCAAAGCCTATCCCCTGATAACCGCCGCTACTACTCGCGATAGCTGTGGTGATCCCCACCACCTCGCCATTGATATTGACCAATGGTCCACCGGAATTGCCCGGGTTAATAGGGGCATCAGTCTGGATGAAATCTTCGTAATCGATTATTCCTATATTAGTTCGGCCGGTGGCACTGACTATACCTTGGGTAACAGTTTGATTAAGTCCAAACGGATTTCCCACAGCCAATACTATTTCACCGACTTTCAACTTGGAATAGTCGCCCAGAGTAGCTGTCTTAAGGCCAGTGGCGTCAATTTTGATCACCGCGATATCACTTTGGGGGTCAATGCCGAGCACTTTTGCTTTATAGGATTTTTTCCCCACTAATGTGACTTTGATCTCCTCCATATCTTTAACGACATGGGCATTGGTCAAGATGATGCCATCAGGGGATATAATTACTCCAGATCCCATAGCTACACGCGTGGGACCACGGGCCGCGAGGGTTTTCTTTAAAGGCGTGGGTCCTTGGTCCCCGAAGAAATCCCGATAAGGAAAATTCTTAAAAAATGGCTCTAGATCCCCGCTTGTACCAACAGGTGCTTTTTTGGTTGAACTGATATTTACTACAGCGGGGGTAACTTTTTCGGCGACTTGAACGAAAGCATCATCCAGTTGTTTCAATACCGACGGGACTTGCGCCAGAGCTGAATGAGGCATACTTGCCATAGAAAAGAATATAAATAGAAAAATTGCGATCTTTGATTCGACTTTGGAAATTGATGGTCATGATATTATCTCCTGTTAAATTTGTGACCCTAACTTGTGCCCCTAAATTTAATCTGCATGTTCAATTCTGTTTAGTGTTTCATCGCATGTCACAAGATGACATTATGATGATTTTTAGTTCTCCGTTTCTATTCCTGGATAGTTAAAAAGATTGGGAAGGAAACATAAATGTGAGCGTTTTATAGAAGAACTTATATCTCCTAAGTATTTCCCGCGGATTTTGCTAATTTTGACAATTTGAACAAAGATTGGTTTCTTCGCAGACGATATATTCAATGAAAAATCTAAGCCGAGCTGAGTGTCCGCGCGAATTGCTGACTGAACCTCAAATTGTCTGCAACGATACAATTAATTGTGACTCTCCCCAAGAGATGCACTACGTCTTTTATCTTGTCAGTGTTGTCTTACTCTAAAGAAATAAATCCGGTGATTTTGTGGTCCGGGTTTCGAGAAGGGCTCTGGTTAATCAGCTTGCTCATGGACGGGTCATTATGAATCGGGCCAATCCTTTATCAACCTCAGCTTGGCTTCCACTCAGCCATTCGGTTTTTCGGGCATTGTGGATTGCATCAATAGTTTCAAATATCGGGACATGGATGCAAAATGTGGCTGGGGTCTGGTTGATGACTTCATTAACCCAGTCCCAGGTTAAGATCACGCTGATGCAAACCGCCACAAGTTTGCCCGTGTTTCTGGTCGTCATTCCCGCGGCTGCAATGGTTGACATAGTCGATCGAAGACGAATGCTTTTGTTTACCCAGAGTTGGATGTGTGCTGCGGCTGCCGGACTTAGCATTCTAACATTTTGGGGAGCCACCGGTGAGTGGGAGCTACTGGCCTTCACCTTTGCATTAGGGTTAGGCTCAGCTATGAATGTACCCCTCTGGCAGGCACTAGTTCCAAGATTAGTACCTGCCACTGAGCTACCGGCCGCAGTAGCTTTGAACGGCGTTGCTTTTAATATTGCGCGAGCAGTCGGTCCTGCTTTGGGCGGAGCTGTTGTTGCCGTTGCCGGGCCAGGGCCTGTATTCCTGTTGAATGCAATATCGTTTGTCGGGGTTATGATTATTGTCTATGGATGGAATCCTCCGGGAGTCCGAATTACCTGCCCTCTGAAACGGGTCATCGGTGCGATGAAAACAGGCATACCGATACATGCTTCACGCTCCGCCTTTGCGTGCCGTTCTTATTCGTTGTTTGTTATTTATAACGTGTGTCAGCGCATTATGGGCCTTGTTGCCTGCGATAGCCCGGCATGAATTAGGAATGGGGTCGATCGGTTCCGGCGGGCTATTCGGGTTCATAGGCATGGGGGCTCTTGTGGGAGCAGCTGCCTTGCCAAAGCTAAGGAGCCTGGCATCACCCGATCGGCTCATAAATGCCGCTTCGGTTATTTTGGTTGTTGCGCTATTGGCTCTGGCTACTATCAGGATTATTTACATTCTTTATGCGGCCATGTTAATCGCAGGCATAGCATGGATGACAGCTATGTCCAGTCTTACTGTGGCTGCTCAAACTCTAGTTCCATCCTGGGTTCAGGGGCAGGCTCTCGGGTTTTACACGCTTGGCATTCGGGGGCGGGATGGCGGTCGGGTGCAGCGTGGGGAATAATAGCGGAAAAGGGAGGAAATCCTTTTGCCTTGGTCTGTGCCGCGGGTTTGCTGATAGTAACCGTCCTCTTCAGTTTAAAATGGCATGTAAAAATCGGCTCTGCTCAAGATTTGAGACCATCCTTACACTGGCCCGAGCCCGTTTTGACCACGCGACCGAACCTAGAGGAAGGGCCGGTACTGGTATTGATCGAATATCATATTGATCCTGCCAAAGCAGAAGAATTTGTGAACGCCGCACATGAACTGGCTCGTATTCGAAGAAGAGACGGGGGGCGGCAGTGGGGCTTATATCGTGATCTTGCCGAACCTGCTCGTTATATTGAAACATTTCAGATGGAATCCTGGGTAAAACACTTGCGTCAGCACGGGAGAATAACGGTCGCAGATCGAACAATCGAAGAGCGTGTGCGAGCTTTTCATATTGTACAAATCGGCCAACAGTTT
Organism: uncultured delta proteobacterium; assembly: GCA_963741425.1. GTDB lineage: Bacteria > Desulfobacterota > Desulfomonilia > Desulfomonilales > Desulfomonilaceae > DATJPW01. Next base: position 185,578 of record CAVUHP010000006.1, read on the forward strand.
CTCATTTTCTGTATCAATGATTCTTCGGGGCAAAAATGATTTCAAATCTTTGCAGTAACTTGCGTCACTTTTTCTTATGCGGAAAATTGAAGGGAATGATTGAAATATTAAAGCGGTTTACCTCACCACAATCACGGGGATTTCCAGCTCATGTCGCACAGGAGTGACAGTGCTGCCGAAAAGGATGTCACTGATGCCCCTATGGCCGTGGCCGCCCATAACAAGGATATCGATGTTCTGTTTTTTCACCATACGAATCAGTTCTTTGGAAACGTCCCAAAGCCCAAAGAGATTTCCACCTCAACCCCTCTGTGGGCCAGAGATGCCCAACTTGATTCAAATATGCTTCGTCCTCCCGAGCTTCTGTATCATAGGCGTCCGGGCCGAATGTTACTCCTGCGGCGCCTTCGACCACATGAAAAAGGAACATGACAGCGTCGTGCTGCCGTGCCAGAGGCAGAGCGTGACTAAGAACCTTCTTGTCTATGTCATTGTGTGCCAGTGCCACGCCTATCCGTTTATAACGAGGAACATCCAGGTCCAACTTGTCCTCCTCGGCCGAAATAAACTGACTGAGTTTGCGCCATCTGGGAAGCCTTTCAATCTCAGGCAGGTGAATAAAAGGTTTGACAAATATATAGAGGAGAAACCCCCAAGAGCACATACTGCAGGGACAATTGTTGCCCAAATCCAGGCGGGCTCGGGGCTGGACTGTATCCATTCTTGTATTTGATCGATTACGAGTTTGCTGTTCAAACCTAAAATTCCCAGGGCTACTATCCAACCAAGAAATTTGAGTCCCAAGCCATTAGCAAATTCTCCCATCAAGTTCTTGTCGTTAGTGAAATGAATGAAGCGGGATTATTGCGAAAGAGAGCTGTAAACTGAGAATCACCTGGCTCAAAATCAACAATTTATAGCTTCCTGAGTCGCCTGCAAATAAGACCGTCAAGACGGCCGGTACCAATTGCCAGAAGCCGCGTCACCAATCTTCGCAAGAACGGTCGGATCTTGAAATGCAGGTATCCTTCCATAACAATCTGGCCAGCCAGAGTACCGGTTATGGTAGAGGCTTGGCCACTACAAGATAAGACCTATCGCAAACATCATACCTGCCAGGGGCGCCCCCAGCATCGGTGAGAGGAGCCTGTGGGCTTGCTGGAGCTCCGTTACTTCAACATTTTTGCCGTAAAATGCCGCGGCCGAAACTATGAGGATAGCCGCATTAACAAAAAAAGCGACGTTCAAAGCCAATGCAGAATCAAGAAGATTAAAACGGCAGGCCTGTCGTTTGCCTTCAACTGTGGTGTCATATGCTCGACTTTGCACGAGAGCGGAATGTAGATATAGAATTGTGGGGCATCACCGTTGCTCCTATGATGCCCATAACAATGTATAGGGCTCCTTCCGATATGCGCGGAACAAAACCCTTGGCTACTTCGCCCCACTGTGGAGAAGACCAGTAAATTTCGATTACGAAGCACAAACCTATCACGGTGATCAGAGACAGAATGAAACTCTCGAATTTTCGCACCCCGAGTATTTTGAATTGCCAGAAAGAGCAGCGCATCAAGTCCCGTAATAATTACTCCCCATAGAAGAGGTATGCCGAAAAGGAGATTTATCCCTATGGCCCCTCCCAATACTTCCGCCAGATCGCAGGCTACTATGCCGATTTCCGCGAGCACCCAAAGTATGTAATTTGCCGAACGAGGATAATGATCACGGCACGCTTGTGCTAAATCTCTGCCCGTAACAATTCCTAGTCGTGCGGCCAATGTTTGAAGCACTATCGCAGCGATATTGGATACCAGTAGGACCCAGATGAGCGTGTAACCAAATTTTGATCCCCCTTCTAAATCGGTCGCCCAGTTTCCGGGATCCATGTACCCGACACTTACCAGTACGCCGGGCCAAAGAATGCCAATATGCGTTTCGATATGTCCGCTCCTGTAGGAATTGATACGCTGCGATGGACCTCTGAGAAAGAGAAACTCCGACTTTTGTCATTCGATTACCCGATTTCTGAGGTGTTGGACAGCAAAGGTCAGACTACTGCAGAAATCGAGATGGCTAATCTTTAAACGTTAAAACTCGACCCCATAAACTCTTTGTCCCCCACAGACCTGACCGTAAACACTCGAGTTGCACGATTTGACTATGATCGACAAAAAGATTGATCTCCGCTCCATAATTTTTAATGTACCATGCAAAAACATCCGGATCGGCTGCTTCGAACATCGGCTTTTCCAAACCGAGTCCGTTGATGATTTTAGCCACGACATCCGTTCGCCAGACTTGTACCATTTTTCGGTTATTCCTTCGGACTCGATCATAATCATATATGCGCCCGCGTCCACGAATCGCTTAGCCTGCAAGATAGCCCATTCCACATCACGCGTCCCTTCAGCCTCCAACTCCGACGTGGCCGTAGCCCCACCTGCACCGAATTGGATTCCAACCTCCGGTTTGGCTTTGAGTCCTGCCTGCTGCACCTTTTCTATCAATCGGAGCCAATCATCTGTGGGAATAGA
>CAVUHP010000007.1:0-134787 GCA_963741425.1 uncultured delta proteobacterium
TCAATTATACCGGTTGCCAAGAGCTTTGTCCGATTGCACGTCGCCAGATTGCGTCATTCCGGCGGAAGCCGGAATCCAGGAAGGACTGGTTCCAGGCTTTACTTAGGCCAATGCATGGACCCCGGCTTTCGCCGGGGTGACGAGTGGCAACCCGCCATCACGTTTGGCAAACGCTTATGATTTCTTACGCCTCGCGGAGACCTTATGTCGGATACACCGGTTATTTGATTGGAGCGCAATCGGGGTGAATCCCAGCCCTGAAATCTTCACTAGAAGCTACCAACTTGCCTCGTATTGTTAAGGTATCCGGGCAACCTCCTGATTTACAAAAAAAATTCGCCGGAAAATCCATTTACCGCTATCGGCCGATACTGTAATAGACAAACCCTTTCTCGGCCATTTTGCGCGGGTTGTATAAGTTTCGACCATCAAAGATTACAGGCTCGATCAATAATTGTTTCAATTTGTCAAAATCAGGATGTCGGAATACATTCCATTCAGTCATTATGATCAAACCGTGGACGCCTTCCAGACATTCGTAATTGCCTGCACAATATTCGATTGAATCTCCGAGAATACGTCCGGCATTTTCCATGGCCACCGGATCGAAAGCCCTTACCCGAGCTCCTCTCGCCAGCAACGCACGGATAATGTCAATGGACGGAGCATCCCGAATATCGTCGGTCCTTGGTTTGAAACTCAATCCCCAAATAGCAAAATGTTTCCCGACGATCCCGTCTTCTCCATAATGATTTAATATCTTATTTAAGAAGTGCGATCTTTGAGCCTTGTTGGCCTCCTGAACGGACTCCAATATTCTAAGAGGAACATTGTGCTGGGTTCCGGTACGAGTAAGCGCATCCACATCCTTGGGAAAACAGGAACCTCCGTAACCGACGCCTGCAAAGAGGAACTGCGGACCGATCCTGGGGTCGGCGCCGATTCCGCTACGAACCATTTCAATATCCGCCCCGACCTTCTCGCAAAGGCGAGAAAGCTCATTTATGAACGATATCTTGGCGGCCAACAATCCATTAGCCGCATATTTTGTCATCTCTGCTGAGGCTATATCCATTACGAAAATGGGTTTGCCGGTTCGAACAAAAGCGCCGTAAAGCTCCTTCAGCTTCTCTCCTACTGCTGCATCGTTTACCCCGATCACTATCCTGTCGGGTTTCATGCAATCATCAATAGCATTGCCTTCTTTGAGAAATTCCGGATTGGAGGCCACATCGAATTGATGGCCCGTCTTTTCAGAGATAATTTCCCTGATTTTTTCAGTAGTCCCCACCGGTACCGTGCTTTTGGTGACAATAATTTTGTAACTGTTTAAGCATCGACCGATTTCACGGGCAACCGAATAAACCTGCGTCAGGTCCGCGCATCCATCGTCGTCCGGCGGGGTGCCCACTGCTATAAATATAATGAGCGAGTTTTCCACAGCCGTCGTAATCTCAGTCGTGAAATGCAATCGCTGCTCGGCCATGTTGCGATTCACCATTTGTTCGAGACCCGGTTCGTAAATCGGCACCCTGCCTTTTAGGAGGCCTTCAATTCTGACCTCATTAATATCCATTACTATGACGTCATTACCCATTTCAGCAAAGCAGGTCCCAGTGACTAGTCCCACATAACCCGCACCGATAACCCCAACATGCATTCCGCACACCTCATGACAATATTATTGTTGAGAAAAACAGAATAATACTAAATAGAAGCGGAAAACTCCAGCCAAAACTGGCGGGCAAATGAACCTCCCCTCAGTTGCGTAAGGCGTAGATTTGTCATTGCGAGGCCGTCGGGCCGTGGCAGATCTCCAGAGCTTTGAGAGATTGCTTCGCTCCGCTCGCTATGACAGTCTTTGGCCCATTGTAACTGAAGAATCACTGAGCAAATGAATCGTCTACGTTTGCGGTCTCAAACGGAATCTTAGTAGATTTCCATTGCTCGGATTCGCCAGTATGTTATGATACCTAAGTGTTTTTTATATTTTTGTGCGTGCGGAGAGACTTAATAGATGGAGATCATAAATTATGATTTCGACAGACACTATGAGAGATATCATAGATCGATTAACGAGATAGCTTTCATCCCGAAAAGATAATCCTATTCGGCAGCTACGCCAAAGACGTGGCCACTGACGAGAGCGATGTAGATCTCTTGATCGTGGCTGACACAGACTTGTCGGTAAAAGACCGGTTCCCGGCTGTCAGCAGATTATTGGGAGATTTCCCCGCTGCATTTGACGTGATTCTCAAGACACCGGAGGAATATGAACGCACCAAATCGGTGGTGAATCATATCGTCTACTTTGCAGACAAGTACGGAAAAACTGTGTATGAACGAAGCAACTCTTGAAGCAGTGTATCAATGGGTCAAAAAGGCGGAGAGCGATTGGGAAACGGTAATCATCCTCTCCAGCTCACGAAGAATCGTCCCCGAGATACGGTCTGCTTTCATTGCCAGCAGCACGTAGAGAAGTTATTAAAAGCCTTCTTGACCCTTCACGGTATAGAAGCCCCCCGCACTCACAATCTACGGCGCTTAATACAACTGATGGAACCCATTTCAGGCGATCTGTCGCATTTAAAAGATGCCGTCAGACGCTCTAACCATCCACGGCGTTGCAAGTCGGTATCCTGACGATCTGGCGCGAAGTGGGCGCAAAAGAAATGAACGAGATGAAATCTGATCTGAGGCACCGGCGTCCCTGCCGGTGCGATAACATAGTTGACACGGACACGGAGGCCGGCCGCTACCGGAAATTCGGTATCGATGCCGATCACACGAGATACCCGTCGTCTACCAAATCCTCTCTTTTCGCGATTATTTTCGAGGACACCCTATAGAACTTGCCAAGACAGTTCAGGCGCATCCTTCTACCTAAGTTAGAATCTCAAAGCTAATGAGATGCCAATCATGGCGATCCGTCATTGATCTGTTTCTGCTCCAGCGCTCGAATGAGGTCCCTTAGCTCCGCGGCTTTCTCGAATTCAAGATCGCGGGCAGCTTCAAACATTTGAGCGGTCAGTTTATCGATTTCTCGCGAAATCCGCTCCACCGGAATGGAGGCAACTTCCGATTCAGCCTCCTCTTCCGTCTCGACCGTAACATAGTCCTGCTCTGCCAGGGACGAAAGAATGTCAGTGATATTCTTGCGGATTGTCTCAGGGGTGATGTTGTTTACTCTATTGAACTCAGCTTGTATCGTTCTGCGACGATTAGTTTCATCCATGGTTTTACGAATGGATTCAGTTACAACATCGGCGTAAAGGATAACCTTTCCGTCCACGTTCCTTGCCGCTCGTCCTGCTGTCTGGATTAATGAGCGTTCGGATCGAAGAAAGCCCTCTTTATCGGCGTCAAGTATCGCAACCAAAGAAACCTCTGGAATATCAAGTCCTTCTCGCAATAGGTTGATTCCGATCAGAACATCGAACTCGCCGAGCCGCAGATCTCGTATGATCTCCATTCGCTCGATGGTTTTGATTTCAGAGTGCAAATACCGGACTCTGACTCCCAGGGCGCCGTAATATTCGGTCAAATCTTCGGACATTTTCTTGGTGAGTGTGGTCACCAGGACTCGCTGGTCATTTTCTACGCTTCGTTGTATTTCGTGAAGCAGATCGTCCACCTGATCCGAAGCTGGGCGCAATTCAATGACCGGATCCATGAGGCCTGTGGGACGAATCACTTGCTGAACTACGCGGCCCTGTGCTTCCTCCAATTCGTAAGCAGCCGGTGTGGCGGAAACGTATATGACCTGGGCAACATGTTCCTGAAATTCCTCGAATCTTAGAGGCCGATTATCTAGAGCGCTCGGAAGCCGAAATCCATATTCCACAAGCGTTTGTTTGCGGGACCGATCACCTCTGAACATGCCCCGAAGCTGAGGAACGCTGACGTGTGATTCGTCAATAAAGAAGAGGGCATCCTCCGGGAAATATTCCAAGAGAGTCGGCGGCGGATCTCCCGCGTTTCGGCCCGTTAGATAGCGAGAATAGTTTTCAATACCATTGCAGTAGCCCATTTCTTTGAGCATTTCCACATCGAATCGAGTTCTTTCTTCGATTCGTTGCGCTTCGATTAGCTTATTTTGGCTCCTGAAATATTCGACCCGCTCTTTCATTTCATCGAGGATCATGTCTACGGATTGAAGAAGTTGTGATCGCTCAGTCACATAGTGGCTGGCGGGATAGATAGCCAGACGGTCCAGCGCTCTGATGACCTTACCCCGCAACGGATCGATCTCATAGATCGCGTCGACAACGTCCCCGAAAAATTCGATTCTAATTGCGACTGATTCTTCGTAAGCGGGAAAAACCTCGACAACATCACCCCGAACTCTGAATGTGCCTCGATGAAAATCCATGTCGTTCCGTTCGTACTGTATCTCCACCAGTTTTCGGAGGACTGCATCCCTATCACTTTCCTGTTTGGAAATTAGATGTACCAACATATTGCGGTAGGCTTCAGGCGATCCGAGGCCGTAAATGCAAGAAACAGAAGCTACAATTATGACATCTCGGCGTTCGAGCAGGGATCTGGTTGCGGAATGCCGCATCTTGTCGATGGTTTCATTGATGCTGGAATCTTTTTCAATGTACGTATCGCTTTGCGGAATGTAAGCTTCAGGTTGATAGTAATCGTAATACGAGACGAAATATTCGACTGCGTTTCCGGGAAATAGAGCCTTAAATTCATTAAAGAGTTGAGCGGCTAAAGTTTTATTTGGCGCCAGTATTAGAGAGGTTTTGCCGGAACGTTCTATTACATTGGCCATAGTGTACGTCTTGCCGGAACCGGTAATGCCCAGCAAAACCTGATGCTTATGGCCCTTCTTCACTCCCTTTGCCAATTCTTCAATGGCCGCGGGCTGATCGCCGCGAGGAACAAAATCGGAACTTATTTGAAAATCGGACAATTCTTATGCCTCTTATTTTAATCACGCAAAGTTTCATATCCTAAAGATATGTCAATGCGCAGTTAATTCGGTTTCCCTCAACACTATTTCAATTTGGGATTAAGTATCTTGAGAGACTGATGGATCTTGCGAATCACGGTTTCAAGGTTCTTAAATCCTTCCGGACGATCTGAGATGATCATCTGGAGGAAACGATCTTCAGCAACATAGTATTGAACCATTTGGACCAGTTGCACGCCCTTTTTGTCGGTGAAAGAGACCGCGACATACCCCTGAGAACCTTGAATGCCTGGCAATTTTCCCTCTCCCAGTACCGAAACGTTTTTCATTTCTTCCTGCAAAGCCTTTTTCCACACTGCGAGCAGGACATCGGCAGTCAAATTGGACTTTCCCTGCAGTTGTCGCACGAACACGGATACACGAAACAACGTTGCAGGATGATACACCGTGACTTCATCTTTCGGCGCTGTTTCCAACTTCATAGTTGCCGGATATTCAAAACTAAAACGGCCAGCGGGATCGACATATTGGTTATATAGAGCTTCTTGACCGGACGAATGGTCCGATATGAGGCAACACATTGACAGAATCAGAAACAGAAATCCGATTGATGGTCTTGTTCTTTTACTTAGCATGATACCCGGGTGGTCAGAGGCAGGCTTCTGCATTTTTTTGCCGCTCCGCTCAATGAAATGCATGAAGTCTATTTCTTATTCTGCATTGCCTTTTCATCACTGCCTTTTTCACTTTGTAAACGCCAGCGTGCAACGGCAGTTCCCAAAGCAACTCCAGTCTTAGTCACTGCGTTTTCCAAACCTTTTTGCACTGACCTGTTAAACCAGGTCCCCGCTTCGGAACTACAAAAAATAGCAAACTCCTGTAGTTCTTTGTCATCCAGGGATTGCAATGTGCGGGCTAAGCCTAAGAGCGCAAATTCTCGGCTTCGGTTTGAGCCCACAATCGCTTCTTTGAGGGCGACTCTTATCTGTTTCTTGGTCTCATTGTTAGGGCGATCCGTCTTAGAGACCTCATTTGCATACCCCTCGACTAATCCCTCAACCATCGCATTAAGCAGATTTGCATTTGCCTCCAAGAAGCCGCCAGCGGAGACGATCCGCTCCAGCGTAGCTAATCGAGTCTCATTCAAGGCAGCAAGTATAGTCCACTTTTCTCTCAAATCTCTTATTAGCTCGGGATCGAGCGCGGTTTCGTACAAACGTCCTACCTTCTTGCCGAGCTTGGAATCATAGAATTTCAATACCTCTTGGAGTTTATCGTTATCTAAATTCTCTTTTACTGCTGCATGAACTGCCGACAGCAGTACCTCTTTGCCTGCCGTTTCTTTAATCAGGTTAACGGTCTCTCGCCTCGTTCTCTTATCAGGAATAGCATCATCGGGAATGCAAGAAGTTACGATCTCCGGCAGTGTTTCCAACTGCCCTGCTATTCCCGCGTTCTTCAGGCCCTTGTCTATCAATCGATCGGTTTCAGAGCTTCGCACCGGCCCGGCTACGACAGCTCCTAATATCAATGAAGCTGATACGATAATTGAGACCGAGCGCCTCGATTTTTCCATCGGAAATCCCCGTGGGACAATGAAATCGGTCCTAGAGACCGTGAAATTCTGGTGGAACCTGTATCAGTTCACCTTCCACACTTACCGGAACCAGTGTGATGGTGGCCGTGACAAGGTAATCGCGAGGTTCACCTTTTTTTATGATAATTTGCTTTACAACTATTCTGAAGCGCGTCGTATTTTCGATCCAGGATCGAACCACCAACTGATCGCCCAATTTTGCGGGTGCATGAAAAACCATTTCGACTTTATGTACCATAAAGGAATAGCCTCGTTCATGGTACGCAACAACCCCGGCCAATCGATCTTCCAGATACTCCGTTCGAGCCCTCTCCAGGTATCTCAAATAATTGGCATGGTAAACGACCCCCATGCAATCAGTGTCTTCGTAGTAGACCTTGCATTCAAACGTTCTTTCTTTTGCCGCCAGAGACCCTTTATCCAGGCTCTTATCCAATGACATTTCCTTTCTTCGCAACAGTCGTTTATCTGTGATACTTGCTCTTCCGGAAAAACGAACCAGAATATATATTTTGAAGCGAGCCCTTGCAACGCAAAGACAATATTAGCATACAAGGAGAGCTTCAGGAATCCTCAGCCATTGCAGGTCTTATGAACCCAAAATTGGCTGAGCCAACGATTCGGAGATCTTATAGAGCAAAATGGCAGGAGCGGCGATGACCGAGATTGACATACCATCCAATTTACTTCTGGGTGCCCACGTCTCTATCGCAGGAGGCGTCGACAAGGCTCTTGCCCGTGGCGAGGCATTGGGATGCGCTGCCATCCAGATTTTCACCAAAAACGCTTCACAATGGAAAGCTCGGCCATTCAAGGAGCAAGAATTACGCGATTTCGACTCGGAGCGCAGCAGGACCCGGATCCTGGTTCTAGCCCACGGCGGATACCTCATTAATCTCGCATCACCAAATCAGGCTTTATTAGCGAAGTCAAGGGCCTCATTCAGGGAAGAAATGGACCGAGCCGAGGAATTGGAGATCCCGTATCTGATCGTTCATCCAGGCGCTCACGGAAGTTCCGGAGAAGATGCCGGTTTAAATTCAATAATCCAGTCATTCGATACTCTGCTAAAATCTACAGCCGGATACCGCGTCTCTATCTTAGTGGAAAATACCGCGGGCCAAGGCACTTCTCTGGGATATTCCTTTGAGCACCTGCACCGAATCATAAATGATTCAACTGCGCCGGAACGTATCGGAATATGCCTGGACACTTGTCATGCATTTGCCGCAGGGTACGATATGAGTGAGGCCTCAACCTATGAGAGTGTCATACAAGAGCTGGACGCAAAGATCGGATTAGATTGCCTGAAAGCGCTGCATCTAAACGACTGTAAGAAAGGACTCGGGCAGCGGGTAGACCGTCACGAGCACATTGGCCAGGGATTCCTGGGTCTTGAATGCTTCCGCCAGATCATGAATGACTCTCGATTAGATCGAATTCCGAAGTTTATTGAAACACCTAAGACTCTGAACGGCCAAGATATGGATCCTGTTAATCTGAACCTGCTCAGGAGCCTGATTTCAGCAGGGTAGGATGTGGTGAGTGAAGCGAACCGCATCGTTCGAGAATAGACCGCGAGCGATGCGCGAAATAACTTCTTTGCCAAAATCGAGCAAACGCGATACGCTAGACCAGCTATGGAAATCATCTTTGAATGGAATGAACTCAAAGAGCGAGACAATCTTCGTAAACACAAGGTCAGCTTCGAGGAAGCGAAGACGATCTTTAATGACCCGTTGCTGCTGACCTTTCGTGATGAAGTGCACTCAAACTACGAAGAACGATATATTAGCATCGGTTTCTCGGCTGAAAATGAGATCCTGTTGGTGGTGCATACCGAACACGAGCAAGATGAAGGTCTGATTATCCGCATTATCAGTTCTCGGAAGGCTACGACTTCGGAGTGGAAAGTTTATGAAGAAGGTGAATCATGAAGAAGCAACCATATGAGAAAGGTGAACCAGCGGAAATGCTGCCGGAATATGACCTTAAGGGCAAGAAAGGTGTTCGTGGCAAGTACTACCGGGATTATCGCGAGGGCCACCAGGTAAGAGTGCGTCAAGAAGATGGGACAGTGACAGTCAAGTATTTCACGCTTCAGGAAGGGGCTGTAATGATCGAACCCGATGTGCGCAAATACTTCCCCGATTCAGAAACAGTCAATTCCGCCCTGCGGTCATTGATTGCCTTGATTCCCGACAAACCGGCAAAGCCCGGGCCGACTAGCAAATCCCGCTAAATCGCTGGCGTCTCTCAGACTAACAACTCGTGCCACCCCGCCGAATCCCGAAATTTATTTGAAAGACTTATGATTGTCAAACTGAAAGAGGAAAGTCCTGAATATCCGGAACTCACGCCGGATCAGCCATATTTTGTTATCGGTATTGAGGCGGACGATTATCGGATATTGAACGATTCCGGCAAGCCGTACCTCTATTCCTTTGATCTGTTTGAGGTCGTCGATCCGCAAGAGTCGAGTATCTGGATGACCGAGTACGGAGTTGACGGCGAGCGCTACTCATATCCGCCGGCGCTAAGTGAAGCCGGATTCTTTGAGGACTATTTTGACGGGAAAGATGAGGCTCTTTCCAAGTTCTGGCATGTCATAAATAAGCGACTTTCGGAGGCAGCTTGAGCAAGGTAGGATGTGGTGAGCGGAGCGAACCGCATCGGTCGAGAAAAGACCGTGAGCGATGCTGTTCTTCCGCACCGGCGAGTTCAGCGCATCCTACTGGGCTGCTTCCATAATGTTCTCAAAATCTTGTGAAGACCGCTTATTCTCGGGGCTCAAAGCCCGAGGTAAGCTTTCCTAACATCAGGATTGGCTAAAAGTTCCTTGCCGGACCCGGATAAAGCAATTCGGCCCGACTCCATAACAAAGCCGTGATGTGCTATCGACAAAGCATGTTCGGTATTCTGTTCCACCAAGAGTATGGTCATACCCAGACGATTCACTTCCTCCACAACCCTGAACATTTCTTCCACTAATAATGGGGAGAGCCCAAGCGACGGCTCGTCCAGCATAAGAAGTTTCGGCGCCGCCATCAGACCCCGTCCGATGGCCACCATCTGCTGCTCACCTCCAGACAGAGTGCCGGCGATCTGGCTTCGGCGTCCCTTGAGAACAGGAAATACGCTGAATACCTGCTCCAACCGTTCTTCTCGCTGATTCACCGGTGTGCAGTATGCGCCAAGCAAAAGGTTTTCCAGGACACTCATTTCGGGGAAGAGCTTGCGGCCTTCCGGCACATGAATTACCCCAAGGCGCACGATCTGTGTGGGAGCTGCCTGTTCCAGTGGGATGTCTTGAAAAAGAATGGAACCACTTGCCGGTTTGAGAAGTCCGGAAATCGTCTTCAGAAGAGACGTCTTGCCGGCTCCGTTGGCTCCGACCAGCGCCACGATCTGACCCGAATCAATACTAAGAGAGACGCCCCACAGCGCCTGCACTTTACCGTAAACCACTTGAAGATTTTCAATCCGCAACATGAGACTTCGCTCGCTTACCTAAATAGGCGGCAATTACGTCGGGGTTTTCCACCACTTCTTGAGGTGTCCCGTCCGCGATTTTCGCGCCGTAGTTTATTACTATCACCCTGTGGGAAGTGTTCATAATGGCCCTGAGCACGTGTTCCACCCAGATGATCGTTACTCCATCCTTACAGATATTAGTGATTAAGTGGGCCGCCTGATCGATCTCCGTGGGATTGAGGCCCCCCATTGGTTCATCCAGGAGCAGCAATTTAGGGCCGGTTGCCACCGCCCGGGCAATTTCCAGTCTCTTTTGATCCATTAAAGTAAGGTCATTCGCGAGGGCCTTGATCTTACTTCCCAATCCGATTTTTTCGAGCACACGAGCCGCTTCATTTTCAGCTTGTCGCCGAAGGGGAAAACGCAGAAATGCCGCTAACGTTACGTTCTCCAAAACACTCAGCTTCCGGAACGGTTTGACGGTCTGAAACGTCCGTGCCACTCCCTTTCGGGTGACAGCGTAAGGCTTGAGCCCTACCAGATTTTCGCCCTGGAGGCTCATCTGTCCCGCGGTCGGCGGCAAAAAGCCCGTCACTAAATTGAAAACAGTAGTTTTGCCCGCTCCGTTGGGTCCTATTAGGCCTATAATAGATCCTTTTTTCACTGTGAATGACAGATTGGTCACAGCTCGCAGGCCACCAAACGCTTTAGTAAGATCTTTTACCTCGAGCATGACCTCAGCCATTTCTCACCCCCAGCCTGCTTCCAATGATGAAGCGCAGCTTGCCCCAAATACCTTCGGGCATGTACCGGATTGCCACCATCATAAAGAGCCCATAAAAAATCAGGTGGCCCCACATAAAATGTGTCCGGAACGTCTCGCCAAGCGTAACGAGAAAGATTGCCCCGATCAGCGGACCCGCTACCGTGGTCAAACCGCCCACCACGGGTATGAAAACCATTTCCACCGAAAGCGCGATGCTGAAGACAGCGTCCGGATCTATATATCTGAAGTACATCGCGTAGAAGCCGCCCGCTGCGCCGGCCAGGAAAGCCGATAAGGCCAGAGCGGATACCCTTGCTTGGACGGTGTTGATCCCCAACGCTTCCGCGCTATCAATATCCTCGCTTATTGCCAACACATATGCGCCCAGCCTGCTACGAGCAAGCATCCAGGTAACCGCCAAAGCCACTGCCGCGATTATTGCGGCGATATAATAAAAAGGTATCTTACTTTCCCAATTGATGGGGTTTCCCGCAAAACTTACCGGCGGTAACGTGGTGATCAGAAGGCCAACTGGGCCATTCGTCAATGATTCCCAGTTGAGAGCGACTAATCTAATGATTTCAGCCACTGCCAAAGTTGAAAGCGCGAAATAAGGCCCACGGAGCCGGAAGCAGATCAGACCTATAGGAACAGCGATCAGCGCCGCGACAATTCCGGCCAGCACGATACCGTACCACGGCGATATCCCGAGGCTAAGATACAGTATCATTGTCGTGTAAGCCCCGGCTCCTAGAAAAGCGGAGTGGCCGAAGGAGACTTGACCCGCGAAACCTCCCAGGATATTCCAGGCACGCGCCCAGGTACTGTCCACATTAGGACCATGATCATCAAATGTACGTAAAAAGCATCCGTTATGATCCAGGGAGCGGCTATTACTAATATTAATGCAACGATTAATGCAATAAATTTCATGACTTCCCCTCCCCAAACAGACCGCCGGGTCTGAACAGCAGCACGAGAAGGAAGATGACGAAACCGATCGCGTCTTTGTAGGGAACTGACACGTAAACCGCGCCCAATGACTCTGCCAGCCCCAAAATAAGCCCTCCGACTATTGCCCCCGGCACTGAGCCCAAGCCACCCAGAACTACGATGACAAAGCATTTGGCTACAAGGATCTCACCGACTGTAGGATAAAGGTAAAGTGACGGTGCCAGAAGCACCCCTGCGCCGCAAGCTAGGGCCGTTCCCAAACCAAAAGTAATCATCGAAATGCGATCTACACTGATGCCCATTAGCGCGGCGGCTTCCGGCTCCTGACTGGTGGCCCTGATGGCACGCCCGATATCGGTGTGCACCAGAAGCCAGTAGAGAGCGGCGGTTACCAAAATTGCGAGACAAAAAGCGATGGCCAATGGGATGGGTACCGCGATGCCCATGGGCCTCAGCGGCATAATCGCATAGGGCAATTTTATGGTGCGGTAATCACCCGTCCATATAAGGAGGGCAAGGTTGGCCACGAAGAGCGACAGTCCCGCGGTATAAAGGAGCGTGTTCAATTCACCGGCCGGCACTATCTTCTTCAGCAAGAACCGGAAAATGAGCAGGCCGCCCACAAAACCGGCGGGTACCCAGACAATCATGGAAAGAAAAGGGTCCATTTTCCAGGCCGTATGGGCCCAAAATGCCCCATACATCCCCAGCATGACCATGTCGCCATGCGCCATATTGATGATGCGCATAACCCCGAAGACAATCGTAAGGCCCACGCCGATCATGGCGTACAAGGAACCGGTTAGCAAACCGCTTACGATGCTTTGTACCAATGTTTCCATGGGATAATTCTATCTATCCCCCTTTATTAACTGGGTATAGGGAAGGGCGGACCTACGTGTCCGCCCAGGGCAGACACAAGTGTTTGCCCCAGTGATAGTCCCCCTAAACCTCCCTTCAGGAAAGAGGGACAGTGAATCGCTTCTTAGCAGGTGACCATCATACAATTGATGGCTGGCTTCTTAGGATAATCCTATGCCCTGCCCGCATCTAGCGTTTTACCGTAGGATCCGGGAAAATGTAATCAGTTTCCGCATTAGCTTTGGGATACACGTTCAGCAGCTTGCCACCTCGCCATTGTGCCAATACTGAATGTTCGGGCGAATAGATATTCTGATTAGTATACTTGTCTCCCAATGGGCCGTCCCAATTCCCGAACTTCACGCGACCGAAGACTGTGGTCATATCGGTCTGGAGCAACGCTTGGCGTATGGCCTCGCGGTCCTGCGCCAGATCGCCGGTTAATTTGGCCCGCTTCATGGCGTCAGCTATGATATAGATGATGGCGTAGCCTTCCACCTCGTGCTCTTTAGGATAAATTCCATAAGACTTGTGAAATTTCTCGTAGAAAGCTTTGGTGGTGGGGTCGTTGGGATTGCCTGACCAGGCCGCTGAGGAGAAAACATTTTCGGATAATTGGCCGAGTTCGTTGGCAAAATCTGCTACGCCGAAACCGCCTCCGAAACCGACAAAGGCACGTGGCGCTACCCCCATCTCTTTGGCGTGACGAGTGAGAAGAATGGCATCAGTGGTTGAAACCGCTACCATCAGCAGGAAGTCCGGAGTCTGAGCCTTTACTTTTGTCATGACAGGTTTGAAATCCAGAGTATTGACCGCGTAAGCCTCGTCACTGACGATAGGCACGTTCTTTGATTTCAAAAAAACCATCGCGGAATTAGCGATGCTTTTGCCAAAAACAGTGTTGTCGTAGACTACCGCCGCGGATTTGGGCATTGCACCCTGAACGTCGCTGATAAACTTGTTGAATGCCTGGGGATAAATAGAACCTGTAGGATTATCACGAAATACCCACTCGAAGCCTTTTGCCGTGATTATATCAGCCGAGGGATGATCCACCACATACGGGCATTTTAGTCGCTGGGCGACTGAGGCTATTTCTACCGCCTGCCCTGAGGCTCGGCCGCCGGTCAAAACCAGCACCTTGTTTTGCGAAATGAGCTTCTCGGTGACGGTAGCCGCCAAGGGGTTCTGGCCTGGTGGTCTTCGATGATTACCTCAATTTTCTTGCCATTCACTCCTCCAGCAGCATTTATCTCATCGACCGCCAGGCTGTACGCCTTTTTAAACTTGTCGCCAAATGGCGCGTCCGAACCAGTCATAGGTTGGGGCGCTCCAATCTTTAGAGTATCTTGCGCTAGGACGCTACCCACCCACACGACTAATACGAGAATTAGTAGGCTTGCAAAAAACTTCTTGCACATAACCAGCGACCTCCTTGATGGCGATTTGGGAATGGATTTATTGAGAGCAGAGCCTGGGGCGGTATCTCTATAGCTCTCAATCTTTGTGTTCAGTTTGTTCCCTCTCCTGATTGCCTGGGAACCACCGAGTCAGTTCCCTCCAAATTTCCCGACGCACTGCATTGCACATGAAACATTACAATAATGTGAGACGCAGAATCGAGAGAATAATGACCTCAGGGTTCATCCAGTATTTCACGGACCTTTTTTGCTAGGGCATCCATTGTGAAAGGTTTTTGGAGGAAGTGTACTCCAACGTCCAAAACACCGTGATGAACAATAGCATTCTCAGTATAGCCTGATACATATAGAACTCGCATCTCCGGAAATAAAGGAGATAACTCACCGAACAACCTTTTGCCGTCCATCTGGGGGAGCACGACATCAGTGAGCAGGAGATGCAAGATTCCCTTATAGTTCTGAACGATTTTCTTTGCCTCTGCCGGATCCCCGGCTTCTAAAACTTTGTAACCGAGCGTCTGCAGAGCTTCAGAAGTTAATTCTCTGACGAGTTCTTCATCCTCCACAATGAGGATGGTTTCGCTTCCTCTGATTTGATTACCAGCCCGAGGGTTTTTGATTTCTATAGGCACCGTATCCGGAGCTAATGGCAAGTACACCTTGAATGTGGTCCCTCTAGCTAACTCACTGTAAACCGAGATATGTCCCTTGTGCTGTTTGACAATCCCGTAAGTTGTCGAAAGTCCGAGGCCCGTGCCCTTTTCTCTGGTTTTTGTTGTAAAGAAAGGATCAAAAATCCGCGACATGGTCTGAGAATCCATTCCATCCCCGGTATCGGAAACCGCGAACATTACATAAGCGCCCGCCTTTACCTCCGAATGTGTTCTGGCGTATTCCTGATCCAAGAACACACCGGCCGTCTCGATCACCAATTTTCCGCCTGTCGGCATTGCGTCACGAGCATTTACCGCAAGATTGAGCAAGATCTGTTCGACCTGTCCGGGATCACACATGACCTTTCCGGCCGACTGACTAAGTTCCAGAACAATATCAATATGTTCTCCGATCAACGGTTCTAGCATTCTTTCAAAATTGAGAATTAGAGGGTTTAGATCCAAAGATTTTAAATCAAGCACCTGTTTGCGACTGAACGCAAGCAGATGACGCGTCAAATTTGCCGCTCTGATAGCTGCCCGATTAATCCTGAGTGCTTTATCTCGGTACGGGGCGCCTTCCGGTATGTTTTGGCTCAAATTGTCAGAATAGCCGATTATGGCGGTGAGGATATTGTTAAAATCATGAGCTATCCCACCGGCTAATTGCCCGATGGCTTCCATTTTTGCTGCCTGACGAAGTTGTTCCTCAAGCCGCCGTCGGTCTGTAATATCACGAAAAATCCCTCGGAACCCGCAAGGTGCGCCGTTGCTATCCTTCACAAGGCTAATTGATACTGTGCAGGTTCGTTTCAATCCGTCCTTTCTGGTGATCTCGAAATAAAGGCCTCGGTTGGCTTCGCCCGTCTTATAAACCTGATTGTAAGCTTCATAAACTCTTTGGGCATTTGTTTCATCCACGAACTCGCGATAATTGAGTCCTATCAAATGTTCCCTCGCATAGCCCGTTATCTCACATAAAGAATCATTGACCAGCATGAGGTTGCCTTTCAGGTCAACCTCGTTGTAACCGTCCGCGATATTTTCCAAGATGCCGCGATACTTCTCTTCGGATCTACGAAGTTCTTCCTCTACTTTCTTACGATCTGTAATATCTCTGGCAAAGACAGCTACTCCATCCACAGCGCCGTCCGCTCCGAGCACGGGGTATGCGCTGGTGTCGTATATTCTTCCATCTCCTGCCGTGTCTTCTTTCCTCGTGGGCTTGCCGGAACAAATAATGTCGTTAAGTCGTTGTCGTCTATTCCAAGTAGCTTCCGGACTTGAAAGCTCGAAAATGGATTTACCGATTAGTTCTTCAGCCGGGCTTCCCAACGATGAAGCGAACTGTCGGTTCAAGGTTAGGATTTCTCCCTGCTTATTCACGAGAAGCGCGATATCGGTGGTCGCATTCAAAAGGGCTCGCAACGTCTCCTCATGCTGTATTAGCGCCTGCTCGGCTTTCTTTTGGTTAGTTACGTCCCTGATGATCCCCTGGTAACCAAGGATTTCTCCGTCAACCTTCACCCGCAAAGTGGAATTTAGAAGGCACTCAATTTCCGTGCGATCTTTTGTCACGAATTTAATTTGGTAGTCTTTAACAAAGCCGAATTGTTCGATATCTTTCCGGAACCGGTTCCTATCTGCCGGATTCGAATATATATGCAGGATATCCATATTGAAGGCCTCTGCTCGTCTATAGCCGAACAGCGCCAAAAACGCGCGATTCGCGTCAATCAATTTACCGTCACGGGTTGTAATGAAGACCGCATCATTGGAATCTTCAAATAATGTGCGATATTTCTGCTCGCTTTCAATCAACTGCATTTCGGCAAGCTTGTGTTCAGTAATGTCCTCGCAAGTCATTAAATCTTCGCCAGTGTCGAGCTTAACTGGTCTAAAATAAACAATCTTCTTGCTGCCGTCCTGGCATTGAACCGTGAAAATCCGTGGCCGCGCCTGGCCGGTCGCTAACTCTTGAACATCTCTTATCCACGCGGAAATGACTTGTTTTCGATAGTCTGAGTCAGGAAAGACAAGCCTGAACCATTCTCTGCCATTCGGGACTTCATTAGGTTCATAGCCGAATAGTTCGGTAAAACGGTGATTCACCTGTTGGAACTTCCCATCCGGTCCGATGATGACTATACCGAAGGGGGCATTGTCAAAAAGCTTTTGAAGTCTTTCCGTTTGGACGAGAAGGGATTCTTCCATTTTCAGCAGATCGCTTGTTTTGGGTCTCTGAGGAATACCCTCCAGCTGATCGACAGGCTGTTTTTCGGTGCTGGCCCGATCGCCCATAGCGAGTCCCTTCAATGGAAGAAGTCAGGCAGAATAAAATACTTAGTATAGTAAATGCGATTCTGAGAAGGGGAGTGTTAATTATCGCGCAATTGTTGTGAACTACGAAGGAAAATCTTGGATCGCATGTTGACCCTTGAGTTGCAGGCGACCCAAGAATGTCATTGCGAGCGGAGCGAAGCAATGACATTCTTGGGGGCCTGTGAATGAAGGCGTAAGTACTTTGAAAGTAATATAATTGACTATTAGCAGCTCTCTGCTACTGTGGGTTATTATCTTCCGGAGGAGAGCAGAATGGCCGGTCCAAATTTACCGGATAGAGAATACCTGGAGCCCACCAGTATCATTGATAGTGACAATGAAGAAATTATTAAATTCGCCAAAGAAGCAGTCGTCAATGCCAAGAATCAGATCGAGCAGTCCCAGGGGATCTTCTATGCGGCACGTGATACGGTGCTTTATGATATTCGTACGCCATTCTTTCTGCCTGAGCATTATAAAGCAAGCAATGTGCTTAAACGTGGCCGAGGATACTGCGTAACAAAAGCCTGTCTCCTCTGCGCGATGGGAAGGGCGCTGGGAATACCATCCCGACTCGGTCTTGCAGATATAAGAAATCGGGGGGCGAGCAAACAAGTTATCGAAATGATGGGAACGGATATTTTTTCGTACCACGGATTTACCGAGTTTTATCTCAACGGGAAATGGGTAAAAGCGACCTCGGCTTTCGATTCATCGGTATTCCCTCGGCACAATATAGCTCCTGTCGAGTTCGACGGGACAAAAGATGCCGTATACCCCAGCCACGATCTAAGCGGCAATCCATATGTAGAATACATTACATATCACGGTTCCTTCGTTGATGTCCCGCTGAATGACCTTCTGAACGGCTGGAGAAAACACTACGGGGAAGATCGCGTCCAATTTTGGATGACATACTTTTCTGAAATCTCTCCTGAGAAGTCAGCATCCGATAATCTGAGAATTTAGTGGCTCGGGATCGCTGGTCACTTACGTTCTGATCGATAATGATAATCTGTATAGGATATTCTATCTCTGCGGGATAAGGGTCGCGTTTTGTGACACAACGAAGTGAGGTGTAGTCATGGTGGAGCAAAGTCTACTAGGAGTGACGGATTTAGCGACAGTGCTGGGTGATCTAAAGAAGAATTGGGGATGGTTCTTGGCTTTGGGCATTCTCTTGGTCATCTTCGGCTTTATCGGTCTCGGGATGATGTTGGCCCTGACCATCGTCAGTATCCTTTTCTTGGGCGTTCTCTTGCTGATTTCAGCGGTCGCGCAAATCATTAATGCTTTTAAAGGCAAAGGTTGGAAAAGCATCGCCTGGCATATCCTGAGCGCGATCCTGTACGGGGTTGCCGGAATCGTGATCTTCATACAACCTTTGGTCGCCTCGCTTATTTTTACGCTGGTACTTGGATTTATTATACTTCTGGTCGGGATAACAAGAATCGTCATGGCATTTCATATTAGAGGAGCGAAAGGATGGGGCTGGCCACTGGTCAGCGGTATTATTTCCGTCCTGCTGGGGCTATTGATTATCGCACAGTGGCCGATTTCAGGGCTCTGGGTGATCGGGCTTTTTGTCGCGATTGAAATGATCATGAGCGGCTGGTCATATATTTTCTTGGCCTTGGCCGCGAGAAGAGCGGGGGAATCCATCCCGGGACAGGCGCCAAGCCAAGCAGTCCCGTAGGATGTCGTTGATGACCCCACAAAAGTCAGATTTACTCCAATGTGTCGCCAAGGGAGTTAATTTTCTTGATGAGCACCAGCTTTATCGCAATCGCCAAAAGTTTTGTCCGATTCGAGGTGGCCTTATGCCGTCATTCCGGCGTACGCCGGAATCCAGTCTTTTCAATCCCGCGGCACGCGGGACTGGACCCCGGCTTTCGCCGGGGTGACGGGTCGAGAGAACGTCATTATTTTTGGCAATTGCTTTATAACGGGGAATTCAAATCTTACCTCGCCAACGATGAGCCTATGGAGGGGACGTCTGTAGTCGATAACTGTACTCTGGTCCCTGGGGCACAAGCGGGATCGAGAAAATAAATCCAGCACCTATGATCCGCCCCGAGCGCCATGCTCCCGTGCAGTATACGCAAGCGCAAGAAGAATCGAGTTCAGTTTGGTGCGTGCGGTGTCACCACGGGAAGTCAGGACGATGGGAATCGTACCCGGGCCGGCGGTGATTATCCCCCCATTATCCACAATCAAACCCAGGCTGCCCATGGTCTTGGAGAGCATTTTGTAAAGTACGTTCGCGGTATTTATGTCAGTTGCCACAAGGCAGTCCGCATCCCCCCGTATTTGGCCATCATAATGTTTTTCCTCGGCAACTCCAGGCACGGTGGCCAAATCGAAAGAAAGCGGGCCTTCCACAATCAACGGTCCATATGGAATCTGCAGCTCTTCCGCCCTTGCTACGGCCTCTGCCGCCAGAAGCGTAGAGGGGATAGCAGGCGTCTCCTTTTCTACAGCCGTTACGATTGCTATCTTGAATGTGCGTTTGGGATCCACTGCATTTCTAAGCACATTGACCTGATTTTCTATGACCCTGAGTAAGGCCTCCGCATCTCTGAAACTTGGGTTCACGCCCGCATCCGATAAAGCAAAGAACCGGCCGTTTGGAAGAACGAAAACTGCCGTATGTGATGCCAGCCTTCGCCTGGCCGGCTTTCCCGATTCGGGCTCGGATTTGTAGATGGAAAGAGCTTCCCGGAGAATCGGTGCCGTATCCAAGCTGCCTTTCATAATTATATGGTCGGTGTTGCGTTGAATGAATTTTCGAAAAACTTCAGCCATTGACTTTTTCTTGGCGTCTAAATCGACTGCCAATGGATCAAGAGGGATTATCTCGACGCGGTCCGAGCCGACTGACAGGGCAGATTTAGAGTGCTCCACAGCAGCCATAATATCGTCGGGATCGCCGATGAGAGTAAGCCTGTCAATCAGGCCCTGTTCCTTAGCTTCGCAAGCAGCCATTAAAGCGTCTTCATTGTCCGCCCCGACCAGCACCACATTTGCCGGGCTGAGCTTTCCATTTGATATACTATCTGTCAGTTCGTCCAGTAGGGATCCAAATGAAAAAGCCGAGGATCGGTCTCCCGGCGATTCGAGGACCTTCAGGGCCTGTCTCATACTTGCGGCTTCCACACTTAACTGTAAGCGTCTATCGTTCCTTGCGTTCACATACAATTCAAAAAGTTGATTAGCAACCAGGTACTCGTGCTCAAAAGAATCCAGGCAGATGACGGGCGTGAACGGAATATCGATTCGATCGCGAATTTTACCGAATAATTGTCTAAAATATGGCTCAACGGCCCTCATGCTGGTCACCACTATGAAGTGCGGCCGCTCCGAAGGCATCCCCGCGGAAACCATTTGCAAAACCATGGCCACTTGCCGAGCATAAGAATCGACAACGTACATTAAACTGCGAGCAAGCGAGCTGGATATCTTGTCTGATTCCGCTATCATCAACAGCTCACATATCTCTCCCACACCTGTCCCCTTGTCGCGGGAAGCCAGCCGAAAATGTGGAGGAATGGCAAAATTCTCTTGCTCGAGGCGGTTGATGATTTTATCGAAATCGAAGCTTGTCAAAATCTTGTTTGCATCCTGTGCGGCCAATTCTCTAATAATGCGGGGGCCTGCCTTCTTGACCACGGACGCGAAAAGATCGTCCAGGGTCATTACCACTAAATTCATGTTCTGGGAATTGATTCCCTCAATTTCCGAAAGCAATGCCGCAGCCGATTTGAGCGGAGTGACTTTGACCAAACCTTGCAAACCCCGGCCGAGTTCGAATTCGCTTTCCTTGAACGCTGAATCCATATCGTGAGCGCCAAGAGTCGAGAAGGAAAGAGGGCTGCATAAAGACGCATTGACGCCGCCATGGCTCTTTTGGTTTCTAAGGAGCTTCAGCAGCTCCCATGCCACAAGCGCACCTCTATTCAAAGAGCTGTTCGGTAGCCGCTTCCAAGACTCATTTCGAACTTTTTCTGTCAGGACGTAAGTCCCGTCAGGCAGTGTACCCAAGTCCCCGCCGGCACAAACCAGGTCGGTTACTTCCGCGAGCTGTATAGCGTTTTCCACAAGCAGGTTCATTACCTGAAGCGCGAGCTGCTCAGGAGACGTCCCGTGTGTCCGGAAATCGATTTCTGCCCTAAAAAGCAGCCTATTTCCGCGGGCTGCCAGAATATAGACGGCATATCTCTTGGCAATAATGGAGATTGTTACTGCACTTTCTAATCCAGGGAGCAAGTGATCTATTTCGCGTGCTCCAAGTTCAACGGCCTTGCGTCTGGCTATGTTCTTGAAGATCATCCACATGATGGGGCTTTGATGGCCGGGACTGCCGCAACGATACAGAATCAGGATATAAACCGCCAAAAGCCTAGCGTGGAAGGTTACAAGTTCCCTTACATGCTCCCTCTCTTTCCTCAGATTTTCTGTTGCCGCAAGGAGACGTTCCAGAATGCGCCTGAGTTCATGGAAATATTGCGGCTCGCGGATGAGAGGTTCGAGCTGGAAGATTGGGGTAATAATGTTCTCGTGGAGCCAGATAGCCATTCCGGTAAGATCCTGATTCGCTCTTCTCGCTGTTCGAAGAGCATTGTCTATTTTTGAAAGCGCTTTTCTTTTCCCCGGCCGACCGATCTCGGGCTCGGTGAACGATCCGAGGTCAAGATATCCGGAACTGGATAGGGCTTCACTGATGGCCCGGATTTCAATTTCTACTCTGTCGTCTTGATCCATTTCTGTGACTCTCCATCTGGAGACAATACTACAGCTTGGTGAGTTGAAAATAGATTTTTCGTGTTTAGGGCTGCTTTAATACTTCGGTCAGTAGTCCCGACGGATGTATTTTCCCTTCCGGCTTGACAAACCGGAATTGCCAAAGCAGACTGAAAGTGGGGGTAGAAGACATGTCTGTTAGCGGAAGTATCCGTCATGAACACGTGTCCGGCCTTCCTCTAGTCTGCGTCGTTTTAACGGTGACATTTGCCTTAATGCAGGTTTCGACCGTTTCAGCGCAGGTTTTTGGCCCAGAGTTTTTTGAAGGCAAACCTCGGGCGCTTCTGAAAAATATTAACGATCCATATTCCGGCTTGAGTGTCTACGTTTTGTGATATTTAATTATAGAAATTTGTTACATCAAACATTTATTTAATTTTGCTGTTGACTCTGTCATTAAGCCATGATGGAATTTCATGATAAAGAAGGACGAAAATACCGCCCAGGAGTGAGAATAGTGAACGGAATAGTTTTCAATGCTTCAGGAAATTATTTAACTGACATTAGTAATTGGGGAAGCGAGGACGAATCCGCTCGCTCGCTGCAATCCATTCAGCTTTATCCTACGCAATTCGGTCATGACTCTCAGCCTCTACCTCTTGTCCTAGCTAAAAATGATGAGGACGAGGAAGAAGATTGGGATGATGAAGAGGACGAAGAGGATTGGGATGATGATGACGATTGGGACGATGAAGACGAGGAAGCCGAGGATTGGGACGAGGAGGAAGATGATGGGATGATGAAGAGGACTGGGACGAAGATGAAGATTATGAGGAAGACGAAGAATAGGAATTCGATAGCACCCCCGCGCTCTGACGAATCATAGATATTCCGGTTCCCGGGCCTAACCTGGGAACCCATACCTTCATTGGCTATATTGCATTTGACAGCTCTTTTTCAAAGATCCAAATCCTATTGAGACGTAATGGGCATCGAATCATTTCGGAATCATAATCGGAAGCCCGTGATTCCCCGATCATGATCGAAGACCGATTTTCGAGCTGACTTGCTTAAGCAAGAGCTTGTTGATAGCGATCTGGACGGTATTTTCGATTTGAAAATTGTGCATGATGGATACTAGGGGTCTATTGCGAAAGCCAGGTACCGGATTCCAAATTAATTCAGTTTCCGGCCAGGAGATGGGCTAACTCCGTCCAAATTTTGTCAAGTCGGCTCCGATCAACCCCTGTCCGGTACCCTAATGATTCCAGAAGATCCACCGTCTGTTCGGTAGAAATATTACCTTTGGCTCCCGGAATAAATGGGCACCCCCCGAGTCCACCCAATGAAGTGTCGAACCGGCGAACCCCTCTTCCCAGCGCGGCTTTCAGATTGGCAATACCGTTTCCACGGGTATCGTGCAGATGCAATATCAGCCGATCTGCTGAAACAATCTCCTGAACCGACTCCAAAACTATATCAATCCCCGCCGGCTTACCAAGTCCTGCCGTGTCCGCTAACCCGATCTCCATCGGGCCCATCGAGGCGAATTCGTGCACTATGTCCGAGACCTTTTTCAGTCCAACCGGCCCCTCATAAAAACATCCGAACGCGCACATCACGCCGGCCGTGACGGTCCTATCGTTTTGCAGCGCCTTGTTTATAACGCGAGAAGCTATTTTAAGGGCTCGTGCTGTTGAAAAACCCGAATTTCGCAAACTGTGGGTCTCTGATGCTGAGACGTAGATTTCTATGTGAGGTATTCCTTCCGCCAGAGCAATTTCCAAACCTTTGTCGTTCAGAACCAGGACGCTATATCGGACGTTTTGCTTTTTTTTGAGGCGCCGCCATAATTCATCGGTCCGGGCCATCTGCGGGACTCGGTGAGGATTGACAAATGAACCTATTTGAATCCGAGATAATCCCGCATCGATCAGGCTTTCTATTAGTTTGGCCCGCACCTCAAGGCTCAAGGTCGTTTGCTCGTTTTGCAAACCGTCTCTGGGCCCCACTTCTTGAAGCCAGACCGTTTGATCGTTCTTTGTCTTGGAGGCAGCAAGCGATTGATTTTTTTTCATGTCAGTGCCAACGCGGCAAGTTTCAAAATGTTTTCACGCGCTATTTTATCATAATGCATTTTCGTCCCAAACCCGCGAGATTGCTTCCCCCGTTTTTCAACGGGGTCGCAATGACCTTCTTTGGCTGCTTGTAGCTGAAGGGTTAGACTGAAACCTTCTCGTGGGGTTGACATTGGTGTCCGGAACCGATAAAAGTCTGGCACGGCACGGAGGTCCATGACTTGTGGACTTCCGTTTGATTTTTACGGACTTAGGAGGAATGCATGGACATCGTTGCTAATATTCCAAGTCCGGGTGATTGCGTATCAAAAATATTTGAATATAGCGGTCACAGGTTCCAACCTGAAGATGCGTCCGAAGTCTGGATTAAGGTGCTGGAGCACAAATGGCATCTATCCGAGAAACTCGGACGAGACGTAGGTATAAAGGTGGCATGTCTGGATTTCATCGAGAATACCGACCTTGCAGACGGGCAGGCCATTGACCCGGAAAACGTCAGTTTACTCAAGGAATTGGGTGCCCAAATGGTCGATAGGTCAGTATGGGAAACCATTTCGGATTCTCAACCTCCAAAACAGATAATTGATAAACGCATAATTTTGCCTCTAACTGAGAGTGGGCTCGCTCGTAAACATGGGGTAATTCCTCCAAGAGCAATAATCTTCTTCGGGCCGCCGGGAACCGGCAAGACACATTTTGTAAGAGCCATTGCGGGCATCCTTCAGTGGTGGTACATCGACGTCAGTCCCAGCGACCTGATGGAAGACGGAGCTGACCGTGTGGGTGCTAATCTCAAGAGACTAATGGAAAGGTCCCGTAATCTGGACAAAGCAGTTCTATTTATAGATGAGTTTGAAGAAATCGCTGGGAGCAGGGACCAGGCTTCCCGTGTGGACAAATCAATAACGAATGAATTCTTGAAACAGGTGCCTCTCCTGAAGAGACACGGCAAAAAAATCCTTCTGGTCTGCGCGACCAATTATATCGGGCAACTTGATGCCGCTTTGCTCCGGCCCGGACGCTTTGATTGCATAATCCCGGTTGGGGTTTTGGAAACGCAAGCTCGAAAGATTGTGTTCGAGCACTACTTGAGTAAGACAAATCGAGGCGAAGTGGACGTGGAGAAAATAGTCTCTATGATCCCTCACTTTACTCCGGCTGATATTGAATACCTTTTTCAGAGGGTTACTCAAGTAGTATTCGAACGGGAATACATGTTGGGCACTGACTACCGAGTCACTACCGACATTTTTCTCGATATCATTCCCAATGTGCGTCCAACTCTGACGGATGAAATGATTCGAGAATTCCAGCAGGACGAAGTTGATTATACCCGTTACTGAATTCCGGTTCGCCACGATTCTGAGAAATTATCGGTCTGTTGTGCGGTTGGGGAGCTTCGTAAACCAATACCGGCGAAGCAACAGTTCGGTTCAAAAAATAAGCGCGGTTGGATGGCTGGTTTTCGGTATCCTTTAGTCACCGGAAGTTGATCCTATCAATTCTCGTTACAACAATGCGCTCTACAAGCACCAGCATTGCACCGCAATCAATGTGAACGGTGATGACGCGACAGGGGAGACGGCTACTGCTGTATCCTGAGCGCACACTTCGCAGAACATCCGTTAAAGTAGTTGTAGCACCTTTGCGAACACCCCGGTACTCCGTCTTGTCCACATCTTCCGAGGCACCAGTCTCTCGCGCGTGCGCACGGGCCTATACAAGTGAGGTCATACGTGTTTATGCCCTGTCGAGGGACAAAATTTTGATTGGGCGACTTTACTCCTCCGGATCCTCCGCTGGAAGGCGGACCCATTGGTGGCGACACTTGTGATGGACCGGTTGGAGCAGTCGGGCTGGTGGGAGCTTGATTGCCGCTGGCACGAGCCGCAGCCCCGGCGTCCTGGATCAAGAAAAAGAGCAGAGCGCCGAGACATGCAACTGATGCAATGGTCCAAACGTTTTTCCGCAGACGAATCATCTTGCACCTCCATCACGTGATATTCATAGCTTGCTGCCTGAAAACGAGATGGCAAGACGAAGGCTGCAAGAAGATAGATGCTCGATCCAAGGTATCTTCCTTGCAAACGCTCATGGCTGAATTATTTTCTAGTCATGGAAAATCAATATGAAATATCTTGCGCCAGAAATCGCGCTAATCGAATCATTAGATTATTTTTGAGTGCATTAACACCAGCTCTATTGACGTTCTCGCCGGATATCGTTTTGGGACAGGGAAACAACGAGCCGCCAAACAATAATGCCGAGGCTATAGCCGATCGAATTATTAAGCCTGCCATGAGAGAAAAGCAATTGCCGAGCCTGGTCCTTGGAGTCGTGAAGAACGGCCGGGTTGCTCTCAAGAAAGGCTATGGAGTGCGCTCATTCCAGTCCAAGACGCCGCCGGACGAGAATACAGTCTACTATATCGGTTCGCTTTCGAAAGCCGTGACCGCGGTTGGAGTCATGATGCTGGTCGAGCAAGGGAAAATCAATTTAAATGCGCCTGCGAAGAATTATCTGAAAGCCTTGCCCAAAAGCTGGCAAAAAATAACCGTGGCTCAATTTATGGCCCACCAGAGCGGCATTCCCCAATTGAACAAGAAGTTTCCAACTTTCAGGGCAATGCTTCGGTCCGCGGATGCGATCCCGTTGAGCTTCGCGCCTGGAACAAAACAAGAATATAATAATTTTAACTTCGCAGTAGCGGGGAAAATTATCGAAGCAGTCACCGGAACAAAGTATCTGAATTATATGAAACGGAATGTCTTTGAGCCCCTGCACATGGACAGCACCGGCTTCGACATTAACAGCCGCAACGCTGCCGTAGGATATCGGCCAAGCCCTCAAGGTCCGCACCCCATAGTCCATGAAATGAAAGGCGGTCCATATGCTATTCCATCCGGACATCTCCAAAGCACGCTAGCCGATTTTCTGAAGTTCTATGAGGCTCTCGAAACCGGGAAACTTCTGAAGCCCCCGGCTTACCGGGAGATGATTAGACGTATAAACCCGAATTTATCAGGAACTCCCGGCTGGTTTCAACAACATGCCGGCAAAGATTCGGTGGTAAGTAAAAACGGCTCAGTCCCGGGGTTTCAGAGTATAATGTCCTTTGTTCCAGGCAAAGGAGATGCGGTTATCATGCTTTGGACATCTCAAAAACCTAAAGAGAATGGTCTGTTCAAGGCAACCAATGAGTTACTGCACCAGATATGCGGAGCCGCAGTGCAGCATCACCATGAATCGTGGGAGGGTCCCCAAGAATAAAATAATGGATTATTGGATTAGCTCCATTTGCTGGGATGGGAAATGACTTTCAGAAAGAGGACTGCCAGGGGGAAAACCCTTTTGCAAAAGGGTTTTCCCCCTGGCAGTCCTCTTTCCGAAAACTCCCATTCTGTTGCGGCGCAAGGAGGAGAAATGACTCATTGGGACGCCCGCACACGACAAATTGGTACGTTTCCAGTTAACCATGAAAATATTAGTCCCGCGCAGAACGCGGGATTGCCGGAGGGTTCGGGCCCTCTGGGATTGGCGCCAACATGCATCGTGAGGCTGGGAGCTTTCAAAAGTTTTCTGCAAGAGTTCACAAGGCAACTCTTGCAGATCCTCACAGTCCTTCTTTCTTAACAAATTTCCCGCGGCTTCCGTCATCTTTGCATTCATATTCTACGCTTGAAGCATGAATGCCATTTTTATCTGCACTCAATATCAGCTCTGTTTCTGTATCGCTCCCGTGGTCTCCGCATTTCCAATCCACTACTTTGACGGGCGACTTGGCGTGAAGCAGAGCCTCCCAATGGGATGCTTGCAGGATCAGGGGCTTGTCCGGGTTTTCGGCGGCGCCGAACACATGTAACCGCTGGTTCTTATCGGAGACCCCGATTACAACACTCATTTTCTTTCCGCAGGGTAATGTCCCTACCTGAAATACAAATTCAGTAGCCTTGCCGTCATGATCGTAATCCCCGAACCGTATTATTTCGGCAGGCGGTCGAGTCGACACACGGGCGGCAAAATCCGGCAACTTAGCTTCGTCAAGGTCTTTGTCGTGAACCTCCCAGCGCCGCAAGACGGCCTCACCGGCATCCGCGGGTCCGTCTAATTCGCCACTAAAGAGCTTATTCAGCTCAAGCCCCTCATCCGGCTGTCCCGGCCTTTTTCTTACCAGCGTCAAATTGCCTTTCTCGCCGAAAGCAAAGCCTGCACAGGGGCAAGTGTGCCAAGTATC
This sequence comes from uncultured delta proteobacterium, assembly GCA_963741425.1. Classification (GTDB taxonomy): domain Bacteria; phylum Desulfobacterota; class Desulfomonilia; order Desulfomonilales; family Desulfomonilaceae; genus DATJPW01. Next base: position 28,025 of record CAVUHP010000007.1, read on the forward strand.
CGGCTCGTCGGCCGAACAGACCGGTTTTGGAACGCCGAGCCACTCGAGTCGCCAGGTTTCTTCAACCTCGTTAATGGAAATCTTCTGTTCCTCACGAATCAGAGAAGCAGAATCTTGTGCGAACCCGGACACACCAATAAAGCCAATAAGAGCTATTAATATGCATCTGAAAAGCATTGATCGCCTCCATCCAGGCGGATTACTAATTTAACCAGCCGCGCCAGGACATTCTTCTGTTCGTAATTTAAAGCGCCTTTGGCTCATTGGCAAAACCGGGATCGATGTCTTGGGGATTCATCGGATATCGTTGCTGCTGGGCCGTAGCTAATTGGGGTGATATCTCGGAAATTCTTGTCAGATTGGGAAACGCAGATAAATACTGCTGTTGTCATCCACGAGCCCTATAGATTTGGAGCGACAGTTCACCGCGGAGAACGCAGAGAGAAGTGGCGTGACGGCGTTGTTGTGTGCTGTGGAAAATAATCGCGGGGAAGTCGTGAAACTGCTGCTGGAGAAGGGCGCCGACGTTAACACAACGGATTTTAAAGGGCGGACACTCTTGAAAATAGCGCAAGAGAGCCGCCACACGGAAATCGCCGAACTCCTCAAAGCCCACGGAGCGAAGGAATAAACTCTACGAAAGGCCCGAAATGCGGGACAGGTCTGCTGTTGGCCCAGACCATTCACCCCAAAAGGCTCCACGTGTCGTGGATCGTTCTATTTCTCATTTGCTAGTTTGCAGGCAGCGTGCAGGAGCGCAGGGGCTATTCTAAAGCCGGATTCGTCGAGTTGACGCAACAATGGCTTGACTTGAGATAATGCCCCTTCCTTTTTGGCTAGGAGAACCAGCCCAATCGTGCCTATCACTTTGATTCCCAGAGCAGAAGCGCAATTTCTGGCCGCTCGATCATCCAGGATGGCGTCGTATCCAGGATTAAGATAAGCCCACGAGATTACCTCGGACTCGCCTTTGCCCAAATCCCAGGCAAGAACCAAGGATGGAACCGTCTCCACTCGGCGGACGAATGGCAGTCCCTGTTCATGTATCCAAATCCTGGCCGGATCATCAGGTCCTTGATCCAGTTCGCGAACAACGCCTTCAGGAATAATCAAATCGGGACAAATTCTTTCGAGCAGAGCAATAGCTGAGACTTTGCCAAGGGCTATCAGCGGGGAAGCGTCCAGGACCCATTTCCTAGTCACGGCTGAGTTCCTCGGACAGCTCGTCAGGTGTTTCCTGGAAAGGAGAAACATGGAATCTTGAAAGAGCCTCAAGAAAACGTTCCCGGCTTACACCAGCGAGTTCGGCAGCTTTGGATTGGGAGACCAGACCTATCTCATACCATTTGGTCGCCGCAGCCAATCGCATTTCTTTGACAAAGTCCTCCGGTTTGCTCCGCAGAGCTGAGAAGGCATCATCGGGAAGGTCTATTGTTACTTGGGTTGACATGCTGATCTCCTCCGCTTCCAGCACGGGGCAGTTCGTGCATCCTGCTGATCCAATACCCGAATCGCCTATTGACTCCGCTCGGCAAAGATGTGGACGATGGCCACCAACGTCATCCCCGTTAAACGGGAATCAGGCATTTCCCATGCGAAAGCGGGGACCTAGTGGTTCCGGATCCCCGCTTTCGCAGGAATCTAGGCACAGAAGCGATTACTAGGCGCCGAGCTAAGTCAACAATCCATATCCGAATAAACATATCTGTTCCTTAGATAGAAGACAATCAAACATTTTTCACGTTTGCCGAACATGATTCGTGTTCAGCACGGCAGCAAATGATGATTGAAGCCGCGTCGGTAAATCCATGACAGATGGAAAAACACGGACGAATAACGGTGTCGTTATCCACCAGTTTGAGTATTTGGAATCCCGCAACCAGACCCCAAAGAAAACAGGCCACAGTGGGGGAGGTCCACAATGCACGAAGAACCGGTCGCCACAGTGATCGCACTGCTGCTCATTGTAGTGGCGCTGTTTTCTTGGGTAGTCTTCGAGGATCTGAAACAGGTAAGGAGAGTTTTCCCCCTAGCATATTAGTTTGCCTTTATGATTTCTGCTGCTGTTCCTTCAGCATTCTTTCGATTTTGCAGGAAATTCCCAAACCCTGCATGCCGGTTTCGAAACAGCCGTTGCATGAAATGCATTTGGCCTTTGCAGTGTCCCCGCTCTTCCATCGATTGATCAAATTCGGCTCACGAATCAAAGGCCGGGCCAGGGAAATGTAATCTGCCTTGCGCTCCTTCAGAATAGCTTCAGCGGTTGAAAAAGACCTTATACCGCCAACTGCAATCACAGGGACCTTTACCGCTTCTTTTATGTATTGAGAGAAATCCAGTAGATAGCCTTCGGAATTCTCTTCGGTTATTTCCGTTTTGGGACAATGCTTATCCGGGGTGGACACAGAACAGCAGGCGCTCACCTGGATTGCGGCAATTCCGTCATCTTGAAGGCGCTTGGCAATCTGCAATGCTTCAGGAGGCTCCAGACCGCCGGGCACAAAATCCTGAGCACTCAGCTTAAATGTTATCGGGAAATCCGACTTCACTTTGCTCTTGATGGATTCCAGAATCTCGCCCACTGCTCGATACCGATTCTGAAGACTGCCTCCGTACGAATCACCGCGTCTGTTCCAAGCCGGAGATAAGAACTGGTGAAGCCCGTACCCGTGTGAGCCATGAAGCATTATCCCATCAAAACCGCAATTGGCAGACCGAACCGCGGCTGCAGTGTAAGCTTCGATCAACCGCTTTATATCAGACTGGGTCATCTCCTTAGGAACCGGAGAATTAGGTGAATAAGGCGTCGCGGACACTCCCCACATTTCATCCCCTTCTGCCCAGAAGAGTTTCGGGTTGGACCTGGCGAGGCAATGGGAGAGTTGGACCATGACTTTAGATCCCTCCTTGTGTATGCCGTCCGCGAGCTTTTTCAGCCCTTCAGCCTGACTGTCATCATAATTCCCGATAGAATAGGGCATGGCTATTCCATTGGTCATAACAATCTGATTGCCGGTGAGGATCAGGCCGACTCCTCCCTTTGCCAGTTCATTATGCATTGCAAGGGCCAGATCGGTGATGTAACCTTTTTTGTCTCCAGTGCCGCTCCAGGTGGACGACTTCATAAATCGATTATTCAGTTCCAGCGACCCGATTGAGCTTTTCTCAAACAATTGTGGTCCTTGACTGGCCCATGCGGTCTTGGTTCCAACCATGAGGATGGTTGTGGCTGCCAGCCCGGACTTTAGAAAATCTCGACGAGACGGCGTTTTGGTCATAATTTTCTCCTTTACTAATAGTCTTCCAATCTATGCCCCTGTGGCCGCCTCTTGGCTGCAACCGCGGCCGTGTTTCACGATCATGATAGCATACATGTTTAGTAAAGATACAAAATCGGACGAACACAGCAGAGTGTATTAGTGGAGATCTCTTATATGGCCCGGAGAATACTCAGTTCCAACAGCTTACGCCCGGAAGTACAGTTCGTTAATTTGTTGAGGGAGAAGAAATTACCTCCGGACAGTTGCCTCTTCAGGACTAACAGTAAAGTTCCTTGGAGAATTTCTTTCAGCGAGTGGTGATACTTTGTGCCGGTGTATGCCCGAGTATCTCTGCCCAGTCGCGGGTGAACTGATATATTTGGCCCAAACCGTATAATGATAGAGTCATGAAAACCGTCTGGTCCGGATCTTTGATTTTTCGGGTAATTGGGTCTTGCTCTCGAATTTCGGAATACCTCAAAAGAATATTCCAGCACTGAGGATGGTAATTCAGACCAAAGCTGGTGAAATACGAAAAATTGAACTGATGCGTGAACTGGTTTTCGAAAAATAGATCCAGGCTCGAGGTCACTTTGACTTGCAGATTAACGTTAGTCTGGCGATTCAGGTCTTCGCGCTTTTCATCTTCCGTGAATTGGTGAAGAACCCTCAGCAGATCTCCTCGGTGATCCATGAGACCCAAATTTACGCTGTATTTCCGAGCTCTATTGAAAACCGGGTCGTATTCAGCTTGGGCAGTAAGATCTATCAATGAATAAGGTCTCAAGGTCAGCTCAGCCTGCGTGTTGGTCAGGCCATAAATAGGATTACCCTCGTCTTGTGGATCGATTGGAGATCGGGCGTTCTGAAAGTCATATCCTTGGGAAATGCTCAGAGTCAAAAAATCAAGATACTCCCCCGGTCCCATACGGCCGGTGAGGGTCTGGCGCATCTCGGCTGTGAGCACACTGGCCTGGTCCAAACGGTCCGATTCGTCAAAATATGGATAATCGCCGGATTTGAAAAAAGGTCTATAAACCCAGGTAAACCGTGGTCGAACAGTATGTTTGATTTTATCGAATCCGAAGAACGAACCGCCGTAAATCGCGTTCCAATCTGTGAACAAGTCGGCGTTTACCTGGTAAAGATCCGTGCGGATCGCTCGAATAGCCGAGACACTTTTGTCGTGTTCGTAATAATCGGCTGAATACGCCTTCGCAAAATAAGTCATTGCCGGGTCGAACTTGAGATAACGCCCGAGTGCGATCGGCAGACTCAGCCGAGTATCCATCTGAAGCCGGCTTCCCATCCACTGTTTATCCATCCGCGGGGCAAAGTAGTGATCAAAGGCCGTATCCGAGCTTATATAAAATGGAGTGTAAGGAATCTGCTGACAGAATGCGGTTCCAGTGACAATCGGCATATTTTGCACCGTCAGAGCATTATCCGGCAGGTCGAGATTGTCAAAATGTCTTGCTTCCGTTTGAAACAGAAAATCATTCCATTGCCGATATAAGATTGCGTTCGATTCCAGATAACGCACTCTCAGTCTTCTGTCGAACCGAGTACCCAGAATTCGAAGTAGTCCCGATCCGAAACCCAACTGCCATTGGCTTTAAGCTTAACTTTACCAGGAAATTCCTGATCGTGTCTGCCTGTGATGTAGAAGCGATGATTCTTAGCTGTTTGCTCGGGTTCATATTTCCAATCATAGGTATACTCGCCGTAAAGGGTGCCCTGGAGGTCCTCATATGGAAAGTATCTGAATTCCAGAGCTGCCTGAGCAGCTCGATTCGTACAAATTCTCGGAATAAGCGTGGTGTCGATGCTTGGCGAGAGACTGATGAAAAGAGGCAACCGAAAATCGAATCCGCGAACGCTGCTATTTCCCACCGACGGCATTAGAAGCCCTGATTGACGTTGCCGCTTCGCAGGGTAAACCAACCACGGGATATAAAACACGGGTATATCCCTGATATAGAAAAACCCATGCTTGAGCGTGCCGTAACCCTCGAGAGTAACGTCCAGATCTTTCCCTCGGATCCTCCAGTCGGGAGTCGGTCCATGACAGGTTGTAAAGCTACCGTCTTCAATGATGTAGCTGGAATCACCAGTTTTTTCGAGTTTTTTCCCTTCCAAATAGACATTGTTCCGGGTCAGAAAGAGCTTTCCATTAATCATGACTCCAGTCGCGGCCCGTAATTTTATTGTGATCTCGTCCGCTTCAATCACGTCAGCCCCAGTGCGCACGATCACTCCGCCCGAAGCCTTGAGGTCACCGGTTTCTCCTTCGTACACGATCTTATCCGCTCGAAGTCTGGTATTTCCTTGATTAACGGTCACATTTCCCTCAAGAGTATATGTATCGGTCTCGCGATTCACCTTCGCTGACTTCGCGGACATCTCAATCGGAATGTCTGTGGGAATAATTATCGATTGTTGTGCCGGGTGATCGTTTGATGATTTCTGGGCAATAACAATTCTCGCATCCGGACTGGACGGAACGGCGAGCGACAACATCAGGACTACAAAGCCGCCGAAGCACCGGAGGTCACGCAGTCGACCCCGCTGCGGCTTGCGATTCTTGATTACAAAGTCGTACCGCTGCCCTTTGTTTTGCAAAAATTCGTTCCTGATATAAGACTCCACGCTACAGTTTCCGCAGATGCTTTCTTGATTATCTCCGCGATTGAGTTCTTATGTTTCGTTACTCGCCAAAAAATCCAGAAATCATTTAACAGATCAGCCGATAGAAGTCCCGTCTTGCGAGGGAGATTTTTTGTTAATTGTTCAAATGCTAAATCACTCGTCCTCGAGCCCGCAGGCCTTCCGGACCGGGCCTATCACATAAAGTGATCCCGATGTAAGGATAACGTCATCCTCCGTGGCCTTTGTCATAAGTATTTCAAGGCCCTTGGCAATATCCGAGGCGAAACTCGCGGGTACCCCTCTCTTGCGAACCATTGCTGCCAACTCTTCAGGATCGATTGCACGCTCGCTTTGTGGGGGTACACAGACAACCTCTCGAGCAATTGGCGCAATAATATTAACTAGTGCTTCACGGTCCTTATCTTGGAGGATCCCCAGCAGCAGCAAAGGCTTGATCCCTGGATAACGTCTCCTGAAAGTGCTTTTTAAAAGTCTCATTCCCTCAGGCGTGTGGGCGCCATCGATAATGACAACGGGTCTTTTTTGCAGAATTTCGAATCTTCCCGGAAACACGGTTTTTTTGATTCCATCTCTGATAGCGGCTTCTGAAATGTTATAGCCCTGTTCACGCAATTCTTCTATGACGGCTATGGCGAGCGCGGAATTTTTCATTTGATGACTGCCAGGCATGCTAAAAGAAACATTCTTGAGCGCCAAGTTATCGGACCTGTAGTTATAGACGCCAATAGCTGCCTTTCTTGCATAGAAATGTTTGCCAAATTCCTTTACCTTAGCGGATTTATTTTGGGCGATTTCAAGAATCACCCGGCGAGCTTCACTGCGCCCCGCTGCGGTGACCAGCGGAACGCCAGGTTTGATAATACCTGCTTTTTGCGTCGCTATAGAGGCTATTCCCTTACCAAGGTAATCCTCATGCTCCCGAGAAATATCGGTGATAACCGTCACAAGCGGCAGAATCGTATTAGTGGCATCCAGTCGGCCGCCAAGCCCTACCTCGATCACAGCGATGTCCGGTTTGAATCGGGCTATGGCATCAAAGGCTATCGCGGTCGTAAACTCAAAGAATGTAGTTCTTTCCGGATTGCAAATGCGACGGATCTTTTCGGTTGTTTTAATAATATCTTCCTTCGAGATCATCGAGCCGTTTAACATGATCCGTTCTCGGAAATCATTCAAATGTGGTGACGTGTATAGGGCGCCCTTATATCCTGCGCTGCGCAGCATGCCATATATGTATGCCGAGGTGGAACCCTTGCCGTTGCTCCCCGCCACATGAACAGTCTGAAATTTATTTTGAGGATTACCAAGCTGTTGAAGCAATGAGGTTATATTTTCCAATCCCAGTAAGATCCCGAACTTTTCCAGGCTGTAAAGAAACTCCACTGTTTCGTTGAATTTGTCTTCTAATGCCTGCTTTTGGAGTGACGCCATATTTTGACTCCTGTCTTTTTCAATGTGCACCTATATCATATCCAGCAGCGACAGTCAAGCAAGGCTCCGTGTTAAGGTAGTGTAATAACAGATGATTATTAGCTATGATCAGATGCAAGCATGATAGAGACAATGATTGACCACGAAAGTCCTTCCGTAGGTGAAAACCCTAATACAAATCCCCTCATAAGCTCAATTAGCAGGCCCGAAAGGGTTAACCAAGATATATCCATGGATTTCATCTGGGCCATATCAAAACTTCAGTTGGTGATTAATTTCTTTGGTGGTACCATCCTTCATTAAAACCCGGATTCCGATCTGAAAATTCCCCAAACCTCTGGCTGAAAGTCCAAAGGGGCCTGCGCGTGTCCCTGTTCGCAAATAAGCCGAATCGGATTAGGAAAACTAAGACGCAATGTGTATTCCACACACTTTATATTATTTGTCCTGAATGGGTCGATTAATTTATTTCGGGGAATCTCAATCAAATCAGAATTAGAATGCTTCCTTGAGGCGGCGAATCATTGCTTCCCAGTGAGAGTCGTCTCGATAAATGGTTAATCTCCCGTCCGGAGTAATCAATTCGCGTTTCTTCTTGTCAGCCTTCATATTGAATTTATTTGCAAGAATCGAGGCGTGCTCTAAAGGTTTCTTCATGTGGACCGTGCCGACTATTTTCATGCCCGGGTTGTCTTCCAACAATGTTGGTATGGTTTCGATCACGTCTTTATCGAACCAGCAATCGAAGTACGCAATTTTGCTGAGCCGAGATCTGAAAACTTCAGCGTAAGGGTCTTCCTTATCGCTGCGGGCCAACCAATTGCCTATAGCGCTGAGCACTTTCCCGCCTCCGGAAAAACCCGCTAGCACAATATGAGTGTTATCTTTCTTGATATTGGGAAACCTCGTGCGAAAAGCCTTGAAAATTTGATTCAATACCTCGAATAGGGCCTCCGGCCATTCCCCGCGTTTCGGAACCAGAATGCCCCAGCGATCAGGGTTATCGCACTCAGACCCGATATAGGGTTTATCGACAAGGCCCACGAAAAGAAAGGGTCGGTCTGGGCGTTTAACTGCCAATAATTCCAGTTCCTTGCGGAACACCTCGTAATAATCTTTGGGTTGGGTACCGTGGAAATATAGTATCAGCTCGACTCGGTCGAACTTCCTGAAATCGTAATTACCCACGAGCCATACATGACGCAGGTCCGTGTCCCAAGGGGGAATCAGCCACTTTTGATACGGAACATGACCAAGCTCCGATGTCGCGAGTCCGCAACCTTCCTCAAGAACAGGGACCTGAGTTTTTTCAGCCAAATACGGAGAATGAGACAAGATCGTACAGGAACAGAGCGACAAGATCGCAATAACAAATAAGAGTTTTGAAAAGCTTCCGGAGAGAGATCCCGCGCGGAACGCGGGACAAAAAGTCCCTCCCCGGCCCGCTCCCCAAAAACTCCCATCGTGCTCTTCGTTCAGTCCCGGGAGCCTCCGAGCGACAGCGATGAATCGAATAATCAATGGATAATAACAGGATGGGATGCTCCGCTGAATGCGGGCCTGAGGAAGGGAGTCCACCGAAAGCGCGGATGCGGCGCTCGGTAGACTAGGGGCCGAACGGAAACTTCCACACTCCCGACACGAGTGTCGCGACAACCAATCCATAAGAACAAACATAGGGACGAAAATCCCAACAAATAAAGGATTTCCCTCCCCAACGTAACGATATTATCAATTTATTAAGATAGTTGTCAACCGTGCAATATTAAAGCATATTTTCAGGTAGGCTAGGTAACAGACTAAAATAACTGGCATAAAGTTAGACGAAAATTTATTTCTAACAATAGAATTGGAAGAAGGATTTCATAATAAGTTCGATTGTCTCAACGTTCACGTGAAAATTTTCTCTGCCTTCCGTGAAAATGGATTGTCCCATCATCGGGCGGTATATTGTGGCAATTTCGAACGCCGGGAAATAATAGACATTTTTATGTCGAGCGACAAACTCGTCCGCCACGGCCCGCAAGGTGGATTTGGAATTGCAGCTTGCGCTGATCACGTCGGAATCCTCCCGAAACGTAGCCCATAGGTGGACCGGCGAGATAGTGACAATGATTCTGCATCTCGCATTATGTTCAGTCATTAACGAGTAAATGCGTTCCAGGTTTGCGAGATTCTCCGCGTACCTGCTAACGCGAAACCGGTAGCGGCTCATATCACCGCCCTCATTGACGTACGGGCCCGACGGTAGACAGATTACCGAACCGTCGATAGCGTCTTCCCAGATTTCCGTCAACCCAAGAGTCAAGATGAGAACTTCGGCCTGCTCCAGGGCTCTCCGAGAACAGCGCTTGTGGTTTTCAAAATCCGCTTGGGCGTGATCCAAATCTTCATAAAGGATTATTCTGCGATAAGGATCCTGAATCTTCGCTGATTGAGGGGCTTGCCACCATCGAAGATCGGGATTCCACTGCTCGAAGGTATATTCAAAAATCTGGCGCATGCAGAAGACATTATAGACCCGCTCCCACGCTGCGCTGGCATGCACTGCAGCCGGGTGAGATATCTCCTCATCTATGTACGAGAAACCTTCCGTCAGCAGTACATTCTTAATCTCTCGCGCAAAACATGAGCCCATAGATACAATTCGGGTAGACTTGGTGATATGCAGGTCACAATCCTCCGGCCGCGGGTACGATTCGTCAAGGTGTGGGTTATCGTAAGAACCCGGCCAAACCTGCCATGACTCAAAATGATGTACAGGATGAACATCCGAACGTGCCATTTATAATGCCTCCGGAGAAGGAGGAATTCTGGGGAGGGCGCTTTTGCAAAAACGCCCTCTCCAGGCCCCTCCTCAAAAACTCCTATAATTGCTCAGCTCTTGTCGCCTTCGGCGTCAAAGCTGAGAAGAAGCTGATCAGATGTATGTTAACCTCGCGATAATAAACGGACCGAGTAGTATTGAAGCCATCAAAAGCCATTGCTCTTACTCAATCTTTTTTGCGCCAAGGCGTTGATTCAATGCACGTAGCTGACTCGCCTAACTAAGAGTTTTTTGAAAGAGGTTTGGGGAAAACTTTTTCGCAAAAAAGTTTTCCCCAAATTCCCCTCTTCCCTCATCACGCGCCGTATTTGGCTTGCTTCAGCGCGTGGGCGGTGATCAGGTTCATGAGATCAGGCCCTCTAAACTGGCCTAAGGCTCCTCGCAGACAATGAGTTTCACCGAACTGAGTCACATCCGGGTTGGCGCGAGTAACCCCAGGGGCCCAGAAAAGCACGGGCACAGGATGCCAGCTATGTGACTTCAGAACAGCGGGCGTCGAGTGGTCTCCTGTGACTACCAGGACATCCGGTTTTTGTTCCAGCATGCGAGGAATTACCGCATCGACCTTCTCTATTTCTTTGACTTTTGCTTCGAAGTCCCCATCTTCCCCGCGGCTGTCCGTGTACTTGTAATGAACGAAAAAGAAATCAAAGGAATCCCAATGCTTCTCCAAGGCGGACAATTGATCGTCCAGGTTCGCCAGATCGGGGATGACACTCATTCCAACGAGGCTCGCGAGTCCTTTGTACATCGGATAGACCGCGAGAGCTGCCGCTTTTAGTTTGAAGACATCTTCAAATGAGGGCAGTCCCGGCTCGCGGGACCATCCTCGCAAGGTCACCATATTAGCTGGATGCTCGTTCTTTATGAGTTCCCTAGCTTTTGCCACCCATTGATTCACCAGATCGGCCGTGCGTTTCGCTTCAATTGAATTATCAAGAGCGTTGACCGGAAGCGGTTTTAATCCGGTTTTTTGCGGATCGGTTTCATTCAAAGCTGCGGATAAGCCCTCGCCGCGTAGCATTAAAACAAAACGGTAGTCCCGGACCGGCTTGACGATTAATTCAATTCCGGGGAGAGTAATATCCTTAATAAGGTCCACCATTCGAGCGCATTCTTCCGTCGAGATCCGGCCTGCGCGACGATCGGTAATTATGCCGTTCGCGTCCACGGTGCAGAAATTACCTCGTGCCGCGACATCCTTATCAGTGAGATTCAACCCGATCCCGACCGCTTCAAGCACACCCCTGCCTATAAGGTATTTAATAGGATCGTAACCAAAGAGCCCTAGATGGCCCGGTCCACTGCCGGGTGAGATGCCGATGCCCACCGGGTACATTAAACCTACCATGCCCTCCCTTGCGAGTCGGTTCATGTGAGGTGTATCAGCGGCTTCCAGTTCCGTAGGACCGAGTGTTTCTCGAGGAAGCCCGCCTAAGCCGTCCATCACGAGTAGGACGATTTTGGTGCTGCTTTTCTGGGTGAGAGCTCTGATTATGTCAAGATCGGACATGTTCCGAAACCTCCTGATAAGAATTAGTCAGAATTCATTCGGAGTCGGCAGAAGTCGCACAGTCGCTTTTTCATTCCGGGTTTCGGTAGTGCATAGGACCTCCTGGATGTTGCGGATGACAGCTATCGGATCACTGATATGCACGTAATCTAATTCTGGTTAACCTGCTCAGGATTTCTGCCAGGCACCGCATACATTTTCGGTTCCAAAAGGCCCGCTTCTCGAAGCGCTCTTCTGAAACGGGGCAAATAGATCAGATCGAAAACGTGTTCTTTACCCGGAAAGAGCTTGGACGCAAGACTTCTAACGCCAGATATCATCATTTCAGCGTCGGACAAGGTCATCGATTTACTCATGACGGTTTGGATCAGCAGGTCCGTCACGACCCTGAGTTGCCGAATTCGGCGATTTTCTTCAAGTATCGACTCGTCCCTACTATTCATATATGCTCCTGGATATGCAACAATAACTTATTACCGCAACCGAACCAATAGAAGGTGCTGCATTAGACAAATCGTTCTCTTTCACGTCTTATAAGTACAATCGAGCGGATTAAATTTGAGTCAAGAGCGATTCGAGGCTCTTGCTGTTCTCAAGGATACATGGCACTGTGAATTGTCCCTGGCAATTCGCGAGTTTCAATTTACTCTGGCAACGCTTTGTGCTAGGACACTCATTCCGCACAGGATCGAGCAAAGGGATCAAAGAAATTAAATGAATTCCTGGAAACCTGTCCTGAAACTCTTAAGGCCTACTCAGTGGATCAAGAATGGATTCGTATTCATGCCCCTTGTCTTCAGCGGGAAGTTGTTCGTCCGCGAAGAATTTACAAGCGTCACTGCAATGTGTTTAGCCTTTTGCCTGACTTCGTCAGCCGGATATATATTGAACGATTATATGGACATGGAGCAAGATAAAGCTCACCCTCTTAAACGGTCCCGGCCTTTAGCCTCCGGCCAAATTTCTCCCGGAGCGGCTCTAATTCTCACCATTGTGCTCCTTGCAGCAGCGGGGCTTCTTGCAAGCATAATCAAATCTCCTCTGCATGCATACGCTTATCTTGCGGGATACATTGTTCTCCAGGTTCTGTATTCTCTTACGCTAAAGCATCTGGTGATTCTCGATGTATTAACGATTTCCACCGGCTTTTTGCTCCGCGTCTTGGGAGGCGCTGCAGCCATGGGGTCACCCGTGTCAAGCTGGTTAATTTTATGCACTTTTTCTGTGGCGATTTTCTTGGCTCTAGGAAAACGTCGTCACGAAGTGGTGATGCTCAACGAAGATGCCACGTGTCACCGGCCGGTGCTCGAAAACTATAACGTCGCGCTACTCGATCAACTCCTGCAAGTTGTGGCTACCTCGACATTCATTTTTTATTGCCTTTATTCAGTTCGTGGTAATCCCGCGACGGGGATAGAGGCTGAAAAAATGATGTTTACTATCCCGCTGGTAACTTATGGCATGTTCCGTTATATGTATTTAATATACAGGAGAGAGGATGGAGGTTCTCCCACAGCGTTGCTCTTGACTGATTTCCCGTTGCTCCTGTGTACAATACTGTGGTTAGTCGGGTGTATAGCTATAATTTACCACGTGTAAAGCGAAGGTCCACAAAATCGTGACACTTAGTAGTTGGCGAAAGCAAACCCATAACGTGCTTCTGTAGAGGTAAATCGTTATGCTGAAAACTTTCCTGTACGTGATTTACTTTGGATTCCTGGCTGGGGTAGGCATTGTCCTCGGATGCTACATACATGGAGTTAGAGTGAATCAGCCGACACTCATGAGCGGAGTGGCTTTTGTAAGGGAACTGCCCCAAGGCGAACGCATTGTAGGTCTTATCGAGACAACGGTGTTTTCATATCAGGAAGAGAAAAGTTTGAAAAATTATATGGAAGAGCACAAAGACAATATTAAGATAGATCCGGAAGTACTAAAAGATCAACAGAAACTTTATCGAGACGGATCGGGCGGAAAATAGCAGTCATTTAAATAATTAGTAAAACCGCACAGATAATATTAAATGTAAAAGCAATACTTGACAATGCCACGACAAGGTGCTAGCGCATCCCCCCGGCGTCTGCCTGCGGCAGGTGGAGGTCGTCGCCCCGGCCCGATGGATATACCCGATGCGACAGGGAGCACTTAATGAAAGTTGATAAGAATGCGCAAGAAGTCGACCTGGCGAGCATTCCGGCAGAATTCAGAGAGAATTACAAGTTCTTATCCGAACTGATCAATTGCAGGCAAAAAAATAATTCAATCACAAAACGCCTTGAAGAGGTGGTTGACAATAGGCTCTGCAAGTTACGGGGTAAACTCAATCGGCGCCAGCTACAAATAGTAACTCGATTCCTGAAAGAGTTCGATTTGGAGGAATCGGAATGTTTCGCGCCCCCGGTTCCACCGGAATTGGAGGCTTCGCTTCGGCTCCGTAAACGCTCCACCTGGCTTCCGTGGGAAGCCGAAGCCATCAGGAAGATCGAACGATGGCGGGCCGACCTTTCTCACATTGTTCAGAGCTGGGGGGATCACTTGGGTATTGGGACACGATCAGCCACGATAAGGCCTATAAATCAGTTGACAAGTTGCAGGTGAAATTTTAACTCAAAGTCTCAGCACTGAAGCGAGCGATAATGCCGCTACGCAAAGCGTGTCGATAAGTCCCCACAAAAAATCGGCAAGCGAGCAGGATATAGAGCGCTGCAAAACATCCTCCCCAGAGCAGCGACATATGCGAAATCGGCCCACCTGAAATTATCCCTCTCATAGCCTCGAATACGTAAGAAGGTGGCAATAGGTACGATACATATTGCATCCAGTGCGGTAGTGTCGAAAGTGGGTAAAAGACCCCGGCAAATGGCGAAATAAGTGCAGGGATGGGCCATACGAACCACTCAGATGCGGGGCCAAGTCGAAGCACCATTGCGCTTGCTAAAATGCCCAATGCTATTCCAAAGAGGAACAAAGTAAGAAGAAATGGAATCAGCATCAGGCCATAGGCAAAGAAAGATAACCCGAATACAGTGCTCGCCAAGACCAACATCACCACCAGGCCGACTGAACTGGTCACGATGCTCGAGATCACTAGACCGCTTACATACTCCCATATGGAAACCGGTGCGGCGAAGATATTAAGGAAGTTGCGTGACCACACGTCCTCAAAGAAAGCCAATGTAACCCCTTGCATGACGCGCATAAAGAAGTCCCAGAGAAGAACCGCCCCCAATAATGCCGGAACGAAATTGAAGCTGGAGGAAGTGATGGCATTAAGATATTTAGTGATAAATCCCCATAATATTATGTCTATAACAATCCAGACGAACATTGGCAGTACACGCGAAAGGCTCCCCTGAATCAGGTAAAACTGGCGAAGCACGATAGCTGCGATACGGTTGACATTCATTATTTTATCTCAGCTCGAGCGTCAGCGGTTCTCGGGCCACGGTGACAAAGAGGTCTTCGAGCGTTCTTTTACCGTGCTCGTTCGGCAATTTCTTCGGATCGCCTTCAAGTAGTATTTTGCCGCGTGAAAGAAAAAGCACTCGGTCGCATACGTCTTCCACTTCATACATATTGTGAGAGGTCCACAGGACCCCGCACTCACTCTCGTTAGCGAACTCGCGAATTTTGAGGCGCACTTCCCTGGCAGTAGCTGGATCCAGTGAAGCTGTTGGTTCATCCAGAAGAAGCAGGTGCGGCCTGTTCAGCATGGCTTTGGCAAGACAGACTCGCGTTTGTTCTCCCGACGAGAGTACGCCGCATTTAACGTCCTTAAATGCTTCCAAATCGAATTGGCTCAGCAGCGAATCAATGCGTTGAGCCAGATTCTTCACACCGTACATTAAACCAAAAACCCGTAAGTTTTGATACGTGGTCAAATTACCAGGTAAAGGCGCGTATGTAGCAGCGAAATTAGTAAGCGACAATGCCCTGGAGCGGTGAGTCGCCAAATCCAAATCTTCGATACGGATAGTTCCTGAACTCGGCTCGAGAACGCTGAGAATCATATTGATCGTCGTAGTTTTTCCTGCTCCGTTCGGGCCTAATAATCCTACAATCTCGTTATGTCCAACGTCGAACGTAATACCGTCCACTGCTACGGTATGACCGAAGACTTTTCGTAACTTAGTGACGGACAGAACTTTTGATGTGGAAGGCTCTGAATAGCGCAGAGATTCGGTCACGATTTAAACCAGGTTTCCGAGCGGCGGCTAATTTGCAGGGCAGCTCCATTTTGTTGGGACATGATTCCCTCTCCGCATATTATACTTGTTGTAAAGATTGGCTCTGCCGCCTCGTTCGTCAAGCCGGAATGAGGAGCATTGAATTGCTGGACTGGTTATTCCTATAGCTTTATTCGGAGTATATTTATTCAACCTTGGCTCCTCAGAGGCAACTAATTAACCGAGCGATTGCGAGATTGTCTCAGGATCATCTAGGCTGCGAAAAATCGTAGCATTAGCAGAGCGGGTCTTAAACTCGGCATAGTGCTGCGAAAGCCTAAATTTGGCAACAGTTTATCCCCCTCATTTAGTATGTTGGAAGAAGGTGTTCAGGGGAAATTTTTTTGAAAATAGATTTTCCCCGAAACGGCGGCTTTCTAGTCTTTCGTTGCCCGCTCTCCGGATCGCCCGGCTTCTTCCACCAGTCTCCCGAATTTTTGTGATAAGCGTGCAGCTTCGGGATCTGACCGGAGTTCCTCCACGGTGCAGCTCATTTTTGTCACCCAATTAGGATTTTGCCACGTCGTACCCGGTATATTTTGCTGGCGTTCATCCAAAAAAATGTCTTCCTGGTTAATCATGACCATAACAGACGGAGATTGCATCAAGAATTTTAAGACAGCTTCGTGGAGTTCCTCTGTCGGAAGAGCCTCTTTCAGAGCGTCAGCTCCTACCTGCTCGGAAATAAAACCCTCATGGATCAGTTTTTCCACCAATTTGGATTTGTTCTCGCTCCGGTCTGACTTGAATTTTTTCGTCTGTTCATCATCCAGTTGGCCTATTTTGTGTCTGATTTCAATATCTCGACCGGACCAAAATCCTGACAGCGTAGGCAGATCGTGCGTGCTGATGGAGACCAAGGCTGACGTAGGATATTGCCTATGGCCGTAATGATTACCTTGTAAATCCTTTTCGAAATAGAGCAGCCTGTAAGAAAGTATGCCCTTGGCCATGAGCCTCTCTCGTAGGTTCATAGGTCACTGTGCCCAGGTCTTCTCCAATTATTGCAGAGCGATTCGTCTGGCTGGCCAACGCTAAAACATTGAGCAAATCCTCTTCATAATCCTTTACGTAAACACCATCCTTGGGTTTACCCCATTCAGGTATCCAGAACAGATGATGCAGTTGTATCGCATGATCTATCCGCAACGCTCCCGCATTCTTACAGTTGGCCTCCATCGTCTTGAAGAACAACTCATAGCCGGATAAACGATGAGCATCTCGGTCCGGCGGCGGAAATCCCCAATCCTGCCCATCCGGAGCAAACGCATCAGGGGGCGCGCCTACCTTGAAACCGTCAGCAAAAAATGGCTGACACGCCCAAAAATCTGCGCCATTTCGATCCACCGCCAGAGCCTGGTCATTATAGAGACCTATGATCATACCTTTATTAATAGCGTGCTGCTGGACCTGACTTATCTGTTCTTGTAATTGCCACTGGACGTACATCCAAAAAAGCACCTGTTCTCTGTTTTCAAGACGGAACCTATTTACCTGTTCAGATGAAGGATCATGAAATGACACCGGCCAGTCACGCCAGCTTTCGAATTTGCGAAAGATCTTGGATCTGAAATGCTCGTCCAGCGCGCAGAAAATCGCGAAACGCTCCAGGAAAGTTCCTTCTGACTTTATGTATTGTTGAAATGCTTCCCAACGTGAGGTTTCGGCATTCCGTCTTCCATGATTTTTTAAAAAAGAGCGAAACACCTCCTTGAGAACCTGGAGCTTTATTGCGGAGACCCCCTCATAATTTACCTGCGCCGCGTCTCTTAATTTCTGAAATTCGCCACGGTTATTCAATATGTTTACCAGGGATTGGGCTTTTTCCGATTCCTCAAAATCGGGAATTCCTGGAACGTCGAGATATATATGATTGCGATAGATTCGGCTGGATGGAAGGTATGGGCTGCTATTGAAAGGCCGACGGTTGAAAAGTGCATGTAGGGGATTTAGACCTATAAAGTCCACTTTCAGGACTTCTCTCGCCCAATCCACAATAGCGTTCAGATCGGAAAAATCGCCGACTCCCCAGTTTTTTTGCGAACGAACCCCGTAAAGAGCTATGCCGATACCGGCAATCCTGTGTCCATTTTCCAATAATGAAGGCAAATGAGCCCGGGCCGGGCAGACAATCCAGCAGCAAGTCGCCTCATAGTTCTCGTTGCCTAAAATAATCTTCACATTTAATTCGTGTTTGCCTAGAGATAAATCTCTCGGAAACGAGATTGATACAAATCTTAGATCCGATTTCTCATCCCAATGGACGCTTGCTTCTCCTGAGGGAAGACGATATTCCCGCACAAATTCACCCGTTGCATGTGAAATAACAACTGTTCCTTCCTGCGATCCGTGATCATCAAAATTAGATGTCGACTCGATAAATATAGAGCATCGATCGGGTATGTTGTCAGTGGAAACCACCGTAACTTGCGGATTCAGATTCATCCGTTCCGGCAAGATTTCGATGCCTTTTATTTTCAGTATTTGTCTAATTGTTTCGGGCGCGATTTGATGAGTCTTGCCCCAATTGTCAACATATTCGTGTTCGATACCAAAGGCATCACTCAAAATTCTCAATGCCTCGTAAATTTTAATCAAATTACTATCTCCTCGCGGTAGAGAATTTCAGGTCTTTCAAAATATAATTTGTAGTTCGCTAAAAGCAGGGGAAGCAAACCTAGCTCTCCGAAGGTTGCTTCTTAATCGCTCCCTCAAAATTACGCTGCCTTTTCCGCCTAGATTTGAATTATGTTCCTGATTTGTTTTTCATTGACTGCTCGGTTTGTTAGCAGTTAATTAAATAAAAGGAAATAGGACCGTTCACGTCGACTCACCGCGCATGTAGGCAGCCACACATCATTTGAATGTGCGACATTTATTCTGACGTGCGTAACTTGCTACTCAGAGTGGAGAATAGCTTATGAATTTCAGATTAACGGATGAACAGCGGCTTATAAGGAAAGCAGCCCGAGATTTCGCCTCCAAAGAATTGGCCCCCAATGCTCGGCAATGGGAAGAAGACGGTACATTTTCTAGAGACGCCTTTAAAAAAATGGGTGAGTTGGACTTCACCGGACTTTATGTACCCGAGGAATATGGGGGCACCGGGGTGGGTCGGCTGACCGCCGCTGTTATTTTCGAGGAATTGGCCAAGGGCTGTTTTGCGACTGCAGTTTATATTAGCGTCCACAATATGGTCGCAAATCTCGTTTATACGTATGGAAATGAAGAACAACGGAAACGGTGGGCGGAACCGTTAGCCACAGGCGAAGCCTTGGGAGCATACTCTTTGACCGAGGCGGAATCGGGCTCCGATGCCGCAGCCTTAAGCACAAAAGCCGTGAAAACGGACGGCGGTTACATATTGAATGGGACCAAGCTTTATGTGACCAGCGGCGGTGTGGCTGATATTTACGCGGTTATGGTCCGCACGGATGAGGCGCAGAAACAAAAGGGGATAACCGCGATGGTGGTTGAGGCGGGGACTTCCGGATTCTCATGCGGGCCTCACGAACCGAAAATGGGCTGCAACGCTTCCCCGTGCACGGAATTATATTTCAATGACTGTTTCATCCCCGAGCAGAATCGATTGGGCCAGGAGGGGCAGGGTTTCAATATGGCCCTAAGCGCACTCAATGGAGGACGCGTCGGCATAGGAGCCTGTTCGGTAGGATTGGCTCAGCAGGCATTTGACTACGCATTGACCTATAGCCACAAACGTCAGCAGTTCGGGCGACCCATAGTTTCATTTCAGGGACTCCAGTTCCTGATTGCAGATCTGGCCACGGAAATTGAGGCCGCCAGATTGATGATATATAGGGCGGCCGCGGTGATGGATGAGGGCGAATCAGGTGTAATCGAGGCGGCTATGGGTAAGAGACTCGCCACAGATATGGCCATGCGTGTAACGACCGAAGCCGTTCAAATACTTGGAGGATACGGTTACATGAGGTCCTACCCTGTTGAAATGTACATGCGTATGGCAAAGGTAGCCCAAATCTTCGAGGGCACGAATCAAATTCAGAGGGTAGTCATCGCGAGAGAACTGAACAAATACAAAGGCGGCAAAAGGCCGGACTCATACTGAAAATCAAATTCAGCAGGAGATTGAACTATGGCGAAACGCGCGGAAAAAACTCAGAGTCTCGGAGAGCGAATCCGAATGATGAGAGAGCGGCAACATTTGGATATTAAACAGCTTGCTGAAAAGACGGGATATAAAGAGGAGTACCTTAACAAGATCGAAGAAGGAAGAATCGTGCCACCTGTCGGAGCGTTGATCTCAATATCCAGGTCTTTAGCAGTTGATTCTAAAACTCTCTTATCGGAGGATAGGAAAAAACGCAGACAAAGCTATGTCAAACGCACCAAGGCTTATGCATACAGATCGTTAACACCGGACGCGGAAGACAAACACCTATGGGCCTATTTGGTCGCTCTTGAACCCAAGAAGCAACACGAAATGGTTGCTTACAAGCACGAGGGTGAAGAATTTATGTACGTTCTGGAAGGCCGGGTCGAAATAACGGTCGGCGAAGAAGCCCACGAGCTCAAAAAGGGACAAACAATTCATTTCAATTCAGGGGTAAATCATAATTTAAGAAATTTGAGCTCGAAAGACTCCAAGCTGATCGTTGTAGTATATACCCCCTGAACTTCGGGTTACTGGCATTCACCGCAGAAGGATACTTGCCGACCCATCTTCTTGTAAAAGCTCACGCTCGTGACTTTGCATTTCATCAGCCCGTCATCCGGGCATTTCCAGCAGCAGACGATCTTATTGTCAGCGGCCAAAGGGGCTGTTTCCGGCGATCCGACGCTGTCAGGACGCGCCTGACCGGAAGTGAGCCTGACCGTGATAGAATCAGTCCAGGCCAAACTTACCGAGACTAATAAGACTGCCGATAAAATTGTGATCAGCCTAACCCCTTTATTCATTACTCTTCCTCCGAATTCAAAATACCTACGCGCTGCCCACGAAAAAAACCAAATACGGGCATCCCGCATGCGCGCAGAGTGATAACGATTCGGTTCGAGGAAAAGTCACGGTATGCTTTCATTCAACCAGAATGTTGGATTTTTTCCATCTGTCAGCGCGTTTGATGAATTTCCCGAAATTTAGGTACAGGAGTTCATTTTTTGATAAACAAATTATCAATAAAATCGGCGGATTTTTAAAAAAATGTCCTGGAAAAAAATTTAGGAACTTTTCTTGCATGTCCATGTCTGACTGAATCAGGGGTTATGTGACACGCGAAACCGCCTATCTCCTTTATAACCCCGCATAATGGCAGCCCGTGCGGTGAGATACGCGGCAAGCACCAAGACACGATAACCCATATCCATACCTCCTTTCACGCCCCGAGAACCAACTCGGGGCTTTTTTTTTAAATGCGCGCCATGCTACACTGATGTTTCTCCGGATTGATTTTGAGGCAGTTACGGCAATCACACAAGTATAGGCGGCCTGTCACGGGCTGCCTTCATGCAGAGGAGGCTTTATGAGATTAGCAGGTAAGGCTGCCGTGGTTACAGGCAGCAGCAGGGGAGTGGGGCGCAACGTAGCCGAGGCCCTGGCCAAAGAAGGCGCGGATGTGCTGGTAAACTATTCAGCGAGCGAAGCCGCGGCCATGCAATTAGTGGAACAGATACGCGCTATGGGTCGCAAATCCGTAGCTGTGCGTGCTGATGTGGCGAACAAGGCGGAAGTGGAAAACATGATAAACACAGCCAAAGATACCTTTGGCCGGTTGGATATTCTGGTCAACAACGCCGGCTTTACGCGACCGGGGATGCTTCACAAATTGAGTGAAGCTGATTGGGACGCGGTGCTGAATGCGCATTTGAAAGGCCCATTCCTTGCCATTCAAGCAGCGTCTAAATATTTTATGGAGCAGAATTACGGAAAGATAATCAATGTCAGCTCCGTGGCAGGTCTGGTGGGTACCGTCGGTCAGGTAAACTATTCCGCGGCCAAGGGCGGGATACTAAGCTTCACCAAAAGCGTGGCGCGGGAGCTGGCTCGATACAACGTTTGTGCGAATGTGATTTCCCTGGGTATTGTTGAAACCGATATGACGGAAAAACTCCGTTCCGATGAAAAGCTTACGGAAATCTATATGAACAGAATTCTATTGAAAAAATTTGCATCCGCAGATGATATCACTCCCGCTTTCGTTTTTCTGGCTTCGTCGGAATCGGATTACATTACGGGACAGGTCCTTCCGGTGGATGGCGGTTATGGAATGATTTAAAAAAATCGTTCCGATGACCGGCATTAACTGAGATTAGATCGGAAGGATTTGCCTGGGGCAAAAAAAATATTGACTTGACAATGGGCTTCTGCTAAAAATCATCGCTAACCGGTAACGTGTTGATTGGACTGAAAGATCTGAAACGCCTTTAGCCCGTGAAAAAGAGGGCACATGGGGAAACAATTGATGGCATGTTAGCCGATTGCGTTTCCAATCAGGCGGAACAGAAGTGGCGTCAAGCAAAAAAGAGCTTGACATAGAGTTGTTGATTTGATACGAAGGATACATTCCTGAAAATGTCGGATACTTATCCGGGAATGTTTAATTAGGGGTCTCCCGAAAAAGTCATCGGGAGGAACTGTTGAAAGGAGGATTTAGGGTATGGTTAAACGCTTGTTTCTGCTGAGCCTTATGGTTCTCGCATTGTGCGGCGCTAGCACGGTAATAACCCTTGCTGGTGGTCCCGCAGGTGGCGCTGGTTACATGCCGCCACCACCGTGCATTCCACCGATCGCAGGGCCCGCCACCACCACCTATTCTCAGGTGAAGGAGCAGATCGTTCCGGTTCCCGCCCAATTACGAAGGGTGAGAGTTGTGGCTCCTTATCTGGCAGGTGTGGCTTGGCCTCGCACTCCGCTTCCCTTCTTTGGGAATCCTCAAAGCTATCCCAACCCGATTGCGCTTGGGCGCTATGAGTGGTTGGTGCCTGCAGCTGAGATCGCCAGTGAAAAATTCGAGACTTGGATAGATAATTGCTGCAAGCCTATTCAGGTTCCGCGCTGCGTGTACGTAAAAGCCAACTATGTGAAAGTGAAACCATGTTGTGGGCCGGTTCCTATGGCACCGCCGCCGCCCATGCCGTGCAAAGTGAAAAAATAGCTGGCCGCAGAGAGGCAACAGTAAAACAGAGCTTATTGATATAATGAGTTTGTCGAAAGGAGGATGTGGGTATGGTCAAAAAACTGGTAATTCTCGGATTCATCCTAACCGTCTTTGCTGCGGCGGGCATGGTATGGGCCGAGCCATATACGGGCGCTATTCCGGCTCCTCAGCCGATGATAATGCCGGCAGCAGCTCCTGCATGTGTTGGTCCGAACTGTGGTCCACCGCCGGTTATGCCCAAAGTGAAAGCGAAGCCGCAGAAGCTGACGACTTCCATTGAAGTTAAGATGCAGTATCCCGCACCGCCCCCCATGATGCCCTGTGGGCCCATGATGGCTGGTTGCGGAGCACCGCCTCCCATTCCTGTGGCGGTTCCCATGTGGAAGTTCATCGTTCCTTGGCCCCCGTTCGTTTATTATCTGCCTGTAGAATAACGGGAAGCCGAAGTCGGATAAGGGAAGAGCCCCCTCTCGGGGGCTCTTTTCTTTTTTGTGTCAACCGCTCATTGTGACGCGCTCTGCAATGAGTCGTACATATTTGCGATCAGATGTCTAAGAGATAGTTATAGACCCGCAGGATTGGATTGTTGCCCAAGCTCAGGCAAGCCGCCGGGTACCGCTGGCGCGGGTTCTCTGACTTGGGTGTCGACTTACGTATCCATTCCAATATCAATTCCTTGAACTCGCATACCGTGAGGCGCTTAATATGATTATCATCCCCGCGATAGACCTTAAAGACGGAAAATGTGTTCGCCTGAGACAGGGTCGGATGGATTCTTCCACTATCTTTAATGATGATCCTGCCGCTCAAGCGCGACTCTGGGAAGACATGGGCGCGTCGAAAATTCATGTGGTCGACCTGGATGGTTCAATAGGGGGGAAACCAACCAACTATGATAAGATTAAAGAAATAACGCGGGCGGTCGACGTGCCGGTGCAGCTTGGCGGCGGGATACGCAGTTCTGAAGTGATCCGTGCTTATCTCGATATTGGAATTAGTACCGCTATTCTCGGGACGGTAGCTGCGAAAGAGCCGGAAAGGGTGAGGGAGTTTATATCCGAGTTCCCGGGCAAGCTAGCCATTGGAATAGACGCTCGTTCTGGGATGGTTGCAGTGGAGGGATGGATCGAGTCAGCCGGGATGAAAGCGACCGACTTGGCTGCGATATATGCTGATTCTCCGCCGGTATCCTTCATCTATACGGATATAGATCGTGATGGTATGATGCGCGGACCGAATATTGAGGCTACTGAAGATTTCGCGCGAAATACGCTGGTGCCCGTAATTCTTTCCGGGGGGGTGACCACTCTCGCGGATGTCGAAAGGGTTCTGTCCCTTGAAAAATCAGGAGTGATAGGCATTATTATCGGAAGAGCCCTTTATGAGGGAACTGTGGATCTGCAACAAGCAATCGCCATCGTAGGAAGCAGTAATGCTCGCTAAAAGAATCATACCATGTTTGGACGTCATGGACGGCCGTGTCGTGAAAGGCGTGAATTTCATAAATTTCCGTGATGCCGGCGATCCGGTGAAAAATGCTCGTTTCTATGACGAGGAGGGAGCTGACGAACTGGTGTTTCTTGATATCACCGCGTCCCATGAAAAACGGGATATCATATTGGAAGTCGTAGCTCACACAGCTGAAGAAGTATTCATGCCTCTCACGGTCGGAGGTGGGGTGAGGACAACCGTTGACATCAGGAAACTTCTGAATGCCGGCGCGGATAAGGTGTCACTGAACACGGCCGCGGTGAAGAATCCGGAAATTGTCAGAGAAGCGTCCTACATGTTCGGCAGTCAGTGTATTGTGGTCGCCATCGATGCAAAAAAGACCGGTACTACTCCATCAGGTTTCGAGATATCAATCCATGGCGGCCGAACTATGACGGGAATAGATTTGCTGGAATGGGCGCGCAAAATTGAAGAATTGGGCGCGGGCGAAATCCTTCTGACAAGTATGGACGCGGACGGGACTAAGGATGGCTATGACATACCAATGACGCGAGCTGTAACGGATATAGTAGGCATACCCGTTATCGCATCAGGAGGAGCCGGAACAGGCAGAACACCTGAGGGATGCAGTGCTGCAGGCCAACGCGGATGCTGTCTTGGCTGCTTCAATATTCCACTACAGAGAAATCCCCATTCGTGAACTCAAGCGCTATCTCCGAGAAGAAGGCATTCCGGTCCGTCCTTAATGATCGATTATACCACGCACATAGCTGACGAATTGTCGGATGTTTCCACCGAAACCCTGGAATCGCTGGAACTGGCAGGCGTACTGGAAGAAGTCGCATCACTTGCATTGTCGTTGCCGGGAAAAGAAGAAATCCTCGCTACGATTCCTGCATCTGACTTAAACCGCATCAACACAAATCTGAAGTTGGTTTCCGAGTTCAAGGAGCTGATTGGTCTCCACGGGCGCTTGGAATTGGCAGGGCTTATCCCGATGGAAGGCGTCAGATCGCGGCTGAAAAGTTCCGCAGGGATCCTTGATTCGGAAGAAATTCTCGTAGTCGCGGATCTCTTGGATTTATGTGTCCGGGTGCGGGATCGTCTTGAAGATCTTGAAGAACTTTTTGATCTTCTACACAGCGAGGCGGACCAGATCGATAGACTGGACTCTCTTAGGCGCTATATCACGAGTGTTCTGGACGAGCACGGAACCGTTCGATCAACAGCTAGCCGGCAACTTCTGGAGATTCACGACCGGATGAGAAGTCTGCGTGATCGTATCCTGAAGCGTCTTGATTCGATTGTTAACAATCGCGAATTGGAAAGAATTGTACAGGAAGATTACGTTACACTTCGAAACGACCGATATGTAATTCTGCTCAGACCGGAGTTCAAAGGGCTACTGCAAGGCATCATTCACGATCATTCGCGGAGCGGATCATCGGTCTATGTCGAGCCGTTCAGTGTAGTTGAATCCAATAATGAGATGGCTTCTCTTATTGATGAGGAGAGGGAGGAAATACGCCGAATCTTAATCCAGTTGACGGGTGAGATCCGATCGGCCGGCGATGTGATCTTTCGGAATTACCGAGTCTTAGCTAAACTTGATGCTTTTCAAGCCAGAGCTCTGTACGCTCTTGCGCTCTCATGTATCGTTCCGGTGCTCGGCGAGAAGGGATTTCGCATTTTAGGCGCGCGCCACCCGCTCCTCTTGGCGGCTGATCAGGACAATGTGGTTCCTATGGATGTCGTGCAAGATTCGACCACATCTGCAACTGTGATTAGCGGTGCCAACATGGGAGGTAAAACCGTTGCATTGAAAATTGCCGGCCTGTTTCCCTTAATGACCCGATGCGGAATCATGCTTCCGGCGCGCGAGGGATCCGAGATTCGACTCTTCACCCGCATAATGGCTGATATAGGTGAGGAACAAGATATAAGAGGCCGTATCTCTTCATTTTCAAGTCACATGATACGGATCAAAGCTATTATCGAAAACGCAGCGGAGGGAGACCTCGTCTTATTGGATGAGTTGGGCGGCGCGACAGACCCGGAAGAAGGCTCTGCTCTTGCCATGGCTATTCTGGATGAATTGATTCAAAAAGAAGTAAAAGTTGTAGTGACTACACATTTAACGCATCTAAAGGCGTATGCCCTCGGTCGCGATAATGTAAAAAATGTTAGTGTAGAGTTTCATCCTGAAACTTTAAAGCCAACTTTCCGACTGCTTTATGATCTTCCGGGAGAATCACATGCAATAGCGACTGCGGAACGAATAGGCCTGGCCCAGAAGGTGATTGATGCGGCCCGCCATTACTTGGATAGATCCGCAGGCGGTAGCTCGGGATTGTTGACAAGCCTGCGCCAGAAAATGTCCGATGTGGAGGAGCTTCACGAAAGTTTGGTGCAGCGACGGCAAGAGGTCGATGCGGAGCTAGCTGGCATTAATTCACGAAAAGATAGTGTAATCGAGGAGTTTCGTCAGGAAGCCAGAGACCTGATGCGAAACGCTGAGAAGCGAATTACTGACTTGCAGGAATCAATTAAAAGCGGAAAGATGAAGAAGAGCGCGGAAGCTCGAAAAACACTGGAGCAGATTAAGGCCCAACTGGTCGAAAAGATTGGAACTCCTCTGGAGAAGCGCGTGCCGACTCTTGCAGTGGGCACCCCGGTCAGAATCAAAACTCTAGGACGGTCGGGCATCGTTAAGGCGATTCCCGATAGGGGCCGGATAGAAGTTGTTGTCGGCAATGTGACGATCCGAGCCGATAATGAAGATTTGGAATTGGTAAGCCCCGAATCCGGACAAAAAACTACTTCTAAAAAAAGAAAATTTGGGGTAGATATCCCCCTTGCCAGTCCTCGTTGGGAGGTCAACGTCATCGGGTTCCGTGTAGAGGACGCTCTACCAGTTGTAGATAAGGCGCTTGACGACGCCATTCTTGGAGGACTGTCCTCGATGAACATCATTCACGGAAAAGGGACCGGACGCTTGAAAAAGGCTATCTGGGAACACCTTTCCGATCATGTCTTTGTTCGCGATTTGCAGGTTGGCGATATTCGTACGGGCGGAGAAGGGGTTACCGTGGTAAATTTGGTTTCGGAGTGATCCACGGATGGATATTTGATGCGAATTCCTGAATCGACAATTGCCGAGGTGGCTTCAGCAGCCGATATAGTCCAGGTAATTTCAGGCTATGTTGATCTTAAGAAAGCCGGGAAGGATTACCGCGGCTTATGCCCATTCCATGGTGAGAAAGACCCGTCTTTTTATGTGTCACCGCAAAAAGCAATATTTCATTGCTTCGGCTGTGCAGCCGGCGGAAGTGTCTTTAATTTTATCATGCGGATTGAGAATGTTTCCTTTGTGGAATCCGTTCGTCTTCTGGCTCAGCGCTATGGGATCACATTGCCTTCTATGGTGACGCGGGGTGAGGACGGCGGAGGGAAATTAAAGCTGTTCAAAATTATGGAATCGGCTCAAGTCTATTTTTATGAGAGCCTGCATTCAAATTCAAAAATCACCGAATACTTAGCCAATCGTGGAGTTCCCGAGAATTGGTTTGATCGAATCGGATTTGGATTTGCGCCGGATACCTGGGACGGAATATATAAGCACCTGAGTAGACTCGGGATCAATATGCGGGATGCCACCGGACTTGGGATAGTTCGACAGCGCGATAGTGGAGGATTTTACGATTACTTCAGATCCAGAGTAATGATCCCTATTCGGGATCTGAATGGAAATGTGATTGCGTTCGGAGGCCGGGCATATGGCAAGGTTGAACCGAAATACCTGAACTCTCCTGAGAGCACACTCTTTCGTAAACGCGGTACGCTTTATGGTCTGGATACCGCACGCGATTCGATAAGGAGCGAAGGCACGGTAATCCTGGTGGAGGGCTATTTCGATCAGATCTCTTTGCGCATACGAGGTCTTGAGAATGTCGTGGCGCCTCTGGGAACTTCCCTGGCTGTTGAACAGGTGAAGCTTTTGAAAAGATATACCACGGATGTGATTACAGTATTCGACGGGGACGAGGCTGGGTTAAGGGCGGTAAGAAGATCAATTCCATTGTTTTTGGCTGAAGGGATGGAACCTCGATGTGTTGTTCTTCGCGAAGACAAGGATCCCGACGAAGCGGTGCAAAATCGCGGAATTGAGGAGTTCCGTAGAATATTAACTGAAGCTGTACCCATAATAGATTTCTTCTTGAACGATCTCCAGGAGCGCTATAACCTAAGCGGAATTCAGGGCAGAAATCTGGCTCTTGAGGAATCGCTGCCGTTACTTCGAGAGATTGCCGATTCCAAAGAGCGGGATTATCTTATAGAGAGATTTGCCTCGAGACTGAGAGTGCGGGAAGATCGTATCAAGCGATTAGTAGGTGCTTCGTTGCCGCGGCGGCAAGGCAATACCTTTAAACAGGAATCACAAGGAAGTGTTCAACCTGCCTCGGACATGGAGAAAAACGTAGTCCGGGGTATGTTGTTACGCGACGGGTTCATCGACGCAATTATTGCCTCCGGATTGATCAAGGATTTGGAAGATCCATTTCTACGATCATTGGCTGAGAGAATGGTAACGTACAGGAAGGAAACCGGGAGTTTTGATTCACGTTCCTTTTGCAGCTCTCTTGATGACCATAAATTCGCGTCGACTGTGGCCGGTTGGCTAGAACCAAGACCGGAAGACGACGATCTCCGGCCCGAGGTGGACGGTGATCGCGTTATTGACGAATCAGTGGACCGACTTAAACTCCGTCGATTGGAACGTCGCAAATCCGAAATCGTGGACAAAATGAAGAAATGTCCACCGGGAGATACTGAATATAATCTGTTGGCTCAGGAACTGCTGAGCATTGGTCGACGTTTGCACAAATAGTGTGACAACTGTGAGCAGTTCCACCTATAACAACTCCTTTATGTAAGTTTTCGAGAGAGCAATTTTTGAAATCATATCGGAAAACTCATGCGTCTCGCCGATTTCCTCCTTATAAGAGGCGCTCCGGCAGATGTTCGTTCAGGGGCGCGATCACGATGCCCAGACACCAAAATCAAACAAAGGAGACGAGCTTTAGATGGCCGATATAAGAAATAAATCAGATTTGAAGGACCTATTTGATCTGGCCAAAACCAAAAAATACTTAACGTACGATGAGGTCAATGAACATTTGCCTCAAGGGGTGATCGGAGAGGCCCAGATTGACGAACTGCTCATGAAAATGATGGCGGAATTTAATATAGAGCTTGTCTCCTCCGAAAAGAAGATTCCGATCACAGATAAAAAAGTTCGAAGACTCGATGAAGATAAAACGGATGATGAGGAAGAGGATGAGATCGCCGCCGATCCGGAGGCGCTGGTCCGCGGCAACGATCCTGTAAAAATGTATCTGCACGAAATGGGCTGCGTGTCTTTGCTTACTCGCGAGGGAGAAGTAGAAATAGCGAAGCGAATAGAGCAGGGCGAACAGCAGGTCTTCGGCGTAATCATCGGTTGCCCCGTTACCATTAAGGAAGTTCTGGCTCTTGGTGACAAACTTCGCAAAGGAACCATTAGGCTGAAAGAGGTGGTGCGCGGCTTTGAAGACGAAGAAATGCCGGAAGGGGATGATCTGTCCCAAGTCGAAAGAGTCTTGAAACTAATTGATGAGATCAAGGAATATGACTCGAAATTCGGCTCATTGAGAGAAAAACTTGGTTCTTTGCCCGAGAATACAGATGGTCAGCAAGTCAAAGAAATTGAGCAGGAAATGACTCTCAGCAGGGAACATGTTGTTAACTGCCTTCGGAGCATCAATCTCAATAGCAATATGACAGATCATATTGCCGGAAAGCTCAAGTTCCTGGTCCGAAAACTTGAGGCTGCCAAGGATGAGCTTAGAAGCGTTGAATATGAACTCAAAATGCCTTTGGAACAAGCCAGTGAGCAGATCAATTTTCTGAGAAGTGTTATTGATGAAGGAAAACCGCTAAAGAAATATACGAACCTCACGCCTCAGAGGATATTGGATGTGCAGCGCAAATTCGAGAACGGAATAAATAAGATTAAGAAGCTGCAAACTGAGGCCGGTATGGATGAAATTCAGCTTAAAGGGGCCCTGACTTCATGCCTGGAAGGGGAGTACATGGCCCGTAGAGCAAAGAGTGAACTAGTGCAAGCCAACCTTCGCCTTGTTGTCAGTATAGCAAAAAAATATACCAATCGCGGGCTTCAATTCCTCGACCTTATCCAGGAAGGTAACATCGGCCTTATGAAGGCAGTAGATAAGTTCGAATATCAAAGGGGTTATAAATTTTCCACGTACGCCACATGGTGGATCCGCCAGGCAATCACCAGAGCAATTGCAGATCAGGCCAGGACCATACGAATCCCGGTACATATGATAGAGACAATTAACAAGTTGATACGAACATCACGGTACCTGGTGCAGGAATACGGTAGAGAGCCTACGCCTGAGGAAATAGCTGAAAAAATGGAATTTCCTCTTGAGAAGGTGCGGAAGGTCCTAAAAATAGCTAAGGAACCGATTTCTCTGGAAACACCAATTGGCGAGGAAGAAGATTCTCATCTTGGCGATTTTATTGAGGATAAAAAGATACTTTCGCCGTCTGATGCCGTAGTAGGCATGAGCCTAACCGAGCAGACCAGAAAAGTTCTGGCCACGCTGACACCTCGAGAGGAGAAGGTGCTGAGAATGAGATTCGGTATAGGGGAGCGAGCTGATCACACTCTTGAGGAAGTGGGACAGGATTTCGACGTCACACGTGAGCGCATCAGACAAATTGAAGCCAAGGCTTTGAAAAAATTGAGACATCCGTCACGTAGCAAACGGTTACGACCTTTCATAGAGGGGTAAAGTCGGAGCGACTGATGAACCTTGACCCTGAATTTTGCCCGAAGCTCAGAAATGTAGACCCTCTTCCGGTGATGCTTCAGGGCAGACAGGCAATTTGGCTCAAAGACCCATTACAACTCACTGACAACAAGCTCTGCATGGATCGGCAAGCTCTTTCTATGCTTGCGCTCCTGGATGGCAAACATTCCCTACGAGATATTCAAGAGCAGCTAACCCGTCAAACCGGCCAACTTATCTTCCTTGACGAAATCGGGACAGTTTTGCAGAAGCTGGACGAGGCTCTACTGTTGGATGGCTCCCGATTCAGACAAGTCTTTCAAAAAAAAGTCGATGATTATAGGAAACAACCTTTTAGACCGTCATCTCACGCGGGTCTCAGTTACAGCTCGGATCCGGAGAAGTTGAAAAACGAGCTTAATGAATATTTTGCTGGAAACGGCGGTCCAGGTCTCCCGGATTTTTTTACCGGCACCGAACGGCCGAAAGGGTTAGTTGCTCCGCATATCGATGTACGGGCGGGTGCGAGTTGTTTCGCTCAGGCGTACCACGCTCTTGCGACAGGTAAACCATCAGATATATATGTTATATTGGGGACCGGCCATGCAGGTGTAGAGCGTTTCTTTACAGCTACCAGCTTGGATTTTGAAACCCCGCTCGGAACGGTGCATACGGAACACGATTTTGTTGATGCGCTATCTGATGAATTGGGCCGCGATGCTGCCGCCGAAGAAATTTTGCACGCCAACGAACATGTTATTGAGTTTCAATTGATCTTCCTGCAATACCTACTCTCAGATAAGCATTCTTTCAGCATTGTGCCGATTCTGTGCTCGTTTCCGCATCACATTTTTGATCAGGATCAAATTCAGCACCCGGATCGCATAGTTTTCGATCAATTCTGTCACGCGGTCAGAGAAGTCTGTCGAAGAACTTCCAAGTCCGTTTGCTTTATAGCCAGCGCAGATTTGGCTCACATAGGCCCTCGATATGGAGACAATTTCGTTCCGCATCAGGGCACAATATCCGATGTCCTTGAAAAGGATATGGAATCACTTGGTTATCTGCAAGAAATAGATGTCCAGGGATTCATCAGGTCAGTTGTCCGAGAACAGGATTCACGGCGCATCTGTGGTTTTCCCCCAATTACGACAATGTTTCATTGTATGGATGCAAAACAGGGGCAGCTTCTTTCTCTTGATTTCGCGCAGGTGGATGACAGGAACTCGTTCGTAAGCTTTACCTCCATGATTTTCTACTAGTAAAACCAGCGACAAATCTGGCGGACTGTCTGGAATTAATGTTATAATTCTAAATGGACTTATATGCATTCGCTTTTGTATTACTATTTGGTGAAATTCAGCCGTCTCGCTTCAGATGGATCCAAGTCAATTTCTTAGGCGCCACTGCAAGTTAGCAGTCCCGCAATCCGGCGCGATTGCCAGGTCGAATTATCGGAACCTGCACTGCTGGATGACAGCCCTTAATTCAATGGTGTTGGTTTAATAGTTTTCATACTCCCGAAGGGGAATAGTTATGAGCAAGAAAAAAACGCCGATTTTTGGGCCATCCGATGAAATCTCCGAATCAATTAAGATTAAAGGACACGGCACTGCTACGGAAACAATCGATCTGGACAATCTGGTCTCAAGTCAGATGACCTTGTCCGGAAGCTTTGATCTTCGGTCGGTTCAAGGGACCTCTTTAGCCAAATTATTGGCTGTTCTCCCAATCCCTGCCATGTTAATAGATCATTCGCAAACAATCGTTCTCGCCAACGATATATGTGCCAATCCGGTAGATAAAGGAAAGAATCTGGAGGGTCTTCCTCTGTCGTCCATCGTCACCGGATTGGACGAGGCAATGAAATTTGACGCTTTGATCGAAATGGTCTTTGCACAAAGAAAACCGGCCATTACCAATGCCACACTGAATCTTGGGAAAGGCCCATTATGGGCAAGGACTCATTTGCGGTCCGTAAGAGTAGGAACAGAGAGATTTGTCCTGATGATGGTTGAAGACCTCACTCTGGAAAGACAGCAATTACTGCTGACAAAGAAACACGAGCAAGAACTCTTGAAGGCTCGCGTCGATTTAGAAAGGACAGTGAGGGAAAGGACCGCGGAACTCAAGCGCACCAATGAGCTTCTGAAGAAAGAAGTGGCTATCAGGCAACTGGCTGAACAACAGCTCCGGAAGTCACACACCGAGTTGGAACATCTCGTAGATGAGCGTACCGCTGCTCTAAAAGCGACTAACGTAAGACTTCTTCAAGCCAAAAATGAATGGGAGCGAACTTTCGACTCGGTTCCGGATCTCATTTTCCTCTTGGACACAGAACACCGGATAATAAGGGCAAATGCGGTGGTACTCAATAGATTAGGTCGAAGCTGGTCCGGTGTAATCGGCGCACACTGTTATGAAATTATGCATGGATTAAGCCAGCCTCCTCCGTATTGTCCACATTCAAAATTGCTGGCTGACGGCAAACCACATTCAGACGAAATCTTCGAGGAAGGCCTGAACGCAATTATTGAGGTGACGGTATCGCCACTCCGAAATAAGACGGGTGGATTGATAGGTTCGGTTCACGTAGCGCGCGATATAACTCAGCGCAAACAGATAGAGTACCAACTAGTCGAAAGCGAAAAACGTTATCGGGAATTGGTGGATCGGGCCAGTGACGTTCTTTATCAAACCGATGCCAACGGCTTCTTTGTGCTCTGTAATCCAGCCATATCTCGGATCACGGGATACTCGGAAAAAGAGCTGATCGGTAAGCATTTTATGCAGCTGATTCATCCGGATTATAAGAAATCGGTCGACCGATTCTACGGATTGCAGTTCGCGAAAAAGATTCAAGAAACAGACTATGAATTTGCCATCCTCACCAAAGATGGAGAGACAGTGTGGCTCACACAGCGCGTGCAATTACTCCTGGAAGGAGAGGAGATTATCGGGTTTCAAGCAATTTGCAGAGACATCACCGAACTGAAGAAAGCCCAAATATCGCTTGTGGAAAGCGAGAAGAAGGTACCGACAACTTGTCGAAAGAGCGGGAGATATTATTTATCAGATCGACGCAAAAGGATTCTTCACTGTTTGTAATCCAGTCGCTTCCAGGATCACGGGATATTCCCAAGAAGAGCTTATCGGTAAACACTATCTTGAACTGATCCATCCGGAATACAAGAAACCTACTGAGAGATTTTACGGATTGCAATTTATCAAAAGAATTCCGGAAACTTACTATGAATTTGCTGCCGTGAGTAAGCAGGGAGAAACGATATGGTTTGCCCAGCGAGTGCAGGCCGTGATGGAGGGAGATACAATTGTCGGATTTCAAGCCATTTGCAGAGACGTAACCGAACTCAGAAAAGCACAGATGGCGCTTGGCGAGAGTGAGCTGCGTTATCGTCAACTCATTGAGCTTGCACCGGACGGTATTTATGTGCGGGTCGATGAGCAATGCGTTTTCGCAAATCAGGCAATGGCTGCTATGCTTGGCGTAGAACATCCTGATGCCCTCGTCGGTAAACGGGCCATGGATTTTTACCATCCGGACTGCCACCAGACAGTCATACAGAGGATTCAGAAATTGTCTGAGGTCGATGATCCATTGCCCCCTGCAGAATTGAGACTCATCAGATCGGACGGCGAAATAATGGATGTTGAGGTCACCGCGGCAGCTCTGATCTATCAAGGAAAACGCGCGTCTCAAGTAGTCGTGCGTGACATTACGGATCGTAAGCGGACCGAGGAAGCGTTACGCAAAAGTGAGGAGCGATTAGAGCTTGCGTTGATGGGGGCAGATCTAGGCATGTGGGATTATAATTTGCAGACTCGTGAGGCCTTTTTCAGTACCCGCGCAATCCAAATCGGTGGATATTCACCCGAGGAGGCGGAACCTGATATTACTCGATGGGGGCAGCGGATTCATCCTGAAGATATGAATCGAGTGGTTCAAGCATTCAATGATCATGTGGCTGGTCGTTCGCTTCAGTACCGATTGTGAACACCGTGTGCGACACAAGTCTGGCGAATACTTATGGATTGCGACTCGCGGGAAAGTTGTGGAACGCGATGAGAAGGGCAATCCATTACGAATAGTAGGAACGAGTCTGGATATCACCGATCGCAAGCGGGCAGAGGAAGCGCTGCGGAAATCCGAAGAGCAATACAGAATGCTGGTTGAAACCATGGGAGAAAGCATTGTGATTCTGGATGAAAATGGAAGAGTAGCGTATGTCAACAGTCGCTTCTGCGAACTGTCCGGGTATTCAAGGGATGAGGTAATCGGTCGTTCGATCGGGGACTTTTCCACCCATATTGATGAAGGCGTTATACTGGAGCAAATGGAGCTTAGGCGACAAGGGATCGGCGGATCTTATGAGACTGTTCTCACAAACAAACATGGGGAACAGTTCCACGTGCTCGTATCTTCTCGACCTATATTTCAGAACGGGAACATCTTTAAGGGCACTTTCAGCGTCGTCACGGATATTACCGAACGAAAACAGATGGAAGAAAGGTTGAAAGGATCGTTGCAAGAGAAGGAAATACTCTTGAAGGAAATTCACCACAGGGTGAAAAACAATCTGCAGATCATAACAAGCCTATTGCAACTTCAATCATTTCATTTGGAAGATAGATCCGCGGCCGGAGTTTTGGAAGACTTGGAAAACCGTGTTCTCGCCATTGCGACTGTTCATGAAAAGCTCTATCAATCGGAAAGCCTGATGAGAATAGATGTTCGAGAATATATTCAGGATCTTGCGGAACATCTTTTCTATTCGTACGGTCCGGCTACAGGAGGAATCGATCTGACAATCGACATTCATGATATAACGTTCGGAATTGACACAGCTGTTCCGATGGGATTGATGGTGTCGGAATTGATTTCTAATTCTCTCAAACACGCTTTCCCGAACGGAAGAACGGGTACAATCGAGATTTCCCTCAAATTTGACCCTCGAAACAAATTCGAGCTGAATATCGGCGATGATGGGATTGGTATGGCACGAGACCTGCAAGAGATGGGCTCTGAAACTCTGGGTCTGTCCCTGGTAAAAAGTCTTGCCGATCAGCTACATGCTGAAGTTGGATTCAATCGAACACAGGGAACACATTACAGATTCCGATTTAAAGAAGTAGAAAAGCAAAGGAGATGAGAGATGCCGGCATCTCGCGTCCTCGTGGTAGAAGATGAAAGACTGGTCGCCAATGCATTGGCGCGCAATCTCGAAGCTTTGGGTTACCAGGTGGTCTCAACCGTTGCTTCCGGGGAAGAAGCCTTAGCAAAAGCCGACGAGTCTCGTCCCGATCTGGTGCTGATGGACATACGGCTTGAAGGTGAGATGGACGGGATAGAGGCTGCGGGCCTAATTACGTTTAGATTCGATATCCCGGTTATATTTGTAACCGCGTATGCTGATCGCAACGTACTGGCAAAGGCAAAAATAGCCGAACCATACGGGTACTTAATCAAACCTGTATCGAAAAGAGAATTACATTCCGCTGCCGAAATCGCGCTCTACAAGCATCAGATGGCCGCTAGATTGCGAGAGAGCGAAGAAAAGCACAGGGA
Organism: uncultured delta proteobacterium; assembly: GCA_963741425.1. GTDB lineage: Bacteria > Desulfobacterota > Desulfomonilia > Desulfomonilales > Desulfomonilaceae > DATJPW01. The sequence continues at coordinate 64,987 of CAVUHP010000007.1, forward strand.
ATTAGCTGAATTCTTGCCTCAAATTATTTATGAGATTGACCTGAACGGCACCTTCACTTTTGCAAATCGCAGCGGGCTGGAAGCGGTCGGTTACACGTCAGACGACCTGTCCCGCGGTCTTAATGCGACCGAACTGATGGTCCCTGAGGATCGGGATCGCTTGATGGCGGACATCTCCAGAGTTTCACTCGGAGAAAAAATCGGCGCGCATTACACCATCTTGCGAAAAGATGGTACCGAATTTCCCGCTCTCTCGCATGCGGCCCCAATGATGCGAGACGGTCAAATTGTCGGTATCCGAGGCGTGTGTGTAGACATTACAGAAATAAAAACACTCGAGAATGAACTCAAGAGCGCTAATGAGCAACTGGAAAGGCGGGTAGCGGAAAGAACCTCGGAATTGGCAGCTTCAAACGAGCAATTGCGGCATGAAATATCTGAAAGGTTGAGAGTGGAAGAAGAGCTTCGTCAGAGTGAAGAACTGTTTCGTACCATTTTCGAGACGGCCACAGATTGCATTTTCATCAAAAATCGCAGTTTGGAATACACTTTTGTGAACCCTGCTATGGCAAACTTACTGGATATAGGGGCGTCAAAAATGGCCGGCCTGACTGATGTAGCGCTCTTTGGAAAAGCAGAGGCAGCTCGCATCAGAGAAGTAGAAAACCGAGTATTGGAGGGAGAACGTATAGAAAATGAGCATACACGCCGAATCAAAGGCGATTCGATAATCTTTCTGGAAACCAGGATTCCGTTACGCGATTCAAATGGGAAAATCGTGGGCCTATGCGGTATTGCCCGTAATGTCACCGAACGGAGCCGTCTCGCTTCATTTTCGCCACCGCATGATTACAAATTCAATTCAAAAGCAATGCGATCAGCCATGGACGCAGCCCATTTAGCTGCGCAAACTGACAGTGTGATTTTGCTCACCGGTGAAAGTGGGAGCGGAAAGGATCATCTGGCCAAGTACATTCACGATCACTCAAATCGTTCAGCCGGTCCTTACTATGCCATAAATTGTGCGGCAGTTCCTTCGGAACTCGCTGACTCGGAGCTTTTCGGTCATGAAGCCGGCGCATTCACAGGCGCAGCCGGACGGAAACGAGGGCTTCTAGAATTGGCTGAAGGCGGGACCCTTCTGTTGAATGAAATCGGAGATCTTCCGCTTCAATTACAGGCTAAATTGCTCACGTTTCTTGACACCAGGTCGTTTACCAGGGTGGGCGGAGAAAAGGCGATAACGGTAATAGCAAGGATAATAGCCGCAACTAACAGAGATATAGAAAAGGAGGTTCAAGAAGGCAGATTTCGTGCGGATTTGTTTTATCGTCTCAATGTCATCTCCATTAAAGTTCCACCTTTGCGCGACCGATTGGAAGACCTTCCCTTTATAGTCGAACAGCTCATGAACGAGATTGCCGCTGAAATTCAGATGTCCACGATTCCTAATATAGGTCGCGAAAACCTGACCATGATGTCTCGATATGGCTGGCCCGGTAATATTCGGGAGCTTCGCAACGTGCTGGAACGGGCATTGATTCTATCCGGAGGCAGACGCCTCGATTTTTCTTTTTTGACAAGTGATAATCGGGAGAATAAGGAATCTTCCGCTGGTGAAGAATCTTCTGTCTATGAATCCTACAATGACGCCGTCGCGAGTTTCAAACGTTCATTAATTGAGGACGCACTTGTTCGATGTGAAGGAAAACGACAGGAGGCAGCGCGTTTGTTGGGGATGACGCGTCATGGGCTGAAACGTCAGATGAAGACATTGGGTTTTTTTGAGCCATAGAGGCTCCGATGCTGTGAATTTGGGGTCTATTAGGCTCGCCTCTAAGTATGTAATTATTAAGCATTTTATTAATGCTGGGATGTTATGATGCAACTGTAAGCCCACTTGGACCGTGCCCATCATTTTTTCTCCACGCCTTGAGCAGTACTTTGCAAATGTTATAACCTTTTGCAGTAATTGGAAAATTCGAATCAAATTCGTTCGACTTTGGGGATGGCACCAACAATGCATAAGGTCAGGCATGAGCGTGGTGCTTCACCCGATAATTGAGATCTCGTTCCCCCTAATGCTCGATACTAACCCCCTTGCTAATATCGAGGTCAGCCACTACGGGGAAGCACTACGCCAGTTTAAAATTGGTGGGGGGAAAACAGCATAGATTAATTGAGGTTCTTGGGGGGAGACCGAGATGCAGTGCAAATAATTGAGTAGACGGGTTTCATGTCGAGGAGGAATTTCAATGACAGGCATACGTGAAATTGTCGATGATATGGTTAAAGAAATCCCAGGTATAATGGCCGCCATATTTATTGACAAAGACGGAATTCCCCTATGCAAAGCCGGTGAATTTAAATTCGATTCCTATGACTTGGGTGCAATTGGGGCGGTATGCCTGGAATCATGCCAGATTTTGGGCGGGGATCTGGGCCAGTTCTGGATTGAAAACGTGATCATCGAGTTTGATGACATGAAAGTTATCCAGTGTCCCACGGCCGTCGGAGCCATGCTCATCCTTGCCGATAAATCTGCTGATATTGACGTAATCAGAAAAGAAGCAAAAAACAACATTGAGAGCCTCTCATCTGCAAAAGAAGCGATGGAATGGTCCAAAGGACAATTCATGCCATCGCCGATATCACAAGGCGATTCGGAATTGCTGAAGCTAATTTCTCTTTTTAAAGAGGTGGAATAATTCGCCTTCACATCAAAAGATGCTTCTGACGAAACCAATTCTCATACGCCGACAAAAGATTTAACGAGGTTGGAGGGATTTAATGGGACAGTGGATTCCCTGGTTGTCCGCATATGAGGTAAATGTTGCAGAAATCGACGAACAGCACAGAGAGCTTTTTCGCATGTTTAATGACTTATTGGATGCGATGTGGGACGGCAAAGGAAAGTCCATCATGCAAGAAAAATTGCAGTTTCTGGCCAACTATGCCGTGACACATTTTACTACCGAAGAAAATTATATGATTCGGTATAATTTCCCAAACTATGCCATCCATAAAAAAGCACACGACGATTTCACGACAGGGGTAGTTGATTTCTTGAAATCCTACGAACTGGATGGCGCCCAAACGGACACGTTAGTATCTGTGGTCCAAGATCTGGGGACGTGGACCAGAGACCACATACGAGACATGGACCAGGAAATGGGCAAATTCCTTAGGAATAGAAAAAGCACGGACTGATGAAACTTTTAGAATTTGTGATTTTTAATAATTCTAACCCGCATCGGAATTCTTATTGATAGATCAGCCACTGTAATGCAACTCAGATGTAGATCCTGAAGGCTCTTGCGATGTCGCGCAAGAGCCTTTCTCGGTTCGAGGGGTAGTGCTGTTGCAGTCATCGGGTAAGTAGACCAAACCCGCGCCGAAATGCCTTGATTCAAGTGCCTAACCTGCCGCACTTTCACAATTGCACTCCCAAGCGATCCCACACGAATTCCCCCGGCTTAATTTCTACCGCTTTCAAGTGAGGGTACGTGGTGAGCGATCCCTTGGGTTTTGGCCAAGAATAGATTAACGCCCTCGACAAGTTGACCACAGAGAGTGCGGAAGTGAAGGCTAAAAATCAGGATTATGATTGTGGATTACCTTGAATAAAAGCTTGCCTGTAGCTAAACTATGGACCGCTAATCCTGGCAAGGGGAATCTAGGAAGCTGCATCCGATTGGATCGGACTGCGCGGGGTACTTATGGTTCCCATGGTCTGATCCGCTGATGCTTTCTGATAAGGGGGCAGAGATGAAGAAAATCGTTTTATTGTTAGCTATGGGAGCTGCCGCTCTGGCGGCTACAATGGCGATTCATGAAAACGTGAATGCTGCAACAAAGGAGGTGGCCGTCATCTGGGAAGGCAGGGCAGAGATGGCCAACCGGGTTGCGATGGGATTCCTTGCGAGAGTGCGAACGCTGGCCCCTGAGCTGGAAATCAAACAGTACCGGCAACTCAAGAGCATTCAAGAGGCGGAACAGGTATTCCGGGAATGCGAAAACAAAATGGACGGTATAGTTTTTCTTCGATCATCCGGCGCCCAGTTTCTTGCAAAGATTGACCCCAAAGTGCCCTGCTTTGTGGGGGGCTGCAACAATCCGGTGGAGCTGGGCGTTATCAAGAATTTGCGCGCTCCTGAGGGCAAGGTCACAGGAGTCACTTACTGGATCCCTTACGTACAGCGTTTTGAAATCATCACGCGCCTGTTTCCGAATACCAGGAAGGTTGCGCTCTTGGTGGAAAAGGGGCATGCGGGAGGCCTCATCGAGGCGCAAGGGACCAGAGAGCAGTGCAAGCGCATCGGTATTGAGTACAATGAAGTCGTGGCCTCAGATCTGACTACTTTGCTTGATGGTGTCAAAAACCTAGCCGGCAAAGTGGACCTGATCCTTATTCCAGCTAATCGGCTGATAAGCGACAACATAGTCAATCTGCTTCCTATTCTCAAGGTGACGAAGACCCCGACCTTTTCGTTTGCTGATGCGCCGGTGAAATCTGGTGCGGTCGCGGGCGTGGCTGCGGACGATATCAAACTAGGCGAATTTCTTGCTGAGTCCGTGGTGGACGTCGTGATTGGGCGCAAGCCGATTTCGCAGGTCCCGGTCAAGATGGACCTGAATCCGAGAATAAGTATCAATCAATCCATGATGAAAGATCTCGGCCTAAAATTTCCGGAAGAGATTATGAAAGACGCCGAAATCATAAAATAGCTATTATGCTCCAAGAGCATGCCGATTGATAAGATCTGCGGATGAATTCCAATAAGCCACGTCGTATAAGAGTGTTACCGTTGAGCCTAATAGGCTCACGAATATAACCCAACGACCTCAACGGCCAAGAAGAATTCTCAGGGTAAAAATCGGAGAGATATCAGGCTTGCAGAAAAGACGCGAGATCATCAAATGATGGATTGGATGGAGGAGTGATAAAGCATATGTTTTGAGCCCTGAAATAGAGCAGTCACGCTTCTCTCATGGGCACCGAGGAGCTTGTATCCATGATGCGAATATGTTTTCAGGGCATTTTGCACCTGTCCTTCCCACCGCCGCACCCGAGAATTCCAAACCTCTTTGCGGCATGCTCAAGTCGACTGGCTTCCTCTTGATTTCGGTTCATGGCATGTTCGATACTCATCATTGCTTCACCAACCTGGCCGACTCCTCTGAACTGCTTTTCAATAGAGGCGTCCGCCCATCAAATTCTGTTCAAGTTATAGTTTTGTAACATGGTGTTCACGCGACAAGTCTTTCTTTCTTGAGTATTTCGCCGCGGACACTGACAATAGCCAAATCCATAGGGATGTTTTTGCCGGCCATGTCCATGCCTCGTTTTACCATAAGGGGTAGACCTTGACAGCAAGGCACCTCCATTACGACCACTGTTACGCTTTTAACCGAAGATTGAGAGAAGAGTTCAGCAAATTTGTCAACATATGCGGCAGCATCATCGAATTTCGGACAACCTACCATAATAGCGCGACCTTCTAGAAAATCTTTGTGGAAAGATCGATATGCTATGGGAGTGCAATCGGCAGCCACCAACAGATCTGCGTTCTTCAGAAATGGTGCGTTTGGCGGCACAAGACGTATCTGCACCGGCCAATGAGACAATTCCGAGGATTCGTTCTCATGTGCTACAGGCTCGCTGAGGGATTTATACGGCATCGGTCGAGAAAAGGATTGCATTGTGGCTGACGGACAACCGCAAGCCGCGGACATTTCAGCAGGCTTGTCGCTCTTTTTGAAAGTCGTTAGGTGTTCTTCAACCGCTTTTTCGTCGAAATCATCCGCTTCTCGTTTTATTATCTTCAGAGCGCCGGTCGGACATTCGCCCAAGCAAGCACCCAATCCGTCGCAGAATTTATCCGAGACAATCTTTGCCTTGCCGTCCACAATTTCCAAGGCTCCTTCAGCGCATTGCGTTATGCATTGACCACAACCGGTGCAGAGGTCTTCGTCAATTTTGATGATTTTCCGTTCTACTTTCACTGGATTTCTCCTCTCTCATTCTTGAGTAATTTGGACCTTAGCGGTCAGCCCTAAATGTATCATTGCGAGCAGGACAATCCCGCGTTTCGCGGGAACGGCATCCCGGAGTAGGGCATTTCATTATTGAACAATATTTCATGAGCTAATTCTTTGCCGCTCCTCGTTAGAAATTCCGATTCAATCAATTCGATTAATCGCTGTGGTTCCATACTCGATTTCTTATGTTTCTCCTCCAGGTTTGACAGTAAGTCCGCATCGTAGACGATTTTGAAATTGATCGTCTCGTCATCCCGTGGATGATGATGGTGACCGATAATATCGCAGACTTCATCCACGAGAGGCTCCGCGGCATCCAGTTTGGTCAGGATTTCTCTGGCGATTGCTGGTCCTTCCAGTTCCTGGTATGCGGCATCGACGCTTTGATGTTTTCGCTCTGCTTGTCGAATTCCGATATCGTGAAGATACGCCGCGGTGAGTACCACCGCGGGATCGCCCTTTTCTTTTTCCACCAGCTTTTCAGCGTATCGAGCTACCTTAGCTGAGTGCCCGATTCTCTTGAAATCCTGATGGAAATACAGTTTCATTTCAACGGCCACCCGGTCTTTAAGGAGATCCTGCTTCTGTTTCACCAATTCCGGAGGGAGCTCGCCGAAACAGTGCTCCGCAAATTTACAATGCGCCGCACAGCCGAAGTCCATCTTCGGATTCAGGACCTGGTGGCCGCATTTCTTGCAACGCCGCTTTGTTTCATCTTTAAAAAATTCCACCTGATTGCCACATTTCGGGCAGTCCGCTTCAAATATGGCGTCGAACTTCCAGAATCTTGGGTCTTGACCGGGGCATTTCATTGCTCTGCCTCTCTGTTGTATTCAGCCTTACTCTCTTGTTTGTGAATGCCAAATGGAGCGGTCAAGAGGGACCGCTCCATTTTATTACCCGAGAATGGCCTTAAGGTCCTCATCAGGTGTGCTGATAGGTTTGATATCGAAATTCTTTACGAGCACATCCAATACATTTGGTGTTATGAACGCAGGCAGGCTTGGTCCGAGACGGATACCTTTAATTCCGAGGTGGAGCAAGGTCAAAAGAATTGCCACAGCCTTTTGTTCGTACCATGAAAGCACCATTGAGAGTGGCAACTCGTTGACACTCACGCCGAAAGCTTTCGATAGAGCCACTGCAATTTGGATGGCTGAATAGGCATCATTGCATTGCCCAACATCGAGAAGCCTGGGTATGCCGCCTATGTCTCCGAGATCTTTATCAAAGAAACGGAACTTGCCGCATGCGAGAGTCAGTACCACACAGTTCTTAGGCACCTTCTCGACAAATTCGGTGTAATAATTCCGGCCCGGTTTTGCTCCGTCGCATCCTGCTACAAGGAAGAAATGTTTGATATCGCCGCTTTTGACTGCATCAATAACTTTACCGGCCACGGACATGACCGTATTCCTGCCGAACCCGCACGTCACGGATTTTCCGGCCGCATCCTCGGGAAAACCCGGCATTGAAAGGGCCTTATCAATGACCTGAGAGAAATTTTTGTCTGAGATGTGGGTCGCTCCCGGCCATCCGACCAGACCCGTAGTAAAAATATTGTCTAAATAGGATTCTTTCGGGCGCTGGATGCAATTGGTGGTCATCAGTATTGCTCCCGGAAAATCGGCAAACTCTTTACGCTGGTTCTGCCATGCCGTCCCATAATGGCCATAGAAATGCTGATATTTCTTCAATTCCGGGTATGCGTGAGTGGGAAGCATCTCGCCGTGGGTGTAGATATTAATTCCTTTGCCTTGAGTCTGTTTGAGCAGTTCTTCGAGGTCCTTCAGGTCGTGACCGGAAATCAGGATCGCCTTGCCTTGTTTTGGCCCCAGGGGTACTTGTGTCGGAACAGGATGTCCATACGTTCCGGTGTTGGCTGCATCCAGCAACTCCATTGCTCGGAGATTAGTCGCTCCGCATTCAAGGACCAGCTTTACCCAGTCATCAAGACCAAGATTCGGATTCAATGTGGCAGCGAGACTGTCATGAATAAACGCATATACCTTGTCATCTTCCTGGCCGAGAATTTGGGCATGATCCGCATAGGCTGCAACTCCTCTGAGGCCGAAAATTAAAGTATGCTGAAGCGATCTGATGTCCGGATTAATACCAAGGTCGGCCTGAAAACCTATCCCCTTGGCCTGATTGAGTAGTCCGTCCATAGTTGGCGCGGGTTGGAATGTAGCTTGAGCCTCAGAAAAATCAGCTTTTCCGCCGGCTGCCTGGATCTTCTTCTTCAATTCATCCCGCAGCTCTACACATCGGTTAATCAGAGGAGGAAATCTTTCCGGATCGAAATCCACATTCGTCAGTGTTGAAAACAGCGCACCCACTGAAAAAACGTTTACTGAATGCTCGTTGATACCGATCTTGCGAGCTTCCGTAGCCACCAAGGCTAAGCCTTTGAGGGCGTAGGTGAGAATGTCCTGGAGGGCTGCCACATCTGGCGACTTACCGCATACACCAACTTTTGTGCAACCCGAACCCATTGCCGTCTGTTCACATTGATAACAAAACATTCCTTCCACTGAACTGTCCTCCTCGTATTAATTTTGATTTTGCCTAACTGAGTTTTGCAGTCAGTTCGGTTCGTCTTATAATGCTAAATTAAGCTATCCATGATCGGACTGCTTTGACTTAGGTCAAGTGAATCGTTTTTTTTTAAAATAATTATTCGTCAACAAATTCGATACCTGTTCGCTTCAGTATGTCACCGAAACGCTCCCCTCGACTACAATTTCGAACATAATGCTGTAGACACTTGTTAATGATTTTGATCGCGTCTTTTCTGGAATAAATATTTTTCAATTCACGCCCTAATTGAGGATGACGGCCCAGTTTACCTCCCAATTGTACTCGGTGGCCCTTTTTTCCCTCATGTATTGTGCCGGTTGGGCAGGCGCGCACGCATTCCCCACAGGAGACACATTTAGTGTGGTCTATCAGCGGAACCTTTGAATCTTCGGATAATTCGATCGCTCCTTCACGGCATAGATCTCGACAAGTCCCGCATCGAGTGCATCCTGTTTCTGTGACACGAGGACTCACGGCGCCGATAAGTCCGATATCCGCTATTTGCGGCCGGGAACATGCGTTGGGACAATCGGAAAGCGACACCCGAAGTTCATGATGCATCTTCAGAGGGCCTTGAACCCGCGTTTTGAGAAAATTGCGCAAGTTATGCCCCTTAAGCAAGTCTTCCAATTCTTCCCCCAGGTCATCCTCAGCTATTGCCCGATTTGGACAGCCGCCAGGTCCAAAACAGGTCTCCAACTGATAGCCTTTGACTTCCTTATCCATATTCTTCAGGAACTTCTTTTGGCATTCCCTTACGTGTTCGATGGTAATTACTTGGCTGCCGCGCTGCTTAGCCTGTTCTTCCACTCTTTTGCGTGCTCGCCTGCGGACGAAGAAAGGCACTCTACTTATGGCCTGTTCTGCTTCTTCGCTCCACCTCATTCTGTCCTCCAGTGCAAAACAATAATTAGCCTAATTTTTGTGCTATAAATTTTGTTGGAATCTGCTCCGAACCTATTTCTAGGGGTTTCAGACGTCTAACTGATAATATAGTACTTCTCCATGAGCATGCCTTGACTTAAGTCAACGCGCCTGTTTTGGAGACTCCTGGAAATGGAGGCAATGGTGGATATTGTTGAGCGAATTGCTAAAATCCCGTTGTTCGAGGGCTTACCCAAGACTCAACTGGACGACCTCGCGTCCATTGCAATAAGAAAGTCATTTACTCGCGGCCAAACAATATTCACAGAAGGTGATCCCGGCAGCGGTTTTTACGTCACAATTTCAGGCATAGTGAAAATCTTTAAGACCTCGCCCGATGGGAAAGAACAAATTCTGCACATTTTCGGCTCAAATGAACCATTTGGAGAGGTGCCGGTTTTTGAAGGCCGCAATTTTCCGGCTCATGCTGTGGCCCTGGAAGAGAGTCGTTGCCTATTTTTCCCGAGAGCTGCGTTCATTGATTTAATAAAAACAATCCTTCCCTGGCTGTGAATATGCTTGCGGTTCTTTCGCGGAGACTACGGATGTTTACCACACTCGTGGATGCGCTTAGCCTCAAGGAAGTGCCCGCGCGGCTTGCTTCTCATCTGCTCTTTCTAAGTGAGCGCAATGATGGAGCGGATGAACTGCGATTGGATATTCCCAAAGGCGAGTTGGCTCATCTGCTGGGGACAATCCCGGAAACATTATCCCGGATCCTCGCCAAAATGATAAAACAGGAACTGATAAAGACCGACGGACCACATATCAACATCTCCGATCGAGAAGGACTAATGGAAATCGCCGAAGGCCTGCGAAGATTGTAAGAAGGAGGAAAATAGGAAAAGAGGGGAGATAGATATGTGGAGGGAAACTTTTTTGCAAAGAAGTTTCCCTCCACTCCTCCCTTCAAAAAACTCTTAAATGGGCGGACCGCAGCTGTGCTGCCAGCGAAAATCGAGGCGCAGCAAACGTCGCTGAAACCGGGAAGGGTATTCTGATCGTAAAAAAGCTTCGCTTTTCCCTAACTGGGAGAGGATGTTCAAGAAACCGCTCCGTGAAACAGAGCGACTGTGGTGAGCGAACCTTCAGATTACCGGCCAGGATTGAGGCAGCGCTTGTTATTATCCATGGACTGAAAAGCTAGCCTATATAGAGTTTTTTGAAGGAGGGCTCGGGAGGAAACTTTTTTGCAAAAAAGTTTCCTCCCGGAATTCTTTCTTCTTCCCTCTCTCGTCCGCATCTAATATGCCTGCGATGATTTATGCTCAAAATTTATGCAACCTTTATGAAACATATAATCGACGGGAGTACGTACATCCCGATCCGTTGGAGTTTCTTTATGATTACGCTCAATTAAGCGATCGTGAGATTGTCGGCCTGGTGGCGTCATCGCTCGCTTATGGAGCAGTCCGACAGATACTGAAGAGTGTCCGGTCGGTTCTCGAAAGAATGGATTCACCGCATCTCTTTTTGAAAAGAGCTTCCAAGCAGGAATTGCTAGACACATTTGGGAACTTTAAACATCGCTTCACAACTGGCGAAGAGCTTGCCATGATGCTGTATGGGATCAAGAAGGTGCTGGAACGGCATGGATCGCTACACACTTGTTTTTCAGAAGGCTTCAAGCGCGATCACGAGACGATCATTCCCGCTCTTTCATCTTTTGTGAAAGAGTTGTCGTTAGTGTTTCAAGGCAAACCTCGAAGCCTCCTGCCTTCGCCCGATGCCGGGAGCGCTTGTAAGAGGCTGAATCTTTTTCTGAGATGGATGGTCAGGCGTGATGACGTCGATCCGGGCGGATGGGACAACATTCCCGCTTCCCGTCTAATCATTCCGCTGGACATTCATATGCACAGGATCTCACTGCAGCTCGGTTTGACGAAAAGGAAGCAGGCGGATCTAAAGGCTGCATATGAAATAACTGCTGCCTTCAGAAGTATTGAACCGGATGATCCTGTTCGGTATGACTTCGCCCTGACAAGATTGGGCATACGCGATGATCTGGACCCCGCGGAATTTCTGAAGTCATGTAAGGAAAGATAAAGATGTGGAGGGAAACCTTTTTGCAACCCCGCTGGACGCGGGGTCCCTCCACACCTCCCTTCAAAAAACTCTTAAATAGGGCGGATCGGAGCTGTACTGCTATTGAGCATCGAAGCGCAACAAGGGGTCGACTTGAGCCAGGAACGGCCTTCCGAGAAATGCTTTCTTCTTCCCAGCCATTGAGAGCATACGGAAGACCTCCTTCGCCGGACGATTGAACTTCAGGCTCCGAATCCGGTATCGAATTAGCGCTTCTAAGGATGCAATGCCTCGAAAGAGAAGCTATATAGAGTTTTTTGAAGGAGGGTCCAGGAGGAAACTTTTTTGCAAAAAAGTTTCCCTCCCGGTATTCAGCTTCCCTACTTAGCCTCACCCGCCGAAGCTGACATTTTGGCCGATCTTCACGCCAAATTTTTTACAAAATCCGGCCTTGACTTCGAGACAGTAGCGGCAAGGAAACATCGAAGGATAAACCTGGCCTGAATTCGGTTGGATATCATCGTAGATCAGGCGTATTGCGCCCTTTGAATCAATCCATATCGAGTCGATCGGGAATTTCATGCCTTGCATGTGGATCGCGTAATTCCCTTCGAAAATGAAATCCAGCAACATCCCTGTTTCGTCATTTATACTCGTCCATCCCAGCAAACCTTGTATTCTCGATGAATCATTTTCCGCCACCTTCGTAAGGATTGTTTTATTGCCGAGCGTCATGGACAACGATCGCAAATTTTGTGAAGGGCTCTGCGGTGAAACGGTTTCGGCAGCAACTGAATCGCTCTCGAGCAGCCTCAGTTCAGTCGGGACGATCAGGAGACATGCCCATAGCCATATTCCTAACGAGCGCAAACTTGGAGTGTGCATTGAAACCTCTTTTTAATATCCCGCAATAATTACATCCGGATTTCCATGTCCTGCTATAGTCAGACGGACTGCCGGCCATGGGTTTTGAAGATCGCGAGCTTCTTAAAATAACTCTAACACAGAATCATCCTCAAAGTTGACACCCCGCCCATACAAATATATGATCCGGCCAACTCAAATCGGGCCGCTATTATTTATTCAATAATTATGGATAGATCGTGCTAAAAACCTTCCTCGAATGGTTAGGTGAACCTTCCAATAGCGGATGGAATCTTGTCCACCATCAGATATTGCCCGCGGTAAATCCGCAATTCGAAGCTATTCCTGCCGATCTCGAACCGCGAGTATCGAGAATGATTCGCGGTTCCGGAATTGACCTCCTATACTCACACCAGGCAAATGCCGCGCAATTAGCTCTTGACGGCAGAAATGTGGTCCTATCCACCAGCACTGCCAGCGGGAAAACTCTTGCTTATCAAATCCCGGTACTGGATCGGCTCGTAAAAGATCCGGATGCCCGTGCACTGTTCCTGTTTCCGCTAAAGGCATTGGAACGGGACCAGAGAGACGCATTCGTAACATTGGCTGCTGACACAGGTATCACAATCGGGGTTTATGACGGGGACACGCCGGAATCCGAGCGCCGCAAAATCCGAAATCAACCGCCAAGGGTCCTCATTACAAATCCTGACATGCTTCATTTGGGACTCTTGGCTTATCACGACACATGGAGGGAGCTCTTCGCCAATCTCGCCTATATCGTGCTCGACGAAGTCCACACGTACAAAGGAATTTTCGGTAGCCACATATCACAGGTACTACTGAGGACCCTCAGAGTATGTGCTGTTCATGGGTCAGCGCCTAGGTTCATCGCATGCTCCGCCACGATCTCAAATCCGGGTCCGTTTGTCACCCGCCTGATCGGGCAAGAAGTCGCTGTGGTGGACCGTTCCGGCGCCCCAGCGTCTGACCGGCATTTCCTTTTTGTGAACCCGGTTCTGAGCCCTTACACCGTAGCCGCTCGCATTTTCACGAAGGCCTTGGAATCCGGTTTAAAAACGATCGTGTTTACCAGGGCCCGCAAAATTACGGAATTAATAACCACATGGGTTTTGGCGGAATCCCCGCATTTGCGTAATCGCATTAGTTCTTATCGGGCCGGATTCTTGCCCGAAGAACGCAGGGAGATCGAGGCAAAACTTTTCTCAGGCCAAATGGATGGAGTGATTTCCACCTCCGCCCTGGAGATGGGCATAGACGTGGGGGGACTGGATCTGTGTCTTCTCGTGGGGTACCCCGGCACGATTATAAATACATGGCAAAGAGGAGGCCGAGTCGGCCGGGGCGCGAGACCTAGTGCCATCGTGCTCATTGCCGGCACTGACGCTCTGGACCAATATTTTCTCCGGAATCCTCATGATTTTTTCGGCCGGATCTGCGAAGAAGCCATATTGGACCCGCTGAACAAGGAAGTATTGAAACGGCATTTGCCGTGCGCTGCCGCGGAAAGTCCAATATCTTCCGAGGAACCGTGGACTGCGAGTCCGGAAGTTAAATCAGTGCTGGAAGAACTCGATGAAGCCGGGGTTATCTACAGCGGTCCGGACCGTGCATGGCGTTCAATTATGAGGAGACCCCAGCGGGAAGTGGACCTACGCGGCATCGGGCTTTCATACGGGATTTTTCTTGAGGACCGGAAAACCCTCATTGGCAATTCTTCCGGTTTCCGGGTTTTTACCGAGTGTCACGAAGGTGCGGTTTATCTCCACAGAACCAGACAATACTTAGTTACAAAGCTTGATTTGGAGCGCCAAAACGTACTGGTTCAGCCGGCATCGCTCAGATACTACACTCGGGCGCTTTCCGAAACAGAAACAGAAATCCTTGGGGCTCCCATACGATCGCAAGAATTTCCGGGGTTCACCGCGCGAGAAGCGAGACTGAAAGTCACCGAGCAAGTTACCGCTTATGAAAAACGCCGCACCCAAGGACAGGATCTGATAGGCGTAGTGACTTTGGATCTCCCGCCTGTTCACTTTGAGACCATCGGTATATGGCTTGAAATTCCCGATGAAATTAAGAATGCAATTCAGAAGAAAGAGCTGAATTTCATGGGAGGCATTCATGCCGTCGAACACGCCGCAATTTCCATGTTCCCGCTTTTTGCGCTTTGTGACAGGGATGACATCGGTGGAATCAGCATGACTGAACATCCGCAAGTATGTCGGGCAGCTATTTTTATCTATGATGGGCATCCGGGCGGGGTGGGCCTCAGCCACCGAGCTTTTGATGTAATTCAGGAGCTTTTGGAAAAAACGAAACTTCTGGTTGCGAGCTGCCCATGCGAAACAGGATGTCCGTCCTGTATACATTCGCCGAAATGCGGGAACGGTAATAAGCCTTTGGATAAGCAGGCATGCCTTCTTATTTTGGAATGGCTTTTGAACCCGGAAAAAATGGAATCCGCGGCCTTGCCACAAAAAAAGTCGGAAGAAAACAATAGAGCCGCTAAGAGAGAACCCAAGCCCGATTCGAGTTGGGAAAAGCAAACTGTATCGAATTCGGAGGCTCACAGCCTTATATTTCCTGACCTGTCCCGAGAAAACAGCAGGAATGTAACAGCCTCCGGGGTCGTGTTTGAACCGAAAAAAGGGGGGAGCAGATCATGCCTATTCAACTCGACAATATGGCACAGGCGCACGTTGTTAATTCCCAAGAGGCTCCCATCATTTCAACAGTCACAGGGCTGAAAAATAAGAAAGTTGTTTTTTTCGATTTAGAAACGCAAAAGCTCGCTCAGGAGGTAGGGGGGTGGAGAAACGTGCGCCGCATGCAATTATCCATAGGGGTGGCGCACACCGAAGAGCTGGGATTCACCACATTTACCGAGGAGACCGTATCTGACCTGATAAATTTGCTTAAGAATGCTGACCTGGTGGTGGGCTTTAATCATATTCGTTTTGATTACGAAGTCTTGCGCGCGTATACCGACGAGAATTTACGAGCGCTGCCTAATCTGGACATCTTGACGCACGTTGAATCCAGTCTCGGATTTCGCCTGAGCCTCGATCATCTGGCTCAATTCACTCTCGGTAAGAACAAATCAGGAGCCGGTACCGATGCGGTAAAATGGTTCAGAGAAGGCCGAATGGATCTGCTGGAACAATATTGCCGTGATGACGTGGCGATCACAAGGGATCTCTATCTGTTCGGGCTTGGAAACGGATTTCTAAGGTATAAACGGAAGGGCGGGAGAACCGACAAAATCCCCGTCAAATGGGAGATCCCTTTATGAAATACGCAGATTGCGGCACCGAAACCGTGGTGCCGCTTGGAATCAAAGTCTCTCCTGATTGCGGCTTCTCATGAAGATTCTCAATATGTAGGCTCATTTCAGAATGTATTATCGCAGTTGTTCGCTTGGGCAACTCGGGTGCCTTCCGGGATTATTTGGCCCGGTGCAGCGATCCCACAAATTCTAAGCCTCAGAAGCGTAGCCCTCCATACAATCCCAGAGACCAGCCAGTAGGATCGAATTCAGTCTCGATTGACAACAATTGATATGTGAACTTTGGCACAATAAAATGCCAATCACCGGAAGCCTTAAAAAATAAGTTCCTGGAACCCAGCTCGACGTCCGTACCAAAGAATCCGCCATAATTAGCTATCCACGCATCGACGTTTCCGGTTTCGCTGAACACAACTTGACCCGTAAGTGCTGGTCCGAGAGAGGTGATGGTCCTTGTGCCACTGATCTTGTAGTTGATGGCATTCCCGATGGCACCCAGTGAAAAGCCGAAACGCCCCATGCCCCATAGAGGAACCCAACTCCTGCCTGCCCAGCGGAATTCAAGAAGGTTAATGTCAGATTTGTTGCTGACATCTTCTTGCAGGTTCTCGGCGGGCACCGTGGGATCGCCTACTAAAAAGAATGTTCGAGTGGGGAACAGATTTCGGAACTTTCCATCAACGGAAATTTGGTATTGTTCTATAGGCGTGCCGGCGATTACTGTGGTGGCAGAATCGAATCGCGCGGCCGGCCACGCAGCGTCCTGAGGACTTCCAAAAGCGAAGGTATCTGTGAATGCGCGTCGTGCCATACCAGCCTGGTAGTTGAAAGATTTTGAGAAGGACTGCCCGGTCTGGTACCCGGAAAAGGCCAAATAAATATCAAATAAGCTCGTAGACTGATAACCTATCTCAATGCTGGGACCCCATGCTTGTGTTTTGAACACCTCGTTATCAAAGACAGCCGGGCTGATGTCCATGATTAGGCTAGCCACTTCGCCTGAGGCTGCTCCTGTTGTTGCGTTGTAGGTTCCATCGATGACCCATTGGAAGCTTATTGCAGTCGTCCCGGCGATACTCGTTGGATTGTCGGTTTGTGAAAACGGGTCCTGAAACTGAAAACTCCCTGCATTGCGGTTAACTGTCGTTGTCACGCAGCAGGTCCCCGCCGGGCCGCCAAACCCATCGGGGAAACGACCCAGTATCTCGTTGAGGTTCACCGGATCAGGCCATGCTGTGGAACTGCCCGGGCAAAACGTTGTAGGAGGTGGCGGGGTAAGATTTGCACACGTCGCATCCGGGGGGAGAGGAGGAAGACTCGCGTCAACACGGCCGTTCTGGTAAACCCAGATACCAGTTAGCCTCGGGTCGCCGCCGGGGCCGCCAACCGGAGCCAACGGAAATGCTTGAAGTCCTGTCCGCTGGGTACCGGTGCCGAATGGAATCGGGGTTCCAAATCCAGACTGGTTGGGCAGAATTCCATCGTCCGGCCCAAACGGGGGCGTGCCGTTATTGCCAACGGCTATTGGCTGTTGCGGTTTATTAAAACGAAATCCATTGTTATTATAATAGCGTACGCCGCCGCTGATGTAGAAGGCACCCGGATACATTGACGGTCCTGTGGGGGCCATTGAAGGCGGCTGATAGTAAAAACCCGGTGGTGGTCCGCCAGGGGCATATGCTTGGGCTATTACGTCGCTTCCTAAAAAGCAAACGAGTATCGCTGCCACGCTGATTGTGATTACCGTATGACGTGGGAATTTCATCTTGACCATGTGGCCGTGTTCGGAACCACATGGCATCACTAGGAAAAATGGATCAACGTGTTGGATTTACTGACGAAGGCTTTGTGACTGAGTGTTACTAAGTTTCCTGAATTTTCATCAACTTTCGCTTCCGATGGACACCATTTGGACACCAGACCAGAGCAGAACAAAGATAAAGCAAAAAAAGGCAGCTTGCCGTCCCAGATCTCATATCTGGCTATCTAGCCCAATAAAATATTGAGTTATACTGTTTTAATAAATAATTACATTAAGAATTTTATATGAACCATTGAAACTAAACTTATTTGTTGACCAATGTGGTGCGTTGTGATATAAATCACTGAGGCTCAAATGCCAAGCTGAGAATTGAAACATGGAATCTTCTCCCAAGACAAACGTGAAACCAGCCCTGAAGGGGTCAATATGAAAATCCGATACCATGTGTTACTCACGGTCTATATAACGGCGGTATTCGCATGCCTCTCCATCGGAAGCAACGCAATAGCTCAGGCATATGCCCCTGGTGGACCACCATCGGTGTTTACTATCAGCCGCCATCAATGGCCCCTACCGGTCCGTCAATGTATGGAGGGGTGCTTCTACGTATCAGGAGGCATAAAATGGCGGAGTTTTGAGGTAAGCTTTGAACCAGTACCCTTCATACCCCCATGTCCGGTGACCATTAACAATTCATTTTGCGGGTTCCCATTTACCACGACAATCCACTCCCCATTTGTCATAACTACACCAGTGGTCGTTCCTATTCCACCAACTTTCCCATTCGGGCCGAGCTACGGCAGGCCATTCCTACTTTTCGCACTCGGCGATTCGTTTGGACTTACACAAATGGAAGTATAAGTTCGCTAACCCCGCGGTTGCGGGGCCGATTGATCAAGCCTGGGCACCGGCAGTACCTAGCAAATAATGCACTTGGCCATGATTCCGTGGTGAGTAGAGGAGCAACTTACCCCCCGGAACACAGGGAGTTTTACAATTGTCGATCCCACAACCCAGACGAATAATGCCGGAGGAACCATTTCCGGGACCACGGCTGTAACTTTTCTTTTGGCCCCAAATCCTGGGACTGGTACATCCACATCGAGCACCATAGTACCTGGCAGCAACTCCTGGATTTACGGAGATAACCTTGAACAGATCCACAGTGCTGGGACCCTACATTGAAATTGGGTATCAGTCCGAGAGCTTATTCGATCTTTTCCTCGGTTTTTCTGCATTTAGCTTCGGTAAATCATATGGTACGGTGGTTCCGTACGATGTCAATCTGGTTACTTCTACTACGACCGACACCACAGGCGCACAGGACACTTTTCCATTTAGTTCAACAAATGGTACCGCTACTTGGAGCGCTTTCCAGCTCCTTTCAATTCGGCCACAAGCACTGCGACTGATACAAATACATATTTTATTTTTCCTTTGGGCCTTGGAGCATCTGCCGACTCGGACTATCGTAACTATATCTTCTACCAGTGTCACAGACCGTCACGCCATTCCCCCTTGGAACCCTGACCGACACACTTACATCACAGCTTGACGTGTCCGTATATGAGTTCAAAACCGGGGGTAGAAGTTGGGTTCCTCTCTGGGGAATGGGAAGGTTTAACGTCGGTTTCGGAGGTTTGTGGGGGTGGATGCCTTTCACCATGAGTACAAGCAGTTTAGTGACGACCACGACAGACATTACCGATCCTCACAGGATTAGTGGTCTTCCCGGCAGGTCAAATCTTCCAACAGACCGCAGCCCAAAAGGTCGGAACTGGTTGGGACTTGGGATTATTTACCTCTACTGGACTCGAGTTGGGATACTATAGATGGTTCGCCGCCGGAAACATAGAATACGATTGGTACTTCGCACAGGGGCCAAGGTTTGACAGTTTCGTTAATACTGAGTTTAGGCCTTCGGGATTTGCCGCTAACGTTGGGGCTGGTGTGCGGTTTTGAGGGCAGCAAGGTCGGGCCCGCCGGGGGGATCGCACGACGAGGGCTGTTCCCCCCACCTCAATCTCCCCTTATCCATCTAGACATCTTTGATCGGGAAGACTGGACTTCTTCTAGCCTCAGCTTGATGAGAATCCTGGCAAACAGGTTATCAGGATTTGTTCTGGTTCAATTCCGCCTTGAAGAAATAGATGGAATCTAGGCGGGGCGCAACTCCTTCATTGGTCGCGTTCACTCTGTCAACTTCGCTAAAACGTTCATAATAGTCCTTCAGAACGTCTCTGCGGTCTTGAGATTATGGACAAACATGACGGTTACAGCATCATTTTCTACTCCAATTACATTCCTAGTGAGCCCCACATTAGCAGTCTGGAAACTTGCTTTCCAGAGCGCCTAACTTTTCGTCTAACAAAACTTTGTTGAACATGTATCTATGATGTATAATGGTCCAATTTCACATTCAGGAGGGGCGGATGGCGAAGTCATCTGGTAAGAATACGCTTTCGGAAACAGGCTGCCGACAAAACCCTGGTGGAACAGGCTGTCAAATTCATCAACGAGAAAGCTAATGAGACACTTTATAAAGGATCAGAGGAGATCGGAGCCTACATCCTCAAGAAATTTTTCGATGACGACATCGAGAAGGCAACATCCAAAAATCCGCGTAAGCCCGCAAGCTACAGAGCGCTTTGCTCTCATCCAGGTCTTGTCTTACGCCCTGAAGCCCTCAGCGTCATGGTAAGGGTAGCCGCCCAGGAGAAGTTTTTCTTAGACAAGAAGCTGGACGTTAAGAAACTGATCCTATTCTCACAAAGCTGAACTAGTCAAACTGGGCAACGATGACAAGAAGGTCGAGCTGGTCAAGAAAATGCTGAGCAAGCCGATGTCCGTGCGCCAGTTGCAAAATAAAATTAGCAAAATGCGACAAGAAGGATTGCCCGAACCCACCGCTTCTTTGCAGCCATTGAGTCGCACATACACGATCCTATATGGTTGTTTGAGCATCCGGGAAGACAGAAGCTGCTCATGGATGCGGAAGCACGCAAGGCGAGCCTGAGCAAGATGTCATCGGCCAGGAGAAAGAAGCTTCTATCACGTCTGGAAGACGTCCTGGCCAAGGCTGAAGAGTGGATCGAGTTCTACAAGGCGCTCAGAATGGATCTTGAGGAGATCTCAAAGGAAAAGATGAAGCCCAAGCCGAAAAAAGTAAGGACTGTTGGTACGTCGCAACAGTAACTTTAGGTTATAGTCTCAGAGTCTTACAGAACATTCCTGGTGTCAGTCTCATCGGAGCAGACCAGAAGGTACAAATTTCTAATACTGAAGCTGCAAATGTAACTTTTCGCATGGGAGAAAAATAAGCTCAAACTGTGCGAAAATGTAGTACCCATGCTATAATAGGCTTAAATCTTGTTTGCCTCGACAACATCGCCTCGGGGTGGATGACTTTTTTGGGACTCCTACTTTTGTTCTGGAAAGAGAATAGGGGGGGGTCGTTTATCGTGTATCCATGCGGATCTTCTCCCATTTAGATACGTTCCTGTGTTTCTCGAAATCAGTCGATTCTCCTGCACTGACGAGTAAGAACAGAGATTTTGCTTTTTCGCCCTGAACCCATTCATTGAGGTTCCGCCGCTTCGTTCAGTAACCATCACACATATCCCGCTTTCTTCTTTGTCCTTTTCTTCTTTCCCCTTCTTTTATGAGGGGTCATAGAGGGGAATTTATTGAAGGGTAGATGAATAAAGTCTGCGTATGCGTCTGCATGCGTTTATCCCCAGGTCTGGAAGAAAGGAGGTGAAGACGATGGTGATATTGAATGGTGGTATTGCGTTTTTAATGGCTTTGAACTTGGCAGTAAACACGGCTGTAGGGCTGATGCTCTTGGTTCACTGTCCCCATGTCATGTGGCCTATACCAATCAGATGGCCTGACTGCCTGCGGGACAAGCCGGATCTCAAAGCAGAAGAGAAAGGAGACAAATCAAATGAACAAAATTTGGGCTGATGTATTGACGGCTGTTTTGGTAGCCGCCACGCAGGCTATCTTGGAGGTAATCAAGGACCTCAAGAAGAAAGGCAGGGCAACATCATGAGTCAATCTGAACTACTGATGGTCTGTGCTGCCGCATTTATTGCCCTGATTTGCTTGATCGGGCCGTCCGCCGTTTGGCGGATCGCGAAGAGCTTGGGCGAATTGGTAGTGGTGATCCTGGTACTCATCTGCGTGATGTAGGGATCGCCAGTTCGAAACCAAAACATCAAAAAGGAGAAGAAAAGCCATGGGCGTAAATGGATTTCGAGAAGATGAACTTGTGCGCTCGCCGAGTCAAGGTCGGCGGCGAGTGGCAGACCCGAACTTTTCCGGTAGTCGGAGCAAGGTTGCGGATATTTCACGAAAACAACGATCAGCTCAGCATCAAGACCAAGATCATCGAGCTGGACATGACTTCGTGGTCATACGCGCTGCCGCGAAGACAACCAAAGGCAAAGTTCAATGGCACAGGCACCGCTTCGACGCAGAGAGACGCTCGAAGCTTGCTGACTCGTTGGTTGAGTTGGCGGAAACAAGGGCCATCGCCAGAGCGCTCCGATTTGGCGGCGTGGGCTGCGAGTCCACATCTGCCGAGGAAGTCAGCCATATGGCCAATACTGAACCTGAACAGGAACAACCTCAGGCAAAGAGAACAAACCGGTATTGACGAGGCAACCCAAAGCGGCAAAGAGGAAGGCAAAATCCTATGGAAATGGTGGTGAAAAACCGGTCGTCAATAAGGGCAATGGTCGAGCCACACAAGCTCAATGCCGAGCCTTGTACGCACTGACGAAGAGAGCGAATTACACGAATGAGGAACTTGAGTCCTTGCTTCGGCAGTTCAATGCATCGACCTTCCAAGACCTCACCAGAGAATCAGCTTCGCAACTGATTACCCACCTCCAAAGTCAAGCCGCCTAATCACTTGTAGAAAATCCGCTCACAAACAACCCACCAAAACACGGCACTGTGCAAGCGTGTCCTGTAAAGGGAGGAGTCTGTTATGAACAAAGAGACTGACAAGCAAGAACCCAAGCGTCAACCTCGTTTACTGTTCTGTGCGTCCTGCGGCACGGAATACTTCAGCGACATGGGGCGTTGCCCTTTTTGCGATTCCCACAGAGGGATTACGGGGTGGCTGGCAGAAGTGCTACGTGAGGAAGAGTATGGACACCGCTGGTAGCTTTTTGAATCGAAATGCAATGAGACCGTACTATATTTGCGGTCTCTATTTCGAGCGACAAAAAAATCCAGAAAAGTTTACAAAACCCCCGCACCTCACGCCTTAGCCAGAGAAAAAAATCGCTCAGAATTGATCTCACGAAGCCTCAACGGATTTTCGTGCGGACCCTCATTTTTATCGTTCACAAGTTTCTGCCTGGGGCGACTATCAGCAGTCGGGTTGACGAATCGGCACATATCTAGCGAACTGCCCTCCGTGTAAGGCATCTCTGGTTCTTCACAAAGTCGGTCCTCCATTCGGACTACACATCGGAGCTGATCAGCAAGCTCCCATAAATACTTGGCAAAGTCGCCGCAGCACTCGGGCCAGGGCAGAAGTCCGTGCTCTTTCAATTACCCTGGTTTAGGATGGGATGCCTGCTGAGATTGCTTACCTTCCCATCGGAACATAGCGGCGTTTGGGGCTCAGGATTCTTAGGGGGTCATTTAACTAACCTGCTCGTTACGGATAGGGCAACGTTGCCGTTGCCAAAAATCCTGACGGAGGAGGATGAACTCATGGAGATTTATTCACTTCAGACCTTGGCCGATTCCCTGGGGACGGGGCGGCGGGCGCTGCAATACTTCATAGATAAGTATAGACCTGTCCCTGACAGAAGAATCCAGCAAGGTAAGCATTCTGTGCGCTATTTCACAAATGAAGACCGCCGAATCATAAAGGAGAAATGGAATAATGATTAATAGGACTATAGATTATGACGATTATGATCAAATCATCGAAGGACTCGTAGATTTCTGGATGAACAGAAGGCCAAGACCAAGGGATGAATACAACATATTCTGCGGCCTGCTGGATTTGAATCTCTTTAAGGCTCTTGATGAATTGCCAGAGTCCATCGAAATAGACCTGTAAACTGATAAGCCCCTTTCCGAATGCGCCGGTAGGGGCTGTTCAGTAAATGGAGAATTCTTATGCTCAATTATGAAACAAGCTTAGATAATTATATACCTGTAATACAGCACTGCGAGCCATCATATCTTATAGATCCAATTCATACAGATAAAATCGTGAATATCTAAATTGGTTGAAGAGCCGGTCTGGTAGGTCATTTGGATTTAGTGAGATGGGAGATCAAAAGGTTCACAAAGGAAGACAGACAGAAATTTATAGAAATCTATAGAGATATATTGCTATCTGGGTGCAAGCCCCATGATGGAGCGCATCCTGATTACCGATGGAAATTCGGAATATTTGAGAGACAGACCCTCATCAGGACAGAGACCTTTGGATTGTGTATCAACTGGAAGAGAAACTACAGGAGGCAACCACGCAAAAATGTGGGAGCCGAGATAGTTGCAAACTGGAACAAGAAGGATGATTACACCTCTTATCACGAGCATCTGAGAAAGGTGGAAGAGATTCTGACCGTATTAGACCTGCAATGGTGCTTGTCTTATGCGGAACTGGCGCAGGACACAGTAAGTCCCGATGTTGGAGCGTATGTTTTCAAGCATACGGTGTTAAAAAACGGGAATTCACACCAATTGATGTGGTGGGATGACGTGGCGAAGGACATGAAGGCTGGCACCAATAGACGCTCTAACAATCATTACCAGAATAACAGAGACTCAGTGAAGCAGCTATGCTGCCACATCAAGACCCAACCTGATGATTATTTTGACGAGGAATTGCAGTCGTACATCAGGCGGGCCGAGCTACGCATAAAGAAATCTATTATCCAAAGATATGGGAAATGCGCTGTTGCTATAGTGATTCAGAATCAAGAGATGATGTGGAATGACCAAGTGATATGGAGACAGATCAATAGAAAGCTATTACGGAAAATGCGAATGAGTTTTGAGAAGAGAAAAGAGTTGGAAGAAGGTTTTGTGATACATGCTATTAATCAGCTTGTACAGCGAGGAATCAGTAATTCTGAGGTACGACAGAGATGGGTTTTACCTATAGAGCGAATTGAATGTAAGTATTTACTATAAATAGGCAAATTCGTCAAAATCGAAAAATAAAGGATACTAAGATGATAGAAATGTGTGATAGTATCTATGAAATATACTATATAAGATAACAGGCTCATCTTAATTAGAAGGATGCGAGCCTGGACATTGTATCTAGTATCTCATACTCAAAATGCCTTCATCGGATTTGGCAGATTTGTTATAGTCTCGAAAAAGCCAGATCCGTGAGGCAATCATGGCCGATAGAACCGGTTCTCGAAAACCGAACAAGAAGGGTTGTAGCATTCTCAAAGCTTATGCGGCAGACTGGATGCTCTCCGACAACATCAGTATAAAGGACGGCGGCTCTTGTAACGTATTCGTGGTTGTTCCATACGGGTACCCGGTGAAGATGACAATGCGGAGATTCTGGGGGCATTTGTCGCTGATATGCTTGATAGCTACGCGGTCGTGAATAACCGATTGTACTTCAGGGAGGGAAGAGACAGACCCAACAAACTTAGGGAAGACTTGGGCTCACTCGCTGGGGCCAAGAGAGTCTTCGATTATTGGCTCTGCTTAATGAGTTCCTCAAAGGGATTCCGAGCAGGTACGAGAGTCCTGTCATAGTTATTTGCATTCACGCCATGGAAGATGCGCTGCGGACAAATTCGACGGCGAGCTGATGTTCGCCCTCGGCAAGGGTTTCGTTGGCGAATATGACGAAACCAAAGCTAGCGCCTCAGAAGAGTTTTTCGGAGATCTTTTGCAGAATTTTGTGAACGTCAGTGTCGTAACGGATGAGTTTGAAGAATACGCTCAGCCTTGCACACTGCCTGTTGAGCTGAGAAACGAGTTCGGAAAGAGCGTTGAAGCAGCTACAATAGCGGTTCGATGCAAGGGGTGCAGGGATTCAGTAATCAGCTTGCAGTCGGCAGCCGAACTTATTGCCAAAGCGATAAAGGGACTCAGTTTCTTCAAACGGACTGTTGATCAACAACCGATCCATTTTGCTGACTCATGTGATGGCACTACCCACGAGGAGGAGATCGAGATTATAGGCGGAAGTAAGTTCACTGTAGTCAGTCCTCGCACTTCCGAAACCAACATGGGGGGTAAAGCCGAGCTTGAAAGCACAGAGGCACCCCTCAGATCTAAAGATGACTCGGACGGAACAAACACGACTGAGGAAAATCTCCTGGACGAGGCTTCGTTCTGGTACGTGGCAGAGTTGTCTCCAAGAGCTCTGAAGAAGTTCGAGGCTCGTTATATTGCTTATGCCAAAATGTCGAAGGGCATCAAGTACTATTCAGAGGAAACCCTTGAACTCGTCAAGGCGATGAACAGCTGCCTGAGTGGAGGCGTTAATCTGGACGAAGCCTACGACATGGCGCTAAGCGGGATTTCATCGAAAAAGAGGCGAAATGAATAGATAGCAACGATCCGCAACGGCGACAACGGCCAATGGAAGAATATGGACCCAGAGGAATCAAAACGCATCCCACGTTCGAGGGTCTTCTTCCAATTGACGAGGAACTTCTGGAACGCATAACAAAGGACATGGTTTCTGAATGGCTATTCCACATCGACGCCGATCGTCTTGGGTACATGGCCGGAGCAGCGGGAGCCAGTGTGTATTGACGGCCACACTCGAATTCGAGCCGCCATTGCCGCAAGGATCAGCCGAGTTCCAGTTGTAATTGAAGAATTCGACAATGAGGTGGCGGCGGTCGAATATGTCATGAACGTGCAGACCAACCGGCGAATCACTAAGGACCGCGATATCTTTAAATTGATCGAAAGGTACAACAGCGTGACGCGGCGAGGTGGAGACCGGCGGAGCGAACAAGCGAAATCAAAACCCACAGGTGTGGGAATTGAAAAAGGAGGGTCTGCTTCGGCCAGAAGAACAGCAAAGATGCTAGGCTGTGGTCGCGGTAAGGTGGAGAAGGTTCGGAAGATCCTGAAGGACGGCACCCATGAAATCCAGGATGCGGTGAGGAAAGGCGAGAAGTGCTCGATGTCAATTACATTTGTGCATTGACGACAATTAGACTTGTGCATGTTGATGGTTGCTATCCAGGTCGGGTATTGGTGACCTGGGGCTGTTGGCCTAGACCTCCTTTGAGGCGGTTTAGTTATGGTCCCGGTTGAGAGCGTTTTCGGTTCTGTAGCTGGAACCGTTGAGTTCAAGAATTGTGCAATGATGGACGATGCGGTCAATAGCCGCTGCGGTTGTCATCGGGTCCTTGAATATCTTGTCCCATTGCGAGAAGACGAGATTAGAGGTAATAAGCACGCTTCTGCGCTCGTACCGCTCTGCCAGGAAGGTGAAAAGCACCTCCATCTCCTCTTGTTGCTGCTGCACGTACCCGATGTCGTCTATGATCACTGCCTCGAACCGATCCATGCGACGCATTTCACGCTCCAGGGCAAGGTCCCGTTTGGCAGCCAAGAGGCTTTGGACCAGACGGTACGCCGGGGTAAACAATACTGAATGACCCTTTTGCACCAGTTCATGACCGATAGCTGAAACAAGATGAGTCTTACCCCTACCGGGCAGACCGAATGTCAGGATATTCTCTGATCGCTCCAGGAAATGGCCTTCGCACAGTGTTGGTAATTGTCGTCGGACCTTGGGCGAGAAGCGGGATACATCGAGCGTGGCCAGGGTCTTGCCTGAAGGAAGGCGAGAGGCTTTCAAAAGGCGCTCTATTTTTCTCAGCCTTCGGCCTTCAATCTCCAGCTCCATAAGGTGACACAGGTATCGCGTGAGGTTCCATCCTTCACTCTCTGCTTGATCCGCCACCTCCTGATAGTGCACGGCGCATGAGGGGAGATTGACAGAGCGCAAGAGCAATGCCAGGCTTTCTTGGCTCATCACGCCACCTCCTGTGGAGAGTGAAGCAGGGCGTCATAGCAGGACAGATCGACCGAAGGAAGAACCATCTTCGGAGGCTCAAGACTGCCGGACGAATCCACGAGAGCCTTGACCTGTTCCATGCGGCAGAGCGCACCCTCTTCCAGGACAAGCTCAAGCGCGGCCTCCACTTCCGACTCTGTGGTTGATGCAGCCAGGTGGAGAATGCGCAGATATTCGATGCTACCTCTACGGTCGCCCTCTGTCTTGCACAGAGCGTCATAGACTCGCCGAAACGTCAATGTGGGGAATAGGTCTTCCCGGTATTTGAAAAGCCGAAAAGCGCCGGGTTTGCGCACCAGAGACCAGATGATGTGACGGTAGTTGATACGGTGGCCTCCTCTCCCCAAGAGCCTCTCCACAGTAAATTGATGTTTTCCCCCGTAATAGACCTCCACGCGATCATCATAGATTCTCACCCTGACCATCTCGCCGATGAGCCTGGAAGGGACCGAGTAGACATTGTGCTTGACGTTTATGGTACTCCTGGAGGTGACCCGGATGTCAATCTCGGTAAACTCAGGGACCCTATCGGCTGTAACGGGTTTCATCACGGCCAGCTCTTCGTTGAATCTCCGAGTCCTGAGCCGGTTCGCCTTCTCTATGACCTGGATTAACCAGGCTTCATATTCCTCCACGCTCTCAAAATCGTTTGAAGCTCTCAGGATGAGATGCTGTTTCAGACGACGCTTTAGTGCCCCATGTAGGGCTTCCACATCTCCATTCTGATTCTTCTCGCCCACTGCAATGGTCCGCGGCTCCATTCCCAAATGGTGGATGAAATTCACATAATCGTCGTTGAAAATACGCTTACCGCTTGTGAGATTATGTGTCGCTGCGGTGGAATTGTCCGTCTGATGATATTCAGGAACACGGCCCAGGTGAAACACAGCTTCCTGAACGCCCCTTTTCAATGCAGCCAAAGATTCCGAGCGGCATACCGTTACCCACTCCCAGTTCGAGTACAGGCAGCACTACGTGACAAAGCATGTGAACAAAAGGCTCACCGCCTATAGTTATTCCGAGTCTCGTAGCCCAGGTGAAATCAGTCTGGAACGCTTCGCCTCCACGGTGTTTCTGGGGAAAGAACACGGACCGCTCAGGCCCTTCACTGGCCCGCCATTGTTTGAGTCTGCGCTGGAACGTACAAAGGTGGCCCGGATGATACCGATCCGGATACCTCTCTAAAAGATCCTCGAACAGAGACTTTGCCTCCAACTCCGGCGCATCCCTCAGACGTTGTGCAATCTCCGGCCAATCTCCTTCAAAAGGGTCTGACCGAGTTCGCCATGTTCTCGGTCTCTTCAACTCCGATGGCAGCTTCCCCAACTTCAAGTATTTGGTGGCTGTGTTACGGCTCATCCCGGAACGGAGAGCCGATTCTCCTACCTTCCCGGTCTTCCGGATCTCCTTCATCAGCTTCCTCACTTGAGCGTCCGTCGTCTGCACCAGATGCCCCCCTTCCCAAAAGGAAATTCCGGGCATCTCTACCAGACAACTACACCCCGATGGATGCACAAGTGTAATTGCCGCTGACTTTCAAGTGTAATTGTCGCCGATCAGAGAAGTCGATAAACAGGGCCTACAATGAGATTTTCAACAAAGAACAGGGTAAGCAGGCCAAGTCTGGGAAAGGCAAGACGACTCGGACCGCCAAGATTAGGATTAGTGACAAAAATCTTGCGGCCCTGAAAGAGCTGGACGGAGACCTCCATCACCATATCAATTTGGCCGTAGAGCAGGACCTACATAGGCTCCAAAATCAAGAAGAAACCCCAGAAATGGGGAAAATCGCCCAATAATGGGGATCTCGAAAAAACGTGGGAACCTTTTATGGGATGAAGTGTAACTAAGCTATCCGAAAAAATCGATCTAATGTGATTTCGTCTTGACTCAAGATTTCGACCTCAGAGTTTTATCCATAGACTAAAGATTTCGTTCACCTCGCCTCAGATATTTTCACATCATGTAAGACAGGTCGGATGATCCAAAGGATCGGACCTCTGGTAAGGAGGTCAATCATGTACGGCTCGATAATTCGTTGGTACGAGCCGTCTATTCGAGGAGCAATGAAAATGGATTTGCTGATGAGACTTTTTGGAGGTTCGGTGTCGTGGAGAGGCTGCTGGATACGGCTGCAATAGCCGAACAGCTCGGAATGAGCGTCTCCACGATAAGAAAATGGGTTCATTACGGATTTATCCCGTACGTCAAAATCGGTCGCTGCGTGCGGTTTAGAGAAAAGGACATTGAGAAATGGATTGCAAGAGAGAACCGAGAAAGGGAGAGCATCACTGGCTCCCGAAATCCAGTGGCAATAAATCAAAGTGGACACCGCTGGATGAACTCGGTTATCATGCATCTCAGAAGGGAGGTGATACACGGTTTGTCCAATGGTGTCCTTTCGGAGAGCAATCCGAGAGGAGAAAAAATGGGAGTTTTTCAGAAAAACGGTAGCTGGTGGATCGACTTTTACCACCAGGGGAAAAGAACTAGAAGGAAAGTGGGGCCTTCCAAGAAATTGGCGGAACTGGCCTTGGCCGATGTGCAGCTGAAACAGGCGAAAAACGAGTTTCTGGGTATATGCGAGCCCAAAAAGATTCTGTTCAAGGACTTTGCAGCCGAGTATCTGGAGTATTCGCGAGCTAACAAGGGCAAAGCCACCTACGAACGGGATGCAAGATGCCTGAATCAACATCTGTCCTCGTGGCACGGTGAGTCATTGGATCGGATCACGCCAAAGATGTGTGAGGATTACAAAATCAGCCGTATAAAGGTCGTGAAACCAGGCACGGTGAACAGGGATCTTCACATACTGAAAGCTTTTTTCAATAAGGCAGTGGAGTGGGGCTATTTAGAATCCAGTCCGGCAAAGGGCGTCAAACCCATGAAGCTTAACAAGGGTATGGAGCGTTTCCTCTCGCCCGAAGAAGCCAATTATCTGCTATGTGCTTGCAAGGAGTCAGACAATCCTCACCTGTATGCGATTGTGTCTGTAGCACTTCATACAGGTATGCGCCTTGGTGAAGTTTTGCGGTTACAGTGGGCAGGACGTGGACTTCAAGAGAGGGCGGGTACAGGTGGTGAGCAGGATAGCCAAGCCAACCAAAACCCGTGAGTCGAGGTCGATCCCCATGAACCGCTCGCTGGCCGAGGTGCTGCGCCGACACCCGCGGCGGTTGGATACGCCTTACCTGTTTTACGACTCAAAGGGTGAGCCTTTTGAGAACATCGAGAAGTGGTTCCTCAGGCTTCGTCGGAGGATGCGTATACCGCATTTCAGATTCCACGATCTTCGCCACACATTTGCCAGCACGCTGGTAATGGCTGGAGTGGACATCCGTACAGTGGCGGAACTGCTTGGCCATAAGGACATCTCCATGACGATGAGGTACGCACATGTGGCTCCGGATCACATGAGCAAAGCGGTAGCCGTCCTCGATGGTCACTATTTGGACACCAGGGCACCTGTACAGGAAAATGTGGCTTATTGAATTCTGGCTTAATAGCTTAAATTAACAGAAGTTTTGTGGAAGGCAAAGTGGAATAATTCAGTTATGTCAGAATCTCATCTTGATTCCTTCAGCGCCTGTCTTGGTATTTTCTCGATGGAGAATTCCATTTGTTTCAATTCTCGGTTGAGCATCCATGCCTCGGTGATTTATATCACCTTGAGTTAAAGTAGTCAACAAATATATGATTCTTTTCAACCTGTTCAATAAAATATCTAA
This sequence comes from uncultured delta proteobacterium, assembly GCA_963741425.1. Lineage (GTDB taxonomy): Bacteria > Desulfobacterota > Desulfomonilia > Desulfomonilales > Desulfomonilaceae > DATJPW01. The sequence continues at coordinate 96,276 of CAVUHP010000007.1, forward strand.
AGTAATAATTTATTAAAAGGAGATAACAATCTGGTTTGGCTTGCTGCAACTAGGCTAGACGTGAATAGGCGGATCTTGATATTGGAGGCGTGTTCAGGAATCCCGCAGGGGACACCCGTCATGATATAAGAACCGGACCGACCTCGTCCCGCTCCCCACCCATATAAATGAGTCAGAAATGTACCTGTATTTTTAAGGTATGAAGCAATAATATAAGGTAATAGTTTAGCAATGAAGCCGCCAAACGAGTGGCCGTAATGATGGAATATCGGGCAAAGAGGGCAGAATATGCCGCACCTAATTTCCGCGGAAGCAGGAAACCAGATTCTTAATTCCAGGCAAAGTGGGTCCTATTTTTCTAATTCCTGGTGGAAATACCGGACTCCGCGTACGTGGGAATCTCAGCATGAGAGGCGGGAGCCCCACTTGAAGACGTAAGCCGCGCCCCTTTACCGGGGGATCATGTCCAAGTTGTCAGTTAGTACACAAAGCCGGTCGGCGTTTTCATATACAGGATGCCGTACTTATTCTGTATTTCTTTGTCCAGTGAATCGGCGCGGGTCAGATCCAGAGGCAACACAATGTCCTGGTGGAGTTCCAGAATCGCCTTTTTCTTACCGTCTTTGATCAATGATTGGATCTTGTTGTACAGGTGCTCAATGTTACGAATTTCTTCTCCATCAATTTTCTTTACCCTCTCCAGATATGGGGTGTTGTCCACCAATCCGTATTCCGGAAATATCTCGGATATGATAACGATCTTTTGATATGGCTGTTGCGGAAGTTGGTCTCCGTACCTCGCTCGAAAATTGTCCCCGGATTTCCCGAGATTTTCTATACAATTCAGCGTAAGTTCCACAAATCCCATGCCGCAGTAAACAAAGTAATTAGCGGGCGTAAAAATCCGCGGAACCAGTTTAGGCAGACTCTCGGTTACTTTCCCGGATATATCCAATGTCTTCCCGTCGCGCAAAACTTTCACGGAAAGGGGGTCTCCGACAAATTTGCGGTTGAGGATCTCTGAAAAATGGATCTTTTGTCCCAAAATCTGGAAAGAGATCTCTCCAAAATTATCGATCGGATGGCCATCAATCTCCAACAATATGTCCTTGGATCGCAGCCCGAAATTGTAAGGTCCACCGCCGGGTATAACATAGGCGATAAGCACTCCGCCCTGCTCAGGCCCAAGTTGATAATAATCATTCAGGCGCGGGAACATATATTGTATGAACATACGCCAGCGCGGGATTTTTTTCTGATCCTTGAGGTAGGGGAACACATTTTTCACCAGGTTTATAGGGATGAAATAATTGATCCTATCGCCCTGGGTCATACCTTGGAACGAGATGCCTACAACCTTATCGTTCTTAATTACCGGCCCTCCGGAATTCCCACGATTCTGCTGAAGCGAAGCCTGAACCATGAGCCAAGCATCTTGAGAGTAGATATATCTATTAACCTCTATTCGGCTTATTTCACCTTGTTCTGATTTGCTTATTCGCTCCCCGCCCAGCGGATATCCCCATCCGAGGACTTTATCGCCGACGCGTAAAACGTCGCTGTCTCCGAGTTCGAGCGGCACAATTTTGCCATTGCGAGACTCATAAATCTTCAGGTCTTCCGGATCCATCTGCAACACAGCAAAATCGGCTGAATCAAATATCGCCAGCACTTTGACGTCATATCGCCTTTTCTCTCGGCCGTTCGAAACTTTGATACTTTGAGCCATAGAAACCGCGTGGGCGTTGGTCAGAATTAGGCCTTCTTTGTCCGGGAAGCTCTTGTCATCTTTAAAAAAGAAACCGCTCGCTTTAAGATTGCTGAAATCAGGGCTTTTCCATGGCTTATGGTAGTAACCCGAATTTTTTGTGGCAAATAGCCTCAGGACTTGTGTCTCAATTGTCGGGAGCGCCCCCTCTTCGCGGCCGTAAGATTCAAAGGATAACGGTACTAGAACCAACAAAAGAATCGTTGCGACGCTTTTTATATGTAATATCACCGGGTTTATGCAATGCTTGTAAAATATCAATAAAAACCCAAAGAAGTTTTCTCCTGTTGCTTGCGTCCGTATCATTCCCTTGATCAAACTTTTCACACCGTTTTCCTTTCATCTGCGTTTGGACGAGTTTCAGATTATACAAAAATATGGAGATGTCTTTATTTGACCGGATACTCCAAAATGCTTCTGATATCTGTAATGTTATTGAGATCCGCATTTTTTGCGAAGCTGTCATCAATAAGGCCTTCAATATTGCTGTTTTCCGCTAGACCGAATTTCACCATCTGATCCGCCAAGAATTGCATCTCTTCATGCTTCGGGACGAAACGATCATAAACAATTCTGTCGGGTGGTGTTCGTAAAGCGTATTTCACCAGTTCGGTGGACTGATTCCAGTATTTTGCGGCAATAACCGCGGCCTCTTCAGGGTGGCTGCGAGCCCAATAACCGGAACGAGCGGCCCCTTGGACAAGAGCCTTAGTCCATTGCGGCTTAGTCTCTATGAGATCCTGTCGTACCAGAAGAAGATTGCAGATAAAACCGGGACATACTTGTTCCACATAAAAAACTACTTTCGCTTCGCCGACCCGTACTGTTGCGGCGGCAAAGGGCTCTCCGACAAAATACGCGTCAAGTGCGCCGGATGAAAGAGCAGACGGCATATCAGGCGGGTTCATCTCAACTATTCTGAGATTCGCTCCACTGATCCCGAAGTCCTCCGCCAATTTTCGCGCGGCTATATTATGGCCCGAAAAACGCATAGGTACTGCAATTGTCTTTTGCGCCAGATCGGCGAAAGTATTGATCTTGAGTCCTTTACGGTAAACGAGTGTGCTTTCGTGACGATTTCCTATATAGACCAGCTTGACTGCTGCGCCTTGCTGGTGGAGCACAATGGAAAGCGGCGCGATTATGAATGCCGCGTGAATATGCCCATTTCTCAGAGATTCCCCCATTTCCGAGAAAGATGAAAATTTTATCGCTTCGAAGCGTAATCCGGTTCCGTCTTTGCTGGCATTGTCCAGCAAGACCGCTGCGAGGTTAGCAATAACGGGCATGTAGCCCATGCGTATTACAGGTCTGGTAGTGTGTTCGAAATTAAACTGGTAATGGAGCCACGAGATCAATAAAAGCCAGCCCAGTGCAATGGCCAAAACTCGGAGCCCTGTAGAATCGCTCAGTTGCCTAAAACTTCTAAAGGGCATAGTGCACGCCTAGTGCGGAATATACATTCCTGCGGAGTTCTTCAAGTTTCATCTCGCATTGGAAATCTCTGGGGTGGGGGAATTCCAACTTGTGATCGGCCTTCACCTGCGCTGGTCGATCTGTGAATAGGATCACGCGGTCCGCCATTACTAAAGCTTCATCAATATCGTGTGTGATAAAGATGACAGTTTTACCAAAGAGTTGATGCATATTAACTACTTCTTCGCGCATTTTCAGGCGAGTCAAGAAATCCAGCCCTGCAAAAGGCTCGTCCATAAAAAGGACTTCGGGATTAACCACCAGGGCCCTGGCTAATTCTGCGCGGCGCTGCATGCCCCCGGATAATTCATGAGGATAGTGATGTTCAAACCCGGTTAAATTGACCGCATCAATATATTCTTGAATCTTTTCGGTCTTTTCTTCGTCTCTGTCCATGTGGCGGAGTCCCAGACCTACATTCTCCCAGACCGTCATCCACGGTAGCAGGCCATTATGTTGGAACACAAAAATATGATCCGAACTCGGTCCTTTGACTTCCTTGCCGTCGATGAATACCGTCCCGGACGTGCTTTTATCAAAACCTGCGATTATTCGTATTAACGTAGTCTTACCACAGCCTGACGGGCCCAGTATGCATATCAACTCCCCGTCCATGAATTCCAGGTCAATATGATTCAACACGGGGACAGATTGGCCTTGACGAAAGAAAGATCCCGAATTAACGACGCGAGGCTCAGACCGACGTTCGATAAAGTCCTTACATAGATCTTTAATTAATACGTGCCCCATTCTAAATAGTTCCCCATGAAACCGATTTGATCCTGTTCAGTAAACGTATGATACGATCAAGGCATATTCCAATCAATCCAATTGCTATCATCGCGTCAATTACATAATCCATACGCAGAGCATTGCGTGAGTCCAGGATCAGATAACCCAGACCGGATTTCACAGCGATCATCTCCGCGGCGACCACAACCAACCAGGCGATCCCAAGGCTTATTCTCAAAGCCGGGAGAATAGAGGGAAGAATAGCAGGAAAAATGATCCTCCAAATTGTTTCGAATTTGCTGAAATTAAAATTCGCAGCAACCTGAAAGAACAAAGGATTAATTCGTCGAACAGCGGTAATGGTGGAAACCAACAGCGGGAAAAAGCTGGATAAGAATATTAAAAATATTGCCGGCTTGTCCCCAATCCCAAACCATAGCATCGCCAATGGTATCCATGCAAGCGGCGAAATCGGCCTGAGAAACTGAATCAGGGAATTGAACATCACCTGTCCCATTTTCCACCAACCCAGGATCATTCCCAGGGGCAAACCGAAAAGAACCGCCAAATAAAATCCAGCGGTCACCCGAAAAAGACTTGCGACCGAATGCTTCAGCAAAGTCCCGCTTGTAATAAGTTCCCACATGCCTACCGCCGCTGCGCGAGGCCCGGGAAAGGCCGATTCACTCCATCCCGCGTATTGCGCGGCTAATCCCCACAAAATCAGCAACAGCACAAATACTGCAAGTGGCGCAAAGAACCGTTTGGCAAAAACGTCCATTTTCGTACTCGGAAATAGCTTTGTCCGTGGATGCGGCCGGAGGCGGACCTATTTACATGCTGCATGAAACTTACCACATATAGCCGGAAGTAAGTCAAACTTCCTCATGGGAAAAAAATTACTTGACGTAGGCGCAGCAGGTTGTTACTCAAAGCTCAACCGAAATATAGTATTTCGGTAAATCTATTGGATTTATTTGAATATAACTAATTAGACGCAAGCACGAAACCTGAAAAAGGGAGATTGAAATATGAAATCCATACTCACAGCCTTAATTCTTGTCCTGATGGTGACTGTCTGCGCAATTGCGGTGGAGAACCCTTTGTCCATCAGAGATGAAATGATCATTGATCGCTCAACTCGCGTTAAGCCTCTCAACGATTACGCGCTGACTGACCAGAGACGCGATACAGCGTTCGTGGAAAACTCCGCTGGATCTCTCTGTGCCTGGCGCTCTTAAAGGTCGTATCACCATCAATTATACCGTGACAAGAAGTGGGGCATTGGAAGCTTTGGAACTGGTTCGCGGCTCCGGAAACCATGAGATGGACGAGTCATTGATTGCCGCCATCCGCGGGGCTGCTCCTTTCCCTCCCTTCCCGGAGGATGTGGCAGCGCGGAAGTTGATGATAAAAGCAAAGTTTGTCATAGCCGATGTGCCTGCTGTCCCGATAACTACAGTGGATCTCAAGACGGACAAGTCCGGCGATGAGACCGCGGCAGCTCCGCCCGAAACCGCCGGCAAAAAGTTCATCTGGGGAACTCCAGCCGGATCGTCCGATGTGAAGGCCGATACTCCGGATAATGAGATTCCACCCAGGCCCGAACCGCGGAAATACCAATGGGGTCTCAAGTAGCAGGACTCCCACTCTTTTTGGAATGCAGCCGGTCAGCCATCGTTTCTGTCGGCTGATTAATTCCTGGCAGGGCTATACCCAGGGTTCGGATAACCGATCCGTTCCGAATCATTGAGTGTGCCCAGGAAGGAGCGGATCGTGTGGAACCGATCGCGGCTCTATCAATTAATTGGGACTATGTCCCTGGATACATTTATGCGAAGAGAAAGGCGTTTTCTCGTCACGTGATTGAGGGATGGGGTTCGGAACTGGTTCCACGCGAACTCGGGTATAATCCTGGATGCGGCTTTCGCCAGAATGATATCAGCAAAGAGTTGTCCTCCGGACTGGTTACAGAGCAAATGCAATAATCCATTTTGAATTGAAGACGGGACTTAGTACCACAGCTCATATTGCGTTCCGAGACAGCTTCTTGATATTTGCCTGATAAATAATTAAATTAACAGGTGAGATGCAAGATGCTGGTCCTGCCGACATCCTCAAATATTCCTCTACTCACTGGAATAGTTTCAATATAATGACGACCCTGGCTGGATTCGAGCGCCGCACAAGGTTATGAAGGAGATGAGGTCTTGATACGATAGGATACAATTACAACCGGACCCGGTTCACCCAGCCGATATTGACCAATTATTGCCGGTCTGCTAAAAATTAAAGTTTACCATGGACATTGCTTTGGAAGGAACAGATCATGATCCAGCAAAAAAGCCCCATTTCCGTAGAGGGGCACAAGAAATTAAAAGAGGAAATTGATCGTTTGATTCGTATCGAAAGACCTAGTGTCATTAAGGAAATCGAAATAGCCATTGGTCATGGCGATCTTTCGGAAAATGCTGAATACACCTATGGCAAAGAGAAGCAGGCTCTTTTGGAAACCCGCATAAGAGATCTTCAGGAACGACTTGCCTCATCGGAAATAATAGACGTGGAGAACCGCCCGAAATCAGATCGAATTGTTTTCGGTAGCCGCGTCACCATCGTGGACGTTGATACTAATGAGAAAAAAATTTATCAAATTCTTGGGCGAGACGACTCGGATATTGGGCGAGGCATAATTTCGGTTGATTCTCCATTGGGCCGCGCGCTTATTGGCAAGCAGCAACAAGAGTTCGTGGAGGTTAAAACCCCCAACGGAGTAAGAGAATACGAAATCCTCGAAGTGGCTTAACCAGGGCCCGATCCGCCGCGCACCACGCCTGATCCCGTTCGATTAACTCCTAAAATACGACGAGACCGCGCCGAGCACTCGGTAGAATGCAGCAGCTATGGTTTTTCCCTCGTCATAAAAAACACGGACTCTCTCATGATATCCACTGACATAGAACAGCCTAAAAAAAACGCGGACCGAGTACTGATCCTATGTGATTTTGACGGGACCGTTTCCACCAAAGACACTGTCGGCCACCTTATCGGTAAGCATATCACTTCTTCGGACTGGCGTTTCCATGTAAAGCGCTATTTTCGTGATGAAATTGGTTCCAAAGGAGTGTACAAAGCTGTAGCCCCCCACATGAGGATGACTCCGGAAAACCTTGAGGATTTCGTCCGAAACCATGCTGCGCTAGACGCCGGATTTCCGGATTTCCTGCAATGGGCTGATTCCCGCGGGATAATGGTCAAGATTGTTTCAGACGGATTTGACGCCACCATACGAACATTGTTACGAAACCACGGCATTAACAATATAGAGATATTATCTAATAATTTAATGCTGAGCAACGATGGTCAAGTCGTTATTAATACCCCGCATTTCAATCCGGATTGCGGGAAATGTGGGACTTGCAAGGTTGGCATCCTGAGAAAATTTCGAAAGGATTATGACAAAATAATCCTTGTCGGAGACGGCGAATCGGACCGCCATGCTGCGCAGGAAGCCGATTTTGTTCTCGCTCTAAATGATTTATTCGTTTTTTGTGCAGGCCAGGGAATCCCTGCGATGCGGATCGGCGGTTTTGAAGAGATCCCGCGCCTTCTGACCAGGCGCATTAAGGCCGTTGCTTTTGATATGGACGGTACCCTAATCGATTCCCTTGAGAGCATAGCTGAAGCCTTTAATCATATGTTCGTTCAGCTCAATTATCCTCGGCTGACCGTGGAAGAGGTAGTCAGACTCACGTCGATCTCGTTGAAGGATTTTGTACACAGTTTTTTGAAACCGGAAGAAGCCGAGCTGGGCATCGAGATTTTTCGGGAATATTACGATACCGTCTTTCGCGAAAAGACAAAGATGATGCCCGGCGCGATGGAAGCGCTCAATAGCCTGAATGGGACGATCCTCCAAGGAATAGTGACAAATAAACGGGGGCACTATGCAAGACGCCTGGCGGAGCACTTCGGAATTGCAGATCGAATGGTCTGCATCATAGGAGCTGAAGACGGATTCAGGGCAAAACCCGCTCCTGACATGTTCAATGAATTCGTGCGTTCAACCGGAGCAGCAAGTCAGGACACAATATATGTAGGGGATTCGCCGATTGACATCCAGTCCGCGCATAATGCGGGTTTGGATTCCTTTGGCATAAGTAATTCGATTTTTTCCGGCGAGGAGCTTGCCCTCCATCGCCCACGTCGTGTTCTGAGCAATATCTCGGAATTACCGGCAGCGCTCAAGCCTATCTTATAAGAGTTCAGGAAACCAGTTACCAGAGCGGTCTAGGGGGGACACTCAATTTTTTTTGGAACTTGCCCAATTCTGCACTGTCGAAAGAACCATACCTGCCTACATGCAAAGTTACCGATTGGGAGGCCCCGTTTGTTCCTACCATACATGAGGGGCCTTTCCTTTGTACGGTAAATTCAATAAGTTTGCAAGCCCATAAATCACCGTTGCCTAAATCGTGCCTACGCAAACCAGCGTTGGCAAACTGACTATCGTCTTGCGCTCGCATCCTTCCGGTTTATCCCCGGTCTGGTCGAGATTCTTTCACCGACAGTTCAACTTTTCTGATCATATTTAACAACTTTGTGTCGAGAGATCGCGCCACGGTCGTGATGTCCGGATTATCGAATTGCTCAAAAAGAGAAGACGGCAGGTCGAATTCAATTCGCGTCGATTGGTCATCGGCTCCATAGACCAACATTCGTAGAGGCGCGTAAAGTCCGGATCTAATATCATGGCGCGTCATCGTAGCCGCGATGAGTGGGTTTCCGAGAAACGTACTGTTTAGCCTTTTGGGGGGACCCGAAGATGTTCAGCAATTTTCCATGATCCCGAACGGCGAACAGCATCAAATCGTCTCGTCCAGCCGCTTTCTTGATACGTTCTTTCACCGCTCCGGGATCTGTGTCGAGATCTTCAAGGAGAGAGCTGCCAAATGGCCTGAGGGACTGTTCGAGCGTTTTGGTGAAAGATTCAAAATCAACATTGATTGCCAGAGAGACGTGGCGCACTTCAATTTTTCGTCCCATTCTCGGTTCCTTTTCATCGGTTTTTTCGACAGCGCACACATTTTCTACGGTGCCCATTCCAAGGACCACGGCACCAGCTCCGGTCAATTCAATGAAGTCCCTTCGGCTTAATCTCACCATTCTTTTCCTCCTTGGCATGACTCTTAACGTTTGCGCTCAATGACAAAGGGCCTAATGCGCCGCCCGAAAAATGAAGCGGGGAAGGGCTGTTTTCATTATAATCATCTCTACCATGTCACATGGCTCCTATTGTGGCTGAAATGTCCGGCTATCGTTCGGGCAGCGAAACCCGCTTCGGTGTCTTGTTGGGGAATTTGTTCGTCACACGGGCTTCGGCATCCGATCCGGCAAGCACGTAGACTATTTCCTTTTTTTCCCTGAATTTCTTGACGAGCCGCCGTATGTACCCTTTTCTGTCAAGCAAAAACTCCCCAATATTTTCCTCTCCCGCGGGACAAACCGCTACACACCGGTCACACTTCGTCTGCGGACAAACGGAGAGATTTTGCCACATTGATATGGTTTCAGCGTCACTCACGTGAGTTCGATACTCTTCGAAACTATTGCTTTCAACGAGGTGCTTCACCCAGTCTACAAAATTTCCGGCTCGTTCTCGGTAATTATGGATGTAACAGGGGACGAAGTTGAAACTACCGTCTGCACCGATGGCCCCGGTGGGGCAAACGGATACGCAGAGTTTGCACCCTATGCAAGGGTTGAATTCTAGCGGACCATCATAGCTCGTGAGTTCAGCTCCAATCAAGACCGTGGAAAGGACGATGCCGTTCCCAAAGCGTGGATGAATGACCATTCTGTTCCGTCCCATTTGACCGATTCCTGCTTCAACTGCAATCGGCTTATCCGACACGAAATGCATGACGCCTGGCCAGCGGTCGGCTTCGTACGGGAAGCCTGCGGAAAGATTTAAGGCTGGGATGCCTATTTCCTGAAGAGCGGTTACCAGATTGCGAGCAGACCGATTAGCCAGGTCCCAGGTATGGCGGAACTCCAAGCTGGTGAGGGAGTGAAAAACCGTTCGCAGCGCTTCCCTGTTGAAACGAAAGGCGAGACTTGCAACGGTTTTGGTTGCCTGCAAGGCTTCGAGAATCACTTCCTTCTGGCTCGCTATGGCGGGCCGATCGACTTCGATGAAACGGGCTTCGGCTGCCCCCGATTCCAGGCATAAGTTCCGCAACCACTGTTTCTCAAGAATGGTTGGGCTTCCGGAGCGAGTTCTGAGAGTTGAACGAATCGTAAAACCATTTCACAGTCGGGTGATCTTTGGAATACATGGTGCCTCCTAACGATTTCGATGCTTTTCTTTTTGGAGAGTCATGCAGGTGCTCGTGGATTTGGCGACTAGACGCCCCTGAGAATCGGTGATATCGCATTCAACCATACCTGTGGTGCGACCCCGATTCACGATCTTACCCTCTGCGAACAACCTTTCTCTCCAGACGGGCCTGAGGAAATTGATTTTTAGTTCCAATGTGGTGAAGGTCTCCCCACGTTCCAGAGTGCTGGCGTAGGCTGTACCCATGGCCAAATCGGCAAGGTCGCACAAAACTCCGCCGTGTAATGTTCCCATCGGGTTCGAGTGCTGGGGACCTGCATCGAGTTCAAGGTGGGACTCGCCCGGTAGCAGAGAGATGACTCTGAGCCCTAACAACTGTGCTATGGGCGGGTCAGGCAATTCTCCCGAGATCATTACTCGGTCCAGCATGGTTTCTGCCTTTACTGCTGCGTCCATGTCTTGCTCCTTGAGTAAGGTGTATATACACATATCCAGACAAAAAAATTATTTGAGAGCCACCAGATCAGAGATACCTTCCAACAGAGAGGCCCAACGGTCTTCTCCCAATTCTTTGATTATTTCAACCTGGGCCTTCTGCCAAAGAGGGAACGCTGCAACTAGTGCGGTGTGTCCTTGTTCGGTGAGGGATAGTCTTCGAGTGCGAAGGTCCTCGCCCGGTTCTATGTCAATCATCCCTTTCTTGTTCAATAAGGAGACATTGCGGCTCAGGGTCGTTCGATCCATGACAATCGCCTTGGCCAGCCGCTTAATGGTTATTGGTTCGAGAACCCTGATCGCCGTGAGAAGCGTCATCTGGGTCACTTTCAAGCCACAGGGCTTTAGTGCGGCATCGTAAAAGCTCGTGACACGTCTGGTGGCCTTCCGAAGATTAAAGCAAGTACAGGACTTCGCCATATCCAGAGCAGCAGGGAGCGACAATACCTCCGGATTCGATGACATCTCTCGTTCGTTTTCAGAGTCCATCTTTCGTCTCCGATTCATCATGTTCGGAGTCAGGCCACACCATAAGTGTATATGCACCTAAGTTTCTTGTCAAGACCAATTCTCTCAAGACTTTCGTCTCATGTACTCCCACGCTCATCTTCCCTTCTTTTCTGTATTTAAGGGTCACTGGGCCTCTCCAGAGCGATTGACCTGGTCAAAAAAGAAAGGAGGTACAGGCTCAAGGACCGCGGAGATTCCGGCGACAAATCGACAGTAGTTGGCGGAGAGCGGAGGCGGTCTCGTTCCCTCGGAACATTCCGTTCAACCGGAGATTACGGATTTCCGACCTGTCGGGAGGCGTTGTTCTTGTCTCATCGTATCTGTAAACTCAGGAGGCACCCTATCCTTGGGGTTGGACAATGTGAGAAATGCGCTTGGCATGACCGCCAGTGGGATGTGAATAGAGGAAGCTGATGATCATATAAGGGTTCCTGTTTTGTTTTGTCGGAGGCAAATCCGATTGCATCAGGTATCTACTCCGACTGGAATTCCGGACTATACCTCTAAATTACCAAATGCTACATCTTGTGGGGGTAGGTCACAGGTGGACGATGCCGTCATGCCTCCCAACGGCCCGCGGTTTAGGGCAGTAGAGTTCGGACAAGATGGCTCAACACGACCGGATGTGGAATTCTGATCCATGAAGCGAACCAAGTTTGATGTATGGATGGCTGGAATCTGCGCATCGAGGGTCTGCAATGGCCTCGTCTTTATGACCTATGCAGCAGCACTCCCTGTGCTCCAAAAGGAATGGGACATGTCCGCGATGCAGGCGGGCGCTATTGCCAGCGGTTTCCAGATTGGGTACGCCGTATCTCTGGTCGTATTCTCCAATATTGCAGACCGGATCAGCGCTCGAACAGTATACCTCGGATCCCTGTTCGCCGCGGGGATCTGCTCTATGTGCTTTGCGCTTTTGGCCCGAGACTTCCTCTCGGGTCTTGTCCTTCACACCATATTAGGTGTGGCCCTAGGTGGAACGTACACAACCGGGGTGATGATCATCGCGGATCAATACGTCCCCACCAGTAGGGGCATGGCCGTGGGCTTCTTCATAGCCAGCACCTCCTGCGGCTACGCCCTATCTCTGGCCATCAGTGGAATTGCCCTTCCCGTGGGCGGCTATCGCCTCTCCTTTTTCCTTACGTGCCTAGGTCCGGTGCTGGCTGGGGTCCTGGCGTGGATCACATTGCGCCACACCGTGGTGCCTGTCGCTGAGAGGAGGGACGGACGGAGGTTCACCAGGGAGGTCCTGGGCAATCGACCTGCCATGCTACTCATCTGGGGATATAGTTTCCATAACTGGGAGCTTCAGGGAATGTGGTCATGGACCCCCGCTTTTATGGCAGCCTGCATGGGTGCTGCACGGACCGTCGGTGTGCAGGCGGCAAGCTCCGCGGCCAATATCGTGGCTCTGTTTCACGTAGTGGGACTTATAGCTTCCTTCTCTATAGGGAGCCTGTCCGACCGGTTTGGTCGCGCTCGAAGTGATGCTGGCGGTGGCCTCGGTAAGCATGATCTGCTCCTTTACCTTCGGATGGACACTTGGATTCCCTCTGTTCGTCATCATCGGGATCGGCTCAATATACGCCCTTTCCTCCCTTGGCGATTCCCCGGTCCTCTCCGCCGCTCTTACCGAGGTGATGGAGCCTTCCTACCTGGGGGCAGCCCTAGGTTTGCGGTCCCTCGTGGGTTTCGCCGGTGCCGCCATTGCGCCTCTGGCGTTCGGCGCGGTCCTGGATTGGAGCAACCCAGTCGCCGACGGACAGAGACTCTACGTGGTATGGGGTTGGGCATTCAGCGTGCTGGGCGCGGGAGGGCTCGGTGCCGTCTTGGTTATCTACCGTTACGGGAAGACGCGGGCCTCTGACCGCTGATCCGCCGTCAGCTCCTTTCATTCTCTGACCCAAACCACCTATCCGGAGCCGACAGGTACTTCAAGATCGTAAATGAGCGAATCCCAACGTCCCAAGCTCTCCACTGAGAATGTGCCATCCCGATTCCATCTTCGCTAAGATATCACCCCGCATCCATTGCCACCGCTATGGAGCGCTTCGCTTCCGGGGACCGGCAATTTACTCGCACCTCGGCAACAGATCTTCTGCAGCCACACTATAGGGGTTCAAAATAATAGGAAGACCACGTACCTCACCACGCTGCAGGCGCCCCCAATACACCGGTGTCGTCGCCCGGTGATCGCAGGATCTCATTGTGATCGGGCCGCTAGGCGTGTCAATCTTCATCCCTTCAAGAGCGTCAACGACTTTCTCAGTATCAACGGTGCCTGCTTTTTTTATGGCCTCCGCGAGAAAACGTGCAGAGCAGTATCCTGCGAAGAATGAAGACCCGGGTGGAATCGGATCAGACTCGCCCCTTTTCTTCATAAACGCGTAATATTCCCTCACAAATTCATTGTTTTCGGGGGTGTTTGGGTAATACCAGAGATAGCCGCTGCTTCCCAGAGCATTTTCGCTCACCGGGGTATCAGTCAGTTGAGCGTTCAGCGCCGGATCTGCCATGAGATTGAGAAAAAGACGTGTCTTATCCAAAACCCCGGCTTTAACGGCTTGAGACATGAATCTGGCCATCCCTGAGGCCCCAAAGGCCACAAATACCGCTGACGGCTTCTTGGCGATTATTTCCTGCAAATTCGGAGAATAGTCAGCGGTCCCAAGGGGAACCCAAGCCTCTCCCAACTTTTCCCCTTCCGGCTGCAACTTCTGAAATTCTTCCCAAAAGTTTCGAGCTATTGAATGGCCATACTCATAGTCTTCGCCTACTATGAACCACTTGAGATACTTTCTATACTTCGCATAACGCGCACCGGACTTTCCCTCGATGATAGTATTGGGACACGCGGAAAAAACTTACCTGTGGCCTTGTTCTCCTGTGATTCGCTCACTTCGGGCGACGTGCACCATAAAGATTTTCTTATGTCCCTTTGCAAGGTTTGAAACAGCCAAGGCAGATGCACTATTGGAGGTCCCCCCTAGGAAGTGGACTCCTTCTTTAAGTATCAGTTCTTCGGCCGCAGCCAACGCCTTTGCGTCGGAGAACTGACTGTCTTTTGCGATGATTTCGATCGGACGTCCGTTGATTCCACCCCTCGAATTAATGTCTTCAGCGACCATCTGCCAGCCTAAAACCGCCGGTTCCCCGAAGGCGGCCTTAGCCGGTCCCGAGAGAGCGTCGATGACGCCGATCTTGATTGGCTCGGCTGCAAGACCTAAAACAGGCCATGCTGCCGAGACAAAACATTTATCTCAAATTAGTATTCACTGGAATATTAGCAACATAGCCGAACCACTGGAGCGCAGTTCAACCGGAACATTTTCAGCAAACAAAAATTGGGTCGTGCCAGCTCTACAGATGGGGCCTAAACGACTCATAGGAGCCTAAGTGGCTCATATCAGATTGGATAACCCTATTGTCGGAAAAATTGCAGAAGATGTTCAATGAGGAATGACGGATTCAGCCTAAATACGCCGCTTTGGAGCAGGCGACGGCTGCAGCGGGCGGCCGCGATGTCCGGGTCGGTGGTGGCGTATCCACTATTCGGCAGTATCTGAGAGAGGCCCTGATTGACGAGATGCATCTTGCCATCCGACCTGTCTTACTCGGTTCGGGAGAGCATCTCTTGAAAGACATCGATATGCGTTCTTTGGGTTATGAATGCGAGAAGTACGTCGCGGGCGAACGTGCGGCCCACGTCTTTCTGCGCAAGCGCACGTAACCTGTCCGGCTCGACATCAGCGTCGTAATTTTGTCTTATTGTTTTGGTATGTTAATCCGATTCCGCGTAATTGCCTGTCGTTGCAAAATACCGGATTGTTCCTACCATACATGAGGGGCCTTTCCTTTGTACCATTACTTTCAGGAGTTGCAAAGTAAATTTCTCGGTCAATATATTTCCTGAAGTAATTTAAAGATCTTCTGCTCGCTAATAGACGTAGGATCCGTAGCCATGTTCACCGCATCTCTGGATGTATAGAAGGCTATTTTCTTCAGATCCTCTTTTGGAATACCGAGAGCGTTCAAGCTAATCTTTATATCGAGTTTCTTATACAGTTTGAGTAGACCCTCTTCCAGATCTTTTGAGCGATTCAGCAAGTGCGCCATATCGAGGAATTGCTCTTTGCAAGTTTCTTTGTTGGCTTTGACAAAGCATAGGAGCCCATACATCGCTGCCCGACCGTGAGGAACATGGTAATGAGCGCCAAGAACGTGGGTAATTGCGTGCCCGATTCCGAGCCCCTTTAAGAAGGCGATCCCTCCGCAGATTGCGGCCATGCACATGTCAGTGCGCGCGGCAATATCATTTCCGTTCTCATATGCCCGAGCAAGGCTGCGCCCGACCAATTTTGTCCCGTAGACTCCCATTGCCTCGAAATACGGGTGATAGGGAATTGCCAGGGAAACGTATCCCTCAATGCAATGAGCCAATGCATCGATTCCGGATTCGACCGTCAGACCGGGCGGCATTGTTTTACAATAAGTGGGATCGATCACAGCCAATTTCGGAATTAAATAATTGCTCATCAACATGAATTTCAGGTCTCTTTCAGTATCGGTGATAACCGCATAAGGGTTAACTTCGCTGCCGGTCCCTGAAGTTGTGGGCACACAGATAAGAGGCGGCAGAATAGGTTTAATCTTAGCCGTCCCACCCACTATGCTTTCATATTCCCGCATATCGCCGGAATGTGTTGCCCTGAGCGCAACAGCCTTTGCAGCATCCATCGAGCTTCCGCCACCCAGGCCGATTATTCCGTCACAGGAATTTTCCGTATAGACCCGGGCTGCCCGCTCGACGAGTTCAATGGGTGGATCAGGCTCTACATCCGCAAATATGACTGTGGATATTCCGCTGGTATTCGAGATTCTTACGAACCTCGTCAGCTCTGCCCATCGAGAGCATGATAGGATCGGTAATCAGCAACACGTTCTTCATCTTCAATCGCCGTACTCGTTCGCCAATGTTACTGACTACTCCGGCGCCAAACATAATGTCCGGCAGGGCAGGCATGCGGATCTCCCAAATCTTTTCTTTTTCATGAAACGCGTCTAATCCGCTCCACAGGTTTCGTATCTCAGCATCATCCACATCGAACACTTGACCCGTTGGAAGAATGGGTTCCTCTCGAATAAAGGCCGCGGCCTCAGAACCTGTTTTGCTGAACTCCGCCTTTTCGTTGAAAGCGAGTTGGTCTCGAAGGGTTTGCTTGCCAATCTCCATGATGTCGGTTGGCTTGAAAAAAGTCCCATATCTCGCATTCATCAGGTCCGCGAAAAAATCGTAAATAGATTCACGTCCGCCTGGGACGGCATTCAAACAATAACCGAACGCATCACACACGGCCGCCTGAATCTGGGATCTGAGCGAATTCTGACCCTGTTTGTCACTGTTCTTGGGGGCTCGATAGGTCAAGCCCGCTGTATGATCCGCTCCCATGGGACTACTAAGATACGTAACACCGGTCCCCTTTACTGATCTGGGATCGTGAGCAGGTAATGCCTGACCTTTGTGTGCGGGTACGCGGTTTATGTTGAAATACTGCGCGGTAGTGGCCACACCGTTCGCTAAAGCCAACCCCAGCGGAGTTCCCTTTTCAATCTCGTCCAAAAGCCGGGCAGCGGATTCCCAGTCCCCGAAGGACATCTTGCCCGCATCTGCGGCCAGGCCAAGACTGCTACCGGTTTCAATAGCGTCTACACCGAGGTCATCGCACATGAACTTGAGCTTTGCGATTGCATCGGGATCGGTAATCCCGAGATTGGTCCCGAGCATTGCTATAGTTTCATATTCGTATGAGGCGCAGATCTGTCGCCCATTCTTGTCCGGGTACACGATTGAACACTGCAAAACACAACCCGGCATGCAGCCGTGCATTTTACCCCCGCGCTCAAAAAGAAGTTTTTGTATGCTGTTGCCGCTGACCGCGATGAAGTTGTCAGGCCTGCCGGAACGATAGTTGTTTGCCGGCAAAGTCCCATGCGCTGCTGAATTGGAGATTGCGAACGGTGTTCCCAATCGCGCATACATATTACAGCTTATGTCATGTTTGAGTGTATTGACCCAGGATTTGACTGTCTTACGAAATTCTTTCGAGTCTGCAATAGGGATTGGATCGGCATTAGAGGGATCGATGACGATAGCCTTGAGTCCCTTTGAGCCCATAACAGCGCCCAGGCCGCCTCTAGCTGCATTCCGAGATGGGTCTCCGAAGATATCCGTGAAGGAGACCGATGCGCCTTTGTATTTCAGCTCACCCGCGAGCCCGGTGGATATGAAAGCTGCTTTCTTGCCGTGTTTTTTTCGAAGGTTGGCCACCAATTCATAATTCTTCATCCCGCGATATTCGTCCGCGGGAACTAATCCGGCCTGATCTTTGGAGATCAATAAACAGAACAAGCGCTCCTCCCGAGGCTTTCCTTCAACGACAATCGCCCGAATCCCAAGCACGTCCATTAATTGCCCGGCAGGGCCTCCGGAGTTGGATTCCTTTATTCCCATAGTCAGAGGACTTTTGGCGCCGACGGAAACACGTCCAAGTTGTGGGGCTGCCGTGCCGGCAAGAGGACCTACGGCAACGATAAAGGCATTTTCCGGACCTAACGGGTCCGCACTCGGCGGAACGTATTCATTCATTATTTTCGCAATCAAAGCACTGCCGCCCAGATATTTCCATTCGTCTCGCAAGTTCTCGAATCTGACCTTTTCGTTTTTCATATCAACTCGTAGGATCTTCATTGATATCTCTCCTCTACGCTCAAGTTATTGGGCGGGAATTAGACTGCGACAGCGATAAAGGTTTTGGACCAGTGACTGGGCGCCGGATGCGCCAAGCAAGATAAATGATTACTCGTAAGGGCTGGTTATATCCCGCTGTTCAGGGAATGTAAAGAGTTGGACCCCAGATTCATGGGGAGAAAGATCTCATAGGCTGATTCGGGTTGTAACAAATTGCTCTATTACCCATGATCAGTGAGTATTGGCAAAATCCGAGATTACTTTCCCGCGGGACGCGGGACTTCGCTTCTCGCAATGACAATTTGGGACTGTCGAGTGGTCGATAAAGACTCAGAAGCAAAACGTCCTGAAGTCACGAGATTCTTCGGGGTCAAGATCCTTTACGTCTAATATCGGTTCCTGGAACGCTCCAGTTCGTCCAAATCCCTGGTGGCACACTGATTAGTACATCGCAGATAGTCTGCGCTAGACCCGCTTTGTTGACTATCGCGCGTCCAGCTTGATGTATCGCGAAAGCGGTCACGGCAATTTAGCTCGCAGCTCCCCCGATCAAAGAGTCCCGGGGGGTAATACTGAGCATACTGAACGGGAGAACCAATACCAATATTGCCAAATGAGCCGATTAAAGTTTGAGCCGCCTGCCCCAGATCCCCGAACGTGAAGGCAAATGCGAGCACAAATACGGCCATACTCGATAGAATTACTGCCAAGCGATTCATCTTATTCCTCCATGCTCTTGTCCGTTGCTATTCCAAAATTAATACAGACTGGCACAGTGTCAAAGATGAATGCCCAATGGGCGTACACCTTCGAGGATAATTCGGCGGTACTTGTGTCGCGACGGTAATTCTTCGCGATTCCCTACAACTGGATCGGACATTAAAGCCGATCTTTGGCTCTAGGCGATCGGCCCATTTAGTCCGCGGCGTAGTTTCCGACCGTTATGCTTGCTTAGGCCGCTTGGGTGCACTCAGGATAGCCATACCATCTACAACAAGCTTTCCGTCCTGGTTGGAGCAAGTGGTCCTCAACTTGACCCGGTTCTTGTCGGCTATAATTTCAATTACTTCCACGCGAGCGGTTATGGTGTCACCAATATGTATTGGAGCAAGAAAATCCAGTTCTTGCCGCACATAGACAGCCCCCGGACCGGGCAACATAGTGCCGCCGACCGTGGAGATCAAGCCTGCTGCCAGCATCCCGTGGGCAATCCTTGTCTTGAAAAAAGTCTTCTGGGCATAAGCTTCGTTGATATGGGCCGGATTAAAATCGCCTGTAACTCCTGCGAACAGATAAATGTCAGACTCGGATATTGTCTTTGCGAACTCCGCGGAATCCCCCACATGAATTTGATCGATCGTTTTGCCTATCATGCTATTCTCCGGTTATACCACTTAGAGTTTCTTTGCAGGCCTCCGCCTTAGCCAACATATGCTAGGGCAGCCGGAAGTGCAATGTAAAGGGTTTGAGTACAAGTTTTGATGGGAAAACATGGGAACGGCAAGCAATTACTTGTGCCGGAAATCGTGGAGCCTGAGTGCCCAAGCGTGGCAGGATGGCTGGATGATGAATTTGCTCGATGGGTTTCTGCACATCGGGATGAGGCTTTAAGCGCAATATGTGACAAGTCTGAATTTGGAGATCTACCGTTCTGTGAAATTGATATTGAAGAACTCGGTCTGCCGGAAAACATAACCGTCGCCTGATTGGGGCTGACAATTAGGAATGAGATTAGATAATCCGGAACGAAACTGCGAAGCGCCACACAAGCTTAGAAACATGGTGGTGATTGAGATAGACCGTGTCTCTTCCCACGAGCCGTGACGTCACATTCTTGTTGACAATTGATTCCGGAAAAGACAACATCGTTGACCAAATAATTTTCGTGCCATTTAGTTTCTTAAAACCGGGGGTTCTCACCGCTCCTTTTGGACTTTATCGAAATTACTGACGGTACAGTCCTTTCGGTTGGAGGGTTCGATGGACAGGAGACCGTTACGTCTGAGTACCGTTATGTCCATTATGGCTATTACTTTGTTCTTTGGGGTACTAGCCCATGCACAAGAATTTCCCGCCTTTCGTTTTATCCCGCCGACCGTTTCAGATCAGTCGATGGACTTAAATTCTTTCTTAAGGTGGGACTGGGTCCGAAATTTCGGGGTTGGTAGAGCCGCTGTGGGTGTTTTCTACGGCGGTGGATCATTGAGAGTCACTCATACAATTGAGGCCGGGCCAAATTTTGCGGCCGCCATACCGGGTGAGCCTGATTTCGATTATTTCTCCCATACAAGAGAAACTCCGCTTAGAGATGGCTATCTCCAATTTGAATTAGGTCTGGCTGGTCAAGGATTCGAGTTCATCCAGTTCAGGTATCAGACGAATTTCGCACGACCCAATCAATTTGCGCAATGGACCGACCCCGGAGTCCAGCCTCTTTTCGAACGTCGCTTCGCTGTTGGCGCTGCCCTTGGCTTGCCAAACAATCAAGAAGGAATAATTTACCTGGACAACAGGAATCGAATTTGGTCATGCGATTTGACCGGACGTATTCCTGGATTTTGGGGCGTGGATTTCCTTTTTGAATATAAATGGATGTTCATAAGGAGCGATTTGGAGCCCTTATTCCAGATCTTACGACCCCCTGGAAAGATCCGTTTTGTCCCCAAACGTGGGATGGGTAAATAATTTCAGAAACGCTGTCCCATTCACTACCGGTTTCACTATGTCCCAGAACTTCAAGTGGAATGGACCGTTTTTCGGTTTGAGTCTGAGAACACCATTTTTGGGTTGGCTAGGTGGTGGTTTTTTGGAATTTGTTGGTTCTCCTTGGCTATTTGGCCGATATGAATTTGATTGGGGAGCCGCGTATGAAGACGGTTTCTTCTTTGTCCGAGGATCACAGGCGACTAGGGTTTCCGGCTCGGATAGGATTGGGTTAGAAGTCCGTGGAGGAATTTCTTGTCCGCTCTTCGGAAGAGCATTGCTCGATGTGAGGGGGAAATACACGTTTATAAGGTTGCGAGACTCGAATATAGAACTCCAAGCGATGCAAAACAATTTTCTTGCGACCCAGGAATATGTCCAAGGCGCGCCCGAATATGTCACAGCAACTCAGCAGTTCTGGCAAGTTGGATGTGACCTCAATTTTCCTTTCTAATCACCGGGCGAAATTCTCGTTTCTGTCAGCCCATCGCGCTACCGCGAAGTATTGGCGTGCATGCTGGAGCTGTATTCTTCTCGTTCCCAGGTTCCGCCCGGGAACCAGGAAAATGCTTGCTATGTTGCCGGAGCTGTATTGGCTTATTATTTCGGACTAAACCAGCGTAGGATTATTCTGAATCCAGGACATGTCTGACGGCACTTAGTATCTCGTCCATTTTAAAAGGTTTGCGGAGTAATCCTTTCGCTCCACCTGCGAGAGCATCTTTAGTTGTTTCCATTGCCCCGGCCCCGCTGGCGATAAGGACCTTTGCCTTGGGATTGATCCTCAAAATTACTTCCAGGCACTGTTTGCCTCCCATCTCGGGCATGATCAGGTCCAAAATCACCAGCCCAATTTTGTCCTGTGACTCTTTATATATTTCCGATGCTTCTCTCCCGTTCGCGGCTTCCAGCACTTTAAAGCCGGCACCGCTGAGAATTCGAGATCCGAGTTCCCTGACAAAATCCTCGTCATCGACGAGCAATATCGTCTCTGATCCTTTTATCGGCTCTACTTTCACGGGCGCTTCTTCCAAAAGATTCACCTGGTCTTCTATTGCCGGCAAATAGATCTCAAATCTAGTTCCGCAGCCAACCTCGCTTTGACACTGTATGAAACCTGCGTGCTGCTGCACTATGCCATAGGCCACGGCCAGTCCGAGACCGGTGCCTTTTCCCACTGCTTTTGTGGTATAGAACGGCTCAAAAATGCGCTCCAAGGTTTCTTCGTCCATCCCGTGGCCTGTATCCGAGATCGCCAGCAAAACATACTCTCCGGGTTTTACCAATGGATGAGTCCTGCTATATTCTTCATCAAGAGATTCATTTCGAGTTTCGATCGCAAGTTTTCCGCCATTAGGCATGGCATCTTGAGCATTCAATGCCAAATTGATGAGTACCTGTCCGATTTGAACAGGATCGGCCTTTATTTGGGAAAGGTTATTGGCCAAGCTGAGCTCAATTTCGATCATTTTCGGGATTGTTCGGGTCAGCAGTTTTCTGATCTGCTCAATTTCATGGTTCAAGCCCAAGGGTCTAAGTTGCGGCTCGACCTTGCTGCCGAAAGCCAATAGATTCTTAACGAGTTCCGCGCCTCGGCGAGTGGCAACAATAATCTTGTAAAGATCGTCATAACCGGGCTCGCCTTCCTGTTTGTCCATCAAAAGTAATTCCGAGTAACCCCCTATGACTGTTAAAAGGTTATTAAAATCATGGGCAATTCCACCGGCCAACGTCCCCAGCGATTCCATTTTCTGGGCTTGGAGAAGCTGTTTTTGCAGTTCGGCTTCACGTGTTATGTCTTTTTTGATCGCGACATAATTGATTATTTGTCCTGAAGCATCCCGCACAGGAGATACAGTGGCATCTTCCAAGTATGGTGTACCGTCTTTTCTTTGATTCGCAAGTTGTCCTCGCCAGACCTGCCCACCAGAGACGGTTTCCCATATTTTTTGGTCAACACAGGATCGTAGTTCTCATGTTTCCACATCTTGGGCGTTTGACCGATTACCTCTTCCTGTGAGTATCCGGTAATCTTTTCAAAAGCCGGATTGACGTATTGAATCTTGTTATTAACATCCATAATCACGACCGCTTCCGAGGCTTGCTGTACCACCGTAGCCAAACGACGTTGCGTCTCTTCAGTTCGCTTTTTCTTGGAAATATCCTTCACCCACGCTTGTACTCCGGGCCTGCCTTTTACATTCACGACCTTCGCGCTTACTTCTCCCTGAAAAAATGAGCCGTCTTTACGCTGCAGTATGACCTCATATTGCGCAGGCACGTTTTCGCCTCTCATGCGAGCCTTAGCTCTCTCTCTGGTGATTTTCTGATAATTTGCGTGGTAAATCCGCCAATGCTCCATCCCTTCCAGTTCACCGGGGGAGTATCCCAGCATTTGATAAAGCCGGGGATTTCCAAATAGAATTTTCGAATCCTGTTGCACAAAAATACCGTCAAAACTGTTCTCGACCAGGGATCGGTGCCATTCTTCGCTTTGCTTGAGTTCTTCCTCCATCACTCTACGTTCGGTAATATCAGTCAGAAATCCAGAAACAGCGGGTCGTTCTTCCCATTGAATAAGGGCCGCATCTAATTCGGCCCACTTTATCCCCTTGTTTCTAGTCAATATTCTGAAAGGATAACGATTTGTTAATTCTTCCCCTTGCAGTCGTTTAAAATGATAATGAAGTAACAGGTCTCTATCATCCGCATGGACAAAGGTCGTGAAAGGCATTGAGATTAATTCGGCCGGATTACGGCCCAGCATTTCCGCCATTCTCGGATTAACAAAACGGAATAATCCGTCTTGGGCGACAAAGATCCCTTCCTGTGCCCTCTCAACGGAGAACCCTGTATTTTTCTTCCGATGCTCGAAGGGCCTCTTCCGCGGATTTTTGCGGAGAAATATCCGCCAATGTGGTGATAGTGGCTGAATTCGGATTATGCCGATCCAAAGCGTTTATTCGAATTTGTCCGAAAAATATTGAGCCGTCTTTTCTCCGGAATCGGGCTTCGGTTTCAACCGAGTTACCGTTGGTCAGGCTTTCATAAAACGCCTTTCGTACTATTAAGGTACTCGCTTTCAGATTCATAAAAAGCTTTGGTGCTCGTGTTCAGGTAATCGTGTTCATTCTTGTGCCCAAACATTTTTAGCATTGAATCATTGGCCCATTTGAATTTTCCTCGTTCAGAATAGGCTATACCAATAGGCGCTGCGGAGAGAACGTCACGGCACATTCTTTCGCTTGTCTGAAGCGCCAGTTCCGCTCGCTTACGCTCGCTTATATCAACAAAAGTGGCTATTATCCCTTGAAGCTGATTACCCTCGTCATAAATCCCCCTGGATGAAACTATGACTGGAACCTTCTCACCATTTTTATTTTTTAGCTCGGACTCATAATAATCGGAAAGAATCTCGCTGGTTGAGCGTTCATGAAACTTCTTTTCGAATAAGCTTGCATATTCATCGGCAACCATTTCCCGAGCAAGCCTGCCCACTCCTTCGTTCGGGTTGAACCCTAGCATCTCGGCAAATCTGTCATTGTGAAACGTGATCACACCATTTTTATCAGTTGATGCCAGCCCTTCGTTCATCGTCTCGACGAGAGTTTTGTAACGCCTCTCTTTTTCGATTATTTTTTCTTCCCATTGTTTGCGTTCCGTTTGATCGCTATAAACAGCGACGATTTCTCCAGAGGGGAGCTTATATACGAAGTTGTCTCGCCATCCTCTGATCCTGTGATCTTTGGACTCACCGATCGGGTGATGTTCGGGTTTGCCCGTTTGCCAAACCCTTCGGAACACGTCAAACAATCCGAATTCTTTGATGCCCGGAAATATTTCGAGCACATTTCTCGCCAATGACCTCACTTCGAGAAACCTGCTCTATTTCTTCCGTGGCCCTATTGAAATCTACCAGAATGAAGTCGTCGCCGTCCTGTTCCGCTCTATAAACTGCCGCCGCATCGTTCATGTTTTCAAATAATGCTCGATAACGGAAATCATTCACGATCGATCGTTGTTCAGCTTCATGTGTGTGTATTGCGATCTCAATAGCGCATTTCAAGTCTATCGGTTTAAACGGCTTCGATACATATCCATAATTCCCGCTAGCCAGGATCCTTTCTTGGCCAAGTTGATCCGCAGACGTGGTAAGAAAAATAATCGGAATATTGAACAAAGACTGCATTTGCTCGGCAGTCTCAAATCCATTGATCTCATCGGGCATGACACGCAGGAGCACCACATCAGGCTTAATTTCATGACATTTTTCTACTGCCTGCCTGGTGTCCGCCAAAAAACAGGTTTCATATCCAAGATCCAATAGGGTCGATCGTATCTCCTCGGCTGGAGTGACCTCATTATCCAGAATCAATATGCGAGGTGCCGCCATTATGGGATTCTCCTCGGATCGGATTCGATTTCCTTGAATTGGATTTCAGCTTCTACGCTGTTGCCTCACGTTAATTCCACGCCAATGTGCAATTATTGAATCGTGAGGTCTTCTCGTAGATTCGTCGTTTATCGGGAATTTTAAGAGAGACCAAAAGGACTCGTTATCATACCATAAATCAGAAGGACATGTTCGGTTAATCCAAGAAACCCCGAACAATTTTCTCGTGTGCCTATGTTTTTGGGTAATAGGCCGGAGATGCTGAGCGACAGTATCCAACAGAGTGGTGGCTGGGTTTTGGGATTCCGAGTCTAAGATGTCTTGACTATAATGTTGCTAATAATGTTGGCCGCATCATCGACGCGGTCCGCGCTCCTGTTAAAATGTCTATATATCTCTCGAAGGCTCAAAATGACTCTTAAGTCCTTGCCTGAAAATAAATCATTCAATGCAGCCAGATAACTGTCATTCATCCGATTTTCTATTCTTTTGGCCCTTAGAAACATATGCGACGGCAACGTTGGGATTTTTCTTGAGGTGTCGCATTGCCGAAACCAATTCTTCAGCCCCTCGCTCTAATAATTCAGACATATCAGAGAGATGATTATTGGTGTCTATCCCAAAAATCTTCATCTCTTTAACTGTATTCTTCGCGTGATCGACCACATCATCGATCGCACGGGACAGTGCAAAGATGTCTTCACGGTCAATGGGAGTGATAAACGTCTTATTGAGTTCGTCGATCAAGACCCGGCGAATATCATCTGCTTCCTGCTCGAACCGGCTGACTTCTTCCCCTTCGCCTTTATCCTCAAGGAACTTGGTAAGCGCCTGGCAGCCACCGAGAACTTTTTCGGCCTGATTCAGCAGAAGATCATAGAAATCTGCAGTCTGCTTATGACCGAAGACTTTCCAGAATGCCATGTCTACCTCTGATTATACTCGGACAAATCGGTGCAAAAGCCAATAAATGGCGGCCGCAAGAGCTGCGGAAATGGGGACTGTAAGAATCCATGCGTACGCAATATTTGCAGTCACCGGCCAGCGTACGGAACTCAGTCTGCGCGATGCGCCCACTCCCATAATTGATGATGCTACGACCTGGCTCGTACTGACCGGGCCGCCTAACAAGGATGCGCCAAGTATGACAGCTGTGGCTGTTAATTGCGATGCGAAAGAGTGCACCGGCTCGAGTCGACAAATTCCATAGCCGACGGTTCTGATCATCCGCCACCCACCAGCAGATAACCCAAGAGCGACCGCTGCCGCACAGCTCAAAATAACCCATTGCGGAACGGTCGAGTCTTCGATTCTTATTCCAGCCGCAGCGGCAAGTACAATTACAAGCACTCCCATTGATTTTTGGGCATCATTTGAACCATGCGTTCCTGCCAGGAATAGCATGGATGGAACTTGTAGAAAAACAAAATATCGACCTACACTTCGCGGCGCCCCCGTGAGTAAGATCCTGATCAACGAAAATACCAGGAACCCAAGGATAATTCCAATAAACGGTGATACAAATAAAGGAAGTAGTACAATTTCCACCATATTGGTAAGCGCCACTCCTTCCAATCCGGAAGACACCAGTCCCGCGCCAAGTAATCCGCCGATAAGCGCATGAGAGCTACTGGAGGGAAGCCCCAGAAACCATGTGGCGAGATTCCATATGATGGCTCCCCCCACCCCGGCGATTACCAACAGGTAAATGTTTCCCGGCGTAAGCTGTTGAACGTATTCCGGCCGGATAATACCTATTGTCATTGTGTGCGCCACTGCCGTCCCAAGCAAAACAGGCCCCAGGAATTCGGCAATTGTTGCTCCGATAAGTGCCTTAACAGGGTGCATAGACCTGGAACAAACAATTGTCGCTATAACATTGCCTCCATCATGGAAGCCGTTGATAACCGCGAAACACAACGTTAGCGCCACGGAAATATAGAAAAGGAGTTCACTCAAAATAAAACTCCACAATATGGTAAATTTTCCAAAACAATCGACGATCAGCGAACATCTTCGTAATTAATTGTCTTGCCGCGGAACCTGCTGCGATCCTGAAGTATCAATTTGACGAGCGCCGCTGCTGCAGCTTCCGGAGATATAAGTTCTCCGACGTTCTTGGTACCCGCGAAATTCTCGATGCAACGATTCGGCCGCGCCGCCTTGGGCTTTCCTGGCTTCGCTTTGCATGTCAGTATCCACTATGCCGGGTCTGTATGCAAAAGTGGTAATCCAAGGAGCCTCGGCAGCCAATTGCCTGGCCAGATGCTCCTCTGCGGCTTTAGCTACGCAGTAAGCTGCAATGCCTGGAACCGCAAGCTCAGCCGCGGCTGAACCGAAGAATACCGCCAAACCCGCTCTGGTTTTCAATAACTCCGGCAATGAAAACCGCACAAGATTGTACCCGCCAATGAGATTCGCCCCAAGCACTTATTATTACATTCGATTTCTTGTTTTCCAGAAAAGAAATGGTTAGGGGATCTCTCTAAGCCGCTGATGTTGCCAGTCAAATAGGTTTTAATGATCTCGACCAATCTGCGAATCCCGGCGGCCACGAGGCGCTCTACCGTCTCATATTATCCACACAATCTTGATATGCCGCCAATCGGTTAGAGTCTTTGCCGAAGGGGCCGGGCCCACTGGGCGTGGCGCCAACATGCATCGTGAGGCTGGGAGCCCTCGATAAACTTCGATGTTGCGTTATGCATGCTCGCCGTGCGCGGAGCACCTTTTTACATAAAAAGCGGGTTTCCGGTGGCCTTCTCAGCGCCCCTGCCGATCCTCTGGCGAAAGATCCCACGAGCCCCGCGTCATGAATGAACCCGTAGAAATTTCCCAGTTTAACTGCTTCTGCAACCAGTTCATGCGCGGTTTTTGGCTGCGAGATGTCCCCGACCACAGAAGTCACTCGAACCGCCGAATTATTACATTGACGCTGGACTTCGGCAAGTAATAAAGCGCTCCTCGCGTTTAGGACCAAATTTACGTTCCCCCGAGCAAGCTCCAGCGCTAAAGCTTTGCCGATTCCTCGCGATGCGCCTGTCACTATCAGAGTTTTACTCTTCAGTAAATTCACTCTTTGCACCTCGAAATAGCCCTGAAATAGATATCATACGTAACCCTTTGTTTTACAAATTGTTCTTACCAGGATTAATTTAATTGAGAATTAACATTCATCTAATTGACATGTTATCATTTATTGGTTAGAATTAGTTTCATAAAATTGTATAGTACTCGAAAAGGTATCTTTACTTTTGTGTTTGGTTTGGTTATCAATTCCCCTTGCCCAAGAGCAGTTTGGATCTACAGAGAGGTTATTAGATATGGGTCGTCGTGCAATACTTTTTATATTCATGATTTTCACGTTTGGATTTTCAATTGCAGGGCCGGCAATCGCGGATGAAATAAAACCTGATGCTGACCGGAATAGTTTGGAAGAGCCGGGTAAACCTCTTGAACCGTCATCCCTGTGGATTGTCGTAAATCTGTTCGGCGGCAAAACCTCGAAACAAGCAAATATAGTCCGAGAGAAACTTATCAGATTGGGAGTGGGCGGAACCGGGATTATTCTACCTTATAGCGAAGTGACAACAGAAAATATAGCCAGGCTGCGCCCTGCGTTTCTTGCTCTAAGCCCGAACGGGACACCATGGTGCCGGTATAAGGGGCGAAGTCGTGAGAATCTCGACAATTTTTTTAATGCCCTGAAAGTTATCATCGAACAAATGGAAGTACCTGTGGTCGGTATCTGCGGAGGCCATCAGGCATTGGCGCTGGCATTTGGCGGCAAAGTAGGACCGATACGGGGCGGGGAAGATGATTGTTTCCCGTACACCAACAAACCCACGGAGCGAGGTCGGCACAATATCCAGGTGATAGCAAAGGATCCGATTTTCGACGGAATGAATGAGACAATTAATCTTGTTGAGAATCATTTTGATGAGGTCAAAAAATTACCGTCCGGCTTCATTCATTTAGCGCAAAACGATCTCAGCCCGTTTCAAATCATAAAACATCCGACCAAACCGGTCTATGGGATACAAGCTCACACTGAATACTCCTATTCTGCTCGTCCTGACGGCGGAACTCTGCTGCGGAATTTTTTAAAGATAGTCGCAATGCACAACCGCTTAGTTCGAAGACCTGCTGTGAAGCAACAGGGCGATCCTGTTTCGCAACGTAAAGGCCGCGAAGATCCAAAACCTGCGGGCGGCGCCTAAAAACTTTTGCAGTAAGGATTGTGTATTTTGCTCCGCATAGAATCCGGAGACCGAAAGAATGTGATCCATCCCACTCCAGCAGTTTACCTTTCTCCTTGCAGGTAATCAGTTGCTCAAGGGCAGAGATGTTTTTGTGGGGCACCCAGGTTACCCTGCCGCCAGCCATTTGGGAGTTTTCGGAAAGAGGGTCCAGGTCCACTGGGCGTGGGGCCAACAATGCACCTCAATGTCCTTGCCTTCGATTACGTTAAGGCCTGCACAAAGGCATTGCTCGCCGTGCGCGGAGCACCTTTTGCAAAAGGGTTTTTCCCCTGATGGTCCTCTTTCTGAAAGTCGTTTCTCACCCCACAAACGGGGCTACTGCAATGATCCATTGCAGTAAAAAGAAAAATCTACTATTTTCTCGCCACGGAAACGGGTAACTACTCAGAATCGCCCATCCGGCGACTGAGCCCGCGATTTACACAGGAGGCCGAGGTGCTCGACGAATCCCGCGGACAAGGGCATGTGCTGATCATAGAAGATGATCCCTATAATGGCCCGTTTGCGGAGCAACTCCTGCAAGGGGCTGGATTCATAACGGACCTGGCGGTTTCCGCGGAGGATGGTCTGAAAATCCTCGAACAAAACAATGATAGCAGTCCGGATACCATACTCCTTGATGTGAACTTGCCCGGAATGGATGGGTTGGAACTCGTGGCCAAATTGAAGGACCACCCGGAATATCAGTACATCCCTGTCATCTTGTGCACGGTTCATGACGAGCTGGAGAGCAAAATAGAAGGCCTCAACAGAGGCGCAGATGATTATCTGACCAAACCGTACGAGCCGAATGAGCTTATCGCCAGGGTAAATGCCATGCTGCGCATCAGAAGACTCTATAGCAGCTTACGGCATGAGCGTCAGGTGAACAGCCGTTTAACACGAACTCTGGATCGGAGTGAACGGCTGGCCAATCTGCTCGGGCGTTCAGCTCCGATGCGCAAGATCAGTGACCTTATTCTGGATATCTCCACAAGCGATTCTCATGTGCTCATCCAAGGCGAATCGGGCACAGGAAAAGAAGTATGCGCCAGGGCCATTCACGAAGAGAGTCCCCGAAGCAGCGGCCCTTTTGTGGTGATAAACTGCGCAGCTTATTCCGAAACCCTGTTGCATTCGGAACTATTCGGGCATGAAAAGGGCGCCTTTACCGGAGCAATCCGGAGAAAACCCGGCAGGTTCGAACAGGCGGACGGCGGAACCATTTTTCTCGATGAAATCGGCGAAATCAGCCAGCCGACGCAGGTCATTCTGCTACGGGTAATCCAGGAGCATCAATTCGAGAGGGTAGGGGGCGAAGAGACCCTTCGAACGAATGCACGGGTGATCGCCGCGACAAACAGAGACCTGAAGAAGGCGATGGCCCAACAGCTATTCAGAGAAGACCTGTACTGGCGGCTGAACGTGATCTCTATTGATCTGCCTCCACTCAGGGAGCGCAAAGAGGATATACCTCAACTGGTGGCGAACTTTGTAGATCGGTACAACGAGCGCCTGGGAAAGAATGTAAAACGCTTTTCGCATCCGGCAATGGATCTGATATTCAGCCATTACTGGCCCGGTAATGTCCGAGAGCTGGAAAACGTTGTCGAACGCAGTGTCCTGCTCGCGAAAGAGGATATCATTACTCCCGATCTGTTGACCCCCGAATTAAGATCCCAGGAATCGCCCGGCTCAGGCGATCAAAGCACAAATCTGGACAGGCTCGAACGGGACCACGTTCGGTCTGTCCTTGAAAAATGCGCTTGGAATAGGTACAAGGCCGCAAAATTAATGGGGATCAGCCGAAGCACTCTTTACAGCAAAATGCGAAAACACGGGCTTGCCAACGTGGGCTAATGCCCGAGTCTTGATGGATGTATAGTGTTTGCCAAAAGCGATGGCGTGTTACCACCCGTCACCCCGGCGAAAGCCGGGGTCCATACATTGTCCTAAGTAAAGCCTGGAACCAGTCCTTCAGGGATTCCTTAAATTCACAAACGAAGTGCAATCGGGCCGAACTTTTGGCAACTGGTATGATCGTGTGAAAGTTGATTTCTTCACGGGTATTTTACGAACTGAAACAATGATGAGGTCATCGCTTATTGGGCTCACACTGATACAGGTGACACTGCGATTCTGGATCCCCCTGAAGAACCATTCTCGATCAAAGATCAAAGCGATATTCTAAAAAAAGAGCTTATTACCTCCATAGATCTTCTCGAACTCGAACAAGACCTGGTACAAACTATCATCGACACGATATTGACGCGCGGATATCTGAAAAAACCCGGCATCAAAGATAAAGGCGAGGCGGTGCTCTTCGTGCTTGTAAACGAAGCCCTCCAGGAAATGGAAGAAGTCGCCCGGTCGGAAGAGATTTAGGAGGATTTCCGGGGAACCCTTTTTTCTGCAAAAAAGGGTTCCCCGGGCCCCTCCCCAAAAACTCTAAACTTATATTACCGGGCGATCCAGCCAGCAGACTCGCGGATGCGAGCTGTGTCGACAAGTCCGCTACTTTTCTGTCGGGCAACGAAACCATTCTCTGACGTGTGAGATGTGGCCGATAACCGACGACCAACACTTCCCCCACGTAACTCAATGGTAACTCCCGGTGGTGAGCATTCACTTATGCGGGGAGGAAAGGATTCTGAGCCCCGAAGGGGGTGTACCAAAAATAGCCACGGATGTAAACCCGTGGACCGGAGATACCCCTATCACAACGAATTACCGACCCTAAAGGGGTCGCCCAAGAGTGCGATTACCTCCTGCATTGCGACGGTGACCCTTCCAGGGTCCTCGGCGGGTGCTATTCCCTTTTCCTTGGGTTTGCACCCACGGCTACTGTTGGGTTGCCCCTTCGGGATGCACTGATTGCATCCCGCATGTAAGTGAAGGGTAACTTAGGGTGCCCTGTTTCTCTTGACACTCTCGCAACCAACTATTATGCTGTATGGATAATGTTGGAACTTTGTGTTCCGACGTTGTTCAGAACTGAGGGCGGGTAGCTCAGCGGGAGAGCACCGGCCTTACAAGCCGGGGGTCGGAGGTTCAAAACCTCTCCCGCCTACCAGGTCATGCAAGGGATTATCGGGGGCGTAGTTCAGATTGGTTAGAACGCCGGCCTGTCACGCCGGAGGTCGCGAGTTCGAATCTCGTCGCTCCCGCCACTTAACAGACTAAAATTACAGGGAAGCCTGGACAAGCCAAGCTTCTTGGTTTTGGAGTCATGAAACTTCAGGGCCCCCAAAGGGCCCCTTCGCCTGGCGAAACCCCTTCGCCAGGTTTTATTTTTGGACCCATATCTCCGTCTTTCCCACATCGAATCTCATCCGGTCAATCTCTCTGACCAGATCTTCGGTCGGGTGACCGGCCGTCCTACCTCGATTATAGGCGTGTCGCGTATGCGGAAATGTGAAAAACTGCCCGCACTTGGCCCTTCTTCAAATGGGAAAGGCGCCCAAAATCGATCTGGCTGAGCCTGACGCGATTTTCTCAAAACTGAGTCGGGATGGGACATCGGGCTGCCAATCGGTCGGCATTAATCGAGGCGCAGACAGAATAAGGGCTTTGTGAAGGTCGGGAGTATATGCGGCGTTGCGTAGAAGCTCTTCCTGAGATAGGCTATCATCTTCGTCGGTTTTGCCGCATCTGAGGTTTTTCCCCCACCGCTCAACGGTTTTCCACGTCAACGCTTTCTCCCGTCTCCTCGCTGACAGCTATCCTGAGCGTTTCTCCGGTCCTGGTAAGAAAACCCTCTTGCACTAGACTATAGATAAGCCTTCTTGTGCGTTCCAGAGGTTCTGCTACAGCACTTGCCACTTCATCCAGGCCTAGGCTGGGTGTACGGAGCAGGGCCTTCAATATCAACCCTCGAATCTGGCGGTCTGACCCTTTGAACCGGGCTTGCGCGGCGTAGTGTTTGCTCCGCCTATTCGGGTTCTGTCCCACGGTTTTGAGCATTGCGCCGTAATCCATAAGCGCATAATACCAGTTTCTCGGTCGCCGCCGATCCAGAGTCTTTGCGACCAAAGGGAGAATTTCCCGATCGTGCACATCGGTTCCGCCCCGAAAGAAAAAGTGTATGAAGACGCGGCGGATATTAGTCTCGATGAAGACTGATGGCTCTTCGAAGGCAAAGGCCAGTATGGCTCCGGCTGTAGCAGGGCCTATTCCGGGAAAAATGAGGAGGGTGTCGTAGGAAGCGGGGATGCGTCCTTCAAACTCGTTTACAATCCGTTGGGCGGTTCTCTGAAGAGCTACGGCGCGGCGGTTGTACCCCAATCCTTGCCAGGCTGCCAACACCTGTCGCAGAGGTGCAGTGGCCAAGGACTCGATATCCGGTAACTGTTCAAGAAAAGCCTCGTACTTCAGGAGAACCCGCTCGACCTGCGTCTGCTGCAACATGATCTCTGAAACGAGAATACGGTACGGGTCTCGAGTCGAGCGCCACGGCAGCACCCGACCATGTTCTCTGAAATGGTCGTAGATCGCGCGTTGGAAGCGAGTAACCCTATTCGGCGTGAGTCGGTACATGATCCAAATGTTCACAGAGTTGTCTGTGGTCACACGACGCCGCAGTTACCACAAACTTATTTTGCCATTTTTTTTCCCCGAATTCTGGTGGACTTCAAGAGCGCAGAATTCTGCTTTCGCTAGCTCGCGCGTGTACACATCACCTTTCTGGCGGTTGGAGTAAGATCTCTCGCCCATCGCGCAAACAGTGACTCACTAGCATAGCTAGCCACATTAAGCCTTGCAGCAGCATATTTGTCACTTGAGCCGGCATATCCCTCCAGTGCTTCATAGCATATCCTTCCGTATGATGCTCTTTCTACCTGTCATCAGTAGATGCATGAACGATGGGGAGGACTCGGTTTGTTGAGCTTTTTTTGGCGACGGGTCCGAAAAGACTCATTGCTCTTTGATATCGATTTGGTTGCTTGAGTTGTCTTCGCGTCGGATCTTTGGACGGTTGCGGGGAGGCGAAGATCGAGAGCGATTACCTCGGGTGATGACGATAGCTTGGCCCAAGCTCTTTTAAGAAAGCGGTCCCGACGGGACCGCTGAATAGGTAGCCAGCCGAATTCTATAAAAGACCGCCAGATTGGTGTGCAAAACCAAATAGCAGAGCGCGACCATGGGCATGTACGTAAAGTAACAAAAGGATCTTTAAGCTCTCCAAGGACAAACACTTCGTGGAGAAGCTTACCGACGTCGTTGGTGTGTATCTTGAACCGCCGGATAAAGCACTGGTATTTTGCGTGGACGAGAAATCCCAGATTCAAGCGCTTGACCGCACCCAGCCGGGCTTACCGTTGAAGAAAGGTCGATGTGGCACCATGACTGATGACTACAAACGCAACGGCACTACGTGCCTCTTTGCTGCTCTGAATGTGCTGGAAGGCACCGTTATTGGATCGTGTTACCCAAGACAT
Source organism: uncultured delta proteobacterium (assembly GCA_963741425.1). Lineage (GTDB taxonomy): Bacteria > Desulfobacterota > Desulfomonilia > Desulfomonilales > Desulfomonilaceae > DATJPW01. Next base: position 131,123 of record CAVUHP010000007.1, read on the forward strand.
CGGAACATTGAATTCTTGAAGTTTCTCCGAAAAATCAACGGTGAAACCCCGAAGGGATCGAATCTACACTTGATTCTCGACAACTACGGGACTCACACCCACCCAAACGTCAAAAAGTGGCTGGAAAAGCACCCTCATTTCCATCTGCACTTTATCCCCACCAGCTCATCGTGGGTAAACCTTATTGAGCGGTGGTTCGCAGAACTGACTCAAAAGCGAATCCGCAACTAGAGATACCGGCTATGGCCATAACGGTGACCCTCGTTCCCTTGCTCGCCAGGGTCGGATTGCCGAGGTCTATGCTAAGATTCTCTGCTCGGGCGCTCGTATAGCTTACAAGTCCGCTCCCTATGAAAGCGAATGCACCCACAATAAACAGCAACCACCCTGGAAACCCCTGCTGGACGTTGAAGATGATCAGCCCAAGAACCAAGAACCCATCGCTGAAACGGTCCAGAACAGAATCGAGAAAGGCTCCTGCTGGACTTTGAGTTCCCGTGAGTCTCGCGTATTGACCATCAACCCCATCGAGAATCTGAGATGCTCCCGCCAGTAGTCCCGCCAGCACCCCCCATCCTGCGGCAAATACCACACCGGCGACCATCCCCAAGGCCATACTCCAAACGGTAATCATCCAGGGACGCAACCACGAGAAACCCAATAGTCGGCGGAGTGATTCGAGCAGACAGATTGCACTTTATCCATTTGAGCACGAATCGATCCGAGCTCTTGGTTTGCCATCCTGCTGATGAGACTTCTTGAGGTGCCACAGCATGACCTTTCCTTGGTTACTAAAAATCCTCCCTCGGAGGGAGCCCTTTCGTATGACAGATACCTGTGCAGGGGCTTCCGCGTCAATGGTCCGTAGGTCATCCGGAGCCCAACCGGCTCCGAAAAGGACTTCGGCACTGCCGGGCGGCTCGATTGCCGGGCCATCGCAGAACCCCCTTCTCAGCTACTGACCGAAGCGTGTTAAGCTTCCGCAAAGAGGCTCGTGGAGTTTCAGGGTTCGAGTATTCGGGTTTTGTCAGCCGAACCGGCGGGGAGAGGATAAGGCCACAGGATATGAGACCAATAAGAATCGCCATAGCAGGGGTCGGAAATTGCGCCAGTGCACTCGTTCAGGGTCTCTCCTACTATAGGACTAGGACCGGCGAGGATTTCTCTGGGCTTATGCATTGGGATGTAGGAGGGTACAAGCCTTTCGACATAGAGGTCACGGCTGCATTCGATATAGACGAGAGAAAAGTGGGGCAGGATGTTTCCCAAGCGATCTTTGCGCCACCTAATTGCGCGACGCGTCTTTCACGAGAAAGTCCCCGAAACCGGTGTCCAAGTGCTCATGGGGAGAGTGCTCGATGGTTTTCCTAAGAGCATGGAGGGATGCGACGAGGATTGCTCGTTCGTCTTGGCCTCCCACCCTGAGCCCACAAGAGAGGACGTCGTGCAGGTCCTTCGAGAATCGGGAGTGGAGATCCTTCTCATCTATCTGCCCGTCGGATCGGAAAAGGCCACTCGGTTCTGATGCGGAATGTGCCCTCGATGCCGGCGTGGCCGTTGTCAATAATATCCCGGTTTTCCTGGCCAGCGATCCGGCGTGGGCGAGTCGCTTTCAGAAACGCGGGTTGCCGATTATCGGGGACGACATCAAGTCCCAACTTGGCGCAACCATAGTCCACAGGATCCTCGTCGACCTCTTCAAGCAGCGGGGGGTTGAGTTGGACAGGACTTACCAGCTCAACGTTGGCGGCAACACCGACTTTCTGAACATGCTCGACCGAGACCGTCTGGCCTCAAAAAGGACTTCAAAGACCGAGGCGGTTCAGTCGGTGGCCGGAAAGACCCTGGATCCGCGTGAACGTCCACATTGGCCCGAGTGATTATGTTCCATGGCTGAACGACAAAAAAATATGTTTTCTCCGCATGGAAGGCAGAATTTTCGGGAATGTCCCCCTAGATCTGGAACTTCGCCTTTCGGTTGAGGATTCCCCGAATTCCGCCGGCGTTGCCATTGATGCGATTCGGTGCTGCAAACTGGCCTTGGACAGACGGCAAGGAGGCATCTTGGAGGGTCCATCCGCGTACTACATGAAACGCCCACCCGTCCAGTATCCTGATCATCAGGCTTATCTCTTGACCGAGGCCTTCATTCGCGGAACGGAAGAAGCCGCAGAGTCCTATACACACGAATGCCCATGAGACCACAAACGGGCAGGCTTTCCTATCACTCTGAGAGGCCACGTCCATGAACAGCATCCGATGTGCGGAACAGCTAATCCGATCTGCAATCTCAGGGTCAAAGGTACCCGAAGATCCGCTTCATGCCGAAAATACCTTGGCCTGGGTCCTCAAGCTGCTTCCGGAGGCTGACGTGGCTCTTAAGCTCGCTGCACTCGGTCATGACATAGAACGAGCTATAGAGACTCGGAGAGTTCAAAAAAACCGCTTTCGGAGCTTTGATGAATTCAAAGCGGCCCACGCCTCTAACAGTGCCGAGATCTTGCGATCGATTCTCGGCGAATGCGGCGTAGACGAACACGTGAAGATTGAGGTTTGCCGCCTGGTGCGTCTTCATGAGACTGGAGGCGACGAGAGATCAGATATTCTGAAGAACGCCGACGCCCTGTCCTACTTTCAAGACAATCTTCCTCTCTACTTCGCTCGCAATGGCTGGATGGAAACGAAACGACGGGCCACGTGGGGCTACGCGAGGCTTTCTCCTCAACTGCGGCAGATCGTGGCTCGATTCCGCTTTGAGTCGGAGGACATTAACGCCCTGCTCCACGAAGTTGTCATGGAGGGCGTAGAAGACCCTCAGGGTTGAGTGCCCATGGCGAAGCAAGATAACGCCAGTTTCTTCGATTCGATCGGCGCCTGGAAAACGGATTTGCTGAGGCTGCATTCCAGAGCCAGAGCCCTTGTGAAGAAGGCGAGAAGGCGCTTATCCCGTGGCCAATCGCTCAGATTCCACCAAGCCTTGATCAAAGAGGGCGATCTCGTTTTCGATATCGGCGCCAACGTGGGAGACATGACGGGATTGTATTTGGAGCTTGGGGCCAGAGTGTTAGCCGCGGAACCTCAAGAAGCATGCGTGAGAATACTCGAGAAGCGGTTCGGCCGGAATCCCCGAGTATCTATCATCCCCATGGCCGTGGGTTCCGCCGGCGGGAAACATGAGCTCATGCTAAGCGACATCCGCTCGCCCATTTCCTCCATGTCCAGACAGTGGATCGCAGCCGTGAAATCAAGTGGGAGATTCTCTTACTATGAATGGAGTCGGTCTGTTGCGGTGCCGGTAACCACTCTTGACTCACTGATAGCCCAGTATGGAGAGCCAGACTTCTGTAAGATCGATGTAGAGGGATTTGAGCAGAAAGTTCTTGAAGGGCTTTCATGTCCCTTGGCACGATTGTCGTTCGAGTTCCATGCCGAGTTTCTCCCAGAGGCGTTTGCCTGTCTGAAGCTTCTCCGTGGACTCGGTGAGTACCGTTTCAATTACACGTTGGAAAATAGACCGGCCTTTGAGTCGGCTCGAAGCCTGGATGAAGATGAGATCTATTCCAGGCTCCGATCGCTTCCGTACACCAGTCTCCAGGGCGATGTGTACGCCCGCCACGAGGGATAGACTCCCGCGGCCAAGCTACCCCGCCCCACCTCACCACCTT